>CAILKP010000048.1 GCA_903834785.1 uncultured bacterium
AGCCGTTGCAATGAAGCTGGCGTAGATGTCCTTGCTGGTATCGATGGGCGTGCCGTTGACCGCCAGAATGAACTGGCCGGCCTTGACGTCCACACCGGGGATCGACAGCGGGCCCTTGGCGTCGGCATCCCACACGCCGCCGGTGAGAATGCGCTTGATGCGATAGGCCTTGACGCCGCCCTCGGTAACGAGTTCGTAGTCAGCACCGAGCATGCCCACACCAACCGGCGCGGGTGAAGCCTCGACATCACCCGGATCCTGCACGTACGCGTGACCGACGTTGAGCTCGCTGATCATCTCACCGATGATGTACTGGACATCCTCGCGGCTGGAAGCATCATCAACCATGCCGACGTAGTGATCGCGGACCTTGGGCCAGTCCACACCGTGCATGGTGGGCTCATAGAAGTAGTCACGGAAGATGCGCCACGCGTCGGTGACGATCTGCTTCCACTCCTCGCGCGGGTTGATGGTCATGCGGGTGCCCGCGGTGGGCACGCTCTGGGCCTTGCCGCCGCCGGCGCTGGCATCGTGAATCGTCGTGCCGACGAGGATCTTCTTGCCATCAGCCGTAAGCTCAAAGCCGCCGCCGGAGACGACCGCCTTCTCTTCCTTGGCATCGTCCTTGGGATCAAAGATCTTGATGCCCGGGGCAACACCCTCGCCACGCCCGCCCGCGCGAACGTACAGCACCTTGTTGTCCTCGGTCACAGCAACCTGGCCGAAGTTGCCGGCGGCGACGGGCAGCATCATCGCCCGGGCCTCAAAGCCGTCAAAGTCGATCTTGACCGGCTCGTCCTTCTTCTTGTCCTTGCCGGACTTCTTGTCGTCCTTCTTCTCATCGGCCTTCTTGTCATCGGCCTTGCCCTCACCCTTGGCGGTGCGGGTGCCGGTGACCGCGCCGGTCATCTGGCCGGCCGTCCACGAGCCGGAGATCGAGGAACCCTCGATCTTGCCCTCGATCGTGACAGTCACCTTGCCCATGCCAAAGGAGAACTTCAGCTGGCTGGTGGCCTTGTCGAAGGTCCCGTTGACATCGGCCGAACCCATCGCACTGACAACGCGGCCCGTCACCGTGCCACCGTCCAGCTTCAACGTCGCGGTAAACGGAACCGTGCCGCCGGGGATCACCTCCGGCTGGCCTGTGACGCTGCACGACCACGTGCCGCTCACACCATCGTCCGCCGCGGCGGCCTCGGGCTTCTTCTCTTCCTTCTTGTCATCCTTCTTGGGCTCGTCCTTCTTGTCGTCCTTCTTCTCGTCGGCCTTCTTGTCCTCGGGCTTGATCACCTCGTCGTCGTTCTTCGGCAGGATCGGCCACTTCACGTCCTTGCGCAGCGGCGCGGCCATCAGCACCTCGCTGCCCGAGTAAATGAAGGTCGTGTCCAGGTCGGAGTACTTCGGGTTGCCGATGGACTGCTGGCTGGTGTAGTACAGCCAATCGCCCTTGCGGTCAAACGCCGGCGAGCCCGCGGCAAACATCGGGCTGATGACCTGCGTCTTCTCGCCCGTCTTCATGTTGTACAGCCAGATGGCCGCGTTGCTCCGCGCCGTCTCAATGCGGGTGTACGCCATCCACGCCGAGTCGTGCGAGAACGACAGCGACGGGCCGCTCATGTCCGCGTTCACATCAATCGTCTTGGTCTCGCCCTTCTCCACGTCGGTCATGTAGATCACGCCGTTGCTGTCGTGGAAGACGATGTGCTTGCTGTCGGGCGACCACTGCGTGCCCATGCGGAAGCCCGGGCCCATGCTCGTGAGCTTGCGCGGAGCAACCGGCTTGGCCTCCTCCTTCTTGGCCTCTTCCTTCTTGGCCTCATCCTTCTTGGCTTCATCCTTCTTGGCTTCATCCTTCTTGGCCTCATCGGCCTTGCCGTCAGCAGCCTTCGCCTCATCCTTCTTGTCGTCCTTCTTCTCCTCTTCCTTGGAGCCCGAAGGCCGCACGTACAGCTCGTACTCACCAGTCTCATCGCTGAAGTAGCAGATCCACCGGCCATCCGGCGACCACGCCACATCACGCTCAAAGACGTTGTTCGTCGCCGTTAGCCGGCGCACCACGCCCTCCTTGGCCGGCAGCGTCCAGATATCGCCGCGGCCGGAAACCGCCACACGCTTGCCCGTCGGCGAGATGCTCGATGCTGAGAGCCGGGCCGCACCCTCAACCGTGCGCGGCGCCACCGCCGGCTTGGAACCCGGGATCGTGATGCTCAGCTCGCGCGTCTGCTTCGTCCGCAGGTCCAGCACCCGCAGCACCGGACCAAGCTGGAAGATGATCTCGCCCTGCCCCGCATCGCCCGGGCCCATGCCCGGCCAGCGCACATCGTCATCCTTAAAGGTCGTCACCTGCTCGCGCTGATCCGTCTGCGGGTTGTACACCCACACATTCAGCCGGTGCTCCGGCCCCTGGTCAGAGAGGTAGTACACCTTGCCGCCGTTCCACATCGGTAGCGTGTCGGTGCCTTCCCAGTCGGTGATCTTCTTGGCCGCCTTGGTCTCCAGGTTAAACAGCCACAGGTCAGTGGCCATGCCGCCGCGATAGCGCTTCCACGTCCGCGTATCCGTCACGTGCAGGGCATAGGCCAACCACTTGCCATCCTCACTGATCGAACCAAACCCGGCGTACGGCACCGGCAGCTGCGTCGGCTGGCCGCCATCAACGGGCACCGCCAGCAACTGCGTCTGCCGCGCCAGGCCCGCAAAGCCGTTGGTCAGCATCAGCAGCGACTTGCCATCGGGGTACCACCCGGCCAGGATCTCACCGGCGGGGTGATGCGTGATGCGCGTCGCCGCACCACCGGCCCCGCCGTTGACCGGCATCGTGTAAATCTCACTGTTGCCCTCATAGCGGCCCACAAACGCGATCGTCTTGCCATCGGGCGAGAACCGCGGATATGTCTCGGCCCCCGGTCGCGTCGACAGCGGGCTGGCCATGCCGCCCGTCCGCGGAGCCAGATACAAGTCGCCCGCATACGCGAAACACACAAAGTCCTTGCTGATGGCCGGGAACCGCAGCATCGCCGCGGCAGGCCGGTTGGGCTTCACATCCGCCGCCGGTGCAGCCGCAGCAGCCGGTGCAGCGGCCTGGGCCCACGTCTCAGCCGGAACGGCCAGACCCGCGGCAAACACGAGCGCCGCCGGAACAAGGGCGGCAGTGAGGAACGACTTCGAACGGTTCAGCAAAGGGGTTCTCCAGAATTGTGCCAGCAGGCAGAACGCCGCCGACAGGTCGCAACCATAAACCCCCCACCGCCTCGAAAGTTGATCCCGCCCGCCACTTCCATCACCCCGCCCGAGACCGACGTCTTCCGAATCCGCCCCGGGAGATTTCAGGATGCACCCGCCGCACACTCCCGTCACGACCCCACCCCAGCGCACCACACCGGCCCCAGCCGCCTCCCTCCACCCGGCCTCAGTCGTTCCATCTACACTCGATTCCACCCAGCCTTCGCCCCAGCTCCGCCCCCGCCCGAACACCTCCCCACATGCCCACCATCGCCGGAATCCAGCTTGATGCCCCCGTCATCCTCGCCGCCGGAACCGCCGGCGTGCTGGATGAAATGGGCGATGTGCTGGACCTCTCCCCCACCGGCGGCGTGGGCGCCGTCATCAGCAAGTCCATCACCCCCCTGCCGCGGGATGGCAACCAGACCTGGCGCATCCTCCCGGCCGGCAGCGTGGGCATGCTCAACGCCATCGGCCTGGCCAACCCGGGGGTTGACGCCTTCGTGCGCGACTACCTGCCCAAGGCCCGCAGCGTGCGCACGCGCGTCTTCGTCTCCGTCGCCGGCTTCTCCGCCGATGACTACCGCATCGTCGCCCAGGCGGTCGATGCCTTCAGCCGCGACAACGGCGGCATCATCCCCGCTATCGAGCTCAACGTCTCCTGCCCCAACGTCAAAACCGGCCGCGAGTTCGGCGGCAGCCCGGAACTCATCCGCGAACTGCTGGACACCGTCCGCCCGCACGTCTCAACCTGCAAGCTCATCGTCAAGCTCACGCCGATGTCCGCCGAGCTGGTCGCCATCGCCCAGGCCGCCATCGATGCCGGGGCCGATGCCCTGACCCTGTGCAACACCATCCCGGCCATGGCCATTGATGTCCACACCCGCAAGCCCAAGCTGGCCAACGTCACCGGCGGGCTCTCCGGCCCGGCCGTGCACCCCGTCGTGGTGCGGCACATTCACGATGTCTACCGCAAGGCCGCCAAGGCACGCAACATCCCAATCCTGGGCCTCGGCGGCGTGTGCAACTGGGAAGATGCCGCCGAGTTCATCCTCGCCGGCGCTTCAGCCGTGCAGGTCGGCACCATGCTCTTTGCCGATGCCGGGGCACCCAAACGCATCGCCCGCGGCCTGGCCAAGTGGGCCGCCAAGCAGGGAGCCAGCGACGTTTCCCAACTCACCGGCGGCGTGATCCTGCCGTAAGCCCCTTGGGAGGCACGAACCTCCACGCTGCTGGCTCGCCCTGCATCGGTATGCGGCCCATGATCCTCCAACCGCAGCCCCGGCCAGCGCCCGACACAAGCCATCCACCATGCCGCCAAACGCCCTCGAGACCCCTGTCATCACCATCCTCGGTGACCCGGGCAATCTCGATGGTCGCAAGCGCATCCCCGCACTCTTTGGCTTCTACCACCAGGATCGCCCAAGCGGCGACAGCAGTCATCGGTAGCGAAAGTGGAGCGGATCGTCCAACAATCAAACCCGCCCGTACTTTGATACGCTGCGGATCGCTCTTAAAGGGTGCGGCGTCTATATTCTAGAAGTGTGAGCATGCCATGTTGTTCAAAAAACGCGGACCAGATAACCTCATTGGCAGTTGGCCAGTTATCGTTGCAGTTGGTCCACCTCTAGTTCTCCTATCGCTAAGGATTATCTTTACAGATTCACTTTCACCTTCGTGGTGGCGCGTTTCGATATTCCTTGCGGGATTCTGTTCCATCTCGGTCATGGCACAGTACGCCTTCCGGTTACGAAGCCGGCTTGATCGTGCTGATGGCCAACTATGCGCCTATTGCAGGTATCCACTCAAGGATCTTCCAGCACCCGGCCGTTGCCCTGAGTGCGGCCAGGAGTATCCGGCCGACCGGTTTGCGTCAGTGTGGCGTCGCCATCGCTACATGCTTCGGAACGCACCACCCACCGTCGGTCAGCAGCACGTCAACAGTAATGGAACTGCTGATCCAAAGTGAGTCTGTCCACGCTGAGTTGCAGCCCGAAAAGGACCTCGCCGCGGTGCTGCTTCTCCGCGCGACGGGGGGGGCCGGAGGGGGGCTGAGGGGCGGTTTGCACGTACTCGGGACAGAAGCACGCCAAACTGCCGCGGCTTCGTTCGGCACATTCACGATGTCTACCGCAAAGCCGCCAAGGCACGCAACATCCCCATCCTGGGCCTCGGCGGCGTGTGCAACTGGGAGGATGCCGCGGAGTTCATCCTCGCCGGCGCTTCAGCCGTGCAGGTCGGCACCATGCTCTTTGCCGATGCCGGGGCACCCAAACGCATCGCCCGTGGTCTGACGAAATGGGCTGCCAAGCAGGGCGTCAGCGATGTCTCACAACTCACCGGCGGCGTGATCCTGCCGTAATCGCGCACTACGCAGGCTCCGGCACCACCCCTCGGCAGGCCATCCGAAGCCCTTCCGCGGCACCTTGTCATTTTTTGCGCCCCGTGAAATTCCCACTTCAGCCCCCCCGGCCAGAGCCCGATAAATACCATCCACTATGTCGTCAATCGCCATCGAGCCCTGTGTCATCGTCATCTTCGGCGCCTCGGGCGACCTCACCGGTCGCAAGCTGATCCCCGCGCTCTACGACCTCTACCGCCAGGACCGCCTGCCGGAGAAGCTCTGCGTCGTCGGCGTCTCGCGCACGACCATGACCGACGACCAGTTCCGCGAGAAGATGCTGACCTCGGTCCGCCAGTTCTCCGCCCACTTCGATGAAAGCAAGTGGCCCGAGTTCGCCAAACGCCTGAACTACCACACCGGTGATGCGGCCAAGCTCGACGCCTTCCCCTCACTGACGATCAAGGTCCAGCAGCTCGGACGCGAGCGCGGCATGCTCAAGCAGGGCGACATGCCCAACGTGCTGTTCTACCTCTCCGTCGCACCCTCGCTCTACGAGCCCATCATCGGCAACATCGGCGCCGCCGGCATGGTCATGGAGGGCCACCGCTGGTGCTCGCTGAACCCCGAGGCCATGCCCTGGCAGCGCATCATCGTCGAGAAGCCCTTCGGCACCGACCTGGCCACCACCGTCTCACTCAACCGCGCCCTGGGCCGCGTCTTCGAGGAAGAGTCCATCTTCCGCATCGACCACTACCTGGGCAAGGAACTCGTCCAGAACATCCTGGTGATGCGCTTTGCCAACACCATCTTCGAGCCGCTGTGGAACAGCAACTACGTCGACCACATCCAGGTCACGGCCAACGAAACCGTCGGCGTCGGCTCCCGCGCGGCCAACTTCTATGACGAGGCCGGCGCCATCCGAGACATGATCCAAAGCCACCTGCTCCAGGTGCTCTGCATGGTCACGATGGAGCCGCCGAGCATGTTCCACGCCGACGCGATCATGCGCGAGAAGATCAAACTTCTGGCCAGCTGCCGCGAACTCAAAGAAAGCGAGATCCCGCACTCCGCCGTGCTGGGCCGCTACACCGCCGGCCCGAAGAACCCCGCGTACATCGATGAACCCGGCGTCAACCGCGCCCGCAACACCGAGACCTTCGGTGCCGTCAAACTGCACATCGACAACTGGCGCTGGTCCGGCGTGCCGTTCTACATCCGCTCGGGCAAGATGATGGCCACCAAACTCACCGAGATCGTGGTGCAGTTCAAGAAGGCCCCGCACAACATGTTCGCCCGCATCAGCCCTGAGGCGGCCGACCGCCCGGCCAACCGCCTGATCATCAACATCGCCCCGCGCGAGGGCATCTCGCTGCGGATCGAGGGCAAGGTCCCCGGCGCGGGCCTGTCCATCGACTCAGCCAAGCTGGACCTGGACTACCTCCAGCGCTTCGGCGGCGAGGTCATCGAGGCCTACGGCCCGCTCATCCTCGACGCCATCCGCGGCGACAGAATCCTCTACAAGCACAAGGACGAGGTCGAGCACGGCTGGCGCATCTTCGACCCCATCCTGCACAATCAGGCGCTGCGCTCGCAGATCCACGACTACGCCCCCGGCTCCTGGGGCCCCGCGGCAAGCGATGCACTGATCAGCGCAGGCTCATCGGAGTCACTCAAGCGCGTTTGGCACAACCCGGTGGCCACTGAGGTGCGGTAAGGCCGCACGACCAGTCACCCCTACTCACCCCGCCTTCATCGTGCGCACCCGCTCCGAGAGGATCAGGAACGTCGGCGCCCACAGCCCGACGAAAATCCCGAACCGCTCGGCATGCGCCGGGTCGCCGCCCTTGTAGAACGTCCAGATGGCAATCGAGGCGGCGATGGAGAGGAAGCCTGCGACAAAGCAAACAGTGCTGATCGTCCTGATGACAGACGGCGACATTGAGTTCGTTCCCTAAACAAGAAGACCGGTCCAAACAAAAGCGCTGGCAGCAGCGCTGATTCCGCACGCTGCCGCGCTGCAACCCCGTGCCCCCCTCCCCCCCGGCCCGCCCGCACACCACTCCCGCCCCCGGTTACGCAAGGTGCTGGGCCACAAACCACACCTGCAGCTCACCCGTGCGGATCACATCCGACACGATGATGTCATTGGTGCCCACATCACCCGCCGCGGCAGTGCTCCGGGCCATCGCCCGCGCCTCCAGCAGGATCACCTCGTGGGCATGCAGCAGCCGCTTCAGCTGCGCCGCCGTGTCCTCTCGGCCCGATGGCGGCCGCGGAATCAGCGTCATGTCGGCAACATCGCCGCCCATCGCCACCGAAACGCCGCCGAGCGTCTGCACTCGCTCGGCCAGCAGATCAACAAGCGCGCTCTGCTCGCTTGCGTGCTTGTCAAACAGCTGGTGAAGCATGTAAAACGTCGGCCCGGCCACCTGCCAGTGGTGCTTCTTGTACAAGTCCCGCAGCGTGATGGTGTCGGCCAGCAACTGCTGGAGACTCTCAACACTCGACAGCGCGGCCGTTGCATCCAGCGCAATCGTTGTCCGCTGCACGTGCCTGAATCCCTGCACCTCACCGGTGTCCGATGGCTTGACCGGCTCCTTGAGGTGCTTGCTGTCATCGCGGGTGATCGTTGACGTCTTCATATGTGGTTCCTCGTGCAACTTCGCTCCCCGCCCGCGCGGCGGCACAAGAGCGTGATTGCCACAAGCATCGTGGCAGCACCCGGCCCAACATCTATGACGGACAGTTCCCCTTTCACGCTCCCGCAAGCCCTTCCACACCCCTCCACGCCCCTCCGCACCCCTCCACACCATCTCACACACCGCTCGTGCACCACAATCGCAGCGTCACCCCTCCCGCCGCTCACCTTGCCCGCCCCCATCACCCTCACCCCTCCGCCTCATCCGTCTTGATCTTCTTGCCCGTCGTCAGCATCAGCACCGCACCGCACACCCCCAGCAGCCCGGCGCACCACTGCCAGGTGTTCAGCCGCTCATTGAAGATCACCATCGAGCCCGCGGCAGTCAGCACCGGCTGCAACTGAATAATCCCCATGCTCACGCTCACCCCCAGCCGCTTGAGACTCGCGTAATACGCCACATGGCTGATGGCAATCCCGATGAACGCCGAGGCCACCAGCGTAAAAATCTGCCATGCGTTCCAACTGAACACATGCGCCATGTTCGATGGCCCCGTCGCAAACCCCACCGCAATCACCCCCAGCGCGGTGAACTGGCAGATCACTCCAAACGCGATGATCGGCGGCAAGCCCGACACAAAGTACCGCACCGCCATGCCGTACCCGGCGAACAGCACGCCCGAGGCCAGCGCCACCAGCACGCCCAGCGTGCTGACATTGCCCACGCTCCGGTCAGCCAGCAGAATCAGCCCCACCGACCCGCCGACCACACCGGCCAGGCCGAACCAATACCTTGGCGAGCGCAGCGCCCCCCGCTCCTCCGGAAACAGCAGATACGCCCCCAGCGTCACAAACACCACCTGCACGCGGAACACGAAACTGAAGAACCCCGGGTCCAGCAGCTTGGGCCCCCAGGCAAAGAAGCTCTGCCCCACCACGTTAAACAGCACCGGCACCAGCGCGAGCTTAAACAGCACCGGCGGCAGCTTCCCCCGCCGCCACGCAATGATCAGAAACGGCAGCCAGAACGCCGCCGAAATGCCGTACCGCCACGCATTGGCCGCAAACGGGTCCAGCCCCCAGCCGCCCTGCGCCTCACTGCCCGACAACTGCCGCAGAAACAGCGGGATCGATGCCCAGCTCAAAAGAGTAAACAGGATCAGCGGCACACCCGACCCCGCCCACGCCACAAACCCCGAGCCAGCTGCGCCATCGGTCCCGCCCTGCATCGATTTCACATCCGTACCTGCCATTGGCCGCCAGCGTAGCCGAACCGCCGCCCACCGCCCCCAACGGCCGACCGCGGCCCCCTCCTCGCGCGTCCACCACCACATGCCATCACGCTCCAACCCCTACCCTGTTGCCCCATGAGCAACACCGTTCCCCAGCCGCCCGTTCTGGCCGTCCGCGCCCACCTGCTTGATGCCGGCCTGCTCATCCACCGCCTGGTCTTCGGTGGGTTCATGTTCATCGGCCACGGCCTGCAGAAGATCGAGATGTTCGGCAGCGACATCAGCAAGTTCCCCGATCCCCTGGGCATCGGCAACACGCTGAGCTTCTACGGCTGCATGGCCGGCGAGGTACTCGGCCCCATCCTCATCGCCCTGGGCCTGTTCACCCGCCTGGCGGCCATTCCCGCCATCTTCACCATGGGCGTCGCTGCGTTCGTCATCCACGGCAGCGACCCGTTCTTCATGGCCGGCGGCGGTGCCAAGGAGCCCGCGCTCATCTATCTCGCGGCATTCCTGACCATCGCCCTGACCGGCCCGGGACGCTTCTCGGCCGACAACTTCATCTTCCGCTCATTCCTCCGCCGCCCGCTGGTCTGAGTCGCCCGCACCGACGCTGACAACCCACTCCCGGAGCCCACGCCCATGAAGTTCGCCATCGGCCTGTTTGTCGCATTTCTCATCGGCGCCAGCTGCCGCTACTTCGACCTGCCCGCCCCCTGCCCCCCACTCCTCCCCGGCGCACTGCTCGTCGTCGCCATGACCCTCGGCTTCGTCCTGACCGACAAAGCCATGGCCGGCAAGAGCGACCCCGCACCACTCGTCCCCGCCACCGCCCCGGCCGCCTCACCAACCGCCCCCTCCTCCAGCCAAACCACCAAAGGCAGCTAAGGCCAACCAAGCGACCCCTCCCTCCCCGCCTTGCCTTCTTCTGCCTTTCTCTGGTCCTCTGGTCCTCTGCGTGAGCCCGTCTTCCTGCCTTTCCCGTCTTCTGCCTTCCCCTCGCGACTCCCTCCTCCCCGTGCCCCCCTGCCCCATCTGCCAACAAGTTGACGCCGCCCACGCCGGCACCCATCCGCGGCACATCACCACCCTGCCCCACTGCAGCGTCGTGCTCCACGATCAGCAGGGCCAGCGCGGCTGGTGCGTGCTGCAACTCCGCTCCCATGCCGAACATCTGGCCGACCTGCCCGTCAGCCAGCAGCAGGAGATCTTCGGCGAAGTCGCCGCCGTCGCCGCCGCCATCCGCACTGTCACCGGCTGCACCCGCATCAACTATGAATGCCTGGGCAACATCGCCCACCACATCCACTGGCACGTGATCCCGCGCTACCCGACTGACGAGAACCCCCGCGCCGCCGTCTGGGGCTTTAAGCCCGAAACGCTCGGCCGCACACTCGACCCGGCCGACCAGACCGCGCTCATCGCGGCGATTCGCAACGCGATCCGGCTCCAGGCAGAACCCCGGTAGGAATCCACATCCGGCAGGATGGGGCCGGTGAACGCCCAACCCTTCCCGCACCACGGGACCACACACGCGGCCACCCACGTGCCCGTCACCGTGCCACCAGCGCCTTGACACCCACCGCCCCCGCCCTCCCGGGCTGGGGTCCTTTTCCGCCTCCGCCGCTTACTTGCTGCCAGCCGGCTTCACAAACAGCATCCGCAGCGCACCGGGGAACCGGCGTGCCCACGCGGCCTCATCGTGCGTGCCCTCGTTGTCCACGATGGCCTGCACGTTCATGTTCGCCGCACCGCCCACCTTGGCCACCGCCATGGAGCGGAACGCCTCGGCACTCTTGGCGTACAGCTTGTTCTTCTCGGCGTTCTTCTCATCGCCGCCAAGTTCCTTGCCGCCAATGGCAAAGTAAATCACCGGCGGGAAGCTCTTGCGCCCCTCAAAGTGCTTCATCAGCACATCGGCCTGGTTCACCAGCGGCATGCTCTCCAGCAGTACCTTGCCAAAGCGGTCCGGCCGCTCGCTGGCCACGTGCAGCGCAATCACCGCACCCAGCGATGCCCCGCCGATCGCCGTGTTCTCCGGCCCGCTCTTGATGCGGAACGCACGCTCAACCCGCGGCATCACATCCTCAACAATCCACGAGGTGTACTGCGCGCCCTTGGGCTCCACACCCTCAAGCATCGCCACCGGCAGGTACTCCGTCGCGCGGGCCTTGCCCAGGTGCGGGATGCCCACGATGATCAGCGGCTCGATCTGGCCCTTGGCCACCAGATCCATCAGCGCCTCATCGGCCTTCCAGCTGCCCTTGGTCCCCGGCATCTCCAGGAACAGGTTCTGCCCGTCCTGCATGTACAGCACCGGGTAGCTGCGGCTGGCATTCTCCGGCGCGTCGTAGCCCGGGGGCAGGCACACCAGCACATCACGCAGCGCGGCCACGCCGCCCCCGCCGATCTGCAGTCGCTTGATGTACGGCTTGCCCTCAATCCGGAAGTACGGGTTCAGGTCAGGCCTCGCCGCGGCAGACGGCCGCTGGTCCTGCCACTTGGGAATCACAAACTCGATGATCGGCTTCTCACCGGGAGCAAGCTTGCTCGCGTCAACCAGCGGCAGCGAGCGGTTCTGCACATCGCCCATGTTCTCGTCAACCTCGGTCGTGTCCCAGTTGCCGCGGGTGAACTTAAACGAAATCGGCGCATCAATCGTCGGCTTGGCAAACACCAGCTGCCAGCGCAGGTCCGACCTCGCCTCCAGCCGGCTGGGCTTGTGCCCCGGGTCCCAGCCGTTGTGGCTGCTGGCAAAGTAAATCGGCGATTCCTTGTTCGCCAGGCCCGACAGGTCCTTGACCACCACCACAAAGCCCTGCTCCAGCGACTCAGGCCGCACCATCTTGGGCTGGCCCTCGGCCGCCTTGCCCGCGGCGCCATTGGTCGCGCCGCCACCGGTCACACCCGCCACCTCCATGCCGCCCGCCAGCGTCGCCATCGCGTGCCGGCTCTTGCGGGCCGCATCCCGGTCCACCGTCATCCAGAGCCCGCCCACCACCGCCAAGGGTGCCACCAGCCACGACGTCAGCAGCCACTTGTTCATCATCATCGCTTGCTCCAGACTCTTGCTTTCTCGACCTTCCGCACGGCCGCCGACACACTCGCAACCGGCAGGCCCAAATCGTAGGACCACGCCCCCGAACCCCGCCCAAAAGCAACGCCGCCCGGACATGCCTTCGCAGTCCGGGCGGCGGTTGGATCCTCTCTTCAAAACCTCCCCCGCCTCGACCTCGCCCGCCCGCCTCAGCCCTTGGCCGCGGCAAGGTTCTTGGCCACCTGGCCCCAATTCACCACGTTCCACCACGCCGCCAGGTAATCCGCCCGGCGGTTCTGGTAGTTCAGGTAGTACGCGTGCTCCCACACATCACACCCCAGCAGCGGCACGCCGGCGCAGCCGGCAATCGCCTTGCCCATCAGCGGGTTGTCCTGGTTCGCCGTCGAGCAGATCTCCAGCTTCTTGGCGTCCTTGTTCCAGCACAGCCAGGCCCAGCCCGAGCCGAAACGGCCGACGCCAGCCGCAGCAAAGGCCGTCTTGAACTCGACGAACCCGCCAAAGGCAGTCTTGATCAGATCGCCCAGTTCACCAGTCGGCTCGCCGCCGCCGCCGGCGTTGTGCGGGGCCATCACCGTCCAGAACATGCTGTGGTTCACGTGCCCGCCAGCGTTATTGCGCACCGGGCCACGCTTGTCCTCGGGCAGCTCGGCCAGCTTGGTGATCAGTTCCTCGGCCGTCCAGTTGGCAAACGGGGTCCCATCAATCGCCTTGTTGGCGTTATCCACATACGCCTTGTGGTGCTTCTGGCTGTGGATCTCCATCGTCTTGGCATCGATGTGGGGCTCAAGGGCGTTCAGGGCATACGGCAGGTTCGGCAGCGTCAGCGGCATCGTGATTCCTCGCGGAGGTAAGTTGTGTTCAGCATCGGGTTCCGCGGCCCAAAACAGGGTCCGGAAACATGAAAAGACGATAGCCCCACCCCCCGCCCGCGGGCAGCAGTAAAACTCCCACCTCTCCAGCACGCGAGCCGCCCCGCCCCTCGTCTCAGCCGGAAGCCCACCAGGGCTCAGTCCAGGCCCGCCACCGTGGCCTCTCGCCGCCACATGTGAAACTTGGGAATGCGGTGAGAGCAAGCGTGTAAACGTTCGATGAAGCCCCCGACTCTTGAACCGACACTGCATGGACGTTCAAAACGGTCAACACCGCACAACCGACAGACTCGCCGGTCTGAAGAGGGACAAAATTGTGGCACGCGACGATTTTGCATGTATCTTGACTCGTCCCTACCGAATCGCTCCAGTGACAGAAAATCCTACCAAAAACCTACTTTTTCAGCCCCTACAGACCGGATAAACAGATCAGGTGTCTGAAACGGCTCTCAGGTATCCGGATTTGTCGGAAATACTGAAATCTTCGAAACGCTTTGCCTGTTTTCACGTAAACTGGACACACGCTCTTCGCGGCTCAAGGACGACGCCGCGACTACCTCAGGGTCACGGGACGGATCAGCTCGAACTCCTAGGAATATTCAAGCCGGCACACACCCATCTGCCGGCCTTTTGAAGCCCTGAATCGTCAGAATTATCGGATGTTTGTTCCGTTTATTTCGTTTCATCCTACAAATCCCTTCACCTCGCTTTGACCTCTACACCCCGCCGCTCTCCGGACATCCCGGAAAGGACCCAAACCATGCAGCGTACCTCTCTTATGCCCTCCCAGCCCTCCGTCAGCCCGCTCGAGCAGCACCGTCGCCGCACGCGCGTGGACATCGTGGAGGCCGAGGTGAAGCCCGCCGCCGCCAAGATCAGCAAGGTCTCCGTCTCCGGTCTCAAGACCGGCAAGATCACCAGCCGCTCCTCGCGCCTGTCGGACTCCGATCAGCGTCTGCTCAACCAGATCATGGTCAGCGAGCAGGACTTCATCGACTCGCCCGCCTTCTACGAGGACGATGCCGAGAAGAAGATCTACGACGAAGCCCCCGAGATTCCCAAGCCGGACACCTCCTGGTACCACCCGGTCATGGATGATCTCTCCGGCCGCACCCGCACGATCAAGACCGCCCAGCAGGTGATCCTCACCGGCGCGCAGGAAAAGGTCCTCTTCCACCAGTTCAACTACTCGCGCTACCGCGTGTGGAAGCTGCAGCAGGAAGTCTGGAACAGCCCGAGCAAGAAGCCCGAGCTCGAAAGCGCCCGCGAGATCCTCCGCTGGTTCCGCAAGTCGGACCTCGTCCGCGAGCAGATCGCCAACACCAACCTCGCCCTGGTCCTGGCCATGGCCAAGCGCACCCGCATGAGCGAGGTCGACTTCGCCGACCTGGTCAGCGAGGGCAACATGGCCCTGCTCCGCGCCGTCGATAAGTTCGATGCCGGCCGCGGCTACAAGTTCAGCACCTACGCCTGTCGCGCCATCCTTAAGGCCTTCAGCCGCCAGGGCATGAAGCTCAGCAAGTACCGCCAGCGCTTCCCCACCGATTTCGACCCCAAGCTCGAGAAGTCCAACTATCTCGAGACCAAGCGGTCCGTCTTCGAGAAGGATGCCGCCGAGGAAGTCAAGCGCATCGTCCTGTCCAACCGGGCCGACCTGACCGATGTCGAGCGCACCGTCATCGAGCACCGCTTCGGCCTGGAGTCCGGTGAGCTCGACAAGCCCATGACCCTCGAGCAGGTCGGCCAGATCATCGGCGTCACCAAGGAGCGCGTCCGCCAGATCCAGAACAAGGCCATGGAGAAGATCCGCCTTGAGCTGGAAGCCAACTTCCTGGGCAACAAGACCGCCAAGGAAGCACTGGCCGCCGAGCGGGCCGCCGCCATGGCTGCCGCCGAGGCCGCTGGCCAGCCCTACTTCGAGTCCCTGCTCGCCGGCCGCTGATCCCGAAGCTGATTCCAGCCGCCGCATCCCAAGTCCCCACTACAACCCGGCCCCGCGGCCGGGTTTTTCATTGCCTCCCAGCCCACGGCCTGCAGCCAGTAGGTCCAATAATTACAGCCGTGGTACTGCACTGAACTCCACAGTTTTTCCCCCATCAAAGTGATATAGCAAACTAGACGACACCGATGTCGTCTTTTTCTGCAATTTTCATTTTCAGGTCCTTGTCAACCCGGTTAGTGTGCGGTAGCATCCAACGACCAGACGATCTTCAACTCAGGAGTTCAACAATGAAGACCCGTGCATTCCTCCCCGCCTTCGCCGTCGCCCTGTTCGCTGGTGTGGCCATCAACTCCGCCGCCGCGGCTGAAGTTGAAGCCCTCCTGCCCACCTCCTTGGAACTGGCCGCCGACACCCAGGGCCCCGCTCCGGCCAAGGCCACCGCTGCCAGCAAGAAGGCCCCGGCCCTGCTGAGCACCGAGCGCCTCCACAGCGACCCCGAGGTGTTCTGGAAGGGCTTCCTCACCGGCCTCCGCGGCTTCGAGCAGTTCCACAACCCCATCGGCTCGCCGATCTACTTCGAGTCGCCGCTGATCAGCACCGAGCTCCGCCCGCTGTTCATCCACCACGTCTTCCCGCAGTCCTCGCAGGTCCGCGGCGGCCAGGTCAACGTCATCGCCGCCCAGGCCCGCGTTGCCCTGACGGATCGTCTGGCCTTCATCGCCACCAAGGACGGCTTCAGCTTCATCTCCACCGGCATCCTGGGCACCGAGGACGGCTGGAACGACATCGCCGCCGGCCTGAAGTACGCCTTCTGGGTTGATGAAGCCAACGAGTTCATCGCCACCGGCGGCGTCCGCTACGAGTTCGCCAACGGCTCGTCACGCACGCTGCAGCGCGGCGATCAGGAATGGTCGCCGTTCCTGAGCGTGGCCAAGGGCTTCGGTGACTTCCACGCCGTCGCCGGCGTGAGCTACCGCATCCCCGAGCACCCCGACAAGGGCAACGAGATCCTGCACTGGGACTTCAGCTTCTCGTACGACATCGCCAAGGAAGTCCTCCCCGGCTTCGCCCCGGTGCTTGAGTTCCACGGCATCCACTACCTGACCAACGGCAAGGCCCTGGCCTTGGATGTTGGCGGTGTGGACTACAACAACCTGGGCACCACCGGTGCCGAGGGCGTGTCGACCATCACCGCCGGCGTGGGCGCCCGCTGGCGTCTCTCGCCGCACGCGTCAGTCGGCGCCCTCTTTGAAATGCCCCTGACCCGCGCCGGCAACGACATCACCCTCAACCGCCTGACCTTCGACATCATCTTCACCTACTAAGCCGCGGTCACGAGCCGGGCCGCATCAGCCCGCGGACCGGTGATGCACCGCCAGCAACCAATCGCCGCGGCAGCCGCCGCACCGTGCTTCTGAGACTACCTCCGCTACCCCACCCCTTCCCGGTCCGACGCCGCCGCGGCAACACGACCCCCACTCTCTCTCCAACTGCGGCGGGCCGGCTCACCCCGACCCGCCGCCTTTCTAGCCCCCGCTGCCCAGCACCAGCCAGCACTAGCCGGCACCAAAGCCAGCACCAAAGCCAGACACATCCAGACCTCCTTTACCGCCGCGGCGGCAGGCCCGAGTTCCCCACTCCACCCCACTTTCGGCCCTGCCGCCGCGGGGCGTTTTTTGCTGCGAGTGGTGAGCCGTGTCAGGCAACGAACACCGTGGCGCGATGCTCGGCAAGCGCCTCCAGATCCGGCTGAAACCTATTACGGAAATTG
>CAILKP010000049.1 GCA_903834785.1 uncultured bacterium
AACATGACCTTGAGCTTGGCTGGTGCGGGTGTGCTGGACATGGTGTCAGGACTTCCTGGCTTTGAGGGTGCGGGGGGTGGTGCGGGGAGCGATGCGGGCGGATGAAGTGCCGCCGGCGGCGGCGGACTTCTTGGCGACGGTGATGGTGATGGGAGCAGAGCAGTTGCACGGGCCGGTGCAGGCGGCCGCATCGGTGGGCTGGTGCGAGGAGATGGCATCGGCCAGCGAACGCAGGAGCCCGGCGAGGTGCTGGTAGCGGACGATGTACGAGACAGTGCGGCCGGCTTTGGAGCCTTCGAGCAGGCCGGCGCGTTCGAGGTGCTGAAGGTGGCGGGAGACGACCGAGAGGTCGACATGGCAGCAGGCGGCCAGCTCGCTGACCGAGCAGGCGCGGCCGCACTTGATGAGGCAGCCCAAGAGCTGGGTGCGGGTGGGGTCACCCAGGGCCTTGAAGAGCTCGGGGTCCAAGAGGTGATCGGCCGGGCCGCAGCAACTGGAGGCCTGACTGGGGGACATGGGCTGTTGTTTGCGTACTTGCACCATCATGCAAGTATAGCGGTTGAAAGTCGTGCGTCAACGTAGCGGTGTTGCTCGCCCTGAAGTGGGGGGAGGGAGCCCGGCTTGCGGTTTAGCGGAGTGATTTTTGCAAGTCGAGCAGCGGCTGGTGGCTGATCTTGACCAGGCCGCGGAAGGGGCGGTCCAGATCGATCACCACGAAGAGCACGGTGCACAGCAGCAGCGAGAAGAACGTGGTGGCGAAGCTCAGGCGGCGGCGGGCCAGGCCGCAGCGGAAGCCCAGGCCGAAGACGCCGGCGAAGGTGGCACCAAAGAGCAGGGCCCAGACGATCAGCGGCACGTGGTTGTCCAGCGAGGCGGCCCGCTTGGCCTGCAGGTCGATGAGCTCGTTGATGGAGGTGGCCACCATCGGCAGGACGCCCAGCGAGCGGGGATCAGCGGCGAAGGACTTGAGTGTGTCCCAGATCTCCCGGTGGATCCTGATGGAGAGTTGCTCGGCGGCGAGGGCGGCCTGCGGATCGGTCCCGGCTTCGGCAAACTGCACGCGGGCATCAACATATCGGAGCAGCGTGGTCCGGATGGCGGTGTCGTGGGGCGCGGGCAGCAGTTCGCTGCGCAGCACGGCGGTGCCCAGGGCGTTGGCCTCGTCGAGGACGAGCTGGCGGCGGGTATCAAACCGCCCGGCGGACATGGCAAAGGAGAAGCCCAGCAGCAGAGCCAGCAGGCCGAGCAGCGAGCCGTGGATCATGTCGATGACGCCGCGGTCGTCCTGATCGAACGTGCGCGACATCCGCGAGGCCAGGCGATAGCCAAGCGCTGTCATGCCCAGGCAGAGTGCCAGTGCGGCCAGGCAGAGCAGCACATGGTGTATGGCATCGAAGTAGTTCATGGCGGGGGAGAGCGGCGGGACGGGAGAGCTTCGTTAGGCCGAGAGCATCACAGCTTGACATAGGCCCGCAGGCCGTGGATGCCGCCTTCGCGGCCGAAGCCGCTTTCCTTGACGCCGCCGAAGGGGCTGGCGGGGTCGAACTTGTTGTAGGTATTGAGCCAGACGACGCCGGCTTCGAGCTTGCTGGCCAGGCGGAGGATCTTGGCGCCCTTGTCGGTCCAGACGCCGGCGGCCAGGCCGTAGGGCGTGTTGTTGGCGCGCTGGATGGCTTCCTCGGGCGTGCGGAAGGTCATGACGGCCAGGACGGGGCCGAAGATTTCCTCACGGGCGATGCGGTGGCTGGGCTGGACGCCGGTAAAGAAGCTGGGGCGGCACCAGAAGCCCTTCTTGCCGCCGCCGGGCAGCGGGCAGGTGCTGGTGTGGAACTCGGCGCCTTCCTGCTTGCCGACGGCGATGAACTTCTCGATGGTCTGGAGCTGCTGGCGGCTGTTGATGGCGCCGATGTCGGTGTTCTTGTCCATCGGGTCGCCGACGCGAAGGGCGGCCAGGCGGAGTTCGAGCTTGCGGATGACGCGGGCCAAGATGCTCTCCTGAACGAAGAGGCGTGAGCCGGCGCAGCAGACGTGGCCCTGGTTGAAGTAGATGCCCTCGATGATGCCCTCGATGGCCTGGTCGATGCTGGCATCCTCAAAGATGATGTTGGCGGACTTGCCGCCGAGCTCGAGGGTGAGCTGCTTGTCGGTGCCGGCTGCCGCGGCGGCGATCTTTTTGCCCACCTCGGTCGAGCCGGTGAAGGCGAGCTTGTCGATGCCGGGATGTGCGGCCAGGGCGGCGCCGGCGACGCCATCACCGGTGACGATGTTGACCACGCCGGGGGGCAGGCCGACTTCCTGGAAGATCTCGGCCAGGCGAAGGGCCGTCAGCGAGGTGGTCTCGGCGGGTTTGAGCACGACGGTGTTGCCGCAGGCCAGGGCGGGGGCGATCTTCCACGCGGCCATGAGCAGGGGGAAGTTCCAGGGGATGATCTGGCCGCAGACACCGACGGGCCGCGGGTTCATGCCGGCGAAGGCGAAGGGGAGCTTGTCGGCCCAGCCGGCGTGGTAGAAGAAGTGGTGGGCGGCCAGGGGGATGTCGACATCGCGCGACTCCTTGATGGGCTTGCCGCCGTCGAGGGTCTCGAGAATGGCCAGCTCGCGGGCACGCTCCTGGATGCGGCGGGCGATGCGGAAGAGGAACTTGCCGCGTTCGGCGGGCTTGAGGGCCTGCCAGGGGGCGAGTGCCTTGCGCGCGGCTGCGACGGCGGAGTCAACATCGGCCGCGGTGCCCAGGGCCACCTCACTGAGCGGCACCTCGGTGGCGGGGTTGATGGTGGTAAACCGGCCGCCGGAGGAGGCGGGGGCGAACGTGCCGCCGATGAAGTGGCCGTACGAGGCGGCGATGTCGACCTTCACGGTCTCGGGCGCGGGGGCGTAGGGCCAGGGATCGGCGGCGAAATCGACGAGGGGTTTGGAGGCTGCGCCGCGCGGGGAAGGGGAGGGCTTTGGGGCAGATGTGGCGCGGGCGGCCTTGGAGGTGGTTGCGGCTTTGGCGATGCTTGTCGCGCGGGCGGCCTTGCTGGTGGGCTTGGCGCGCTTGGCGGCGGGCTTTGCGGAAGTGCCCTTGGCGGCGGAGGGGCGGGAGGGGGAGCGGGAGCCGGACGGGGTGGAGGGGCGCGAGTTGGAAGCGGCGGATGCCTTGGAAGCCGTGCGTGCCATAGGGGCCATTGTTCACCGGTGGGGCGGGCGGGGGAGTGGGGTGAGGGGGGAAATGGTGGGGTGGGGGTGGCGAGCCCGACTGATGGCAGGGCATGGGGGAGAGCGGCCGGGAGGTGTTGGAGCAGTACTGTGGCACCGGCCAGGTTTCCAGACACCAGAGGTTTGCGAAGCTTGGCGGTGCAGAACACGTCCCCCGGCATGACCTAAGTTTCTCGCGGATCGAGGCACCTTCTTCGAAATCCATGAGAAACGAGCAACTTTCTGCCTGGTCACAGCTTCTCAGCGGAGTTCCTGCAGAGAAGATCAACGGGCCGCGGACGGCCATCGGCATGCTGAACCTTCGCGGCATCAACGTGCCGATTGACGATGGAAGCTCCGGCGGCCGAAGTGGGGTGATGTCGCCGCACCTGCCGGCAGATATCGAGGTGCCGATGGCGAAGTGGGAACGGGTGGACTTCAGCGGTAGCGTGCTCAGCAGGCTGCGGCTGCGGACCGTGAGATGGCGGGACTGCAGCTTTGACGGGTGCAAGATCCACGATTGCACGCTGTGGAGCCCGGTCATCGAGCGGTGCTCATTGAACAAGGTGAAGTTTCGAGAGACGTTCCTGACCGCCTGCACCAGCCTCCCTGTCGGGGAGATTCGCGACAGCACGTTTGTCAGTGCGGACTTCCGAGGTTCGCACCACGATGTGTGCACCTACACGAACTGTGACTTTTCAGGTGCGAATCTGAACCGGGTGGAGTTCACAGGAGCGGCAATGAACGGGGCGGTTTTCGCCGGTGTGCTCAGGGACACGTGTTTTCAAGGTCCAGATGCGATCGTGAGCCTCGCCCACCCCAGCTTCCAGTTCCGGCGCGTGGATTTCACGGCCTGTGAACTCATCGATGTGTACTTCCGGTCAGTTGATCTGAGCGATGTCCGGTTTCCCGCTGACGACAAGCATCTGGTGTTCACACTGAGTGATGCGCGCAAAGTGGAGGGGGCGATCGGGTCGGGACAGAGCGGCCAGCTTGGACTCGCCGCACTCCCGTTTGCACAGGCACTGCGGTTCCCTCCACCAGATGGCGGACGCGCCGGAGTGATTCATCTGCCGACGTACCGCAAGCAGGTTGGGGAGGCGAACGCCGAGCAGGTTCTTGAGTTGCTGCGGTGAAACGTGGCGAGTTGAGTGCTGGTGAGTTGTGAAAGTCTGGCTTGCCCGCTAGGAGGCAAACGTCGCGCTGGCTGTCCCGTTCCACGGGCGAGTGGCCCCGCGCGTGGCCGAACAAGGCGGAACGATGGAGAATGCCGGGTAGAGCAGACTCGCCTGCGGTTGGTGCACAGATCGATGGTGCTAAGGTTCTGATGTTCTCCATTGGCCGCGTGTCGGCGGCTGATGCTGGCGAGGTCACACCGAGCGGGGTGCGTGCAGTTATGAAAGGCCGGAGTCTGCAAGTCGACATCACGCTGGAGTTCTCAGAGCACCTGTTCGCCAATGAACGGTCCAAAGGACTCTGTCGTGTGCTCGAGAAGTTCCTTTCCGTCGAGGAGGTGACTGTGCGATTCCCGGGCCATCGTCGCCGCATGCAGACGATTCCGCTGGATGATGAGCTGCTGACGAAGGCCTTCCTTATCCAGAAGAGCCGAGGTATTGACGGGCAAGTTGAAGTGACGCCGGAGGATGCGCAGTCCGCTCTCGTTTCCGATGATTCTCTCGAGATCTCTGCGCTAGAGGGAAAGGTGGTCATCGCAACGGCAAGTCATCCGAAGAGATCCCATCTGATCCAAGGTCGGCTGATTCCGGCGAACGGGATGCTGATTTCGCTGCTGAACAGCGGACTGCCTGCTGCGGGCAACTGCTGGCTCGAGTTCGTCGATGCGCTTGCAGAGTCGGTCCGGCCTTGGTACATGTTCGCATGTGCGACAGACGAGTACGATGCCAACAACATGGACTTGTCGTACGGCATGCGAGCGATCGGTGTCGATTACAACAAGGGGCTGCCCGGCTTCTATCACTATAACTTCTTTTCGAGTCGCCTCGCGCAGCAGGTGATTCGCCGAGACGCGCTCACGCGATTGTCAGCGTTCGATTGTGTCCGCGTGCTCGAGGGCGGCGTCGCGGTTCACGTCGGGACGTGGCCGCTGGATTGGTCAACCGAAGGTTACAGGTCCCTTCGCGAGACTGCTTTTGCGGTAGTTGACAGGGACCTGTTCTTCGAGCGCGACGTGTCCAAGCCGGGCAGACAGCTCTGCTTTGAATGAGCCATGATCGTTTAGCTGTCGGATCGCCGGCTGGGTTGAACTGCGTTGGGCCGAGCGTTGCTGCGGCGTGTTGCTCGGATGACGCTTCCGCCCGTGCGTTGTCCTGTGGCATCCGGATGACGCTGCGTAGTTGGTCGCTCGCGACACCGTGAGCGGCGATGTGTTCGTCCTCCCGCCATCTCACTTCATCGCCTTCTCCAGCCTCGCATACGCCATGGCGACGCCGAGCATCAGGGCGCCGGTGGCGATGAAGCTGGCGACGCGCCAGAGGCCGGGGACGGCTGCCAGGTCGACCAGCACCACCTTGGTCAGCGTGAGCATGAGCAGGCCCAGGCCGATCTGGCGCCAGCGGGTGGCCAGCGTGGTCATGCGGAGTTCGGTCTGGGTATCGGCCGGGCCGCGGCGGGCGGCGTGCAGGAGGCGGGTGATGAGGTCGCGGAGGAACGTGCCGCGGAGGCCGAAGCCCAGCGACATGCCGCCGGCGATGAGCACGACGGCCAGCAGGCCCCAGTAGATGGAGATGCCGGTGCCCGAGGCGTGGCGTTCATCGGTGAGCATGCGTGTGATGCGGCTGGCCTCCAGCGTGGTGGAGATGAAGAAGACCGCGGCGGCGGTGACGGCCATGGCCGCGACGGCGAAGGTGGTCTTGGTATCGGGCTTGGGCTGTGACCAGGGGGCCCGCAGCGAGAGCCAGCGGCACTGGACCAGCACCGTGAGCATGCCCAGCGTGACGAGCATGGCCAGGTGGAAGATCGGCGGGCCCTTGATGTCGACCCAGGTGGGGTCCTGGACAACGAAGATGAGCAGCGCCAGTGCCGCGACGGGGATGGCCAGCACGCCGACAGCGCGGGGAAGGCGGAGGCGCTGGTCGACACGGTCAAGCTGCACGGCCAGCAGGAGCAGCACGGCCCAGGCGGCCATGAGGGACTCGCCGCGGGTCTCGCTGTGCATCGCGCTGCCCAGCAGCGGGAGCAGGCCCAGGGCGGCGATGATGCGGGCGGTGTGGTGGCGTGTGAGGTGGACCGAGCCGATGAGCAGCAGCCGGCCGATGATGACCGCGGCCAGCGCGGTGAGCAGGGCCTTGAGGTTCCACGGCCCCAGGTGCAGGCCGAGCACGCGGACGACGTCGGTCTCGAACATGGCGCCGGACCAGCCGCGGATGGGATCGGGCTCCATGCGGCCGAAGGCGGGGATGAGTTCGTGGAGCAAGCGTGCCGCACCGACGGCAAGGAGCACGACGCCGTAACCATCAAGCAGCGGGCTGCGGAGCTTGCGGCCTGTGGCCACGGCGGCGATGGCCAAGGTCAGGTAGACGATGACCATGGCATCGGTACTGACGCCGATGGCCACCGCAACGATGAGCATGGCCGCGGACTGGGCGAGCAGCGAGAGGCCCAGCGCGGCGGTGGGCGTGACATCGGACGGTGCGGTGCGGAGGAGGCCGAGCAGGCCATCGGCGATGGATGTGCCGCGGCGGAGGATGGTGAGGATGGCGGTTGCCAGGCAGGCGGCCGTGAGGATGGCGGGGACGAGCCAGTCAAGCGATGGTGCCGGGGCGGGCATGGCGTGCAGCGTGGCCACACCCAGTGCCGCAACGCCCGCGGTGACGCTGAAGCTTGCGACGGGGGCGAGCCCGCGCTGGAGGAACTTGCGAAGGCGGACGAGGTCGGATTCCTCTGGGGTGAAGAGTTCGGATTCGAGTTTTGATTCGAGCTTTGGCGGCGGGGCGGCGGCGAGATCGGCCGCGTTGGCCTGGCTGCGCAGGATGGCGAAGGCCTGCATGACCAGCCACGTGACGGTGATGAAGCCCAGGACAACTTCGGACTCGGCGGCCATCTTGGCCGCGGACCAGCCGGCGCCGAGCAGGATGGTGCCCCACCAGGCCACGGTGCCGGCGGCGGCAAACCAGCCGCGGAGACGCAGGGCCAGCACCTGGCCGGCGATGAGCAGCACGGTGAGGTACGTGGGCAGGACCAGGACCGGACCCTGAGATTTGTAGAGGAACACCGGGGCCAGATACGCGCCGATGAGGCCGACGATGGCGACCAGCGGCTGGCGGCTGAGTGTGGCGACAGCGATGCCCAGGCCGCCGACAGCGGCCAGCAGCGTGAAGGCGGTGCCGTCGCTGAGCAGCTCATACCAGCCCCATGCGGCCAGGACCGATGAGTACGCGATGCCGATGCCGGCGGTGGAGACGCCCGCGGCAACCGCGGCGCCGAAGCGGCGGCGGATGACTTCGCCCACGCCAAGCAGCGCGAGGCCGAACGCGCCGGTGATGCTGCAGCGGACGGCGGGGGTGACGAATGAGAACCAGCCGCGCTCGATGGCGATCTTCAGGAAGAGAATGGCGCCGATGCACAGGGCGACCGCACCAAGGGCGGCGAAGAACTTGCCGCCGATGAGTTTTTCAAGGTCCAGTGATGAGCGAGCGGGCTTGATGCTCGCGGGTGCGGGGTTGAGTTCGTATTCGTGTGCGGCGGGAGCGCCGGCCCGCGCGTGGCTGCGGGCTTCGGCTGCTTCCTGATCGGCCAGGAAGGATGAACTGGTGATGGGGCGGGCCGGGCTTGCAGGCGCGGCATCGAGTTGGGCGGGTGGTGTTGCGGGGGCCGATGTAGTGCGTGGCGCGGGATGTGGTGCGGGGTGCCGTCCGGCCGGATCGGCGAGCTCACCCCAGACCTGCCGGATGACGCGGCCGATGCGGTCGGGGCTGAGCGCGGGCTCGGGACGCTGCGACGGCGGCGGGGCCTCGGGCGGTGGTGAGGCCGGCGGCACGAGCGGGCGGAGGCCGAGGGTCTGCTCGATGCGATCCAGCCGCCGCGTCATGTCGGTGAGCGTGACGGCCAGCGGGTCCAGCGGTGGGGGGCTTCCGGCGGGGAGGCCGGGGTCGCGGCCGGGGTTGCTGCTGGGGTCGGGCGTTGGGGGTTGCTCGTTCATGGCACGTTCAGATGAGGAAGAGCTGGGTCAGCGATACAAACTAGTATACACTAACTTTGGGAACGTGCCATACTAACCTTATGCGAACGGAGCGTGAGCCCGCTGGGGGCGGTGGTTACTGGCCGAACTTCTTGAGGTCACCGGCGATGTTGCCCAGGCCGAGTTTCTCCGCTTCCTTGCTGATTTCCTCGGCGATGGCGTCTTTGGCCTTGCTCAGGGCGATGTTGACGGCCCGCTGGACGAGTTGCTCGAGCTGGGCGTGGACGGCCGGCCCGCCTGCCGCGGCGTCCTGGACGACCTTGGGATTCAGGGAGATGGTCTGGACTTCGAGCTTTCCGGAGACCTGGACGGAGATGGACTTGTCGGGCGACTCGACAGTGATGGTGCGGCGGGCGAGTTCATCCTGCACGCGTGCCGCGGCACCGGCGATGGCGTCTTTGTTCTTCATCAGGCCGGCGATGGCGGACATGGCTTTGAGCTGGTCAAACATGGATGGAAGGTAGGTGGGGTGGGGCGGGAGGCGGCCGGTGGGGAGAGGAGGGCGTGTTTGGTTATAGGACTCTATTGCGAGGCGGGATCGCCTTGACCGCCCCCGGGGCCGACGCTAACCTCTCCTCCCTGTTCGGGCCGTTCCCGGGCTGGATTTCACATATCTGCCGTCCGCGTGCGAGTGCACGCAACGGCCCGTCCCGCCCGGAAGGCGGCGAGTCACTGTCCGAAAGGGCAGCGTTCAGGCAACGCCCCGCTCTGCATCAGGTTTCGCATCGCCTTGCGGCGAGAGAAACGGGAAGCAGGAGCAACGGGCAACCCGGGTCAGCCGAGCAATCGGTCAAACGCGGGCCGGCGAGTGTGTCACTGCTGTGAACGGAACATTGGAGTCCTGCATGAATCGTCGCGAAACCACGTATCTGCGTCAGCCCCAGGTCAAGAAGACCTGGAAGCTGGTCAACGCTGAGGGCATCCCGCTGGGTCGTCTGGCCACTGAGGTGGCGCAGGTGCTCATGGGCAAGAACAAGCCCGAGTACACCCCCCACATCGATTCCGGCGATTACGTCGTGATCATCAACGCCGACAAGGTCCACATGACCGGCAACAAGGGCGAGCTGAAGTTCGCCTGGCACTACACCGGCTACCCGGGTGGCCGCCGCACCGAGAGCTACAACGAGCTCAAGGAGCGCGCCCCGGAGCGTCTGTTCGAGCTGGCGGTCCGCCGCATGCTGCCGAAGAACCGCATCGGCCGCGTGATGCTGGGCAACATGAAGGTTGTCAAGGGTTCGACCCACCCGTACGCGGCGCACAACCCCGTTGAGATCAAGATCGGCTGATTTCGTCGCGGCGGGGCGATGCCCAGCCGCACGGGACTGCCGGGTTCCCTTCCTTCGAAAGCAAACATACCGGGCCGATGAGCACGACAGTGCCCCGCCCGATCCGAACTTCAAGAACGACTCCGAGACACAACCATGTCTGACACCCCCCTGAAGCCCCTGATTCCCTCGCTCTCCGCGGTGGCTCCTGCCGCCCCGGCGGCCCGCATCGAGCGTGTCGTCCGCGTCCCCAAGCCGGCCAAGGCCGGCTGGTGGTGGGGCGTCGGCCGTCGCAAGACCGCTGTCGCCCGCGTCCGCCTCAAGCCGCACAAGGCCGGCGCTGAGGAGGCGAAGGTCCTCATTCAGATCAACGCCAAGAAGTTCAAGGCCGTTGCCGAGTACTTCGCCGAAGAGCGTGACCGCGCTGACGCGGTGGCACCGCTGAAGGTGACGGGCAACCTGGGCAAGTTTGATGTCTTCGTCCGCGTTGCGGGCGGCGGCTTCATGGGCCAGGCCGGCGCGATCAAGCTGGGCATCGCCCGCGCTCTGCGCGACTTTGACCCGACCGTTGACGGCGCGCTGCGTGACAACGGCCTGCTGACCCGCGACAGCCGCGACGTCGAGCGTAAGAAGTACGGCCGGGCCGGTGCCCGCCGCAGCTTCCAGTTCAGCAAGCGTTAATCCGGATCGCCGGATCGCTGCTGGCACAAACCAGTTCCTTTGTCCTCCAACCCCGGTGCAAGCCGGGGTTGGTTGTTTTTGAAGGTGCGTTACGAGCAGATGTGCGACAGGTCAGTGCGGAGAGCGGCCGTTCGGCCCACTGTCGCCTGTCTGGTTTTCCGACAGGGTTCTCCGGACGAGCGATCTGAGCTTCTCAGTGTGAGCGTCGGTCGTACTTTGCCAGCGATCGTCCTCGTCTAACTCGTGGACCACGAACCTGGCGAACGCATCTTGCTCGCTTTCGGGGAGTGCTCTGAGGCGTTGGATAGCATCTTGCATTCGTGCTGTCATACGGGCGTTCCTAAGGCGGATAAATCGGAGGTGACTTTGGCGGACCAAGTCGACGCCTTGAAGCCCGGTTTCGGCAGGTTGGGTTCAGATCGACGGGACTAGGCCGGCTTTGCGATCAACGTTACTGCCGCAGGTTCCGGAAGAACTCGCGGAGGAGCTTGCCGCAGTCGTCGGCCATGAGGCCGGGCAGCGGGGTGACGCGGTGGTTCAGGCGCGTGTCGGTGGTCAGGGTGTGCAGGGACTCGCAGGCGCCGGCTTTGGGGTCGGTCGCGCCGTAGACGAGGCGGCCGACGCGGGCGTTGATGATGCCGCCGGCGCACATGCAGCAGGGCTCGAGGGTGACGACCAGGGTGCAGTCGGTCAGGCGCCAGTCGCCCAGGTGGCGGGCGGCGGCGGCGATGGCGATGAGCTCGGCGTGGGCGAGGGGGTCACCGTCCATCTCGCGGCGGTTGAAGCCCTCGCCGAGTGTGGTGCCATCGGCGGTGCGGTAGACCACTGCGCCGACGGGGACCTCACCGAAGCTGGCGGCCAGCGAGGCCAGTTGCAGGGCTCGCTGCATGGCGGCGTGGTCCGCTGCCGTGAACAGGGGGGGCGTGCTGGCTGGAGTGGGGGATGCGCTCATGGGTACACCGTGGTGCAGGATACGGCGGGCATCCCCCAAGTCGGCGGGTTGCGGCTTCACGGAGTGTTCGTACTGCAGTGGGGCCGATGCGGGGCATCGGCGTTTGCGAACTCCGTACAGTGAAACGATGTCCGCAGAGCAAGCCAAGAGCGTGAACGTCGAACGACTGGGGGATGGATCAGCGGCGGGAGGTGCCGCGGTGTGGAGTGGCCAGGTGGATCCGCAGCTGGTCGTGGAGCTCGATGCGCTGCGTGACGCGCTGCTGGCGGCCGAGCGGCAGCACGCGGGGATGTTGGGCGGGCTTGGGCCGGCAGCGCGGGCGAGTGCGGCGAACCTGGTGCACTATCTGGCGTTTCGCAGCCGCGACCTGCGGGAGATGCAGCGGACGCTGGCGGACATGGGGCTGAGCTCGCTGGGGCGGAGTGAGGGGTCGGTCCTGGCAACGCTGGATCGGGTGCGGGGCATTCTGGCATTGCTGCGGCGGGTGCCGCTGCAGGCGGGTGCAGGTGCGGCATCGCCTGCACCGGCGACGGCTGATGAGGCGGGGGAGCTGCTGGAGGAGCGGACGAGCGAGCTGCTCGGGCCGATGGATGAGTCGAGCGGGAGCACGGGCGAAGCACGCCCGCCGCGGCGGACGCGGATCATGGTGACCATGCCCAGCGAGGCGGCGACGGATCCGCGGATCATCTCGGATCTGCTTGATGGCGGGATGAACGTGATGCGGATCAACTGTGCCCACGACGGGCCGGAGGCGTGGGCGGCGATGATCGGGCACCTGCGGCGGATCCGCGGTCAGCGGCCGTGCCCGGTGTTGATGGACATTCCGGGGCCGAAGGTGCGCACGGGTGCGATCAGGCCGGGGCACGCGGTGATCAAGATCGCCCCGCCGCTGGATGAACTGGGCCGGCCGGTGCGTGCAGCGCGGGTGCTGCTGACCAGTGCGGCCGAGGCCAGCGAGCCGGTGGCGGTGATGCCGGCGGGTGCCGCCGGACAGGACGATGACCCGAGTGTGCCGGATGTGTGCGTGCCGGTTGTTGGGCCGTTGGTCGCGGGGCTGGCCGTCGGCTGCCGCGTGCGGCTGCGGGATACGCGGAACCGGCTGCGAACCCTGACGGTGGCGGCCGCGCACGAGCGCGGGTGGATGTGCCACTGCGACCGGACGACGTACTTGGTGCCGGGGATGGAGCTGCGGGCCAAGTCCGTGGGCACTGGGGCCGAGGCCGGGCATGCGGGGCGGCAGCTGCGCGGGGTTGTTGGCGAGGTCCCGGCGGGTGCGGGGGTGATCGTGCTGCGCGAGCGGGACCTGCTGGTGCTGACGCGTGACCCGGTACCCGGCGGGCCGGCGGAGGCGGACCCGGTGACGGGGGTGACGCGGCCGGCGCGGATTCCGTTTACTCTGCCGCAGGTGTTCGGGGATCTGCGTCCCGGCCAGCGAGTGCTGCTTGATGACGGGAAGATCGAGGGGCGGGTGCAGACGGTGACGGCGGCGGAGGTGACGCTGATGATCACGCGGGCGAGGCCGGGCGGGAGCAAGCTGCGTGAGGCCAAGGGTGTGAACTTCCCGGATGCGGAACTGTCGATCGACCCGCTGACGCCCGAGGACCTGGCGGACCTGCCGTTCATCGCGGCCAACGCGGACATGGTGGGCTTCTCGTTTGTGCGCCGAGCCGCGGATGTGCGGAGCATCCGGGCGCACCTGGCGCGGCTGGGAGGCAAGCACGTCGGTGTGGTGCTGAAGATCGAGACGGCGGCGGCGTTTACGAACCTGCCGGAGTTGCTGCTTGAGGCGCTGGGACAGCCGTGTGCCGGGGTGATGATTGCCCGAGGCGACCTGGCGGTAGAGGTGGGCTGGGAGCGGCTTGCGGAAGTGCAGGAGGAGATCCTGTGGCTGTGCGAGGCGGCGCACGTGCCGGTGATCTGGGCGACGCAGGTGCTGGAATCACTGGCCAAGAAGGGGCTGCCCAGCCGCAGCGAGATCACCGATGCGGCGATGGGTCAGCGGGCCGAGTGCGTGATGCTCAACAAGGGGCCGTTTGTGGTGCGGGCGGTGCGGATGCTTGATGACATCCTGCGGCGGATGAGCGAGCACCAGAGCAAGAAGCGGTCGATGCTGAGGCGGCTGAAGGTGGCTGGGGTGGGAGGCGGAGCCAAATTCACCGGTGACCAAATTGACAAATTGTCGAATGAAGGCAGGGGCTTGAGTTAGCTGGTACGGGGCCGGCTCGTTGCGAGGGTGATGGCCTTCTTGGCGGCGTTGGAGATGCCCAGGGTGGGCAGGTCGGTTGCTGCGAGCCAGCGGGTGGTGGAGGGGGCGGTGGGGGCGGGGATGGTGCGGGGGAGGGCCAGGGTGCTGACGGAGAAGAGGAGTTCGCGGTGCGTGGTTTGGTGGGTGAAGGTACCGGCGGGGCGGATGTGCTTGAGGTGGGCCTGGGGCTTGAGGTTGAGGGCGGCGAGTACTGCCGCGGGGTCCGCGGGGGGTGTGGAGCCGGGTGCGGCGGCGGGGCTCTCGTGCGTGGGGGACTGCCACATGTTGGCCCAGAGGCCGGAGGCGGGGCGCTGCTGGAGCAGAAGCTCGCCGGCGGGGTTGGTGATGACCAGCACGGTGCAGCGGATCTGCGGGCGGGCGGAGGTTTTCTTAGCCGCGGGGATCTGGTCCTGCGTGCCGTCTGCCGCGGCGCGGCAGTGGGGGCGAAGGGGGCAGATGATGCAGCTTGGCGAGCGCGGGGTGCAGCAGATCGCACCGAGTTCCATGAGTGCTTCGTTGGTCAGCCCCGGGCTGCGGGCGGCGGCGGCAAGGTCGGCGGCATGGTGCCAGAGCAGGTCGGTGGTGGTGCATGCCTGGGGGTCCAGCGGCATGCCGCCGATGCGGAGCAGGACGCGGGCGACGTTGCCATCGACAATGGGCTCGGGCTGGCCGAAGACGATGGAGCTGATGGCCCCGGCGGTGTAGCGGCCGATGCCGGGGAGCGTGAGCAGGTCGCTGACGGTGTGGGGAACGCTGCCGCCGTGATGCTCGACAATGGCGATGGCGCAGGCCCGCAGGTTGCGGGCGCGGCGGTAGTAACCCAGGCCGGACCACATCGCGGTGACCTCGGACTCCGGGGCGGCGGCCATGGAGGCAGGGGTGGGGAACCGGGCGGTGAAGCGGTCGAGGTACTCGATGACGCGGGAGACCTGGGTCTGCTGGAGCATGGCCTCGGCCATGAGGGCGACCCAGGGGTCGCGGCAGGGGGCGGAGGGGGTGGAAGCGGCGGAGGGGGCGGGGTTGGCCGGGCTGATGTCGCGGGTGTGGTAGCCGGTGCGCCAGGGCAGCGGGCGGCGGGCGGTGGTGAACCAGCGGGAAAGGGCCTCGGCGATTGCCGCGGCGGAGGGGAGGTGGGGGGGCGTGCTCGCGGCGGGGGCGGTCCGTGCCGCAGCGGCGGCGGCGCGGCCAGCGGGGGGCCGTTGCGGCGCAGTCGTTGCGCGGGGCCGCTTGGCCGGGGTGCCGGCTTTGGTGCTGGCCGGGGCGCTGGCTGGCCGGCTGGGTTTAGCGGCTGATCGCTTGGGCAACGATGCGCTCCACGGCACGCTTGATGGGCGGCCACTTGGACTGGGGATCTTTGGTGATGGTCAGCCAGTGCTGGTGGAGGAGGACGCCGGTGAGGCCGGGCACCGCGAGCAGCTCGGCGGCGAGCGCATCACCGGCGGCCAGGGCGGCCTGGGCCGAGCGGTAGGACCGGAGCGCGCCGGGGCGGCCGGCCAGCGGCGGCAGCCCGGGGGCCGAGGCACTGCCCGCGTCCGCGGGAGCATCGGGGCCCGCGGATGGGGCGGCCAAGTCGCAGCGGAGTGCGGCGGGGTTGGGCGTTTCGGAGTATGTCAGCACGGAGCGTGGCACGGGCAGGAGGGGCGGGGCGAGAGGGGCGGGAGGGGAGGCGGGTTGGGCGGGTGGGGCAGAAAAGAAAAAAACGAACCGCTGACTCGGATCAATGGTTTGAGCCGAACACTAGACTTGCAGGCAGCCCGCACCGTGCGGGCGGCACCGACCAAGGACCAGTCACCCGGAACGGGATGAGAGAACCAGCGGAGTCCCCTCGGCGTGCTGTTGAGCGACCGTGTCAGACAGTTGTGGGAACGCCTGGCGGCTTATCCGCTGTGGCAGGTTTTCCTTGAGCTGCTGGTGATCTGGGTGGCAGTGTACTTCATCGTGCGGCTGATCCACGGTACGCGGGCGGCGGGCGTGCTCAAGACGGTGGTCTTCTTCATCGTCACGGCGACGCTGCTGATCCGGATCCTGGGCCAGCGCGAGGCGCTGTCGCGGCTTGAGGTGCTGTACGACAACTTCATCGGGTACCTGGTCTTCGGGTTGATCGTCGTCTTCCAGCCCGAGCTGCGGCGCGGCCTGACGCGGATGGGCGAGACCTCGCTGTTTCGGCGCGTGCCCAAGCCCGAGACGGTGACGGTGGAGGCGGTGGTGGAGGCGGCGCGGTTCCTGAGCCGGGCACGCTTCGGCGGGCTGATTGTGCTGGAGCGGACAGTGCCGCTGAAGAACATTGTTGAGGGCGGCACGCCGATGGATGCCGTGGTCAGCGCGCGGCTGCTGCAGACGATCTTCTTTCCCGGCAGTGCGCTGCACGATCTGGCGGTGCTGGTCAAGGGTGACAGGATCCGCTCGGCGGGCGTGCAGCTGCCGCTGGCGGAGGCCGAGGATGTGGGCGATGCGAACCTGGGCTCGCGGCACCGGGCCGCACTGGGTGTGACGCAGGAGAGCGACGCGGTGGCGGTGGTGGTCTCGGAGGAAACCGGGACGATCTCGATTGCCGAGCGCGGGCAGCTGACGCGGGGGCTGACTGAAGATGAGCTGCGCGGTCTGCTGATCCTCAAGCTCAACAAGGGTCTGGTCTCGCGGATCACCCGGGCGGCGGAAGATGCGCCCGAGGGTGCTGAGGCGAGCGATGCGGGCGCAGACTCGGCCGGGGAATCACACGACAATGGCGAGCACAGCCGCAGCCGCGAGGAGGCACGCACGTGAGCACACTGCGGGTGATTCTGGCTGATGCGAGACTGTTCGTCACGGTGACGCTGCTGTCGCTGCTCATCTGGCTGTGGGCCGAGAGTGAGAGTCTGCGGTCGCTGCAGGTCTCGCCGCGGCTTGAGGCGCTGGCTGAGCAGTCGATGGTGGAGGCAACGCTTGACGGGCTGGAGTCGGGCGGACTGGCGCGGATTGCGCTGCGGGGCTCGACATCCGGGATTGATCAGGTGCAGCGGGCGATGCCGGGCATTTTGCGGCTGACGCCGGGCACACCGGGCGTGCCGGGTGAGCCCGGCGAGCACACGCTGTCGCTGCGGGAGGTGCTGGCCCAGCAGCAGGTCTTCCGCCAGGCGGGCGTGACGGTGGAGCAGGTGGAGCCGGCCCAGGTGCGGCTGCGGGTGGTGGCGATGCAGGATGTGAAGCTGCCGGTGATGGTGGAGAGCCCGAGCGTGGAGTTTGAGGTGCCCCCGGCGGCGAGCCCGCGCGAGGTGACGGTGCGGATCCCGGCGGCGATGAAGCTCAGCGACAAGTACGCGGCGGTGGCGGCCCTGGATGAGGCGGTGCTGGCCGAGGCCCGCGAGGGTGAGCGGTTCCGGACCAACATCAAGCTGGTGCTGCCCAACCTGCCCGACCGCCGGCCCGACCCGCAGACGGTGACGCTGGAGTTCACGCTTCGGCGGAAGCTGGAACTGCACACGGAGCCCTCGGTGGGCGTGCTGGTGTGCCTGCCGCCGGATGAGGCGGACCGCTGGCAGGTGCAGCTGAAGGAAAGCTCGGTGCGTGAGGTGACGGTGGCCGGCCCACGCGACCTGGTGCAGCAGGTGCGCGACCGCAAGATCCAGCTGCAGGCGCTGCTGATGCTGACGGCCGATGACCTGAAGAACAAGGTGTCGAGCAAGGCGGTGACGTTTGCAACGGTGCCGCCGGGGCTGCTGGTCTCGGCCAAGGAACCGGTGGTGCAGTTTGTGATCACGCCACGCGGTGGGTGAGGGAAGTGGGGGCGGCGGTGAGCGTGTCCGACAATGGTGAAACGTCTGAAAGCTACCGCGTTCGCGTTAATCGAGCTCTTCCGTGATGTTCGGACTTGGAGATCCGCTCGCGCGACAGGTTTGTCTCACGAGAAAGACGTTCTCGTGATAAACGGGTGCCCGTTCACGCTTGAGTTTGTCATACTCGAGTCTTTTGTCGTCGGAAGCACTGTCGTTGTTTGGTTCGATCCTGGCCAAGCATTGTCGGTGATCGACGGCTTCAGGAACATCTGTGGGTATGACTTGCAGGGGCGATTGTTGTGGCGTTGCGAGCTTCCCGTATCGGAGTCGATGGAAGCATGCGTGGGACTCATCAGCAAAGATCCGATCATTGCCTACACGTTCTGTGGTTACAGATGTCAGATCGATCACAAGACGGGCCGTATTGTTTGCAGAGAGTTCACAAAGTAACTGCTATGTTCTGCTGAGCCATGAACCCCGTCCGCAACGGCTGGGGTGCGAAAGCTCAAATGTGTCAACACTGCCACGCACTGCTGCACGCGCAGGTCTGCCTCCGCCCGGGATAGATGTTCAGTGATCGCCATCCGCCGAGTTGGCGAACGCCGCTGCCGCTACTTCTCGATGACCTCACCCTTGCCCTTGACGATCTTGCCGATGATGTGGACGCGCTCGCCGAGCTTTTCGAGCTGGGCTTTGACCGAGTCAGCGAAGCTGGGGCGGACGACGATGCAGTAGCCGATGCCCATGTTAAAGACGCGGCGCATCTCCAGTTCGTCGACGTTGCCGTGCTTCTGCAGGAACTTGAACACGGGCGGGACGGGCCAGTCCTTGGTGTCGACGACAGCATCGACCTTGGGGTGCAGGGCGCGGCAGAGGTTGCCGGCCATGCCCGAGCCGGTGATGTGGGCCATGCCGGTGACGACCTTCTTCTTGCGGTATGCCGCCAGCAGGCGGCTGACCGGCTTGACGTAGATGCGGGTGGGGGTCAGCAGGATCTCGCCGAGGGTGGGGAGTTTGAGCTCGGGAGCATCGGCGGCCTTCTTGGCGGGCTTGGCGGCCTTGCGGCGGCCCTTGGCCAGCAGGGGCGGGGGGAGCAGCTCGGGGTAGACCTTGGCCAGGTCAAGCTCGGCGGAATCGACGATCTTGCGGACCAGCGAGTAGCCGTTGCTGTGGATGCCGTCGCTGGAGAGGCCCAGGACAACATCGCCGACCTCGACGCGAAGCGGGTTGACGGCGCGGTCAAGATCGACCACGCCGACGGCAAAACCGGCGAGGTCAAAGTCGCCCGGGGCGTAGAGGCCGGCCATTTCAGCGGTTTCGCCGCCGAGCAATGCCGCACCGGACTGCTTGCAGCCCTCGACGATGCCGAGCATGAGCTGGTGGAGCATGGCCTTGTCGACCTTGGGCACGGCGATGTAGTCCAGGAAGAACAGGGGCTCGGCACCCTGGACGATCATGTCGTTGACGTTCATGGCCACCAGGTCGATGCCAAGGGTGTCAAACTTGCGGCAGGCGATGGCGAGCTTGAGCTTGGTGCCCACACCGTCGGCGCAAGCCACCAGCACGGGGTGCTTGTAGTTGCGGGCGAAGATGCGCTCGTTGAAGTCGAGCCGGAAGAGACCGGCGAAGCCACCTGGGTTCTCGATGACGCGCGGCCCGTAGGTGCGGCGCATCAGCGTGCCCAGCGACTCCGTGAAGGAGTCCTTTTCCTCGAGGTTGACACCGGAACTTGCGTACGTCAGGCCTTTGCTCGCTGCCATGGTGCAGGATAGCGGCAAGGCGGCCGGGCTTCGATGCGCCCGAGCTTCCTGAAGGCGTGAAATTCACGGCGTGCGCATGCAACCGACAGGCCGCCCAGAGGTGCGGGGCGGGGTCCGGCCGGGCGTTGCGGGGCTCAGGGCCGGTCTAAACTCGTCGCTTTCGCGTCCCGTTTTCCCTCTCTCCGAGCCTGCTGGAACCTGGCCGCCCGCATGGGCCAGAGTCCGGCCCGCCGGCTCGGCGTTTTTTCCGGAGTTAGTAATCATGTCAAACCGCCTGTTTACCTCAGAATCCGTTTCCATGGGTCACCCCGACAAGGTGGCCGACCAGATTTCCGACGCCGTGCTGGACGCGATGCTGGTCGACGATGCGATGTCGCGCGTGGCCTGCGAGACGCTGTGCTGCACCGGCATGGTGGTGGTCGCCGGGGAGGTGACGACCAAGACGTACGTGAACATCCCGGACCTGGTCCGCGAGACGGTGCGGGAGATCGGCTACAACACTGGCGACATGCGCTTTGATGCGGACTCCTGCGGCGTGATGGTGGCGCTGAACAAGCAGTCGCCGCACATTGCCATGGGTGTGGACCGCGAGGGCGCGGGCGACCAGGGCATGATGTTCGGCTTTGCCTGCAAGGACACGCCGGAGCTGATGCCGGTGGCGATCCAGCTGTCTCACCAGCTCGTCGAGCGCCAGGCGCTGGTGCGCCGGACGGGCAAGATCAAGGGCCTGCGGCCGGATGCCAAGAGCCAGATCACCGTGGAGTACGACGCGCACGGCAAGCCCATTCGCATCGACACGGTGGTGCTCTCGACCCAGCACGGTCCGGAGTGGAACAGCAAGCAGCCGGCACTGAAGAAGGCGGTGATCGCGCAGATCATCAAGCCGGTGCTGGGCAAATGGTGGAACAGCAAGATCAAGGTGCACGTCAACCCGACGGGCTGCTTTGAGATCGGCGGCCCCCACGGCGACACTGGCCTGACGGGCCGCAAGATCATCGTCGACACCTACGGCGGCATGGGCCGTCACGGCGGCGGCGCGTTCTCCGGCAAGGATCCGACGAAGGTGGATCGCTCGGCCGCGTACATGGCCCGGTACATCGCCAAGAACGTGGTGGCCGCCGGCCTGGCCGAGCGCTGCGAGATCCAGCTCTCCTACGCCATCGGCGTTGCCGAGCCGACGAGCGTGTACGTGGACTGCTTCGGTACCAGCACGGTGCCGGAGGCCCGAATCTCCAAGGCCATCTACGAGCTGTTCGCGCTGACGCCGCGCGGCATCATCGAGACGCTGAAGCTGCGGAACCCGATCTACTCGCCGACGGCGCGTCACGGGCACTTCGGCCGTAAGCCGTACACTGCGGCGTACACCAACCCCGCGACCGGGGAGACCAGCAAGAAGAAGTACGAGTTCTTCTCCTGGGAGAAGACCGACAAGGCCGATGCGCTCCGCAACGCGTGCAAGTGATCGACGCTTGCGTGTGAATGATCTGAACGGATCAGCGGACTATCGGATTTCCTGATCGTTCAGTCGGCAAAGCGTGAATCTGTTTTTGCCCAAGCCCTGGCGAAATGCTGGGGTTTTCCCTTTTTGCAGTGTACGTTTGCTCCTCATGAACGAACGCTGGACAAAGGCGATGCTGGACCTTGCCGCGGCACACGCGGTGCGTGCAACGGGCTGCGTAGAGCCGAACCCGCTGGTTGGCGCGGTGATTGTGCGCGAGGGCGCGAGCGGCAGCGGCGGTGAGGTGATCGCGATCGGGCATCATCGTGTGTTCGGTGGTGTACACGCGGAGGTTGATGCGATCTCGCGTGCGGCACAGCTTGGGCGTGATGTGCGCGGGTGCACGATGTACGTGACGCTGGAGCCATGCTCGCACACGGGCAAGCAGCCGCCGTGCACGGACGCGGTGATTGCCGCGGGCATCACGCGTGTGGTGTGCGCACGGCGGGATCCGAACCCGCTGGCATCGGGTGGTGCGGAGAAGTTGCGTGCCGCGGGGATTGCGGTGGAGTTCACGGAGGTCTCGCCGCGGGCGATCGAGCTTTCTGAGCCGTTTGTCGGGCGGCTGACCAGCAAGCTGCCGTGGGTGATTGCCAAGTGGGCGGCGACGATTGACGGGCGGCTGGCCACCAGCACCAGCGACAGCAAGTGGATCAGCGGGCCGCGGTCGCGGGCCAAGGTTCAGAAGCTGCGGAGCCGCGTGGACGCGATTGTCACGGGCATCGGCACGGTGCTGGTGGATGATCCGGAGCTGACGTGCCGGGACTATCCGTGGCGGCGGGGAGCGGCGGGAAGGGCTGGAGCGGCGAACTCGGGGACGGCGGAGCAGACCGGGCCGTTGCGTGTGGTGCTGGATGCCGGGCTGAAGCTGGCCAACCAGCGGCATGCGCGGCTGCTGACGACGCTGGATCAGGCTCCGCTGCTGGTGCTGACGGCGCCTGGCCAGGAGACGACGTCGCTGGCCAAGCGGCTGACCGATGCGGGGGCATCGGTGGCGGCGGTGCCGCTGGCCGGTGACGGTTCACGCGGGCTGAGCTTTCGGGCGGCGATGGAGCATCTGCGGGCACAGCGCGGGGCATCGACCGTGCTGGTGGAAGCTGGGCCGACGCTGCTGGGCAGCGTGCTGCAGGGCGATGAGCAGGGTGCACTGGCTGATGAACTCCACGTGTTTACCGGGCCGCTGGTCATCGGCCATGAGGACGCGATGACGCTGGCGGGGCGCCGGCCGGTGGACCGGCTTGGTGAGGCATCACGCTGGCGCGTGGTTGATGTGCGGCAGCTCGATGACGATGTGCGCGTCGTGTACCGGCGTGCCCGGGGCAATTAGAACAACCCCGCGAGAGCGGGGTTGCTGTGTGGGCTGTTCAGCCGCTGGACGCGGGGGACGGCGCCGCCAAGGCGGATCCGTCATGCCGGATTACCGATCGCCGCGATCGCCGGGGGCGATGTGGGCGAAGAACGGCTGGTCGAAGGACGTCTCGGTGGCCTTCGTGTTCGCCGCGGTGCCGTTGTTGGCGGCGGTCTTGCCTGAGTTGTTGCAGCCGGCGACGAGGGCGACGGCCAGGGTGCAGAGAACGGTGCCGATGATGCGGGTGGACTTCATGGTCAAACTCCTGTAATCGTCGCGTCGACCTGACGCGGCTGAGTTCACAGAGTCGAGCCGTTTGCCAGCAGTCTTGAGCACACGGGTCGCCATTCTTTGTTAAGAAGATGACCCGATCGGGATATTCCGTAGACCCCAAAGTCACTGGCGGCGATGCAGGGCTGATCATGCCCGGAATACGGGATGTCTGTGGGATTGCGGCGACAGTTCTCGGAACCGTCGAGCGTTGATCGAAGATCTGAGCTTTCGCCGTTTCAGCTGACCGCCATGGAGGCGAGGGTTGCCGCGTAGGCCGGGCCCATCTCCACCTTGCGGCGGGCCATGACGGTGCGGGCGATGTCCAGGAACTTATCGGGACGGAAGAACTTGCTGCCGGGGGGCGTGGCATCGGTCACCCATGCGAAGGCCGGGGTGGTTCCGGTGACGGCCTGCCCGGCGGCCCACATGGCGCCGGTGTGCACGATGGAGCCGGTCATGATGCGTGTGCAGATGGCAAGTTTGACGTGGTCGCCGATGATGCAGCCCATGAACTGCTGGCCGGTGCGCTCATTGGAGCTTGACGGGGTCACCTTCATGATGACCTCGCCGTAGGTGTTGAGCAGGTTGCTGTTGGTGGTGCCGGCACCCAGGTTGGCCCACTGGCCGATGTAGCTGTCGCCCAGGTGGCCATCGTGGGCCTTGTTGGCGCAGCCCTGGAAGATGCTGCCGCCGACTTCGCCGGCGACCTTGCAGTGCGGGCCGATGGCGGTGTTGGCCTTGATGATGGCGCGGTCCAGCACGGTGGAGCCGGCACCGATGATGACCGGGCCGATGAGCGTGCAGCCGGGGCGGATGACCGCGCCGGCGGCGATGTGGATGCCGCCGGATTCGCAGTCGAAGATGGTGCCGGGGTAGACCTTGGCAGCCGGGTCGATGGTCAGCGGGCGTGAGCCGATGACGGTGCAGGCAGGGACCGCAGAGAGGTTATCGTGGCCGATCTGGAGCATCGACAGATCGGTGCTGATGGCGGCATCACGGAAGTGGCGCACGTGCCAGGGGCGGCTCATCAGCGCGGGGCCGGGCATGGTGTCGGTGGTGAAGGTGCCGGGGGCGAGTGCGGAGGTATCGCCGGTGCGGGCGAGCGTGGCGGCCTGAGCCGCCGGGAGCATGGCGGCGACGATGTGGCCGGTATCCTCCTCCAGCAGAACAGTGCCAACGGCAAGCCGGCGCAGCAGCGGCCAGGGCAGCGGGCAGCGCGAGTTGATGGCCAGCACGGGGGCTGCGGGATCGACAGCGGCATCACCTGTCGGCAGGGCATCGACGGGCAGCGCGTGGCCATCGGCGGCGAGGCACTCGGCGGCCAGTGCTCGGAGGTCGTGCCGTACCGGGCTGACGAAGACCGCCAGCACGTGGAGGTCCAGCACGCGGGTGTGACGCTCCAGCGTGGTCAGGCCGCCGGTGCGGATGAGCACGCGGGGGCGGAGATCATCCAGCGGCGTGAGCAGACCGTGTGCATCATCGAAGAAGATCGCGGGCGTGGACATAGCCGAGGATACGTGCGGCCAGCCGGGGTGGGCTGGCCGCACAACCGCGGCTTAACCGGCCTTGGTGATCCATGTCTGCAACGTGGAGGCGAGTTCCTGCTCGCTGACGCCGTCGGCGGCGGGGGCGAAGCTGCGCTGTTCGAGGTTCTTGATCTCGACGACCAGCGCGTCCTGGTCGGCCTTGGACAGCACGGCGCCGTTGAGGGACTGGATCTGGCGGAGGACGGCCAGGGTGGTGACCGGGCTGACCTGCTGGGGCATGGCAAAGCGCGGGCCGACGGGGGCGGGCCGGCGTGCCGCGGCGCGGCGGGCCAGGAAGGTGACGATGCCGCCGATGGCCACCAGACCGCCGAGGATGCCGGCGGCGGCGAGCAGCAGCCGGGTGGTGCGGCCTTCAACTGCCGCGAGGGTGACCTTGTCGCCGGGTTTGAGCACGACGACATCGGCATCGCTGTATCGCTTGGTCTCCAGCTTGGCGGCGGCGAACTGGCCGACGAGGGTGGGGAACGAGAAGCTGGTCTCACCGATTGAGCCACCGGCAACACCGGCGAGCTCGCCGGTTCCGGTCTGACGCATGCGGACGGTCCAGGACCGCTCGCTGATGGGGATGACGCGGCCGAGTTTCTGCTGCAGCTCGGTGATGGTGACGCCGCGGTCCTCGACCTTGACGACCTCCATGCCGGGCACGGAGGTCAGGTCGACGATCTTCTCGAGGTTGGGCAGCAGGCCTTCGGCCTTGGCACGCACCTCCAGCAGGAGCTCGCCGGGCTTGAGGGCTTCCTTGAGGTCCTTGGCGTTGGGCGTGCCGCGGGCGAAGGCGCGGTCGTCGAGCACGATTTCCAGCGTCGGGTTGACGACGCGACGGTCGGGCAGCGTGGTCGCGCGGGCATCAACCAGCGTGGGCGTGCTGGCGATGGGCAGCAGCACGTTGCCGGTGGTGTCGCGGAAGTCCATCTCCATCGAGACGCTGGGGAGCTTGTCGGCGGCGGAGTCCTTGGCTTTGAGGACCATGTAGGCCAGGGCCGTCTGCTCCCAGCCCTCGCGCCCGCCGCTTTCGATGGGCATGGGCTTGACGTCGGGCTTGCTGAAGGTCACTGAGAGGACCTCGAAGCGGTCGCCCATGGCTTCGCGGAGCTTCTTTTCCAGGGCCTCGCGGCGGTCGATCTGCTCGCCGGTCTGCTGGTTCCAGTCCTGCGGGTTGAGGTAGCGACCGAAGCCGCCGGATTCGCGGCTGACGCTGACGGAACTCCAGACGCTGAGCACGGCGCCGAAGGGCTCGCGGCCGATGTCGCTGGAGCCGTCGACCGCGAAGTTGAGCTGGACCTCCTTGGTCAGGTCGTCGTAGTAGCTCAGGATGGTGCGGATCTCGCGTGCCTGCGGGACATCGCCCAGCAGGGCCACGGCCTGGCGGGCGTAGCGGTGCTTGAGCTCGGGGTTCAGTTCGCTGAGTGCCTGCGTAGCAGCCTGCGCGAAGAGCTCGGTGTGCTGCTTGCGGACATCTGCCGGCAGTGAGGCGAGCGAGCCCTTGACCAGATCAAGCTGGCCGGCATCGGGCGCATCCTGACGGGTCATGAAGCCCAGGTCGCTGGCACCCAGTGAGCTGTTGAACCACTGGCTAAAGGGCCGTGCCGAGGGCTGGACCTTGCCGGCGGCCATCTGCTGGGTGTACAGGTCGGCGGCCTGCTGGTAGAGACCAAAGGCCTGCTTGCGGAGCTCGGCGTAGACGGCCGGGTCGCCCTTGCGGCCGTAGAGATACTCGGCCTTGTCGAAGTTCAAGTCGGCGCGGGTCTGCAGACCCTGCCAGGCGCTGCGGCGCTCATCATCGGTGCGTGCCGCGGCGGCATCCGGTGCCACCTTCATGGCCAGTTCGTAGCCGCGCATCACTTCCTTGGCCACTTCCTGCTCGGTGCGCTTGGTGCCCGCCTGCTGCTGGACCTGCTGAGAACGCCACATGCCGGCGAGGCGCTTGCGCATGCCGTCCGCCAGCTTGATGCGCATGTCGAAGCTGAGACGCTCCGGGTCGCCGAAGACGGCCATGATGTCTTCGTTGGTGTAGACCTCAGCGGTGGAGTGGCAGGCGGCGAAGGCATCAACCAGCGGGCCGGTGGGCAGCGGGCCGACCTTCATGGTCTCAAGTTCGGCGATGACGTCGCGGAGCTTGGCCAGGTGGCGCATCTGCTGGGCGCGGGTCAGCGGGATGCCGCCCTGCTCGTTGCCGTAGCCGCCGCCGTAGAACATGCCGAAGCGGTTGTACCGCATGTTGCGGCCGTAGAACTGGCTGGGGTCGGTGTTGCCACGCTTGGTATAGGCGGGCCAGGCCTTAAGCAGCGCCTCGGCGAGTTTCAGGGCGCGGGCCTTGTCCTTCTCGGCCACGGGGCGGATGAGTTCCAGCACGCTGGTGACATCACCCGCGCTGCCCTGGGTCTGGGCGACCAGCAACTCAAGCTTGGCGGCCAGACCGGGATCGATGGCCAGGAGCCACTTGTCATCGGGCAGGAGCTTGTTGAGGTCCTCGGTGGGGATGGGCTGCAGGCGACCGCCGCGGCCGCTGCCATCGTCGTACTCGTCACCGTACCCGCCGTAGGGGTTGTATCCGCCGTAGGGGTTGGGGTTCGGCTGCTTGCCTGCGCTCTGACGCGAGACTTCGGCCTCGTCGAGGATGGCCTGCGTGAGCATGTTCAGGCCGCTCTGCCAGGCCATGATCTCTGGTGAGCCGGGGTTCTTGCCGGCCAGCAGGGCCTGACCGAGCCGTTGGACGATCTGCAACTGGCGGGTGCGGATCTCCGGCGGCGCGCTCATCTGCTTGAGCCGCAGGGCGCGGCCCTTGGCCTTCTGCAGGGCGTTCCAGGCCACATCGGTCTCGGTACCTGCGGCATCGACGAACAGCGACTTGAGGAACGCGTCACCAACGGGCTTGTCAACGATGGCCAGCAGCTTCATTGCTCCGCTGATGGCCGCGGTGCGCTGGGCGATGGTGGCGCGGGGGAGCTTGAGGACTTCAAGTGCGACGTCCCAGCCCTGAAGCTGGACGGCACGCTTCTCGGCACCTTCCTTCTTGCGGGCCAGCGCATCGAAGTATGTGACGTAGAGGTTGAGCAGCTCGGCATCACCATCGGCCTTGGCCTTCTCAAGCGGGGCCAGATACGGCTGGGCTTCAACGGTCTGGCCGGCGGCCATCATGAGTGTGGCGGCGTTCTTGCGCTTCTGGGCACGCAGTTCGGCCTCGGGGCCTTCGCCGCCGTCCGGCCCGCCGAAGTGCGTGGTGCCCTCGCGGATGCGGGAGGCGACTGCGGCAGGATCACCACCGCGTGCGGCGGTGTTGCGGAGCAGGACGCCCAGGAGCTTGATCTGCCGCTCGCTGAGCTTGGGAGCCAGGCCCGATGATGCCTTGGCCGGTTCGGTGGTTGTCGTGGCAGCGGCAGGGCCGGTCGCTGGGCCCGGTGCGGAGCCGGATGCTGGGACGGCTGCAGGGCCAGTTACAGGGCCAGTATTTGAGCCGATGATCGCGCCGGACATTGCGCCGCGCGTCGAGACAGTGGCGGAAGTTCCGGCGGGTTGGGCCGCCCGGGCTGCATCCGCCGCAGCGAGATTGGTCAGCGCGTCGGCACCGAGCTTCATCATCGCCGGGTCGGGCTTGCCGGCATCGGCCGGGTCTGCTGCGGGTACTGCGGGTGCAGCGTCTGGCTCGTCGGCGGCGTGCTCGCTGGCACCAGCACCGCCAGCGGCGGCATCGGCGCCGGGTTTGGGCTTGCCGCCGGGGGGCGGGGCGATTTCCGACAGGGCGATGACATCACCGGGGACGGCGGCCTGATCCGCCGCACTGAGCTGCATCAGCATGTGGGTGTAGATGGACTCTGCATCGTCGCCGCCATATTCGCTAATAAAGCGACCGACTTCGGTCCAGTCACCGGCGGTGACCAGCGTTTGGAACTCACCGGCTTGCTTGCGGGCGAGCTTGAGTGCGGCGGCCTTGTCTGCCTTGGCCTTGGCGGCCTTTGCAGCGGCCGAGTTCTTGCCTCCGGCTGCGGCTGCGGGGTCGGCCGGGGCATCACCGGGGGCCGTGGGCACCGCGCTGGCGGCGCCAGCCGCCGCGGCAGCGGTCATCATCCGCATCATGGCCGCGGGGTCCATGCCCTCGCCCATGTCGCCGCCGTCCATCATGGAGTCGGGGTCCATCCCGGGCATGGCCGGACCGCCCTTTGCATCCTCAACGTCGGGTGCCGGTGGGCCGACGAGCGTGAGGGATTTGCGGAGCTCCTGGCCGAGCTTGGTGCGTGCTGCCAGCACGCTTGCGGGGGTGCGCTGGAACTGCAGCTTCTGCACTTCGCGGCCGAGATCGGTCTTAAAGACGACCGGTGCGTTGTCACCGCCACCGCTGGGCATCCCGCGCATGCCGCGGGGGCTGAAGCCTTCTTCACCGTCGCCTCCGGCATCATCGATGGCGTCCCAGTCAAAATCGGCGGGGAAGCGCGAACGCTGGTTGCCGCCGGGCTGGTACATGGCGGTGGAGTAGAACTGGGCCGAGGCGGTGCCGGCGAGGACGAGAACAAGGGCGGGGGTGAGCAGTCGCATACGGGTGTCCTTGGCTTCTACTTCTGACTACCGGCGAGTGCGGCCGGGGTGATGCGGGGAATCGGGTTGTTGCGAGCGAAACGGGAGGCGGTGGGTGCGGAGATAGGTGAAGACTGAGGTGGCGGCTTACGAGCCCTTGCCGCCACGCTTGGCGCTGCTGGCGGCGTCGCTCTTGACTTGTTCGCGGATGTCGCCCTGGCCCTGGCTCTTGCCCTTGGAGTACTTCTGGCCTCGCTTCTTGCCGGTTTTCCCAGCGCGGTCGCTGGGGCCGGGCTGGTCCTGGTCGTCGGCTTCGTCATTGGGCAGCCGCTGGAAGCGGATGACGGTCTCCAGGTCGCGCTTGTAATCCTCTATCTTCTCGGCGCCGACGACCTCGGCCAGATGGCGGAACTGCTGGCGGGCGATGTCGCTTTCGGGCCGCCACTCATCCTCAGCGGCGCCTTCGCGGCGCATGGCAAAGGCGATGAAGTAACTGGCGCGGGCCAGTTCTTCGCGGAGATCGTTCTCGCGTCGGGCATACTTGCCGGTGGCTTCGTTCTCAGCGAGCATGGACTGCAGGCTGGACTGGGCGGCGACGATCTCGCCGGCTTCGATGCGATTCTGCAGCTCCAGGACTCGCAAGTCCAGGCGAAGGGCCTCATCGGCATCGGGCAGGGCGGCGCGGGCGGCGGCGTACTTGCCGGCGGCTTCCTTGTACTTGCGGATCGTGGCTTCCTGGCTTGCCTTGCGGTCCAGCGGCTTGCCGGCCTCATCGCTAAAGACATCGCGCTCGAGGATGGTCTTAGCCTCGGCGATGAGCGCTGAGGCGTCATCACGCTGAACGTGCGGCTGGCCCGCGGCGACGTGGTACGCCAGCCCGGCCACTGGCACGAGCAGCCAGACGCACCATGCGGCGGGCTTGAGCCAGCGGCGGCGCGGGCGAACCGGTGTGCCGACAGTGACGTTGGTGGTGTCCTGCTGGGTCATGAGGATGCTCCTGCAAGCTGGCGTTCAGCTCGAATCTTGGTTTCCAGTTCGTCTCGGGCGTCAACCTCGGCCACGGCGCGGGCGGCGCGGCGAACGGGGCGGGGCATTCCGTACCAGGCCAGCAGCGGCCACATGGCCGCCAGCAGCACACCGCCAAGGCCGGTGCAGATCAGCGCGATGGTGCGCTGGGCAAGGCCGCCGGGCGGTTCCTGGCTGAGCATGGCCAGCCCGCCGAGGATGCCGCTGGGCAGGTGGCTGGTGTTGCCGTCGAAGTACTGGCCGCGGAGGCGGGCGGCAAGCTGCTTGAGCGAGGCGGTGTCCTGCCGGCTGGCGGTGTCGCCAACGGGGCTTGCCTTAAACGGATCGCCCACGCCCAGCACCATCGCATCGGCGATGGAGGGCGGCAGCGGCTCAAGCTCGGAATCGGGCAGCGTGTCACCATCGCTGATGACCACGAGCGTGGTGGAAGCAGCGGCAAAGGGCTTGGCGATGCGGATGGCCTCGCGCACGCCGGAGTACATGTTGGTCTTGTCGGGGTCGAAGGCAAAGGACATGGGCAAGTCGGCCAGGATGTTCTGAACGACGTTCATGTCGGCGGTGTCAACGACGATGGACTTGGCTGAGGAGTAGAAGGCAACGACCGAGACCCGCACGCGGGTGGTATCAAGCCGGTTGAGGACCGAACGCATGACATCGCTGGCGCGGGTGTTGCGGGCCAGGTTGCCGCCGGGGCCGGCATCCTTAATGGTCATGCTCGGCGAGACGTCCAGCGCCAGGATCATGTGCTGATCGGGTTCGCGTTTGGCAGCTCCGGCCTCGGCACCTTTGCTGCCGTCGATGCGGATCAGCGTGGTGATGCCGAAGGCCAGCAGCCCGCAGGCCAGCACACGCAGCAGCGGGGCCCAGCCGGCCCAGACGGCGGGCCGTCCGCCCCGGCCAAAGAGCACGAAGCGAATCGGCGTGACGCGCCGATGGTGCAGCCACTCAGCCGCAGCAATCAGAAGGCAAGTCGAGATGGCAATCAGCAGTGCGGTCATGTCAGGGCTGGTCAGCAACGGTCAGAAGGAGCGTCAGCGGTTACCAAGGCGTCATGCGAAGGCCAAACAAACTCAGGCCATGGAGCAGCAGCAGCCCCGCAGCGGTGTAGGCAAACGGCCAGAAGCAGTCGACGGGCTCCGGCTGGCGGGCGGCAAGCTTCACGGGGGCCATGCCGTCAATCGTGTCGAAGATGCCCGAGAAGCTGGACGGATCGGTGGCTGCAAACACCCGGCCGCCGGTAGGTGAAACGACCTCGCTGAGTTGGTTCGGCGGGCTGCCCTCACCAACGTGCACAGCGTGCACGGTGATGCCGGCGGTCAGCAGTTCATTGCCGATGGTCGTCGCCGCTCCGCCGTCGAGGTCGTAGCTAAAGCCGTCGGTGATCACGACGATGAGCTTGTCGCCCGCGGTTCTCGGAGCAGCCGCTGCATCGGCCCGCTGGTCGCCCGTTTCGGGCACCTCGCCCTCCTCATCGCGCTCGGTGAGCTTCTCCTCGTCCTTGCGGCCCACGTTCTCCAGGTTCCGCAGGGCGTAGCGAAGGGCGAAGCCCACGCGCGTGCCGCCCAGACCGCGGGGCATCTTGGTTGGGTCCAGGAACTGCAATGACGAGGCGATGGCCTTGTGGTCGCGCGTCAGCGGGACCCACTTGGCCACCTGATCACCGAAAATCGTCAGGCCGAAGGTGTCACCCTGTCGCTTCTCCAGGAAGTAGCGGATGGCATCCAGTGCGGCGGTGTTGCGTGTCTGGCCGCTGCCGCCCAGTGGCGAGGCCATGGAGCCGGACACGTCGAGCACGAACTCGATGTTCGTCAGCACGCGTTCCTGCTGGGGCGGGCCCATCTTCTTGGGGCCGGCCAGGATCAGGATGACCACGGCCATCACCAGAACGGGAATCACCACGCTGGCGGTGAGCAGACCCCGCAGGATGATGCCGCGGATGCGGCGAACCAGCTGCTTTGCAGAGAGCTTCGGTGAGAGAGTCTCATCCGGGCGATTGCGGCGGGCGGATCCGGCTGGACCGAGGCGGTCAACGGGAAGGGCGATCTTTACGCCGTAGCCGAACCAGACGCGCAGGACCTCGGCAATCAGCAGCCCCGCGGGGACCAGCAGCAGAAAGAGCACCCAGGTGTGGGCGAAGCTGATACCGAAGTTCATGCTGCACCTCCTCCGCCCGCGGCGGCAAGTTCGGGCTCGCGAGAACCGACTGCCACGGCGGGCCGGGGCGAGCGATAGGGGGCCAGCAGTGCGGCGATGTCGGGCTTCTCGTGCGGGGTGGCCGGGTCGCGGTGCAGCCAGGCGTCCATGGCCCGAAGCAGCGCACCGGCCTTGGCGTCCTGCCGCAGCAGGGAGAGTGCATCGATCACCGGCTTGCCAGTGAGGTTCAACTCACCACGCCAGTAGCGAAGCAGCGTGGCCTCCAGTGCGGCTTTGTTCTCAACGGTGTCGCGGCCGGCGAGGATCGCCTCAGCCAGCCGGGCAAGCTGCTCGGCGATGGTGGGGGCGGCGGCCGCTGCCGCACGCTCGGCCTCAAGCCGCTTGCGCTCGGCCCGCTGGCGGTTCATAAAGCCGACGAGCCACCAGACAATGGCCAGCACGACGGGCACCGCCCAGGCCAGACCAAGCGTTTTCATCAGTTTCTCGTACCCGCCGAGCTTGGGCAGGTCGCTGACCCGGTCTGCTTGCGTCAACTGGGCATCGAACGAAGCCTCATCGAAGTACGCGGTGACCTGCACGAACGCGTGGGGCAGTTGCCGCCGCGGGCCAAGGTCGATGCGCTCGAGGCTGGTGCGCAGGTCGTGCAGGCCCTCGACCTCGCCGATGAAGCGGATGTCGTACTCCAGCACATCGCCGTCCTGGCGGACATCGGCAATGCGGACGCGGATCGGCGGCAGCAGGCTGGCGCCCGACGATGATGACGGGCCGACTCCGGCGCCACCCGCACCGCTTGTGCCGCTGAGACTGGCCGAGGGCCGCACGCGGATGCCCGGTGCGGCTGGCGTGCCGTCAGGTCCACTGGATCCGGCGGCCCCGGTGATGGGCGAAACGCGGTAGAGCACCCGGCCCTCGATGCCGATGGGGCGGGTGCCAAGGAGCTTTTCACCCTCGGGCACACGCTTGCGCCAGCGGCCGTCGCTGGGGCCGGCCAGCGCGGCACCAGCGGCAAGCAGGACGATGCACGCGACAGCGGTGCCGTGCCAGAGGTGACGATGGCTGCGCTGCGGCGTATTCATCGTGCCCCCCGCGTCATGCTGCGACCGCGGAAGAGACTGCGCAGGCCCGGCAGCACCTCGCGCCCGCCGAAGGCGGTGGAGATGATGGCGTGGCGCACGCCCGCAGCGGCAAGGGTCGAGAGATCGGGATCCGCCGGCACGCAGGCGAAGGCGCCTGTGATCACCTCGCCATCATCGTGCTCGGCGCCGCGGGCCATCATCAGGCCAGCGCGGAGCGGGCGGGTTTCGATGGGGTCCTGCACCTGGATCGCGGTGACGTCGTGACGCTGGGCCAGCCGCTTGAGCTGGTGGGCCACGCCGGGCTCGTGCAGATCGCTGATGACCACAATGCTGGCGACGTTGCTGATGGTGCCCTCGATGCGCTTGAGCCGGTCGATGATCATGGTGCCCTCGGCACCCATGTCGCCCTCGGCGGGCTGGCGCAGGGCATCGATCTGGGCCCAGACCTTGCCGCGCTCAAGGCTCGGCACCGGCGGCAGGCCGCGGCGGGAACCGCCGGCGAAGACCGACACCGGCGAACGACGCTTGAGCCCGACCATCGCCAGCGTGCCGGTGATCCACATCGCTACATCGTGCTTGCTCAGCGGTTCGCTGCTGACGGCCATTGAGGCCGAGGTATCGGCCACCAGCACCACGCCCGAGCGCTTGGTCGAGTCGTAGTCCTTGACAAAGACCTTGCCGGTACGGGCGGTGACGCGCCAGTCGATGCTCTTGACCGCATCGCCGCGCTGGTAGGGGCGGCTCTGGGCGTAGTCGGTGCCTGCACCGAAGAAGCGCGACGGGTCGATGCCGTAGGTCAGGTCATCGGCCAGCCGGCGCAGCACGATGGCGAACTGCTCGGCGGCGAGCGTCTCGGGCACGGGCAGCACGGGTTGGGAGGCGGTGGGAGTCATGGGATCGCCGAGGCGGATGGAGGCATGTCGCCGCTGCGGCTGGTGATTCACATCTTCTCGAGCAGTTCGCGCAGCACCACGGGTCCGGTGCGGCCGCGGGCCAGAGCGTCGTAGCTCAGGCGCATGCGGTGCAGCAGCACGTCCTCGGCCAGGGCGAACAGGTCATCGGGCACGGCGTAGTCGCGGCCCTTGATCCACGCGCGGGCCCGCGAAGCAGCCAGCAGAGCGATGCCCGCGCGGGGCGAGCAGCCCAGCTCGACATCACTGTGATTGCGGGTCTTGTCCACCAGGTCGATGACGTGGCGGATCAGCACATCGCTGACGTGGACTTTCTGGACCATGCCCATCGCGCTGGTCAGGTCGTCGACGCTGACGGCACCGTGATCGTCCTCAATCGCATCGAACGCACTCTTGGGTACCGCGCCGCCATCGGCCTGGCGGACCAGGCCGTAGCCGAGGCTGCGGCGGAGGACCTCGGTTTCCTGGTCCTTGGTCGGATAGGTCAGCCGGTGGCACATCATGAAGCGGTCAAGCTGGGCTTCGGGCAGCTCAAAGGTGCCGGCCTGCTCAACGGGGTTCTGCGTGGCGATGACCAGGAAGGGCGTGGGCAGGCGGTGGCCGGTCGAGCCGATGGTCACCTTGCGCTCCTGCATGGCCTCCAGCAGCGCCGACTGCACCTTGGGCGTGGCGCGGTTGATCTCGTCGGCCAGCAGCAGGTTGGTAAAGACCGGGCCGTTGTGAACCACGAAGCGCTTGCGGCCGTCGTCACCTTCCTCAAGGATCTCGGCACCCAGGATGTCCGCCGGCAGCAGGTCGATAGTGAACTGCACGCGGCTGAACTTCAGCGAAACACTCTTGGCCAGCGCGCTGACCAGCAGCGTCTTGGCCAGGCCGGGCACGCCCTGCAGCAGCAGGTGGCCGCCGGTCAGCAGCGCGATAAGGATGCGCTCGACGACGACGTCCTGACCCACGACTGCGCGGCCGACCGAGACGCGGATGCGCCGCGCCAGCGACGCCTCGGTGTCAAATCTGCCGTCCCCCATGCCTGCTGCTTCAACAAGTGTCGACATTTTCACTTCCATGTGTGTGGCGTGCGGCATTGCCGCCGCACGTCCGTGTGGTGCCGGTGCAACCGTGCCGGCTGCCGGTGCTGATGATCCAGAGACTCCGTTCGATCCCGCGATGGTACTGCCTCCGGGGTCGGGGCCATGCCTTACCTTCCCTGCCCGGCGTGGTTCACCAGGTGCGTGGCATCGGTGGCTGGCCAGTCGTTGCCAATATACCGGAAGCCGGGCCCGCCGGGCGCAGGGGACTGCCAGATTCCCTGTTTTGACGCGGGGCCGAGCTTGGGTGGTGATTTTCCGGTGGAAAGCGGAGCATGAGATACTATCAAAATCCGATCAAAACCGGTTTTGGCCGATTTGGACGTTTTAGGCGGGTTAGACGACTACTATACCGCCATGTCCGCTTTTACCCCGCATGTTGCCCTCCCGCTGCCGCTGACCGCCGAGCCGACCGAGGCCGGTGCGGTTCGCGTCACCGGGGTCACGCCGGAGATGATCCGCGGCATCGTCAACGACTTTTACATGGCCTGTCGGTGCGACCCGACGTTGGGGCCCATCTTCGCCAGACAGATCTCCGATTGGGATGCGCACCTGGAGAGGATCCGGAACTTCTGGGGTGCTGCGATGCTCGGAACGGGTGAGTACAGCGGCAGGCCGATGGAGGTGCACAACTCGATCCCGCGGCTGACGGCGGAGCACTTTTCGATCTGGCTGCGGTTGTTCCGGCGAACGGTTGAGCGCTGGTGCACACCGGAAGATGCCACGGTGATCATGACCATGGCCGGGCGAATGGCCCGGAACATCATGGCGACCTGCCCGATGATGCAGCGGGGCGAGGGCCGCGCATGAAAAGACCGGCGACACTTGCCGCCGGTCTGAAGCTCACGGACTCACGTGCTGATGGTAAGCGGCCTGTGACGGCCGGTCAGTGAGGTGTCGGTTTGGAAACGGGGTGGGCCGCCAGCTGGACACGGTCCCAGGCGGCGCGGCTTGCGCTGCGAACCTGCGGCCAGGCGAGTGTGGAGGTGCCCTTGGCCTTGTCCCAGCCGCGGCTCATCTCGGCCTCGACGCTGTCGAAGGTCGTTGCGTCGTTATGCCGGCCGTAGTTCTCCCAGCCGAACTGGTACGCCGGGGCGTACTGGTCGTAGGTGTAGGCCGACTGGGCGTAGGGACGGGACGCGTGGTTCTCCGTCCAGTACTTACTCTCGATAGTGGGGTTGATCATTTGTGCGGCAGCGTTGCCGGCAACTCCACCCAGGACTGCTCCGGCGACAGCGCCGGCGACGGCACCGGCGGGGCCCGCGACAGCGCCGCCGACTGCGCCAGCGACGGCTCCGGTGCCCACGGCACCCACTCCGGTGGCGACGGGGTGATCACCCAGGACGCCGGGCTTGCCGTCCTTGAGGTCTTTGTCAGAGGGCTTGTTGTTGGGGTTCATCATGTGATGCTCCTGGATGTTGTGACCGCTGCCGCGGGTGCGGCATTGGCCGGTGATGGTGACTGACCGCCTAGTCATCAGAGGCGTTCCCGCTCCGCGATGCCGATCCGGCCGCCCTCGCCGGAATGTGCAGCTTGCAGTGCATCCAAGGTCGGCGGATCGGTCGCATGGGTGGCCGCCTGCTTTCGCAGATGGCCGCCACGAGTTCTCTCTCTCCATCATCCGGATGCGGCGCTGCGTGTGCAGCACCAGCAAGTTACGTGGTTGTGCCAAGGCCGCTGACCTTGCCGTGGGTGATCAGTTGCACGCGGTCCCATGCGTCCTTGCATGCGCCGCGGGCCTGGTCCCACGCCAGTCGCGAGGCCCCTTTGACGCGGTCCCAGCCGCGCTGCATCTCCAGTTCCATGCGCTCGAAGGGGGTCTCGTCGCCGATCGTGGTGTAGAAGCGCCAGCCGTACTCGTACGCGGGCTGGTAATCCTCGTAGGTCAATCCCGCTTGGGTGTAGGGGCGCGAGTCGTGGTTGGCACGCCAATAGGCACGCTCGATTGAAGGAAACAGCAGGCCGAAGCCGCGGCCGATGATCAGCGCTGTCTCGTGATCGGACGGTGCGGGTAGGCAGGCGGCGGTTTCGCGGACGCGCTGGGGTCGGCTGGCGGATCGGGCTGCGATGTCAGGGCGGCTTCCGGGCATGAGATGTCCTTTCGCATTCTGGTTAGGGGGACCTCGAAGTTGTTACTCGTTCATGGCGGCAACATGGCCGCTGGAAGGTCAGGGCTGAGCCCAGACGGGCGCGTCGGAGCCTTGGAGCAGGACAACGCGGCCGTCGATGCAGTCAACGTGGCGGGCGATCCAGTACCGGCGCCCGTCAATCGTGGTCCGGTACGCCTCGAGCTTGACGGAGTCGCCGGTCTTGCAGATCGGCTTGTGGTTGTTGAGATAGGCGGATGGGCCGAGGAGCACGACTTCGTCGCCGCGGCCGTTGGTGGTTTTGATCGTCAGTGCCTTGGCCGGGGTGGTGCCGTTGTCAAAGGTGACCTCCGTCAGAGCGGTAACTTGGCCTTCGATGGAGGTCAGCGACTCCTGGGCGATGGCCACGTTGATCGGGCCGCCGGCGGACCAGGCGTTGTCGCCGCGGAGCCCCGGCATGAAGGCGACGGGGCGGCTGCGGAACTGGGGGGCCGGAACGTCAAAGGCCTTGTAGACGCGCTCGGTCAGGCCGGAGGTGCCGATGCCGCTGAGCTCTGATGGTGCGGCCGGGCTTGCCATGACCATTTCCTTCGATGCGTCGATGCGGAGCTTGCCGTCGAGGGTCACGGCGGCGACGGTCCAGGGGATCAGGTGATTGGTGTCACCGATGCCCATGAAGTTGACATCAGGGTCGAGGACGATGAACACGAGCCCGCCCGAGCCGAGATCGACGATCATGTCGGCAACCTTGCCGGCCTTGCTGCCGCGGCAGTCAACCTTCAGGCCGTTGATGTCGCTGACCAGCAGGTAGCGTGAGTAGGGGGCGCTGTAGGTGCGGATGTCGGACTGAATAATCGGCAGCGACCACAGGGGGATGCCCTTGCCGTCGCGCAGCTGCAACCGGCGCTCGCCGTTTCGCAGCTCGGTGGCGGCGAGCAGTTTGTCGGGGTCGCGGGGGAGGGGAATCGCATCGACGCTGATCTTGTCGCCACGCATCGGCGCTGCCATGGAGGCGTTGACGAACCACGACGGCCCCATGGCCACCTTGCGTGTGGTGCGGTCGGGCAGTTCGATGGTGACAACGATCTGCTCACCGAAGGTGCTGGTGCGGACGCGCTCGACGCGGGTGATGGTGCCTTCGATGGCGCTGGCTTTGGCGTCTGCCAGGCCGCCGGCGTACGGATCGCTCGGAATCACCGTGTCCTGAGCCAGTCGGCGGTGGAGCGTGTCGATCGCGTCGTCCTTGGCCTCACTGCGTGACTCGCGGAGGGCTTTCCAGCGCTCAGCGGAATACTCGGGCATGCCCTTGAGCTGTTCGGGGGTTGAGCCGAGCACCATGCGTTCCTTGTTGCCGAACTCAAAGCGCATCGAACCGAACGGGACGACGACTTCGCGGCCGCCCAGGCCCATGGTGGCACCGGACTTGACGACCACGTAGACGATCTCGCCGGTGCCTCGGTCGAGGATCAGATCGGCGACCGTGCCGATTTCCTCGGCGTTGCTATTGACGATGCTGCGGCTGCTGAGCCACTTGGCCGACCGGTAGTCGGTGCCGGGCACCGCCGTCGCGGTGGCCGGTGAGAGGACCCCGGGCTGCTGGGCCCGAGCGGAGGTAGTGGTGCCCGCGAGCATCGGAATCGCCATCGCACTGAGAATCGAGATCATGACATGTGCTGACATCTGAGGCCTGCTTTCTGTTTCCGACGTGAGTCGGAGTTTGACACCCGGATTGCGGTATCGCGATGCGGGTCGCTCGCCTTGGTGAGCCGGAGTCCACATGCAGAGCATGTTCAGCAGGGTCCTTGGCCCGGACCAGAGCGGAAACATCCGTGATCAACCGGCCCGTCAGCCCTCTGCCGCGATGCCGGCCGACGGCTGACTCGCGACGTCGTGGACGCGATGTCGTCGGATCGATCGGTTGTCAGATCATTCAGGCCTTGACGAGGCCTTCGCGGATCGCGTACCGCAGCAGGTCTGCACGGGCGGTGATGCCGAGCTTGTTCATGATCCGGTCCTGGTGGCCGTCAACAGTCTTGACGCTCCGGCAGAGTTCCTCGGCGATCTGGATCCGGGACAGGCCCTTGCCGATGAGCCGGAGGATTTCGTTCTCGCGTGCGGTGAGCTGCGAGAGCTTGGTCTTCGGCTCCGGACCATCCAGGCTCTCGGCACTGGTGGCTCCTGCGCCCCGGCGCGGCTGGCTGCCGAGCCGAGTCATGGTGGGCCTGCACTGCTCGCGGACCTTGGGGCTCAGCAGGAACGAGCCGGGCTTGCTGCGGGCGACCTCGCGGATTCCGGCGACGATGTCCTCGAGTTCGTCGCTCTTGGCGAAGTAGCCGCGCACATCGGCGTTGTACGCCGCGGTGATCAGCGCATCGGAGATGTGAGCACTGAGCACGATGATGCGGACGGCAGGACACACCTGGCACAACCGGGAGGCGGTCACGAAGGCATCGGGGCCGGGCATCTCAACATCCAGCAGCACGACACGGGGCACGAGTCGGAGGGTCTCGGCGACGAGTCGGGACGCGTCGGGCAGGCGGCCGATGATCTCGATCCGGCCGTCGATGGCGAACTGGGCCTTGAGCCCTTCGATGAGCACGGCATGATCATCGACGCACAGGACGGTGATGGAGTGAGAAGCAGCCCCGTCGCCTGGCGAGGCACCTCCGCCGTCACCGATTGTGGGCGTGCCGCGAGTCATGATGCTGGTTCGGGTAGATGTGCTGCTCATGGGCTGACCCCTGGAGTGGTGTGTTGGTTGATGGCCTGGCCGAGGACCTGTCGCATGACCTCGAAGTCGTCGGGTGGGTCTATGACCGCAGTTGCTATCGATGCCCAGCCTGCGCGGGCGGACTTCGATGGCATCCCCAGCAGTACGACGGTGCGTTTGGGGAACTCTATCCGCCAGCGCTTTGCGATGGTCAGGGCTCGCGGTGAGGGGGTGGTGATCCAGCAGTCCGTGTTCTCCGGTCCCGTTGCCTTGGCCGCTCGCACATCCACATCAGCACTGATCAGGATCTGGGTGATCAGCGCTGCAGCACGCCGATCGCGCACCGAGATCGCGGCGGTTCGGAGTGACTTCAGCGAGCGGGCGGGTACGACACTGGCAGGAGCAACCGGAAGCACCAGGACAACGGTTGTTCCCTTACCCGGCTGGCTGGTGATCTCCACCTCGCCTCCGGCTCGCTCGGCAACCTTCTGGGCCAGTGGCAGACCCAGCCCCGTGCCCATGCTGCGGGGCTTGGTCGTGAAGAACAGATCAAGGGCCCGCCGCTGAACGCCATGCGACATGCCCCGGCCGGTATCTGTCACGCCAAGCCGCACCTTGCTGCCGTCGCTGGTGACCTCAGCCCAGAGGTGAACCGTCGCGGTCTTGCTCCCCGGCGGGATGGCCTCGCCCGCGTTGACCACCAGATTCAGCACGGCCTGGGTCAGCCAGTGCGGCGCGACACCGATGGCCGGCAGCTTCGCGGACAGTGATGCGCGGAACTTGACGTGCTTGGGAACGGCCTTGCGCAGCAGGTCGCCGACCTGGCCCCACCAGTAGGACAGCTCGGTCGTGCCGGCCCCGTTGCTGCCCGTTCCCGGTCCGTCGGGGTCCATTGCCAGGAAGTGCAGCCCGTCAGAGAGATGCTGGAGGTACGCGATCGATCGACGAACGGCCTTGAGGTGGGTTTGGGCTGCATCGCCGATGCCGGCGTGCTCTATGGCATTGAGGTGGGCTCGGACGGGCAGCAGGACATTGTTCATGTCATGGCCGAGTCCGGCGGCGAGCGTGCCCAGCGCTGCCAGTCGGTCCGCCAGTTGCAGCCGCAGGTTCGCGGTGGCCAGCGCACGCGTCTGAGCCAGGATCAGCTGCTGCAGGCGGGATCGCTCCGCCGCGGTGTCCTGCCCGATGTCGATCTCATTGGTGACGTTGCGGATGATGCCGATGAAGAAGGGAGCGGCGTGGACGGGCAAGTCGGCCCGTGACATGGCCAGTTCGATCTTGATGCGTTTGCCGTCCTTGCGGACAGCGTCGAATCGCCGGGTGCGTTTGAGCGTGACGGCAAGGTCGGCGTGGCGGTAACGATCCAGGTACCGGTCCAATGCCGAGCGCCGCGGCTCGGGAATGAGCAGCTTGACGTTCTTGCCCAGGAGTTCTGTTGAGGTCCAGCCAAAGAGCGTTTCCACCGAGTCGCTTGCAGACTGGATGATCCCGCCCCCGTTCATGGTGATGATCGGGTCAAGGTCAAACGGACGCTTTGGGCTTGAACGTCCGGTTTTTTTTGCCGTCGGAGAAGCCGCACCGCGGCTCACCGGCTTCGCTCGTCTCGCCGTTGCGGACCGGATAGGCATAACCAAGTTTACGGCCGACGGGTGTTTGTTCAGGAGGCAATCTGCTGAGCGCGGGGCAATTAGGGGAAGTCTTCGCAGGTTCTGCAGCTGGCGACCGCCGCAGTTGGGGGAGGCCTGAATGGGGATCGTTCCCCCGCTGCAGCGGACGGGCGGGGTTGCCACCATCTAGCAGTCGGATCTCATCGTGGTGCACGTGCATCGCCGGAGCGTTCGGCATCCTCTGTTTTAAGGAGTTCCCATGCTCGGGACACTGCTGCTGATCATGCTGGTACTGATTCTGGTCGGTTCGCTGCCCGTCTATCCGTACAGCCGCAAGTGGGGCTACGCCCCGGGCGGGGTGCTGGGCTTGCTGCTGGTCATCATGCTGGTCATGGTCCTGATGGGCCGTATCTGATAGTCCCTGATTCAGAAGCCGCGCGGCACCGATGTGCCCGCGGCATCGCAGCGACCCTCGCTGCTTCGTACACCGTTTGCAAGAAGGATGTCACACATGGTTCCCCAACGCATCGTCGGTCTGGTGATTATCGCAGTCGGCATCGTGCTGCTGGTGATGGGACTGCGTGAGATGGACTCGCTGGTCTCGCAGTTCTCCAAGTTCTTTACCGGCTCACCCACCGACCGCGCCGTCTGGCTGACCATCGGCGGGAGCGTGCTCATCCTCGCCGGTGCCTCTGCCGCGGTGATGACCCCGAGCAGCCCGAAGGCATGATGCCAGTCCCGTCGCCCGGTTGCCCTGCCGACTGATCGCTTAGCTGCCAGCTGCGGGGGCGAGCGTGACAAACGTGCCGCGCTCGCGATCCTTGCGAACGCCGGGGAACGCCAGCGAGCGGCCATGGGCCGTCACATAGACGCCGGGGGCGAGCTGGCCGGTAGAGAAGATCGCCTCGGTGAGGTTCTGCAGCGCATCGGAGCGGACCATCTCAAAGGGCCGCATCGCGCCGGTGAGCACGACCGGCACACGCGGCGTCTTGAGCTGGGCGGCCAGCAGGTCGCCTGTGGTGCACAGCGTGTCCGTGCCGTGCAGGATCACGATACCCGTCGCGGCGGTCGGTCCGCCGTGGTCGCCGATGGCGGCCCGGGTCACATCAACAATCCGACGACGGTCATCGTCGGTCATCTCCAGTGAGTCCTTGCTCAGCAGCTCGATAGTCGAGATTACCGTGTCCTCCAGCCGCAGGCGGCGGAGCATGCGACGGACGATGGAACGCCGATTCTCAAGCCTGCCCGACTGCTCGTCGTAGGTCTTCTCAATCGTGCCGCCGGTGGTGATGAGCGTGATATGCCGCATGCCGCAGGGTAGTGCGGCACGCGTCGGCTGTGTATCGCATGACCCCGGTCAGGGGTCGCGATCGCAAAGTGCTCACCACCGCATGTGGACGCCCATGTGGTAGAAGCCGCCGGTCGGCCCACTTGCATCCAGCGTGGCGAGCATCACGCTCGTTTTGGCTCCGTCGACGATCTCCATGGGGGCCTGCGCGCCGCCCATGTCCGTCTTGACCCATCCCGGATGCGCCGCGTTGACCTTGATGCTGGTCCCCTTGAGCTCCCAGGCCAGGTGGTTGGTGAACATGTTCACCGCCGCCTTGCTGGCGTCGTAGCCCAGGAACTTGGCCTGGTAGATCGGGCTGTTGGGGTCTGCGTGCTCGGCGATGGAACCCAGGATGCTCGTGAGGTTCACGATGCGGCCCGCGCTGCTCTTGCGGATCAGCGGCAGCAGAGCCTGCGTCACCTCAACAAGGCCGAAGAAGTTGATATCGAACGTGGTCCGGATCGCCGCGAGCTTGGCCGTGCTGGCGGGGCCCTCGTTGGCATAGTCCAGCCAGCCGGCGTTGTTGATCAGCACGTCCAGCCGGCCGAACTGCTTGTCGATCGCCGCCGCGGCGGCCGCGATGGACTTGGCGTCGGTGACTTCCAGCTGAACCCAGTGCGCGTCGATCTTCTCATCACGAAGTGCGGCAACGGCCGCATTGCCGCGGCTGGCATCGCGAGCGCCGATGAGCACGGTGTGGCCGAGGCGGCCGAGTTGGCGTGCGGTTTCAAAGCCGATGCCCTTGTTGCCGCCGGTGATGAGGGTGATGGTGGACATGCCGTGTTCCTTTTGGTGATCTGCTGTGGGAGTTGGACGGAGCGTAAGTCACGCCGCCGACCCATGCCGGTCGGCGTGATGCATGAGAAGGCCTGGGAAACAACCGATTCACTGGGCGGTGAATCCGCCGTCAACCTTCAGGTCGTGGCCGGTGACAAAGCTCGAGGCGCTGCTGAACAGGAACATCACGGCCTTGGCGATCTCCTCGGGCTTGCCGACGCGGCCGATGGGGTGCATGCTGGTCATCCAATCCAGCGCGGCCTGCTGGCGTCCGCCGGTGAAGCGGTCGAGCATCTCGCTGTCGATGCCACCGGGCGAGACCGCGTTGATGCGGACACCGGACTTTGAGACCTCCAGTGCGGCGGCCTTGGTCAGACCGAGCACGGCGTGCTTGCTGGCCGCGTAGATGCCGACGCCGCCCATCGCGATGGACCCGGCGATCGAGGCGTTGTTGACGATGCTGCCGCCGCCAGCGTTGCCCGCCATGGCCCGCAGCTGGTGCTTCATGCTCAGCAGCACGCCCAGGACGTTGACGTCCATGACCTTGTGGTACTGCTCACTGGTGGCCTCGGTCGTCGGCACGTTGGCCAGTTCAACACCGGCGTTGTTGAACGCAAAGCTGAGGGTGCCGGTCAAGGCCTTGGCCTGGGCAACCGCATCGGCCACGTGCTTTTCATCGGTGATCTCGCCTTGAACGAACAGACTCTCGACACCTCGCCGGGCGATCTCCGCGGCGACGGCCTGGCCTTCCTTCTCGCGGCGGCCGGTGATGACGACGTGAGCACCGGCATCCGCCAGGGCAAGGGCGGCGTGGCGGCCGATGCCGCTGGTGCCGCCGGTGACCAGGGCGACTTTTCCGGCAAGGTCGGGGAAGATCGGGGCGGTCGTGGCCATGGGCGTTTCCTTTCAGGGTTGGGGGACGGACAGTTTGATACCCGTCTATGTTGTTTCGTTACATCCCGGGGCCGAAGTTCGCCCATGAACAGGGAGTATTGATGTGAATCAAAATGACAAGCGGCCGGTTTGAGCCGGCCGCTGAGGTACAAAAACAAGCAAATTATTCGGACGTCTTCCCGGATCCAACGCTCAATCCGCTAAGCCGAGCAGCCAGTTCTGCCTGGTACGCATCAAGTGTTTCACGACGAAGCGAGAAGTGGGCACACTTGCCCTCCCGGCGGACTTCGACCAACTCAGCCCCCGCCAGCTCTTTGAGATGGTGGGAGATCGTGGCCTGGGTGATCGGGAACTCCTCCACGATCTTGATGCACGGGCACTCGGAATCCTTTGCAATTCGCTGGAGAATAGCGAATCGCTGGGGGTCAGCGAGTACTTTGGCGATTTTGGTGAAAAGAGCGGAGTCCATCGACAGGATCCATTTCGGCGGGTCTTGGCCGACGCACCTGCGTCAAGAAATCGGTACGAAATTGAAGACTGACTGTGAATCCTTAGGCGCGCACATGGCTCCGCGTTCGCTGTCGAGGCTCAGAATCCTTGATTCTGAACAGATTCCCGTGGTCCCGGGGTAACTCTCGGCGTTGCTGAGGGAGCCGCGCGAGGCACCCCGCCCCCGATCGGGTCAAGCTGCGGCGCCTTCTGCGGTTGCAGGCCGGAGTTTTCGCCGGCCTTGGTCCGAGAGACCGGGGGGACGACCGCCTTGGGCTCGGCGGGATTGGCGATGACCGTCCGCGGCTGGGGGTACAGCAGGCGCAGGCGACCTGAGATCAGTAGCGCGACAAAGCTCAGGGCCAACACGCCGAGCGTGACCGGTCCAAACGGGCCGATGCGGAGGCGCGAGAGCCAGGTTCGGCGGGCGAGAATCGCCGCCTTGCGAGGCCCGGGAGGAGGCGGGGTTTCAAAGAGCCCGGAACCGGGCTCACTGGGCTGATCGCGGCCGGCAGACTGGTCGGTTCTGGACATGCGGTACGGTCCTGAAGGAAGGTTCCGGGCCGGCGGTTCAGTTAATCGGCTCTGGTGTGGGAACAGGGGTCGGGGTAACGGGTGCCGCGTTGATGCGGCGAACCGAGACGCGACCGGTGAACGGTTCGACGATGATGTCGAAGGTCTGTCCCTGCCCGGTGATGCGCACGGCACCGCCGGTGCCGGCGGTGTCGCCGCTCGCGGCGGCGGCCGGCGAGCCCATGTCATCGAAGATGAGCGTGGATGGCGCGGTGGAGGATCCGAAGTTGGCGCTCGTCATTGTCGCGCCGGCGAACTGCGGGTTGTTAAAGGAGATCTCGAAGCGGTTGCCGTTGTTGCCGGGGTTGTAGAGCACGCCGGTGTCGGTGTTGATCTGGCCGCCGACGACGTGAACCAGCGTGTAGCGGTTGTTGGGCACATCAAAGACAACGGCCCGGCGCTGCTGCTGGGCGATGGCATCGCCCTGGGCAAACGTCAGATCGCTGACCAGCGTGCGCACGGCGGCCTGGATGCGGAGAACGCCGACGGAGCCCATTGCCGGAACTACGAGCATCCCGGCGATGCCGAGCAGCACCACCACGATGAGCAGTTCGATGAGCGTAAAAGCGCGGCGGGCAGTCATGGCGTGGTCCTTGCGGGCGGGCGTCGGGTCGTCGTTGTATCGCGCAGGCGCGATGCCGCGGGGTTACTCGCGGGGTGCGTCCTTGGCCGCGGCGCTGGGGTTGGTGATCGTGACCGGGGGCATCTCCGTGACCTTCACCTGCAGCGGCTTGCTGAGCGTGGCCTCGATGCGGCCCAGGCGCTGGTTGGCCTCGGTCAGCGCGACTTCGATCTTGCGGTTGGTCTCAGCGGCGTTGGGGAAGCTGGGCACCTCGCCGGGCTTGGTCTGACCATGCACAGGGGTCACGGTGCGATCAGCCACGGTCCACAGCTGCACGGCGGTGTTGACCGCCAGCAGCGCTGCCAGCGCGGTGGCCAGGCGGGTCGACACGCCGCGGACGGGGGCCTGGGTGGTCGAGACGGTCGCGTTGCGGTCAGTGGCTTGCATGGTCGGAACTCCAGAATGGGCAAGGAACCGGCGAAAGGCCGGTTCTCAGCGGTCACATCGGTCCGCCCGCGGCGGCGGTTGAGGTCCCAGGTGTGTTATGGGTTCAGCGGCTGGTCTTCGGCGTCAAAGGCACCAGCCCAGACCCGTCCTGTGGCGGGATCGAAGATCCAGCCGTAGTCGGCCTGGAATGCCGCGTCCGGCCCGGTGCCGAAGATGATCCGGCGGCCGTTGCTGCCGCCGACGTGGGAGTTCAGCGGTGCGCCCTGGAGGTACTCGCTGGTCCGGCCGACGAGCTCTCCCCAGTTGCCGTCAGAATCGGCGACGACGGTGGGGAAGGCCCCGGCGTTGCGGGCTCGGTAGATGTCGATGTGCCGGCGGATCTTCTGCAGCTCGCTGAAGGTGGTGCCGTTGCGTGCCTGCTCGCTGGCCTCGGTGAAGCGAGGCACGACAATGGAGGCGAGAATTCCAAGGATCACGACGACGATGAGGATCTCAACGAGCGTGAAGCCCGTCCTGACTGACGTGTGTGGCATTCGCGGTCTCCATCGGGATGCGAGCGGCTGCTGAATCAAAGAAGCCGGCTTTCGATTTCCGAAAGCCGGCTCTTAGGTGTATCAGATTCGTGAACTCTCGTTCACGGACTTGAGTTACGGGGCGATCCAGGTGCGGGTGGTCTCGTTGAAACCGTTGGCCCACAGCTCGCCGGTGGCGGCGTCGTAGATCCAGCCGGCATCGCCGGTGGCCACGGCCGCGGTCGGGGCAGCGGTGCCGGCAGTGATGGTGCCGGTGCCGGTGCGGGGGTTGATCGGGGCCGCACGCATGAAGTTGGCGCCGATCAGAGCATCCCAGCCGAAGTTGCCGGTGGTAACGCTGGCGGTCAGACCCGGGAAGTTACCGTTGTTGCGAACGCGGAAGAGTTCGATCTGGCTGCGGACGGTCTGCAGCTGGGTCACCACGTTGCCGGTCTGGGCGTCCTCGCTGGCCCGCGTGAACTGCGGAACAACGATGGCGGCCAGAATGCCGAGGATGACCACCACGATCAGAATTTCGACCAGCGTAAAGGCCTTGGACTTGCGAACGTTCATCATGAATCACTCCTTGCTTGCTTGACATGCATCGGACGAACCCGAATCCGCCCGGTGCGTTGCATGGCTTGTGGGCACCCATCGAACATCGGATCTGATCGGAGACCGGTTAAGGGAAGGTGCTGATTTTCGGCAGAAGCTGGCGCGGCTGCAACGGGCGGGCAGACCGGTTCGCGTTTCTGACCCGCTCCCGCGTCCAACCCCTCCGGGTGGCCCGGCTGAGCGGTGTGTTTACCGGACGGCAGATTCTGCGCGCGGCTGAAGCGACCCCTGGGGGCAGTGGTGGGGGCACGATTCACCCGCGGCTTGGGCAGCTTCCCCTGTCGGTTGGCGGGTGCAAGTGCCCGTTTGGCGTGCAAAACCGCCGATTCAACGAGTCGGCATGCGCTGAGAACCGAGCCGCTGGCCAAAGCCGAGGCACCGAGCCGCTAAACTCCCCATTCCCCCCGGAGCGGGTCCGAAGCCGGACCGGCTGCCAGTCGTGCGGGGTCTGCGAGTCTCAGCATGTCGACGATCACCAAGCCCAACGAAAACACCTCCGCCACCGGACCCGCTGCGCGGGAGACCGTGGTGATTCTGGACTTCGGCAGCCAGACGGCACAGCTCATCGCCCGCCGCGTGCGCGATGCCGGCGTGTTCTCGCTGCTGGTGGCCCCCAGCACGCCCATTGAGAAAATCCGCTCCCTCAAGCCCGTCGGCGTGATCATGTCCGGCGGTCCGGCCAGCGTCTACGAGCAGGGTGCACCGACGTGTGATCCGGCGATCTTCGATCTGGGCGTCCCGGTGCTGGGCATCTGCTACGGCATGCAACTGGCCTGCCGCATGATGGGCCTTGAGGTCAAGCGTGCCGATCACCGCGAGTTCGGACGTGCGGCGATCAGCATCACCGACCGCAACGACCTGATGCACGCCCTGCCCGAGAGCACCACGGTGTGGATGAGCCACGGCGACCAGGTCTTTGCACCTGCCGCGGGTTCCAGCGGCCCCAAGGTTGACGTGCTGGCCAGCACGCCGACGTGCCCGCTGGCCGCCGTGCGGGCCATCAACGGCAGCCGCCGGTTCTACGGCGTGCAGTTCCACCCGGAACTGACGCACACGCCCCAGGGCGGGGCGATGCTCCAGAACTTCCTGTACGAAATCTGCAAGGCCAAGGGCGACTGGCGAATGAGTGACTACGTCAACACAGCGGTGGAGCAGGCGCGGGCGACCATCGGCAGCAAGCGCGTGATCTGCGGGCTCTCCGGCGGGGTGGACTCCGCCGTGGTGGCCGCGCTGCTGCACCGGGCCGTGGGCAAGCAGCTCACGTGCGTGTTTGTGGATACCGGCCTGCTCCGCAACGCCGAGCGTGCGCTCGTCGAGAGCACCTTCCGCGACCACTTCCATGTGGACCTTCGTACGGTCGATGCGGAGAAGGACTTCCTGGCTGACCTGGCCGGCATCACCGACCCGCAGGAGAAGCGCCGCCGGATCGGCCACCGCTTCATCAGCGTGTTCAAGGCCGCAACGCGTGACAACCCGGAACTGGCCGATGCGGCCTTCCTGGCCCAGGGCACGCTGTACCCGGACGTGATCGAGTCAGGCCACGGACTCTCGGGCACATCGGCGGGCATCAAGCTGCACCACAACGTCGGTGGCCTGCCCGAGGACATCGGCTTCAAGCTTGTTGAGCCGCTCCGTGACCTGTTTAAAGACGAGGTCCGCAAGCTCGGCGAGGTGCTGGGCCTGCCGGAGAAGATGATCTGGCGGCACCCGTTCCCGGGCCCCGGGCTGGCGGTCCGCATCATCGGCGAGGTGACCAAGCCCAAGCTCGACTTGCTGCGGGCCTGCGACCAGATCGTCATCGAAGAAATCGAGGCGGCCAATCTGTACCGCGCGACCAGCCAGGTCTTCGCCGTGCTGCTGCCGGTCAAGAGCGTTGGCGTGATGGGCGACGGCCGCACCTACGACTCGTGCGTGGCGGTCCGTGCGGTCAGCACGGAGGACTTCATGTCCGCCGACTGGGCCCGCCTGCCCCACGAGGTGCTGGCCAAGATCTCCAGCCGCATTATCAACGAAGTCCGCGGCGTCAACCGCGTGGTCTACGACATCTCCAGCAAGCCGCCGGCAACGATCGAGTGGGAGTGATGCAAAGTCGCCAGTCGCCAGGATCTAGTCGCAAGGCAAACCACGGCGTGAGCACGGCTGCAGTCAGTGCAGGCCGCGTTGCATCCGGCCTTCCATCCTGTCGATCCTGTCCATCCTGTCCATCCATGTCCCCTGTCCTCCTCCCGTCCGCAAGGTGTCTGGATGCGTTTGTTTGTCTTTGGGTTCCCGCTCGCGACTCGCGACTCTTTCCCGCCTCCGCATCCTTCGTGTTCATCCGACGAGAGACTCACTGCCTCCCGGTCACAAACAGCACCACGCCGTCGCGCACCCGATAGCGCAGCGTCCGCGACGCGTTGATCGCGTACTGCCCCTGCGCATCAGTCTCCAGCGAGAGTTTTTCGCCCGTCGCCGGGCAGCGCAGCAGCGCGATGCTCGCGGCCAGCGGTGAGTCCTGTGCGGAGTTCGAAACGGCGGTTTGCGGGTTGGTCGGTGCGTTGGTGTTCATTTCCATCCCAGAATCGGCATGACGATTTCAAAGGCGATCAGCAGGATCACGATCCACTCGAGGATCTCCATCCGATGGCTGGAGGCCGAGTCGGCGAGCTTGTCGTAAATGCTCCCCAGCGTGGCCTGCTTGCGCTGGATGCTGGTCTCAAACGAGGCCAGGTGCAGGCGGCTGGCCGCCAGACGGTACACCCGGGCCAGATACGGCTCACCGACGAGCTTGAGCGCGTTGCTGACCGATTCGAACAGCACCGCGGCATCAACCTGCATCGTCGCCAGCTTCTCCACCTCGTGCGAGCGCGAGCCCGGCAGCACATCCCGCAGGCGGGTGATCGCCCGCCGCAGCACGCCCTTGCCCGCCGTGCCCAGCCGCCCGGCGGCCTGCAGCTCGTACGCCTCATCGAGCATCGCATCCAGCCGGTCGTCCATGAAGCGCATCTCCAGCAGCTCCACGTTGGCAAACCGCAGCACTTCCAGCACCGCCGCATTACCGTCGGCCGCATCGCCGGTGCCGGTCGCCTGTGTCGGCGTGCCGAAGACCATCGCCGCGGCCCAGTCGGCCACAACCGCGTCGCGGCGGCCGAAGCACACCGCCCCGGCAACCGCATCATCGGCCTCCTGCCTGCTCAGCGGGGCCGACTCCGCGGCAAGCAACTGAGCCATCGCCCGCCGAAACTCAGGTGCTTCAAGAAAGGTCTCGATGGTCGGCCCGTCTTCACCAGCCGCTGCCGCAACCGGGCTCGGCAGAAGGTACACCGTGTAGTCCTCAACCAACTCGCTGACCAGACGCTTGCGGATCGCCGGTCCCAGCGTGGTGACCAGTCCCTCCACCAGTGCCGCCGCGGCCGCACGCAGCACAGGGTTCTCGTACAGCGCCTCCCCCAGCGGCAACAACGCCAGGATCGCCCGCGGATCAGGCGTAGTGCCCGCCAGCTCCGGCAGCGGAATAGTCAGCGTGACGGATACGGCGCCAAAGTCATACAGCGTCAGCTCGGCCTCGCCGCTGACGCTGTGACCCGCGACCGCAGGCAGCGTGACCGGCTGGCGGACGCTCAGCGGCAGCGGGCGGAACTGGAACCAGTCCGGCATGCGCGGTGTGCCCGGCGTGCCCGGGGTGCTCAGCGTCGCGCGGCTGGAGCCCGCCAGCCGCGCAGCCGCCGCGGGCAGGTCGATCGCCGAGCCGACATCAAAGGCAAACAGCGCGACGGCGCGAGCGGGCGGACACAAGTTGGCGGTGGTGGCAGGGGAGATCGGTAAGGCGAGGTAAAAGGACTGAAGTCAGGCCAACACGATCCCGGCAGGGCACTGCGCCCCGATGGGTGGGCGGCGCAATGTAGGGGCCATCAGCGGCGGGTGATCTCGATGCCGCCGTTGGATGTCTTAGCCTGGGACTGCGTGCCGCCAGCCGCTGTGGCGGTGCCGCCAGCGGCCGCGGCACCCGGGCCAAAGTCAAACTCGCCGGTGTTCCGCGTGATCTTCTGCATCACCGGCGAGAGACCTGAGTAGCGGATCGAACCGTTGGACGTGCGGGCATCGAGCCGGCCGGTAAAGCCCGCACCGACAGTCAGGTTGATGCCCCCGTTGCTGGTCTCCAGATCGCACGGACCCTGCGCGGTGTCGGTCAGACTCACCGTGATGCGCCCGTTGGACGTTTCCGCTTTCACGGGGCCGGCCGCATCGATGATCGTGATGGCGCCGTTGGAGGACTCAACATCCACGCCGCTCGCGGGGGCCGTCAGCTCGATGCGCCCGTTGGATGTGCGTGCGCTGACAACGCCCTTGGCCTTCTCGACCGTGATTGTGCCGTTGCCCGTGCGCAGGATTGTGCCCCGGACCTCGGGTGTCAGCACAGTGATGGATGCACCCTCGTTCGGCTCACGCCCGGAGCCCGGCCAGAGAACGGAGATGCTCAGCGTTCCCGCGGCATCGGTCTCAGTGACAATCTTGCAGGCATCCAGCCGCTCCTGTGTGACCGCGCGGATCTCCGCCGAAATGCTCACTCCGGCCGCCGATGCTGCCGCGGGATCAGCCATCGCCGGCCGGACGGTGATCGACCCGTTGGAGGTCGTCACCTTGATCGTCGCCGGTGTGGACTGAGCCGCTGTCCCTGAGGCCGCAGCACCCGAAGTCTTGGCACCCACGACCAGTTGCTGGGTGCCGACGTAGTTGGCCGAGAAGTTGCAGCCCGCCAGCCCGGCGGCAGCAAGCAGGGCAAGGGGCAGCAGGGCGGCAGCGAGACGGTTGGTGCGCATGGGATCTTGCTCCGAAGGTGGCAGTGGCTTCGCTCCGCCAGCCAGGCGGATGCATGGGCTTTGGGAATCGCCCGGGCCGGATTACATGCCATCGGGCGAAGCAGCCGCAGGTGTGGCAGGCGGCGTCGGCGCAGTTACCGGTGCCGGGGCTGCCTGCCGCGGATTGACCACCCCCTGGTACTCAAGCTCAATGACCGAATCCGGCGGCAGCGGGCAGATGGACAAAATGTCCACCGTCACCTGCGGGCGGCCCTTGGCCCAGCGGGGCAGGCCCGTCAGCCGGGCTAGGTACGAGCGGCTGACCGGATCAAACGTCCGGGCTGCCGCCGACGCATCCAGAGCCGCAAATCGGAACCGGACCGGGGTCGCCGCGCCATCCGCTGGTGTCCCGCCGGCGGCCGCTGTTGCAGAGGCCAGTTCGGCGATGGTGGTCATCAGCGGCCCGCCCGAAGGCGTGATGGTCAGTGTCACGCTCGCGGGCCACTTCACCGGGTCGTTGGAGTCGTCGAGCAACTCCACATATATCAGCAGCGTGGGTTCAGCGGCCTGAGCATCCCATCGCGACAGCGGGTGCAGGCGCACGGATGTAGGGGCGAAACTCCCCAGAATCGGGGCCACGGCCTCGGCACCGAACGTGCCCGGAGCTTCAAGGTCCGAGCCCACGGCCTCGCGGATGTTTCGACCGCACCCGCTGATCCCCGCCGCGGCACACGCCGCACCAAGCAGCAGCCCGAGCACGGGCACCGGAGGGCGGGGGGAAAACCTGGCTGGCAACTTCAGTGCGGGCACGATGTGGTGATGCAAATCAGGTGGCACAACTTGGGCCGGCAAGCCGGGGTGGACGGGACTGGTCGGCCGCGGGGCGCGGTTCGGCACGAGTGTACTGCAGCACACGCCCCGGGGCTGGTACCCTTGGCCCATGATCACCAGCCCCCGGACGTTTTCAGTTCGATCGATTTCCCTGCCGCCGCTGTCCGGGTTGTGCGGCATGCTCGCACTCGGCGGCATTCTGATCTGCGGACCGCTGGCCGGCACCGGCCACGCCCAGGCACCGATCATGGTCAAGCGGACGGAGACCAGGCCCGCCGATGAGGTCAAGTCCCTCACCGCCAAGGACCTGCAGGAGGCCGTGGCCCGCGGCACCGAGTACCTGATTGCGTTGCAGGCCCGCAGCGAAGGCGCTGATGAGAAGTCGCCGCCGTGCGAATGGTCCTACGAGGGCGTCTATCGCGCCGGTGGCAAGATTCCGGTCGCATATCGCACCGGTGGCACGGCCATCACCGTCATGGCCCTGGTGCAGGCACCGGGGTACAAGGACGATGCCAAGCGCCAGGCTGCCGTGGCCGAGGCCGTCAAGTTCATCATCGCGCAGAACCAGCACCCGCTGATGAGCTACAAGGACTACGACGCCGGGTACGACGTCCGCGGGTGGGGTTACACCTACGGCCTGCTGTGCTTCTGCGACCTCCGCGCCCGCGGCCTGGTGCCCGCCGGACAGCAGGAGGCTGTGACCAAGGCCTGCGAGTGGTTCATCCAGGCCATCGAGACAACCCAGATCCCCGTCGTCGGTGGCTGGAACTACGCCCGGCCCGCCGGCAAGGAAAAGCCCGCGGCACCCAGCACCTTCATGACCCCGGCGACCGTGCAGGCCCTCTTCGCCGCCCAGGCACTGGGTATGAAGGTTGACCAGCCGACGATCACCAAGGCCGTGACGTTCATGGAGCAGTCCATCGCCGCCGAGGATGCCGATGGCGGCAAGAGCGCCGGCTCCGTGACCTACGCCGGGCCGCAGAACGCCCGGCGCCCCGAGAAGATCCCCGGTGCCGTCGGCCGCATGTGCGTGACCGAGGCCACCCTGGCGATGGCGGGTCGCTCAAGCGATGCACGCCTGACCCGCGCCGTCGAGTCGTTCGCCACCCACTGGGATGAACTCGATAAACGCCGCCAAAAGAGCGGCACGCACGAGGGCCCGTTCGGTGTCGCGCCGTACTACTTCATGTTCGCCCACTTCTACGCCAGCCAGGCCATCGAGATGCTCCCGGCCGAGCGTCGAGCCGCCCTGCGCGAGAAGTGCGATGCCCAGCTCTTCCGCGTGCGGGACGACAACGGCTCGTGGAACGACCGCGTGTTCAAGCGGTCCTCCGGCTACGGCACGGCCATGGCCATGATGGCGATCATGGGACCGAAGACTTATGCAGGAAAGGTGGAGGCGGCCAAGCCGGCCGAAGCCAAGCCAGCAGAGTCAAAGCCCGCCGACGCAAAGAAGTAACCCCCGTTGGCAGCCGTTAGCTCGGCCGTTCACTCGGCACTCAACCCGCCGCTCACTTGGCCAGTTGCAGTTGTGCCGCTTCGGTGGCAATGGTGCGGATCGCCGCCAGTGCCGCGGCAACATCGCCGCGCGTCGTAAACGGACCGATGGAAATCCGCGTGGCGCCGAGGCTGCTGGCCGGGCGCGATGAGTCAGCCGAGGCAGCTGCACCGGTGCCCATCGTCGCGTGCGCAGCCGGTGCACAGTGCAGGCCCGAGCGTGACAGCACGCCAAACTGCGTCTCGAGCATCCCGCCAAACGTCGCCGGATCCAGATGATCGCACGTGAAGCTGAAAACGCCGACGCGTGCCGCGGCATCAGCCGGGTGGCCGGGGCCAAGCAGCGTCAGGCCCGGCGGCGCATCCGGCCCGGTCAGTTCAGCCAGAATCACGCTGATAAGCTCCAACTCATGCCCGCGAAGCCGGTCCAGTCCCTGATCCAGAATCCACTGCACCGCTTCGGACAGCCCCAGAATGCCGATCGTGTTGTGGCTGCCGGGCTCAAACCGGTCCGGCAGGAAGTCGGGCATCGCCTCAAGCTCGCTGCGCACGCCGGTGCCGCCCTCGCGAACGGTGTCCATCACCCGTTCCAGCCCGGGCCGGATGTACAGTGCCCCGGTGCCCGTCGGCCCCAGCAGCCCCTTGTGGCCGGGCATCGCCAGCAGATCCACACCCATCGCATCAACATCCACCGGCACATGGCCCAGCGACTGCGCGGCATCGAGCAGAAACGCCACGCCGTGCCGGCGGCAGATCGCACCGATCTCCCCGGCGGGCTGGATCATGCCCGTGACGTTGCTGGCGTGCAGCGTGGCTGCCAGCACCGTGTCGGGTGTGATGGCCCGCTCGAACGCGTGCGGATCCAGGACGCCGCTGGCCGGGTCAAACGGCACGCGCGTCTGGCGCACGCGCGGGCCGTACCGCTCAACAAGCACATTCAGCGGCCGCAGGGCCGAGTTGTGATCAAGCTCGCTGGTGATGATGTGCACCGGCCGCGAGGCAGGCCTCGTCCGCAGCGCATGGCCGATGAGCCCGTGAATCGCCAGGTTCATCGCATCGGTCGTGTTGAGCGTGAAGATCACGTGGCTCGGCGCGTCGGCGTGCCGCGCACCGATCAGCGTGGCGATCCGCTGGCGGCACAGATTCACCAGACGCGAGACCTCGCGCACCTCCGCATACGCCCCGCGTGCCGACACGCCCAGGTCGCCGGCGTACCGCATCATCGCCTCGATCACGCAGGGCGGCTTGGGGTAGCTGGTCGCGGCGTTGTCAAAGTACAGGCGGGTGGGCATGACTGATCGGTGTCTCGATGGCTCGGTGTCGGGGGGCGGAGAGGGCGGAGGGGGCGGAGGGGGTGTCGGAGGGCAGGGGTGGAGCGTGCCTCTCAACTCGTTCTCAGGGTTGGCGCGGGGGCGGCCCGGCGGTGTCCGGACGAGGTGGAGAATCCGGCCCCATCCCGCCGCCCGGTGCCGGCGGCCGCAGTTCAACTTCCTCAATCGTCGTCCGCCGCAGAATGATCCGGCCGTCAGCCATCATCGCCTGCTGCTCGCTGACTGACCGGTGCACGCCGCCAACTTCAACAACCGGCGGCTCGGTGGCAGTGGGGGGTGGCGGTGTTTGTGCCAAGGCCGGTGCCGGTGGCGGAATCGCAGGTCCCGCGCGGCCATGGCCCGATGGCGGCCCCACCGGTGCCCAGATCGCCTTCCAGACATGCCCGACCATCGATCCCACCGCATGACCCACGGTTTGCGGTTCCTGCGGCTGGGGTGCTGGGGTAAATGGCTGGGGCTGCGGCGGAGGCACCTGGTACCCAAGTGGCGGCTGGAGCTGCGGTTGCTGGCGTGGGTTGGGGCCGGGAACCATAAAAAAGAGCCCGCTGGCAGGGGTGCAAGGCCGTCCGGACTTGCCGCGGCCGGGCACGCGTCCTAGGTTTAGCTCCCTCGCGGTGCCCTCGGCCGAGCGGGTCCAACTTGGGGATTAGTGTAACGGTAGCACAACTGACTCTGACTCAGTTAGTCTAGGTTCAAATCCTAGATCCCCAGCTTCAGAAACCAGCCCCGGAGCCATCCGGGGCGGTCTCGTTTTTGGCAGCGACTCGCTCGGGGCGATTGAGGTCTGCAGGCTCGTGTCGCCCGACCAACATCGAACGCAACGGAAAACCGTCAGTTATTTGGACTTTAGTAGTATCTTTTTTGACGTTCTCGGTCTTGCGGGTTGGCGTCTTAACAAATACGGGGTATATTACTTGCGGTACTGTCCCTGAAAGGGTTCGTATCCCGTTGAGGACGAGAGAGACTCTCCAAACGGCGTTTCCTGTTCTTCGCTTGTGGCGGTTCGGCCAACTCCGAACTTGCGACTGGTGCGGCTCTGTGTATTTGGCAGCGGTGAACCTTCCGAGCACCGGCCACCCACAGCGTTCATGTATTTCCTTTCACCTTTTTTGGAGAGAATTGTATGAAGAAGATCACTGCCCTTGCCGCTATCGTCCTGTTCGCCGGCGCCGCCGCCGCCCAGACCCACACCGAAATCGGTGACGCCCCCCAGCTGCTGTTCGGCCAGGACACCGGCGCGGGCTCGCTGAACTTCATCGCCGGCGCGCTGGGTTCCTCCGCCGACGTCGACCTGTACGCGATCACCATCACCGACTTCGCCAACTTCAGCGCCACGGTCAACACCAACGCGGGTATTGACACGCAGCTGTTCCTGTTCAACGCGGCCGGCCTGGGCATCGTGTTCAATGATGACTTCGGCGCGGGCCTCACCTCCGCGCTTGTTCCCTCAGCCTTCATCACCGCCAACGGCCAGTACTTCCTGGCCATCTCGTCCTACAACATCGACCCGACCTCTTCGGCCGGCAACATCTTCCCGAACACCTTCAGCGGCCAGATCGGTGCGACCGGCGCGGGTGCCGCCGCCGCTCTCAGCGGCTGGACCGGCGCTGGCTTCGTCAGCGGCACCGGCGAGTACGAAATCCGCCTGACCGGCGCTGCCGGCGCCATCATCCCGACCCCGGGCGCCGCTGCCCTGCTGGGCCTCGGTGGCCTCGCCGCCTTCCGTCGCCGCCGCTAAATCCGGCGTCTTCGGTGCCACCCGGTTCTCCGGGTGTGACCTTTGAACTCACGCAAGCCGCCCCGTTCGTCGGGGCGGCTTGTTTTTTGGTCCTGCGAACCTGCTGGAAGAAAATTCGGCGAGCACTCGAACCACGGAATGTGGATCTGCGTAAACCTGATAGCACACAGGCGTGCGGGAAACAGCACACTGCGTGTGGAAACAGAAGGCCGGACTCCGCGAGAATCGCGGGCCGGCACCGCGTGGTCCGCACCCGTCGGATCGACTGTGCTCTGTGGATTCAACCCTGACCACCCCCTCCCCTTGGCGGGTCTGCTGCTCACGCGGCGGACCCGCTTTTCTGCGCTCCCCATTTGCCCCGTTTGACCCGTGCGACGCGATCCGCACCGCAACACGCCACACCAAATGACAAGGGCAATCGTGTTGCGAAGCACGATTGCCCTTGCCTTGAGGAGAGAGCGGGGTTTTCGATTCCCGGCTCGTCCGGGTCTGATGGACTTTACGCGGCCGACGTCACTTCCGTTCCAGTTTGTGAACATCAACTCCGATGCTGTACAGCGTCAGGGCCGAGTTGCTCATCGGCGCTTCGGCCGTGCCCCGGACGACGCGAATCTTGTTCACCGCGTTGCCGAAGCCTGCAGGTGACCAGGTCTTGCCGCCATCGGCGGTGTAGAAACCGCCCGGCATCGCACCGGCCCAGCCCTCGTTCTCGCTGGCAAACGCGATGCCGAACTGGCGGACCTTGTGATCATCAACCAGTGGAATCTCGCTGAAAGTCCTGCCGCCATCGGTGGTCTTGGCAATGAATCGCTGGCTCACCGAGGTGTCCGGGTTGTACGCCTGAATCGTCACGTAGCCGGTTGTTTTGGTGGGAAACGAGATCTTCCAGGTCAGCTCGTATGGCCGCGACGACTGATAGACCTTGTTCCACGTCTTGCCGCCATCCGTCGTCGCCAGAATCAGCGCATTGGCCTCGGCCACATCGGCCGAGGTCGCCCCGGCGATGAAGCCGTGCTCATGGTCGTTAAAGTGCACATCAAAGACCATCTTGCACTGATCGGGCAGTTTGACTTGCTGCCACGTCTCACCGAGATCGTCGGAGTAGATGTACGCCGCCGGTGAGCCCGCGCGTCCGCCGGCGACGATGCGTGTGCGTGTCTCCAGCTTGCCCGCGTTGACGAACTCCGTGCGCACCACCTCGATAGCGCACAGCCCCACCACCTGCGGGCCCGGAATCGTCGTCACCGCCGACCAGGTCGCCCCGCCGTCGGTCGTGCGGTACAGCGGCGTGGCGTCCGTCACGTTGGGGAAGTAGCCGGGGCCGATGTTGCCTGCCAGGCCGATCTTCCCATCAACAAACGCGATGCAGCGGAAGTACGTGCCCGGCTTGTGCAGTTGCATCGTCCAGTTCGCCCCGCCGTCGCTGGTCTTGAAGATCTTGCCCGCGCCGTTGACGTACCAACCGGTGGTGGGCGAGATGAACGCGATGTCGTCCTGCTTGCCGGGGTACCGCTCGGTTGTCAGCTTCGTCCACTTCGCTGCAGCAGTGGGGGCCACCGCCGCAGCCGGGCCCGCCGCGGGTTGCTCGCCGGCTGGCAGCGAGCCCCTGGCGGACCCGGCGCCGGGTTCCCCGCCGGCTGGCTTGTCCAGTGAAGCAATCCAGTTCAGCACCGCCGGCGGCAGCGTGTCGGCCCACTTGCCCTGGCCCATTGCCCCCAGGCTGGCCTGAAGCGTGTCGTGCGTGGTAAACGCGTGGTCGGCCTTGGGCAGCGAGAGCATCGTGGCCGTGGCCTTGTTGGTGCCGCGGCCGGAGACAACCGTCGCGATCGCCTCGTGGTCACCCGCGGTCGTCACCCAGTCGTACTCGCCGTAAATCGCCAGCGTGTGGCCGGTGGCACGCGTCCACGCCGCGGCAATGTTGATGTCCTGCAGCTCGTGATAAAAGCTCATGTGCCGGCTGCTGAGCCGGTCACGCGTCATCATCGGGCTCTCCTGCTGCGGCTTGAACTCCGGGTGCTTGTCCCAGATCTGCCCCAGCGTCATCTTCTCCAGCAGCATCATCGAGTCAATCCGCGACTGGGCCTGCACCATCTCCGTCACCTCGCCGGGGCTCGCACCCTGCAGCCCGGCCTGGCGGCGCGTGTTCTCCAGCGAGTACTCCAGCCACGTGCGCATCAGCGTGCCGTAGACGATCACGCCCTTGACCGGCACCTTCTCGGTAATAAACGGCGCCATCACGCCGCCCATGGAGTGGCCAAACAGGTACACGCGCTCCGGGTCCACACCCGGCAGCGAGCGCAGTTGCTCGGCTGCGGCGATGTACCCCGCCAGCTCGGTTGAGAAGTTGATGTCGCCGCACGGCGGACCTTCCGAGTCTCCCATTCCCGGCTTGTCGACCCGCATCGTGATGAACCCCGCATCGGCCATGGCTCGCACCAGGCGTGTGTCCACCGCATCGCGTGCCGAGGGTGCCGGGCGATCAATGCTCGCGCAGTAGATGCCTTGAACAAACAGGAACGCCGGCCGCTTGCCGCCGACAACCTTGTCAGCCCCCGTGCCGGCCTCCGGCTCGGTGATGATCGTCCGCAGCCGGTAGCCCGCCGGCACGGCCACCGAGTCATAACGCAGTGTGGAGCCCGGCATCACCTCCGCCGGTGCGGCAACAACCGGCAGCTCCAGCGTGATCGTCTTGCCCTCACGCATCACCTCAATCGGCAGCGTCGCCGTCTTCGGTGACCGCAGTGCCAGCATCAGGGCCTCGGTCGTCGGCGTGCGCAAGCCCGCCAGCGACAGCAGCTCATCACCGGTCTTCAGCCCGGCGCGGGCACCCGCCCCATCGGGCACCAGCGTGCCCACGGTCAGGCCGCCGGCTGTACCCGGGCTGAACGCCGCGCCGATGCTCGCACGGCGGGCCAGAGCTTCAGCCGCCGGTTTGGCAGCAGGTGCAGCCGCTGGCTTGGCAAGCGCCGCCGCCGGAAGCACCGGCCCCGCAAGTCCCGCGGCAGTGAGTGCCAGTGACAGAAACAAACGATGCAACTGAATGTGAAGTTTCATGGATCGGGTTGTGTGAGAGTGTGATCGGGGCGAGCCTGGCTCGCCTTAAACGGACGATGTCGGTGATGCGGGAACAGCCGAAGCAGACGATGAGGCCGCGCTCGCAGACTTCCGCGCACGCTTGGGTCCGGCCTTCGCCGGCTCGGTGTCCGCCGCTGCCGCGGCCTTGCCCCGCCGCGAACGCACCACAGGCATCAGCGTGCACAGGTTCACGTACAACTCACCCTTGCGGCGGCGGCGGCCCCGCTCGCAGAGGGCGTGAATCCGCCCGACCAGCGTGCGCAGCTGTGCCACCGCCTCCGGCTCCAGCCACGTCAGGTCGTAGTCAATCAGCAGGTTCCGGTTCTCCGGTTCCAGCACCAGCGCCCGCGCCGCGGCGGCCTTGCCCGCGTACCGCGACACGCTCCGCGCAAACACGCTGACAGTCTCCGCAATCGCCGTCCGCTCCGCGGCACCCGTGCTGTCGGCAAACGCAATGCGATAGTCGCTGGCCGTCAGATCAAACACCTGCTCGGTCCGTCGCCCCGCCTTGCGAAAGCCCACCTCCCGCACGATCCCCGCCTGCATCAGCAGCCGGATGTGGCGGTACAGCCCGTCTGCCGGACGCCCCAGCAGCTCGGCAATCTCCGCGATCGCGCACGGTGCGGCACACCGCATCGCCTCGATGATCTCGATGCGGGCCGGCGCGATCATCGTCCGCCACACCGCCGGTGAGGTGATCAGTTGTACTTTCGGTCGCGTCGCAACCGGTGACCTGGCCATGCTCATCCTCCCTTAGGTGCAGTACACCAGAAACGCCGCGCCCAGCAGCGCACGCTGCGAGTCGGTCCCCGTCGTCACATTGGCAATCGTCTGCCCGTGCCGATTGACAACCTGGCTGCCGTGAACGTGCAGCAGCGTCTCCCCTCCGCTGCGCGAGACCCGGCCGCCCTCGACCGTCGCCAGCAACTGGTTGTGCAGGTTCAGCAGCCGGTTCTCCGCAACCCGCGCAATCTCATGGCCCTGAAGGTTCAGGACGCTCTCGCCGCGGAGTCGAAGGATCGGCTGGCCGTGCAGGTTGATCAGTTCGGTCATGGTGTGCCTCGCGTGGTGGGGCGGTTCCATCGTTGACGAAATGCAAATCGAATCAACCATTGACATTTATTAGGAAATGTCAACAGACGGTTGCAGGGTACCCCGCCCAACCCGCCGCGGGCAACCCCCGCGCCCTCTGCCAGCCCGGCGGCCGATAATCCCCCATGCACCTTCGTTCCACGTCGCCCTCCCGCTGGCGGCTTCTGCTGGCCATGGCCCTCGCCGCCGCGGCACTCGGCACCGCCTCGGAACTCGGCCACCTCCAGTGGACCAGCGGCCGGCCCTCCGGCCTCCGGGGTCGGGGCGTCCCCTTTGATGCCCAGTCCGTGGCCTATTGGCGGGAATCAGGATTCACCCTCTGGGCTGGTGCAATCTCAATCTGGTCCGCCCCGCGGCTGACGTCCCAGGAGAGCTTCGTCTGGGGCGGCGGCGGGGCCAGCTTCTTCGGGGTTGATACCACTCTCGGCGGCCCGAGTGATGCCGATACCGCCGCCCGCTGGCTGCCTCGCCTGGCCATAGGCACGCCTAGTACGGTCGGCCCCGCCATGCCCGGCCTGGCCGGTGCCTCCTGCCTCATGCTGCCCATCTGGCCGCTTGCCACCCTGCTCGCCGCCGCCGCCGGTTGGAGTTACCGCCGCCATCGCCGCCGCCTCCCCGGCAGCTGCGCCCGCTGTGGCTACGACCGCGCTGGCCTCGGCTCACGCCCCTGCCCGGAGTGTGGCGGCACCGAGATCATCCAGTTCGCCAATCCAGTGGCCATCCCCGCCGCAGCGGCTGACGGTCAGCCCAAAGCCTGATCGCCGGTTCGAATCGCCAGTTGCCCCATCACCTGCCCCGCCAGCGCCGCACCGCTCAGCACGGCCTTCTCCACGCGTGACGGTCCCTGCCCGCACCAGTCGCCGCACACCCCAAGCAGCGACTGGGCATCCAGCACGCACGGTGCATCCAGCGGCGTCTCCACCGCGGCATACCGCCAGCGGTGCGCCGCCACAAAGCTCGGCTCCGGCAGCGATGACTCGGCCATCATCCCCGGCGACTGCCGGCCAAGTGCCGCCGCGGCATGCCGGCTGAACGCCGCCAGCATCTCCGCCGCAGCCCGGTCGGGCGTCAGTTCCACATTCGCCTGCGACCACGCGTGCGAGGCGTGCAGCACCCAGCGTTCGCGCACCCCAGCCCGCCCGCCATCCGCCCCTTCGCCCGGCCCGCCACCAATTGCCGCCGCCGGTCGATCGTTCACCCCCGGCCGTCCGGGCTTGGAGTTCTCCAGTGCCACCCACGACAGCACCGCATCGTTCCGCACAAATGCAGCGTCAAACGGCAGCGACAGCGGCCGGTCAAAGGCAACCATCGTCGCCCACGTCGGCAGCATCCGCACCGGCGCAATCGTTTCGAGTACGCCCGCCGCAACCGGCATCGTCCCCAGCACCTTGCGGATGTTCTCCGGCGGTGTGGCCAGCACCAGCACATCAAAGCTCGCCGGCACCTGCTGCGTGGTGCCATCCTCGCCTGCAACCAGCAGCGTCCACTGGCCCTGGCTGAACTCCGCCCCCGCAATCTCCGTCTTGTACCGCGCCGTCACGCCCGCCCGCGCGGCTGTTGAGCCCAGATGCACGCACACCGCGTTCATCCCCGGCCGGCCCACAAAGCGTGAGAAGCCCGTCGCCGCCGAGTCGTGCTGTCCATCGCCGGAGCTCGCATCATGCGGCGTCGGCGGCTGGCCCGGCCGCAGATCCACCAGCCGCGGCGTCCACCGGCTGATGATCCCGTCGTGCAGCCAGCTGTCAGCCAGCCGCCGCAGCAGCGGCGAGCGCGCCGTAAAGAACTGCGCGCCGTGGTCAAACTGATCGCCCCCCGTCATCCGCGTGCTCGTCCGTCCGCCCGGCCCGCGTCCCTTGTCAAGCAGTGTCACGCTCAGCCCGTGGTCCGCCAGCGTGCGGGCGCACAGCAGCCCCGCGATGCCGGCCCCAACCACCGCAATCCGCGGCGTCGAGCGTCCGCCCTCGGCCCTCGGCACGGCAAACGCCGACCGCGAGATCCGGCTGTTGTACCGCCCCACATCCAGCCGCATGCTGTGCTCGGCCGTCGTCCGCGGCCTAACCGATCCCAGCACCGGTACCTCTGGTGAAAACGGCCGATCAAACAGCCCCAGGCACCACAGGATCCCGCCGTAACTCGCCGGGTCGCGACCGTCGAGCGCGTAGCGGTGGTTCAGGTCAATCAGCAGCTCCAGCGTGCGGGCCGCATGCGGCGTCCAGCCCAGCAGCGCCTTGCCCCATGTCATCCGCACGTTGTTGTGCAGCTCGCCGTGGATCAGCAGGCTCCGCTGGGCCGCGTTCCACAGGTCGTCGGCCGTCTCGGCCCGCGCCAGCATCTCCCAGCTGTACAGCGCGGGGCGCCGGTCAACCTCATGGGCCCGCAGCGTCTGAAGTGCCCACGTCGGGATCGAATCCGTCGTGCCATGATCGGGCCGATACCGGCACCACGTGTACGCCACCTCACGCCAGATCAGCAGCTCATCAAGGAACTTCTCCGCCCCCGCACTGCCCGCCGCCGCGGCCTGCCGGGCCACCAGCATCGGGCTGATCATCCCGTAATGCAGATACGCGCTCATCCGCGACACGCCGTCACGCAGCGGGTCGTTGCGATCCTCCGCATAGCCCGCCAGCCCATCAGCCACAAACGCCTCCCACCGTGCCATCGCCGCCACGCTGCCGCCGCGCGTCTCGGCCACGGGGCACACGGTGTGGTCAATCTCACAGCCCGCCACCATCGCCGCAAGGTCCGCATCGCTGGCCCCGGCAATCTTCGGCCCGCTCACCGCCCCCGCCAGCAACCGCGACACCGCCGCCGGCAGCGGCAGTGGTGCCGCTTTATCAGGCAGCACCGGCCACTCCCGGCCCACCCGCTGGCTCCGCAGCTTCGCCGTCGCATCCCGATACGCAAACGCCCGGTCATACGCCCGTCCCACAAGCACCGCCGGCACCACGCACGCCGTATCCACCGCCCACACCGGCGTCTTGAGCACCGCCAGCGCACTGGCCAGCGATGCGGTCCACATCCGCCACGGGTCCACCGGCATGTCCTCAGTGATCACCAGCGCCGCCCGCCGTGCCAGGGTCAGCAGCAGCTCACTGGCCACCGCTGCATCGCCCCCCCGCCGCGGCACATCCACGTAGTACGCAATCCCCATCGCCGCCAGCCGCCCCGCCACATCCCGCGCCCCTTGCAGCTCAAAGGTGTGCAGACGGTCGCTGGCGTACGGGCTGTGCGCCGGGATCGTCTGCAGCACCACCAGCGGCAATCCCAGCACCCCGGCCGCGATCCGGGCGGCATCCAGCGCGGGGTTCTCCTCCGCCCGCACGGCGTGGTGCATCCAGTACAGCACCAGCGACCACGAATCCGACTTGGCACGCCCCGGCTCCACCGGGCTGCCGGCTGGACCTGCAAAACTGACCCGCTCGGCAACAGCCGGCGGGAGCGTTGGGAACACATCGGGTTGCATCGGAACTGCAAAACTCCTGCTTGCTGGGGTGCCACCGAACGGGCCGGCACCGGCGGCCAACGGTAAGCATCCGGTGGCCGCCTCGCCACCGCCGCCCTACAACCGTGGGCAATGCAGTGGCTCTTGGCAGGCATCTTCGGTGCGGCGGCGGGCGGGGCCATCGCCGCGGTCGTCGCGCGCGAGATGATGCGCCGCCAGCTCCGCGCCGTCCGCGCTGCCGAACGCCGTGCACGCTCGGCCGAACGCCTCGCCGAAATCGGCTCCATGACCGGCGGCCTGGCCCACGAAATCAAAAACCCCCTGTCCACCATCGGCCTCAACGCCCAGCTCTTAGCCGAGGCCGTCTCCGACAGCGAAATGGCCCCCGAGGTCAAAAGCCGCCTGACCTCCCGCATCGCCGCGCTCCGGCGTGAAACCGACCGGCTCCGCGGCATCCTCTCGGACTTCCTTGAGTTCGCCGGCCAGCTCCGGCTTGACCTGCGGCCCGCCGACATCAACGCCGTCGTCACCGAGCTCTCCGACTTCTTCCTGCCCGAGGCCGAGCGCCACGGCGTCAAACTCATCACCGAACTCGGCAAGCCCCCCGTCAGCGACCTGCCCGGCTTGGCCTCGCTGGCCACCGGCCGCCCCCTCATGGCCCCGGTTGATGTCAAGCTCCTCAAGCAGACGCTGCTCAACCTCATGCTCAACGCCGTCCAGGCCATGGGCGGCCCCGCCGCCGATGGCGCCCAGCCCCTGGGCCGCGGCACACTGACCATCCGCACCGAACCCATCACCGGCGAGCACGCCGAGAAACTCGTCCGCATCACCGTCGCCGATACCGGCCCGGGCATGAGCCCCGAAACCCTCGCCCGCATCTTCGTGCCCTACTTCACCACCAAAGGCGGCGGCAGCGGCCTGGGCCTGCCCACTTCGCGCCGCATCGTCACCGAGCACGGCGGCCGCCTCGATGTCACCAGCGAGCTCGGCAAGGGCACTTCGTTTGTCATCACCCTGCCGACTGAGGCCAAGCGGCCCGAGTAACCCCAGGCCCGCTCGCCCGTTCGCCAACCCCTCCTTCCCTCCCAGCCAACCTCATGCCGGCACCGGTGGCGTCTCGCCACCGCCCGCCCCGCCCACCACGCTGCGCCCCGCTGGTGCCGCCGGCGGGTCAATCAGGTCCGCCAGCGTCAGCCCACCGGCAGAGTGCTGAGCGGCCGAACTGATCGCGCTGGTCAGCCGGTCTGTGCCGCCGATACCGCGTGCCTCAATCACCGCGCCATCCAGCGCACGGATCGCCTCCGCAGCCGTGATCGATGCCGGTGGCCGCGACAGCGTCAGCCGGCCCGACCGGGCCGATGGCGCCGTCGCACGGATCACCAGGCCCGAGGCAATCAGCGCATCAATTACCGTCCGCGCCGCGGCATGCGGGATCGCCGCCTTGGCCTCAATCTGCTCCGGCGTCAGGCCGATCTGCCCGCGGTTGAACGCATCGCCGATGTGCGCCAGCACGCACAGCCCCACCGTGCGGTCCAGCATCAGCGGCCCGGCCGCCTGCTCCGGCATCGCCGCGGCAACCGGTGAGTCCAGATGCCGCCGCAGCACGCCGCGCCAGGCCAGCAGCAGCAGCGACAGCCGCTGGTGCTGGATCAGGTAGCTCAGCCGAAGGCCAAAGAGCACGATGATCCAGGTGATGTACACCCAGAACAGAAACAGCGGCAGCAATGCCAGCGAGCCGTACAGCGAGCGCACGCCCGCATACTGCACATATATCGAAAAGCCGTTCTTGGCCATCTCCAGCAGCAGCCCGCCGACGAGCGAGCCGATGATCGCCGGGCGCAGCCGCACCCGCGTGTTGGGAATCGTCTGGTACAGCGCCAGCAGCAGCGCGGCGGAGATCAGCACCGTCGTGGCATACCCGGCAATCGCCGCAAACAGCGAGGCGCCCACACCGGTATTCTCAGCCAGATCAAGGGCGATGGACTTAAACGCCTCACCGGCAAAGAAACTGGCATACACCAGCATCGGCCCCAGCGTAATGATCATCCAGTACTGCAGCAGCCGCTTGGACCAGCTGCGGGCGTTCTGCCCGCCGTAAATCGCGTTAAACGATCCCTCCATCGCCACCAGCAGCCCCATCGCACCGTAAATCAGCACGCCCGCGGAGATCAGGCCGATCCAGGTGAAGTTGATCCCGCTGAACTCATTGACGCGCTGGCTGATCCAGCCCTTGAGGTCAAACCCGCCGCTTGCTGCCCCCGCCCCCGCGTTGCCCGCCAGGCTCGTCAGCCCCGCCTGCTCCAGCAAGCGCGAGAGCATCTGCTCAACCAGTGCCCCCGTGTCCTTAAACAGCCGCAGCGTCAGAAACGCGATCAGCAGGATCGGAATCAGCGAGAAGATCGTCCGGTACGCCAGTGCCGCGGCCATCTCCGGAATCGCCGCATGCCCCAGCAGCCCGCCCAGCGTCTGCCCCAGCCGGCTGAACGCCGCCAGGAGCCCGCTCCGCGGCGGCTCAATCGTCAGCACCGCCGCCCCTGCGGGTGTTGCACTGCCCGCCTCGGGCTGGGCGGGAGAGGAGGAGTTCAGTCTGGTCGCATCGCCGTCTGGCATGGGCGATTGTTGCTGCCGCGCGGCCCCGGCGACGGAACTGGGGCAGATGCCCGGTGCAAAGCGCGGCCGGTTCCGCAGGATTCCGCGTTCGGGGGCTGTGGGGCGGTCAACCGGTCCGCGGCCGCGAACCGATATACCCCGTCAATGAGCCGCGGCCTGTCGATCAACTTCTACGGCTTCTGGGACAGCTTCAAACCGGAGCAGTTCCTCGAGCACCATCCGTACCTGCGCGGCCGCTATCACCTTGAGGTCAGTGACGACCCCGACTTTGCCATCTGCGGCGTGTTCAAAGACGGCCGCACCCTGCCGGACCGCGCGGTGAAGATCGCTTATATCACCGAGAACGTCCTCCCGGACCTCGATCGCTTCGACTGGGCGGTCTCCTTCTCGCACTTCGACCCCGCGCACCCGCGTCATCTGCGGCTGCCGCTCTACGCCTGGTACGTCCGCCAGTTCAACGGCTCGCTTGATGCGCTGATCCGCCAGCCCGATGAACGCCCCGGGTTCCACCGCCCCGGGTTCTGCAACTTCGTCTTCCGCAACCCCATGTGCAAGCCGCGCAACGAGCTGTTCCGACGGCTGAGCCAGTACAAGCACATCGATGCGCCCGGCACACTGATGAACAACATGCCCCGGCTGCAGCAGTTCCCGGGTGAGGGTGACTCGCCGGCCAAACAGCGATTCGCCCGCGGCTACAAGTTCACCATCGCCTACGAGAACGCGTCCAGTCCCGGCTACACCACCGAGAAGATCACCGACGCGATGATGGCCCGGTCGATCCCGATCTACTGGGGCAACCCGCTGGTGCATCTGGACTTCAACCCGCGGTCCTTCCTCAATCGCCACGACTTTGCCAGCGACCAGGCCTTCATCGACCGCATCATCGAGGTCGACAGCAACGATGATCTCTACGAGAGCATCTTCCGCGAGCCCTACTGGCACGACAACCGCGTCCCCAGTGCAATCAGCGATGAAGTCTGCCTGGCCTTCTGGGACCGCATCTTCGCATCCGTCCCCGCCCGGGTGTGACCGACCTCGCTATTGGAGCCCCACGCCATTGGAGCCCAAAGCCATTGGAGCCCGAAGCGGCAGAGCTTTATGCATCAAGCGGCGGCAGAGCGTCGCTCGGCACGCAGTTGATCGAGGATGATCTTGAGTTGAACCCAGCCGTGGACACGGTGATACCCACGCACCCAGGAGGGCAGACAACTCAGTCCCCCGGCACCGGAGC
>CAILKP010000050.1 GCA_903834785.1 uncultured bacterium
CATGCTTTCCTACGGTCGTAAAGACCAAGAGAAAAACGATCACGCGTCCGGCCGCGTACCGCCCCGTCGACCCACGACTGCCAGCGATGGGCCGACGGGGCGGTACGCTCGATTGAAGGTGCTGGTGAGATCATACAAGAGGAAGTCGGAAAGGCAGAAGGCAGAAGGCGGCAAGGCGGGAAGGCAGATCGCCCGGAAGGGCGATTCCACGCGAGGTCGTGGCAGGACCCATAACGGGGGCGGGCGGCAGGATCGTTACGGTGGGGTGAGCCACGGGGAGGACGGGGTGGCGTGGGGGGGGGGATGCAGTAAGATGGAGCGGAGTGGAGTTTGGTGGAACGGCCGCCCGAGTGCGGGCGAACCTGTATGCTGGAGCGAGAGAGCGAGCAAGAAGCGATGATGTGTGCCGCTGGCGAGGCCAGACCAACGCGGTTGACCGGGATGCGGCAGTGGCTGCGGCCAGGTGGCGGCGCGGGCTGGCTGGGCGGGCGGGCCCTGATGTGCGTGCTGGCGGCGGTGTTGTGGCTTGCTGCGGGCGCAGTGCAGCGGGTGCATGCGCAGGAGGTGTGGGCCCCCACTCCTCCGCTGGCGACGAGCCCCCAGTGGCAGAGCTGGTACAGCACGCTGTTGGCCCGGCGAGTGGCGGAGGTGCCACGGATCAGGCCGACGAGCGTGCATTTTGCCCAGAGCGGGGACGATGTTGCGGGCAACGGGACGCAGGGTGCGCCGTATCGCACGCTGGCCAAGGCGCGGGCGGTGCTGGAGCCGTTCCGGCTGGCGGGCGGGCATGTGGCGCTGCTGTTTCGGCGGGGCGATGTGTGGCGCGAGCAGGTGGGCATTGACAGCACGGTGCCGAATGTGACGATCGCTGATTACGGCGATGCGAACCTGCCGAAGCCGAAGTTCACACCGTTTCAGCCGGTGGGCTCAGCGACGGACTGGGCGCCGGTGCCGGGGTTTGCGGGTGTGTATAGAAGGACTGCGCTGCCGGAGGGACTGATGCGCGGCAACCCGGCGGTGATGGCGCCGGTGGTGTGGGCCAAGGAAGATGATGATCGGGGCAACCCGTACAGCCGGCAGCAGAGTGTGGCGGGTGTGGCGGCGAACCCGGGGTCGTTCTGGTTTGATCGGGCGACGGGCACGCTGTACGTGCAGCCGAAGCCGCACCCGGTCACGGGGCTGCCGACGGACCCGCGGACGGACGGCAAGGACTATCAGGTGGTGCGGGCGACGGGTGCCGGCATTGTGGCCCGCGGGGATCGCACGCGGCTGGAGAACCTGGTGGCCGAGGGCTGGGGCATGGACACGGTGAGCGTGACGCAGAATCACGGCATTGAGTCGCGGGCGACGGGGACATCGCGGGTGCTGATCATCGGCTGCGAGTCGTACTACGGGGCCTCGCACGCGATGACGCACTTTGTGACGCCGACCGGCGGCGGCATCGCGACGTTCATCAACTGCAGGGCGGGGCTGTGCAACTACAACGAGTTCGGCGAGACGATCTTCAACGCGTTTAACGCGCTGGGCGATGGGGAGATGATCTTTGACAACTGCGTGGCGGCGTACGGCACGCTGCCGAGCAGCGAGTGGGACTTTCGCAACTCGCGGCGCGGGCAGGCGTTTTACTCGCACACCGGGGGCGGTTCGTTCTACTTCCGGCTGCTGGTGGCCAGCAACTGCAGCAGCGAGCCGGGGCCGCGGGGCTGCGTGCAGCCGGCGAATCTGGGCGGGACGCGGACGTTTAAAGAACTGGCTGATGCGCGGTGCTTCATCGTCGGTGAGCAGCACCCGGGCGGAGCGGGCGGCGTGCTGCTGCCGGTGGCGGGCAACCACGTGCGGATGAACGGACGGTACCTGAATCAGATTCCGGTGGCGGGCAACACGGCGCTGGTGCCGTACAACCAGATCGGGTGGATGATCAACTGCCTGGTGGATGTGGACCTGACTGGGTACAGCGGGCAGTTCGGACTTCTCAATGAATCCGACGGGCGCGAGACCACGGCGATGCTGGTGGGCAACTTCTTTCGCATCCGGACAGGACCGGCGGCAACGTTTGTGATGGACTACGACCTGCCGCGGCTCTCGGCCGGCGGGCGGGCGATGAACAACATCTTCGTGAACACCGGGACGGGTGTGGCACGGTTCAACTACGGCTCGGGGCTGGACACGGCGGTGGGCAACGCGTTTTACGGGTTTGATCTCTCGGGCGAGACGGGGGCGAACGTGCGGGCGGCGCGGAACCTGCTGCTGAGCAGCGAGCCGGTGTTTGGGGCGGCTCCGGGGTGTGGATCACCGCTGGTGTTTGGCGCGGATCCGTGGCCGCTGGGGATGGTGCAGCAGGTGGACTTGAATGGAACGATCGGGCTGCGGCGGACGATTGGCCCGTTGGAGCCGGTGACGCTTTGCGTGGATGTGAACAGTGACGGGCGGGTGGACATTGAGGACCTGCTGGCGTGGGACCGCCTGCCGCGGGATGTAAACGGCGACGGCGTGGCGGACAGCCGCGACCGCGAGCTGGTGGAGCGGGCGGTGCGGTGGGGCGAGAGCTTTGCACCGGCGTGGGGGCAGGGGCGGATCGGGCCGCGGTGAGGGAGACGGGGCGGTGGAGGCGACCGTGTTCTGGTCGCAGAGGGCAAAAGCTGAAGCAAGTGCGGTGCGCTTGGGGTGGCGTTATCATTGATCTGATGACGTAAGACTTGCTTTTATAAGACCTTACTGGAAGTTTCCCTAGGTTTTATATTTACTCGTTTACGGCTGGGGGTTTCCACGTACTTCCGGCGATTTTCCGGTATCCTCGATTGCAGGTCGGGGGGTTTTTCGTCCTGCATGGCGCAGCGTCCTCTCGACTCGGTTTCTCAATCGAGAGGTAGCTCAGCATGGGTCGTTTACAACTTGGGTTCGGGGCGGTCGGGTCGACGGTTTTGTCCGCCGCGCTATCGGCGTGCGCTGCGCTGGTGACGGTGCTGGGAGCGGCAGCGACGGCCAGCGCCCAGGGCACACTGGCATCGCCGCCGCCACTGGTGACCACACCGCAGTGGCACACGTGGTACGACGCGCTGCTGGCGCAGCGGCTGGCGGAGGCACCCCGGGCGCGAGCAACGAGCGTGCACTTTGCCCAGAGCGGCGATGATGTGACGGGAAACGGATCACAGGCCGCGCCGTACCGCACGCTGGCCAAGGCGCGGGCGGTACTGGAGCAGTTCCGGCCGGCGGGCGGCAACGTGGCACTGCTATTCCGACGGGGTGATGTGTGGCGCGAGCAGGTGGGCATTGACAGTACGGTGCCGAACGTGACGATGGCGGACTATGGCGATGCGAACCTGCCGAAGCCGCTGTTCACGCCGTTCATGCCGGTGGGCACGCCGGCCGCGTGGACACCGGTAGCGGATCGGCCGGGTGTGTACATGCGGAGCCAGTTACCCGAGGGCCTGCAGGGAGCGCCGGTGGTGTGGGTGAAGGAGGACGACGATCGGGGCAACCCGTACAGCCGGCAGATCTCGCCGGCGGGTGTGCAGAACAACCCGGGCTCGTTCTTCTTTGACCGGACGGCGGGCGTGCTGTACGTGCGGCCGAAGAACAACCCGGCGACGGGGCAGCCGACGGACCCGCGGATAGACGGCAAGGACTATCAGATCGTGCGGCGGACCGGGCCCGGCTTTGTCGGGCGCGGCGACGGAACGCGGCTGGAGAACCTGGTGGCCGAGGGCTGGGGCATGGCGGAGTTCAGCCCGACGCAGAACCACGGGATTGAGTCCCGCGCGACGGGCACGGCGCGGGTGGTGATCGTGGCGTGCGAGTCGTACTACGGCTCATCGCATGCCATGACGCACTACGTCGGGGGCAACTCCGGCGGCATCGCGACGTTTGTTGACTGCCGCGCTGGGCTGTGCAACTACAACGCCTTCGGCGAGACGATCTTCAACAGCTTTGCACAGAACGGGCAGGGCGAGACGATCTTTGACAGCTGCGTAGCGGCGTACGGCACGCTGCCGAGCAGCGACTGGGATTTCCGCAACACGCGGCGCGGGCAGGCGTTTTACTCGCACACGGCCAGCGGCACGTTGTACTTTGACCTGCTGATTGCCAACAACTGCAGCAGCGACCCCGGGCCGCGCGGGTGCGTGCAGCCGGCGAACCTGGGCGGGACACGGCTGTTTACGAATCTGATCGATGCGAGGTGCTTCATCGTCGGTGAGTATCACCCGGGCGGGCCGGGCGGTGTTTCGCTGCCGCTGGCCTCGTCGTACGCGCGCATCAACGGTCGATACCTGAATCAGATTCCGCTCAGCAACGACTCGGCCCTGGTGCCGTATCACCAGACGGGCTGGATGATCAACTGCCTGGTGGACATTGATGCCAGCGCGTACAACGGGCAGTTTGCGATGTTCAACGAGTCGAGCGGGCGGCTGACGACACTGATGCTGATGAACAATCACATCCGAGTGCGGACGGGGCCGAACACGACGTTCCTGGTGGACTACGACACGCCGGTGCTCTCGCCGGCGGCCAGGGCGATGAACAACATCTTCATCAAGACCGGGCCGGGCGTGGCGCGGTTCAACTACGGCTCGGGGCTGGACTCGGCGGTGGGCAACGCGTTCTTCGGGTTCGACTTGTCGGAAGCGACCGGCGCCAACGTCCGGGCGGCCAGGAACATCGTGCTTGCAAGCGAGCCGGCGTTCGGTCAGGCGCCCGGGTGCGGCTCGCCGCTGGTGTTTGCGGCGGATCCGTGGCCGGTGGGCCTGGTGTCGCAGGTGGACTTGAATGGAACGGTCGGGCTGAGGAGGACCATCGGCCCGCTGGAGCCGATCGGGCTGTGTGTGGACATGAACAGCGATGGGCGCGTGGATGTTGAGGACCTCTACGCGTGGGAGCGTTCACCGAACGATCTGAACGGTGACGGGCAGATGGACGCGGCGGACCGGGCGATGATCGAGCGTGCGATCCGCTGGGGCGAGAGCTTTGCACCGGCGTGGGGGCAGGGGCGGATCGGGCCGCGGTGATACGCTGGCGGCATGGTTCGGATTGAAGGTCTTGATGCGGCGGCAGAGCACATCCGGCGATTGGGTGCCGGGTGTGCTCTGCCGCGGATTGTGGGGGTGACGGGCCCTGTGGGGGCGGGCAAGAGCACGCTGGCGCGGCTGCTGAGCGGCGCAGTGGTGAGCACGGATGACTATCTGCCGGACTACGAACTGGTGGCCGAGCACGAGCGTGATGAGTCCGCGCATCTGGACTGGCCGCTGCTGACAGAGCACCTGGGCGAGCTGGGGCAAGGGCGGACGGCGGCGGTGCCGGTGTGGAGCTTTCAGACGCATCGGCGTGAGGGGCAGCGTGTAGTGCACCCGGCAGAGGTGGTGGTGCTGGAGGGCATCCATGCGCTGCACGAGCGCGTCCGTGAGGTGCTGCATGTGCGGGTGTTTGTTGAAGCGCCCGCGGCGGTGCGGTGGGCGCGGTGGGAGCATCTGGAGCGCACGGGCCAGCGCGGCTGGGGCGTGGAGAAGGCCAGAGCGTTCTTTGACGGTGTGGCGGAGCCGACCTTTGGTCGGCGCGAGGCGGCGTACCGCGCGGCGGCGGACATTGTGGTGATCAACGATGGATCGTCGATTCGAGCGGACTGAGACGGGCGATCAGCCCGCGCTGGAGATGAGGTCCAGGTTCGTCTTAAAGCGTTTCATGGCCGACTGCAACTGCTCGATCTGCAGGTGCGGGGGCATGTTGATGAGGCGGCGGCGGAGCGCGGTGACGGTCTTGAACTCGGCATCGGGCATGAGCAGATGCTCCTTGCGCGTGCCGCTGGCTGAGAGGTTGATGGCCGGGAAGAGGCGGCGCTCGGCGATCTTGCGATCGAGCACGAGTTCCATGTTGCCGGTGCCCTTGAACTCCTCGAAGATGACCTGGTCACCGGCGGAACCGGTATCGACCAGACAGCTTGCGATGATGGTCAGCGAGCCGCCATCCTCGGTATTGCGGGCCGAGCCAAAGAGCTGCTTGGGGACCTCCAGGGCCTTGGCATCAAGACCGCCGGTGAGCGTGCGGCCGGAGCTTGCGTGCTGGCGCGAGAGGTTGAAGGTGCGGCCCAGACGCGTCAGCGAGTCGAGGACGATGACCACGTGCAGGCCGGCCTCGACCATGCGCTTGGCGGTGTTGATGGTCTGCATCGCGACCTGGACGTGACGCTCGACACCGTGGTCGTTGGATGAGCCGAAGGCCTGGGCCTTGGGCGTGCCGTCGGGGCGGGTGCCGTAACGCTCAAACGTGCGGCGGAAATCGGTGACTTCCTCGGGCCGCTCATCGATGAGCAGAGCGATGAGGATGGTGTCGGGGTAGTTGGTGGTGATGCCCTGGGCGATGTCCTTGAGCAGCGTGGTCTTGCCGGCCTTGGGCGGCGAAACGATGAGGGCACGCTGGCCGCGGCCGATGGGGCAGAACATGTCGATCAGGCGGCATGACTCGCTGCAGCCGGGATGCTCGAGCGTGTAGCGGGGCTGCGGGTCGATGCTGGTGAGGTCCTCGAAGGCTTTGATCCGCGGAGCGGTGGCGGGGTCAAAGCCGACGACGGGCATGAACTGCGTGAGGGGGTTCTGCTGCTGGTTCTGGTGGTGCTGGTTGTGACCGCCGCGGTTGTTGCGGTTGCTGTGGTGCGGGTGGTTGTTGCGGCCGCGGTTGTTGTAACCCTGGAACTGCTGGTTGCCGCCCTGATGACCGCCCTGGTTGCCACCTTGATTGCCACCCTGGTTGAACTGGCCGCCCTGCTGGTTCTGCTGATTGTTCTGATTCTGCTGGGGCGGGCGCTGCTGGTTGTTCTGCTGGAACTGCTGCTGGTTGCCTTGCTGCTGGTTCTGCTGGGGCTGCGAGCCGTCGCCGGCGGGCTGCTGGGACTGGGCCTGATTGAACTGCTGCTGCTGGTTCTGCTGCTGGCCCTGCTGGTTCTGATTCTGGTTCTGGCCGCCGCGGTGCTGGTTGTGCTGGTTGCCGCCGTGGTTGTTGCGGTTGCCGTGCTGGCCCTGCTGGTTGCGGTTGCCGTTGTTGTTGTTTCGGTTCTCGCGGTTGTTGTCGTTGGGTCTGCCGCCGCGGTTTTGGTTGTGCTGGCTGCCACCCTGATTGCCACCCTGGTGACCGCCCTGATTGTTGTTGCGGTTGCTGGGCTGGCCCTGCTGCTGATACTGCTGGGGCTGCTGGGCCGGGGGTGGGGCCACGGGCGGGAGCGGGGCCGGGGTGATGACGCGGCCGCCGGCAGCGGCGGCGTAGGAAGCGCCACCGAGCTGATCGCCATAAGCCCGCAGTACGGCGGTGGAGGGCTTGCCCTTCCATGCACTGAGGAACCGGGGCGGGCGGGTACCAGACTGGGGCTGCGCGGGGGTGGCGGAGGGGGCGGAAGCCGGAGCCGATGATGCCGCGGGGGCAAAGGTCGGTTGCGGTTGAGAAGCTGTCGGTTGATACCCCTGCGAACCCCCCACTTGCGGGGATGAGGCCGCTGCTAGGGGGGCAGAAACGGGCTTTGGCGCCGGGGCGGCGGTGCTGGCGGAGGGGGCGGATGCGGGGGCCGGGGCAGCCGGCGCGACATCAACGCGAGTGCGGCGGCGCGTGCCGGACGCGGCGGGTGCCTCAGCCGCGGCGGCTGCGACAACTTTGGCAGGCCGGGCGGCTGCTGCGGGCTTGGCGGGCTTCTCGGCCTTCACCACCTTGGCGGGCTTGGCTGCTTTGGCAGCGGGTGCGGCCTTGGCCGGCTTCTTTGCTGAAGCGGCCTTGGGGCTGGTGCGCTTGGCCGCGGGTGCGGCCTTCTTGGTCGTGCTCTTCTTTTCTGCCACAAAAACCTCGTGCGTGCCGCGGCCAAAGCGGCCGCGGTCTTTCGTTCGCCACCACTCGAAGGAGTGCGGCGGATGCCGGTCGTGTCTCGCCACTGCGAGCAAGCCGAACGGGCTGAGTGAACACCGAGATGCCGCGGCAACTGCCGCGGGTCGGGACTCAGGGAGCGATCAAACCGATCGATGGTGTCGGACGGGCGATGCCCGGCCAATATCCGCAAGAACCTCACCGATCCATGCCCCATCCCTGCCAGAGAGTATATCGGGCTGGACTGCAAGGAGGAGCAGTGAACCGCAGGAACAGGAGTTATGGGCGGAGCGGCCGGGCAACTGAGGGTGCGATCGGCGGGCCATTGTGGACAACCCGGCTGGTGCATCCGGTCCCCGTGGTTTCCGAATACATGGGCGGCTTGGAGCCCGGAGTGCTGCCGCCGGTTGGTGGCAGGGTGGCCGGGTCACCGTCAGGAGTGTTTCAATGCTTGGCCGTCAATCGATCGTTCGTCGGGGTTTGGCCGTTGCGGGTGTTGTGGTTGCCGGTGCGCTGGCGGGCTGCACGACGAGCTACTCGGTGGACCTGCGTAACCAGACGCCGCAGGTGGTGTTTGGTGATGCGTTTTACGTGACGCCGCAGGGTGAGCGTGTGGGCCTGGGTGCGGTGCGGCTGGGCCCGGGCGACCGCGGCGGGATGGGCCCCTTTGCCGTGCGGAACGATGCGCTGGTGACGGTGACCGTGGACACGGTGCCCAACCCGCAGCGGCCGGCGGCGGTGGACCTGCGGCCGGGACTGAATGTGTTTGAGGTGACGCAGCAGGGTGACAAGACGGCGGGACCGCTGCAGGTGCGGGAGCTGCGGTGAGTCGCGAGGGGGGGAAGGCGGAAAGGCAGGGGCTCACGCAGAGCACCAGAGGACCAGAGAAAGACAGGAGGAGGGAGAGGGGGGAGGAGTCGCCTCGCGTGCGGGCGGAGTCGCAAGGAAGACGAAGGGAAAAGAGAAGAGAAGAATGAGGAAAGGGGCAAAGGCAGGGGGAACTGCTTTAGCCCATGATGCGGGCGGCGATGGCGCGGGCGCGGGCGGGGTCGGTGGTGCCGGAGACCAGGATGCGGCCATCGGCAAAGATGGTGACCTCGGCGGCTTCCTGCGCGAGCGTAACGGACACGGACTGCGCGGTGTGGCGGGTGGGGCCGAGTGACTGCGTGCGGGCGGCCAGGGCCGCCAGGTCCAGCGTGCGGCGGGCGGCTGGAGGGGCTGCCGGAGTTGCCGGGGCTCGCGAAACCGCTGGTGGTGAAATCTGCACGGTGTTGCGGCCGCAGAGCAGACGCTCGGAGGTATCGTGCGTGCCGGCAAGGTAGGGGAACTGCCGGCGGACGCAGCAGGGGCAGGCGGGGTCGTGCGCGCCGGCCAGTGACATGCGGCGGAACTGGCCGGAGAACAGATCGACCTGCACCAGCGACGGGGGCGTGTCACTGGCGAGGCCCAGGATGATGCGGATGGCCTCGGCGGCCTGGATGCTGGCGATGACCGCGGTGGCCGGGCCCAGCACACCGGCGGTGTCGCAGGTGGGCAGCGTGCCCGGTGGCGGCGGGTCGGGCTCAACACAGCGCAGGCAGGGGCGGCTGGGTGGGTCGTGCAGCACGGTCATCTGCGTGCCGCCGGTGGCTAGCGCGCCGCCGTAGACCAGCGGGATGGCGTGCAGCACGGCCAGGTCGTTGAGGAGGTAGCGCGTCTCGAAGTTGTCGGTGCCGTCGATGATGACCGCGGGCCGTTGGGCGTGGATGCCCAGGACCGCCTCGGCGTTGTCGGCCCGCAGGTCGGTGGCCTCGGCGTAGATACGGCAGTCGGGGTTGATCTGCGTGAGCCGGGCGCGGGCGGCCTCGACCTTGGGTGAGCCGAGATCACCCATGGCGTAGAGGAACTGCCGCTGGAGGTTGGTCAGCTCGACGATATCGCGGTCGACCAGCGTGAGCGTGCCGACCCCGGCGCGGGCGAGCTGCTCGGCGATGACCGAGCCGAGGGCACCGACCCCCACGATGGCGGCGTGGGCCTGGGCAAGCCGCTGCTGACCCGCCGCACCCCAGCCGGGGAGCAGCATCTGGCGGTGGTAACGGTCGGGACGGGCGTCGGTCACGGTGGGAAGGTAGACCGGTGGAGGGGTGGAGGGGGGACGGGGAGGGGGCAGCAGGAATGGAGGGACGAAGGACGGATGGGCCGAGAGCGCGGGTTGGAAGCCTGCCGCGGCGTTGGGGCGGAAGGGGTGCGGCCGGGCGCGTAAAGTCTGGGGAGTCCGGGCGGGCTCACGGAGCAGGAGCGGCCGAGGTGCCGGGATTCTGGAGACGGCGGATGCGGCAGGGGGCAGAGCGTGCAGCAGAAGGGCTCGGCATGACGCGCGATGAGATCATCAAGCTGTTTCGAGAGATGGCCAAGGAGCATGGATACTCGTGCCGCGATGCGCTGGCGTGGCGGCGGTTTGATGAGTTGTACGGCCTTGTGGAGCTGGATCGCAGCCGCTTCGGACCGTTCCTGAACATCTGGTACGGTGGAACAACGGCCGCGATGGTGACCCGTGAGAAGCCGCCCAGTGTCGGGTACTGGGGTGAGTCGGAGAAGGCCGGCACCGTGCCCCATCGACTTCGGCGGCTGTTTACTCGCATCGCCGACTGTGACCCCAAGCTCACGGCTGAGAAGTGCCGAGAAGGCTTGGCAGTTCTGTTCGAAGAAGTCACCGGTCGCTATCAGGACAACGCGGCCTATCGAGCGAAGTTGCTGGAGAAGTGGCCCGACCCGGCTGATTGGGGAATTGTTCAAGACTGGGCCCACGGGAACGTGCGAGCACCGTCGTGGTACTGGCCGAAAACGCCGTACTACAAGTGAGGCACAGGGAGCGAGGCACCAAGCGGTGAAGGAACACGCACGTTTACCAGCTGCCGCACCGGGTCAAGGATGTGGGAGCATCACAGAGGCAGCCGATGGCAAAGATACCGTCAAAGAAACACGAAGATCCGCCGCTGACTCCGGAGTTGATCCTGGAGCGAGTGCGTGCGTGGTCTCTGATGAATCGGCTGGTCCATCTTGATGATCCATGGGTCAGCGGATACTGGTTCGAAGTTGTTGACGGGATCTCGCATGCGCTGCATCGCAGCTCCGGCTCCTCAAGCTGCTACTTTCTCAGTGACGGCACGTTCATGGTCAGCTGCGTCAGCGACAGGCTGACGAAGATTCGCACACCCGCGCATCGTGAGGCGGTCGTGGAACTCGTGCGATCCAGGTTTCGCGTCGATGTTCCGTTTGGAGATCCGGCAGACCCGCACGCAGAGAAGCGGTTCTATATCGACGATCGTTTTACCTTCTGCGCCAGCACCACCTTCGGCAGCGCGCAGTGGACGGAGATCCCCTCCGGCGAGCCCATCGAGGTGAAACGCTGGCCCCGCTATCTGGTGGACTTGTGCTGCGGCAGCGTTGAGTCGTTTCTCCGTAAGGGCGGCTGGGATGTTGACCGGGCGATGCGGGTCGCGGTCTTCGAGCACGCGATTCGAAGAGACCCGATCGATGAACCGCTCTTCCGGCTCATCCACGGGAAGGCCCGGCTCACCGCCGCCGTTCGCCAGGAGATCCGCGGCATCGCCGCTCGCCACGGACAGCCGTGCTCGCTGTAGAGATGGACGGTGAGTTGATCCGACGGCACGGGTGCGCCGTTGATCTGGCCGCCGCGGCGGGGAAAGATCGGAGCGTTGCCGGACGTGAGATTGCAGGGTCGAGAAACGCCGAAAGGGCTGATGCACCGTGAGGATCGCACGACCATACCCATGCTTTGTGATCTGTGCCTACTCCGTGAGTTCGGAGTATCCGGCGTGCAGACTGCTGGCAGAGGCGTTGAGTGGAGTGGCAGAACTGACGTTGCAGCCTGCCGCTGAGCTGACAGGCAGCGTTCATGGGATTGATCGCGTGCCCCGCGGCGTGCTGGAGAACGGCTTCTTTGAGTACCCAAGGACCCGAGTGGTTGCAACGATCGAGCAGGTCGGTCGCGACCGGTCGATCTGCAGGCTGTTTGGAACAGCAAAGTTCAGGGGGCCTGCCTCGGGCGGCGGCTCGCAAGCCCAGCCGCCGATCAGTTTCGACTTTTCGGCAGGCAACGTGACCGTGCTCGGCGAGCGTGTGCGCCACAGCTGCCTGATGCTGAGCCTGCCCGCTCAGGAGTTTGCGGGCCTCGAGTGGGCGGCGGTGTGCGGGTTCCTGCGAAGCACGGTGCTTGGCTGGGCGGACCGGATTCCGTCGCTCTCAAGTCTGTTTGTGGACTATGCCTGGTCGGGCAGGCACGCGGCGGGACGGGGCTACGTCAGCGAGGCCATCTTGCCGGAGGAACTGAGCTTCAGACTCGAACAAGAGAGCTGGGAGCAGATGGCACCCGGGCGGCCGGAACTGCTGCGCGGCGTGTTCTGGGCCAATCACTTCAGCCAGGTTCAGCTGGCACGGCTGGGAGACCGGGCCCAGTTGCAGGGGTGGCTGACCGGTCGCGTTCGCCAGCCCCGCAACACGGGCGTGCGGTGCCACTGCATCGAGACTCCCTGCGGCGGCATGTATGTTGAGACTGCAGAGATGCCGTGCAAGTGGCCACGGTTGGAGCCGTGGACGCTGGATGCACCCTCAGCGCTGGAGGTGTACAACTGCTGCCGCGATGCAGGTCTGCTTGCCTGGCGCTAGGACGGTGCAGCAAATCTCTGAGACCTGGGGCGCGACAGGACAGGTCGCACCCGCGACGGGAACCTGCGGCCCGCCCCCCCACTACCTCGCCGCCCTCCAGCTTACATCAGCCCCTGCTGCTTGAGGCGCTTCTTTTCCTCGTGGCGGACGATGTGGCCGCCGACGAGGTAGATGACGTCCTCGGCGATGTTGCCCATCAGGTCGCCGACGCGCTCGAGTTCGCGGCCGCAGCGGTACATCAGCACGCCGGCGGCCTTGGAGTTGCGGTCAGAGCCCATGACTTCCAGACACTCATCGAACAGGCGCTTGTCCAGCGAGTCGATGGCCTTGTCCTTGATGATCACCGAGCGGCACTGCTCGACGTTCTCGCTGACGAAGCTCGTCAGCAGCGTGTGGCAGAGCATGGGGACGCGCTGGCCGAGCTCGGTGAGCGCGGTGGGGAAGCGGGTGACGCCCAGGGGCTGGAGCTTGACGGTCTGCTTGGCGATGCTGGTGGCGTGGTCGGCCACGCGCTCCAGGTCCGCGTTGATGCGGAGCATGCTGGTGATCTTGCGGAAGTCGCGGGCGAAGGGGTGGTACAGGGCCAGGACGCGCAGGGCCTCCTCCTCGATCTCCACCTCGGAGCGATCGACATCGTCATCGCGGGCGATGATCTCGCGGGCGCGGTCCACATCGAGCCGGAAGAGGGCATCGATGGCGGTCTCGAGCATGCCGATGGCGGTGGTCGCCTCGTCGATGATCTTGGAGCGGACGAGCTTGATCTGGCCGTCGAGGGCGATCTCCTGCGCGGTGCGGACGCGGGCGGCGGCGAGCTGGTCGGGCGTGGGGGCGGTAGGCATGGCGGAGGCGTCGTTGTCGGGCAAGGGGCAGCTCCTGAACTCAGGCGAAGGCGCGATGGGCATCGGCACGGGGTCGGGCCCGGCCGCTGCGGCACCAGAATCACGGTCGGCAACATGGTTGGCCGCCGGTGCGGCTGGCGGGGCACGGCCAACAGGGGGCAAAGACCCCGGGTGACTCCGACGCCGACTGATGCTGGACCGGACAAAGATAGACGCAGCGTGCGGGCGCACCCACGCACCTGCCGGGCATTTCGTGCCCGGCGGCAGCTCCGGCTTAGCACACTCTTGACCTGTGGCGGCTTGACATGAGCGACGGATACGACATGAGCCCGAACCCGATCCCCGCCCAGGTGCGGCAGGTCGCCCGCAAGCCCAACTTGCTGCTGGCCGGATACACCGATGGTGCGGCCGGAGCGGGTGAGCCATCCGCTGCCGCGGGCACTACCTCCCCCTCCGCCGCTGCTGCGGCTGGAATGCAGGCCCGAACCGGACAGGACGCGGTGACGCTGTCTCGCGGCGGGGCCGGGGCGGGAGTGGGTGGCAGGGCGGGCCAACTGGTGGCCGGCAAGGTCCCGGGCCGGGCCGATCCGGCGGCCGCACCGGTGCCAGCACCGGCCAGGCGAAACGGCGGCACAGGCGGGGGGCCAGAAGGGCGGGTGGGTCGAGACGGGCGGGAGGGGCCGGCAACCACTGCGGAAGCCGCCGACACGGGCAAACCCGACGGGCCGCTGGCGATGTACAACCACCCGACCGACAAAAACGCCGCGGCAACCCGCGTTGCGGCGGCCCGGCTGCCGGGCAGCATGATTGATGTGCGGGGGTGAGGGTGGAGGAAGTGGCTGATGCGGCTGGGATGTTCCCCCGGCCGTGGTACCCTCGGCCATGCAACGACCTGAAGGCAGCCGGCATGCAGAGCACTGGGCGATTGATCCGCGGGTGACACTGCTGAACCATGGGTCGTTCGGGGCGACGCCGCGGGCGGTGATGGCGGAGGCCGACCGCTACCGGCTGATGGTCGAGCGCGAGCCGGTGGGCTTCTTTGTTGAGCAGCTTGAGCCGCTGCTGGACGGGGCCCGGGGGACAATGGCGGCGTTTGTGGGGTGCGATGCCGATGACTTTGCGTTTGTCTCCAACGCCAGTGCGGGGGTGAGCACGGTGGTGCGGTCGCTGCGGCTGGCGCCGGGGGATGAACTGCTGACCACGGGGCACGAGTACAACGCGTGCAATAACGCCCTGCGGCATGCCGCGGAGCGGGCGGGGGCGAAGGTTGTCAGCGTGCGGTTCCCGTTCCCGGCGACCTCGGCCGCGGAGATGGCCCAGGCGGTGCTGGCGGGGATCACGCCGCGAACGAAGCTGCTGTTGCTCTCGCACATCACCAGCCCGTCGGCCACGGTCACACCGGCGGCGGAGATCATCCGGCGGGCGCAGGAACGCGGGGTGGATGTGCTGCTGGACTCGGCCCATGGGCCGGGCAGCGTGGAGCTGAACCTGCGGGCCCTGGCCCCGGCGTACGCGACGGGGAACTTTCACAAGTGGCTGTGCGCGCCCAAGGGCTCGGCGTTCCTGTTTGTGCGCCGCGACCGCCAGGCGGGGATGCAGCCGCTGACGATCTCGCACGGCATGAACTCACCCAGAACCGATCGGCCGCGCTTCCGGCTGGAGTTTGACTTCGGCGGCACGCTGGATCCCTCGCCCTGGCTGGCCACGCCCGCGGCGCTGCGGCTGCTGCCGACACTGGTGCCCGAGGGCACCTGGGCCGGCGTGATGCGGGCCAACCACGCCCTGGCCCAGCAGGGTGCGGCGATTGTGGGCAAGGTGCTGGGCACGCGGCCCCCACTGCCGCCGATGCTGTGCGCCAGCATGTCGCTGGTGCCCATCCCCGCGCACGAGCCCGCGCTTGATGCGCGGCTGCGGGCCCGGCCCACCCGCTACGCCGATGCGCTGCAGGACCGGCTGCTGGCCGAGTACGGCATCCAGGTGCCCATCCTGCGCATGCCGCCGCAGCCGGGGGAGACGCTGGAAACCGACCGGTACGTGCGGCTGTCGGCCCAGCTCTACAACACGCCCGAGCAGTACGCCTTTTTGGCGGAGGCACTGGTGGAGGAGTTGGAGCGGGAGCGGCGGGAGGGGTGAGGCGGGGTGAGGAGGGGTGAGGAGGGGTGAGGAGGGGTGAGGAGGGGTGCCGGACGCCGCAGCGTTACACCTGCAAGACCCCGTTCAGTCCAAGTCTGTGAACGTTTTCCGCAACCCACTGCTTCAAGAGTGCGGGCACACCTTCCGGGTCAGCGATGAGGCACTGATGCAGAGCTTCCGATGACCTGGCGATCTCGTTCTGCCATGGAACTTGGCGATCCAATCGCCGCGAAAGCACCTCAAGCTCACCCAGGGCTGCCTCGTTCTCACCTGCTTTCGCAAGAGCAAACGCCAGCTCCCGGTGAAGATGCGGATTGCCGGACGCGACGGAGGCGGCCGCTCGCGTCAGCTCAACAACACCGGCCGCGGTCTCCAGCTGACGGAGCATCGGCACCGCCTGAATGCGCACAGCGTTACTCAGCTTGACGATCAGCTGATCCTCTGCTTGATGCCACCTTTCGGCGCCGGATTCCATGCGAAGTCGCACCCCCAGATTGAAGTTGATCCCGTCTGCCGGAACGTACAGCTGCATCCCGAAGGACCACACGTAGAAAGAGCCTGCATCAAAGCTTGATCCTTCAAAGCAGATCCCCCGCAGCACTGCATCGTTCGATGCGGCAAGCATCATCCCGTTGTGCACCACCATGCCGGGAAGCGAGGGAAGCAACTGCTTCGAAATGGCGATGAAATCTCTCGTCTTCATGACGGCCATCCCACTCCACGCACGTGACCGAGTCCTGAGACTAATGACTGTAGATCTTGAATAGATGCCCGGCGTTGAACGGGGTTGCTGTGCCCCGGTTCAAGGACCGCCGGTCGGTCGGTGGGCCAACCCCGAGTTGTCGCAGCGGTGCAGATGTGCGGCAGTCAAGGGACCTGCCGCGGCCCGTGGAACATCGCCTCAGGCAACGTGCGACCGTCCAGTTGTCGGGAGCCGGCAGGTGCGGCAGCCGATTATCCGGGCGTGTTTGGTGGATTTTTGTATTGGGTAGGCGGGGCAAACGGGTCGCCGGCGGCCGAAGATGTTGTAGACTTGCATCAGGCCGGCACCGTTCCGCGTGGCGGCCTGTTTTGGCCCTGCACCTTTCCCGCTTCCGGAGCCCCCGATGGCGACGACCACCAGCACAACCCTCGGCAGCGCAGCGACGAGCCCATGTATCAAGGGCTATCCCGATGCGGCGACGCGGTTTCCCAAGCTGGCGGAGGTCGTGATGTATCTGCAGGGCCTGAACGGTCGGGCCGACCTGAGCGTGCTGGCCGAGATGCTCGGCCGGCTGGATGTGAAGCGCGAGGACTTCTCGTGTGCGTGCACCTTCGGCAGCAAGGCGTACCGGCGGAACACGATTGCCGCCAGCCCGTGGTTTGAGCTGCTGGCCCTGACCTGGCGCTCGGGCCACTGCACACCGATTCACGACCACACCGGCGTCTCGTGCGCCTTCCGCGTGGTTGAGGGCAGCGGCACGGAGATCCGCTTTGAAAAGACCCCCTCGGGCCTGGTGTGCCCGGTGGGCACGACGCTGATGAAGCCGGGGTACGTCTGTGCCGCCGAGGAGAACGACATTCACCAGGTGGCCAACATGCAGGCCCCGGGGACGGACCTGATCACGCTGCACATTTACTCGCCGCGGATCACCAAGATGAACGTGTACACCTTCGCGTGCAGCGAGGGTGCCGAGCGGGACGATGCCGAGCCGAACGTGTACGGCGCGGAACGCCTGCCGGAGTGCTGAGCCGCTCGTACCGACTGGAACCAAGTAACTTCGCCCTGCCCCTGCCCCACCGGCGGCTTACAGCATGCGCACAACCAGCAGCGACGCCACCGAGACGATGACCCAGAGGATGACGCCCATGGCCAGTGCCCGGCCGCCGGCCTGCCGCAGGGCCTGACGCGAGAGCCCCAGGCCGATGAGCAGCAGCGCGACGGTGAGCAGCGCCTTGCCGATGCCGCGGAGCAGCGTGGCGGCGGAGATGCCGCCGGTGCCGGAGGCCACATCGGCCAGCCAGCGCGGGGCCAGCCACGGGGCGGCCTCGCGCACGTTGGTCACAACATCCTGCAGCGGCTGAATGGTCGTGCTGATCAGCGGCACGAAGCTGCGGAGCGCACAGGCCACCAGGAACCAGAGGATGAACCAGGGGATCGGCGCTGAGGGGGCCTTGGCCTTGGCTCCCGCGGCAGCGGCGCTGGCCGCATCACCGCCGGCCGGGCTCGCAGCTGCCGCGGCGGCCTCGCTGCGGCGCACCCACCAGGCCAGGGCAAAGGCCACCGGCACGATCCACAGCACGCGCGTGAGCTTGATGATCGTCGCCTGATCGGCGGCGGCATCGGAAAACGCCTTGCCCGCGGCAACCACACCAGCCACATCGTGCACACCGATGGCCGCCCACGAGCCGAACTGCGCATCGGTCATGTTCAGCGCGTGGCCGATGACCGGGTACACGTACACGCCGACGGCGTTGAGCAGGAAGATGACCGCGGTGGCCACGGCGGTCTCGGCCGCTGCCGCACCGATGACCCCGCTGGTGGCCGCGATGGCCGAGCCGCCGCAGATGGCCGTGCCCGAGGCCAGCAGTGCGGCCATTTTGTCCTGCACGCGCAGCAGGCGGGCCAGCACCGCCGCGGCAGCAAAGACCAGCACAATCGCACCGGTGGACAGGGCCAGGCCGGAGAGACCGGCGCGGGCGACATCGGCCAGCGGGATGGAAAAGCCCAGCAGCACGATGCTGGCCTGGATGAGCTGCTTGCTGAGCTTCTTGGCCTGGGTCTGAAACGCCGCCAGGTTGGCCAGTGCCAGCACCATGCCCACCGCCAGCGCAACCGGGGCCGAGAACACGCCCCAGAGGGCCAACACGGCGGCGATGAGAACGAGTGATTGGGCCATGGGAGGGGACCGGCGGGGGAGGACCGGCGGAGAGCAGGAAGGACGAATCAGATGCGGTACAGCGGCCGCAGCTTGCCCTCGAGGTAACGCATCAGCGGATCAGCCGAGAGCGGCTTGCCGGTGATGCGGGCGCACAACTCGGTAGCGGAGTAGCGGCGGCCGTGCTGGTGGATGTTCTCGCGCAGGAACGCCAGCAGCGGGGCAAAGTCGCCGCGGCCGATGCGCTGGGCCAGATCGGGGATGCGGGCATTGATGGTCTCCCAGATCTGCGCCGCGTAGAGGTTGCCCAGCGTGTACGTCGGGAAGTAGCCGATGAGGCCGAAGGACCAGTGCACATCCTGCAGGCAGCCCTTGGCATCACTGGGCACATCCAGCCCCAGCAGCGCCTTGAAGCGTGCGTTCCACTCACCGGGCAGATCCTTGACCGCCAGGCGGCCGCTGATGAGCTCGCGCTCGATGCCGAAGCGGAGCATGATGTGCAGGTTGTACGTGGCCTCGTCGCTCTCAACACGGATGAACGACCGCTCAACGGTGTTGCTGGCCTCAAACAGGGCCCGGGCCGTCAGACCGCTGGCGGCAGCACCGAAGTGCCGTTGCACGTGCGGCAGCAGGAACGAGCAGAACTCCTGCGAGCGGCCGACGAAGTTCTCCCACATGCGGCTCTGGCTCTCGTGGATGCCCAGCGACACCGCATCGGCCACGGGCAGGCCGAAGCTCTCGAACTTGGGCAGGCCCTGCTCGTAGAGGCCGTGGCCCATCTCGTGCAGGGTCGAAGCCAGCGGCTCCAGGAATGAGGCCGAGGTGTAGCGCGTGGTCAGCCGCGTATCGCCCGGACCCATGCCCGAGCAGAACGGGTGGGCGGTGCGATCAAGCCGGCCGGCGGCAAGATCAAAGCCCATGGCCTTGAGCACATCGAGCGCCAGCGCGTGCTGCTGATCCACGCTCATGCCCAGCTCGGTGCAACTGGCCGAGGGCTGCGTGCTGCTGGCGGTGATCTCCGCAACCAGTCGCGACAGGCGGCCCTGCAGCGGCGTGAAAATCGTCTCGATCTCCGCGGCGGAGATTCCCGGCTCGTACTCGCCGAGCAGGGCGTCGTACAGCTCGCCCTTGCGGGGGCTGCCGCCGGCGGGGGAGGCGAAGCTCGGGATGCCGTAGCACTCGGCCTTGCGGCGCGTCAGGTCCAGCACCTGGCTCAGCAGCGGGGCGAAAGCCGGGAAGTCGCTCTTGGCGCGGGCGTGCTTCCAGGCGTCCTGCGCCAGCGAGGTGGTGCGGGCCAGTTCGCTGACCAGCGATGTCGGCAGCTTGGTGGCCAGGTCGTAGTCGCGGCGGAGTTCGCGGATGTTGGCCGCCTCAACCGTGCCGGGCACGTTCAGCGTCGCGTCCTGCTCGCACGCGGCCAGCAGCTCGCCATAGCGTGCCGCGGTCTTGCGCTCATGGGCGATGCCCGAGAGCAGCGAGAGCTGCTCGGCACGGCCTGCCGCACCGGACTCGGGCATGTAGGTTTCCTGATCCCATCCCACCAGACTGCTCACGGCCGTCAGCGTCGCGATCTCCCGTGAAAGTGCGGCAAGGTCCGCGTAGTGCTTGCAACGATGAGCAATCGGCTTGAGTTCGGCGGTCATGATGGCTCCGAGGGGAGGGAGGGGGCAGAGGGGGGCGGCTTGATGAAGCCGGGCCGGATGCAGGGAGAAAGGATATTGGCCGACCACGCCCCGCGGGCGGCAAACCGGGTCGAATTCTCCGCTGCGGCCGGGGCGAAGCCGCAACAATGCTCGCCCCGACTATTTCAGGAG
>CAILKP010000051.1 GCA_903834785.1 uncultured bacterium
GCAAACAGCCGTTGTCCCCTCCCCGAACAGGGGGCCGGCGTGAACCCGGGCAAGATCCGGCCCTCGCGGCAGCCAGCCCACGGTCCCAAAGCCGATCCACCACCCCGATACGCTCGGCCATGGCTTCGAACCCCGGATCACCCACGCCGCCCACGCCGCTGACTCCCGCCCAGGCCCAGGCCTTTGCCGATCGCTGGTACGCCGCGTGGAACGCCCACGACATCGACGGCATCATGGCCTGCTACGACGAGTCGATCGCCCACTCCTCCCCGTTCATCAAGCGGTACAACGGCACCGACGACACCGCCTTAGTCGGCATCCCCGCCGTGCGTGACTACTTCGCCCGCGCCCTGGTTCGCAACCCGACCCTGCGCTTTGACCCCATGTTCGTCACCACAGGGCTGGAAAGCGTGATTCTGGTCTACCGCCGCATGAACGGCGACCTGGCCGCGGAGGTGTTCTTTCTCAATGCCGCCGGCAAGATCACGCGGTCGGTGTCGCATTACGGCTAAGGCGAGCGGGGAGGGCAGCGGCCGCAGTAACCGAACCACCCCGTTAGCGTGTTGTCCGCTTTGCCCCGCGGCCGGCCGGCTTGATGCCCGTCCGCGCCGGTGACTTGGCTCCTGGCACGGCTGAGGCCTTCGTGCCGCCACGGATCTTGTCGGACTTGGGCCGCACCTTCGGGTTCGGCGGTGGGGAGGGCGCGGGCTTGGCCTCGCGCACCGTGGCCTTCTTGCCCTTGCCCGCGCCGCGGCCGGCACCCTGCAGTGCGGCCTCGTAATGCTCAATGTACTTGGCCGCCGGCATGCGTTTGATCGCCTCGCCAATCACATCCAGCGCCGCATCGTCCAGCGTCCGGAAGCGGATGCAGCACTTGCCCATGTCCAGCTTCTTGCCGGTCTTCTCCCACTCCTTGCGGAAGCGGGCCTCGGCACCCTCGTTGCCGTACAGGAACATCATGTACACCGAGACATGGTGCTTCTGCGAGCCCAAACCCACAAACGGCAGCGGCGCCTTGGGATCGCAGTGGTACCCCGCCGGATAGATGCTGTGCGGCACGGCGTAGCCGATCATGCCGTAACTCATCTTCTCGGTGTAGTTCTTATCGAGGTTGGCCAGGATCACCTTGCGCACCGCGCCGACGATCTCCCGACGATCCTCAGGAAGGCCGGCCAGATACTCCGTCACGGTCGCCGCTTTGCTCTGCATAGGTTTGCTCCGGGTTGCGCATGCCCTCGTCTCACCACCGATCCGAGTGGGGGGACTTTAGAACCGAAGATGCGCCGGCCGCTCCTCGGGAGCCTTGAAGTTGCCGATCACGCGGGCCATCGTCAGGTCGCCCGGACGGGTGATCTTGATGTTCCGCACATCCCCGGGCACAATCACCACTCGCTCGCCCAGCCGCTCAATCAGCTGCGAATCGTCCGTGCTGGACAGGTCTTTCTGCTTGTACGCCTTGCGAAGCAGCCCGGCCTCAAAGACCTGCGGCGTCTGCACCGCCACCAGGCCGGCGCGGTCCACGGTCTGCGCCACCGCCTTGTAACTCTTGGTCTCGGCAGCACCGAAGATCGCCGCCAGCGGGTCGGCCTTGGGGTCCGCCACGGGCTCGGCGGCACACCGCTTGAGCGTGTCGGCGACTTCCACCCCCGGAATGACAGCATCAAACCGCTCGGCGGCATCAAGAACCCGCTCGATCAGGTCCGCCGGGCACACCGGGCGTGCCGCATCGTGCACGGCGATGTGGGTGATCTCCGGGCCGATGTGCTCCAGGGCCCGCTGCACGGTTTCGTAGCGGTGGTCCTTGCCGCCGGCGATGATCTTGCACCCCAGCAAGCCGAGCTTGTCACCGAATCGAAGCTTGAACGCGTCGAGCGCCTCGGGCTCGGCTGGCCCGGCGACGATGATGGTGCTGACCTGGGCCAGCGTGGTAAACAACTCCACCGTCCGCTGCAGCACCGGCCGCCCGCCCAGGTCTTCCTCCAGCTTGCTGCGCGTCAGCGCCCCGGGGTCCGCCGCTCGGACCGCCTCGGCGTAACGACTGCTGGACCCTGCCGCGGCGATGATGACTGCCAGTTTCATGGCCCGAGCGTACGACCCAAGGCCGAAGGCACGTCCGGACCCGGTCTCCCGCCCGCCCGGCCGCGACGGCTCGTTATCGGTCGCGAGTACTCGGGCGATCGCTCCATGAAATTGCTCGGCTTGGGAGGGTGGCCGCCGCGAGCGACGCGGGTTTTCGCTGGTTGGTGCCGCGCCCACGATGTATCCTTTGGTACGAGAACCTTCGCCTTGTTTTCCCGTATGGTCGGGGATCGTGGTCACGTCCGCCTTTGGTCCGGCCTGAGTGTCCTCTGAAAGGAGAGCACCGGAGAACCGACTGGCGAGGTTTGAGTCGGCACGGTTGAACCGGGCCGGGCTGTCCATCGGAAAGACTGGTCCAAACAGGAGTTAGAGACATGAAGCGCATCCTCCCCGCCGCCCTGCTGGCCGCCTGCGGCACCGCCGCCTTCGCCCAGCCGTACAACCCGGCGAGCCCCAATGTCCGGATCAGCCAGGTCTACGCCTTCGGCGGCAACACCGGCACCAACCCGGTGCCGACGTACCGCAACGACTTCATCGAGCTGTTCAATCCGACGCAGCGGTCGATCGACCTGTCGGGCTGGGGCCTGTACAGCACCAGTGCGACGAGCACCGCGACGTGGAGCCGAACCTCGTTCCCGACCGGGCTGACAATCGGCCCGGGCCAGTACGTGCTGGTCTCACTGCCGGGCGGCTCCAACGCCGCCTCGCCGCTGCTGTCGGCGTTCGATGCCAGCTCGCAGTTCGGTCTCGGCACCACGGGGTCAAAGATCGCGCTGACCTGCTCGCTGGACCCGGTCCTCGCCGGCGCCAACCCGCAGAACGCGTTCATCGTCGATCTGCTGGGAACCAACGCTACCGCGACGGGGTTCGAGGGTGCGCCGTTCCCATCACCGGGTTCGCTGGTCTTGGCCGTTCGCCGCATCGACTCGTGCGTCGACACGAACAACAACGCCGCGGACTTCTCCGCGGTGACTCCCGCGCCGCGGACCCTGCTGACGCCGGCGACCCCGTGCGCGGTGAGCGCGCTGGACCTGACGGTGGTGGCCACCGGTCCGACGGCGCCGATCACGCAGTTCGGCCAGTTCGCGAACTTCACCATCGGGGTTGACAACTTGGGAACGAACCTGGCCGGCACCGCCGGTGCCACGCTGACGGTGGTCTTCCCCCCGACGCTGGACTTTGACTTCAGCTCCATCGGCGGCACGTACAACGCCGCGACCCGCACTCTGACGGCGCCGCTGCCGGTCATCGAGGGTGCTCCCTTCCGCCTTCCGGTGTCCATCAGCGGTATAACTGTTGCCAACGGCTCGGCCCCGCTGCAGGTCTCGGTCTCCACGACTGATGCGGAGACCTCACTGACCAATAACAGTACCACGGCGGCACTGGTTGTCAGCGAGCTGGCTGCTCTGAGTCTGACCATGACCTCGTCACAGGCCGACTGCTCGGCACCGGTTCCTGTGGGATCGAACCTCAGCTACACCGTGGCGGTGACCAACGACGGCCCGGCAACAGCATCGGCCCCGGTGACGACGATCACCCTGCCGCTGGGCACCACCTACCTTCCCAGCAGCAGCGCCACGGCCGGCACGCTCGTGCACAACAACGGCGTGGTGACCTGGACGGCCCCCAACCAGACGGCGGGCACCACCCGCAACGCGACGATCAACGTCACGGTCAACACCGACGGTGTACTCCGCGCCGCGGCAACGGTCGCCACCGGCTCGTTTGATTCCGATCTGACCAACAACACCGCCCGCGCCATCAACCTGGCGCCCAAGGCGGATGTCGGGTTCCCGCTGGTCGTGACGTCCGTCGCCGGGCACCCGACCAATGTGGTGCCGGGCACGTTCGGCTCCAGCTTCACCGGCGGCGACGCTTTCCGGCGAATGTTCCCCTCACCCGACGGCAACCGCTTCATCATGCGGGTGACCGCCTCGGGCGGCAACGGCGACATCCTGATGGCGGGCACGGCCAACCCGGCGGCACCGAACCTGACCTACCTCGGCCGCCAGACCACCAGCCCCGTTGCCGATGCCGGCATCGCCGGTCTCTTTGACAACTACGTGGCGATCAACGACTCCGGGGACTTCGTGTTCTCCACCAACACCGATGCGGCCACCGCGACCGATGAGGTCGTTGCCCGCGGCAACGTCTCGCTGCCCGAGACCTTCACGCTCGTTGCACGCGAGGGCAATGCGGTGCCGCCCTTCGCGCCTGCGGCGGTGACCTTCGGCAGCACGAACACCATCGCCGGCATCACCAATGGCGGTGAGGTCGCCCTCGTCACGACCCTGGCCGGAGAGGGCATCATCTCCACCGGCACGGCCTCGCTGCAGAACAACTCGGCGTTGATCCGCGGTGCCGGCAACAGCACCCTGGTGCTGCAAAAGGGCGTGACCGTCCCCGGCGGCCAGCTCGCCGGACCCGGCAACGCCACCTGGTCGTTCATCGAAGGCGGCGGCGCCGAGTGGCGCGTGTCGAACATCTCCGCCGACGGCTCCGACACCTTCATCACCGGCAGTATCAACACCGGTGACACCAGCAACAACGAGGTGCTGGTGTACAACAACAACGTGGTGCTCCAGGAAGGTGTCGCCATCCCCGGCTCCTCGGTGACCGACCCGGTCTTCTCCTTTGCCTTCAGCCACATGGATGCCGACGGCACCTGGTCGGCCTACGGCCGCATGGGCACCTCGGCAGCTCCCGGCTTCGGCTATGCCGTCCGCAACGGCCAGCTGCTGGCCCGCCATGGTGACCCGATCCTCCCCGGCTCTACCGAAACCTACAGCGGCAACACCATCAACCCCGCCTTCACGCAGACGTTCTTCATGCTCACCGGCCGCGGCAGCGACTATGTGCTCGGCGGTGTGACCAGCAACGCCGACACCTACAAGAACGGTGTGCTCGTGCACAACGGCACCACCCTGCTGGCCCGCGAAGGCGACCCCGTTGACCTCGACGGTAACGGCATCGCCGATGATGATGCGTACATCGCCACCTTCCGCGACGACCGCGCGTTCATCTCCGCCGACCGCAAGCTGTGGGTTGCCGTCGACCTCCGGACCCGGGCGGCCACCTGCACCGCCGCGGCCAACGCCACGCCCGGCACGCCCACGGTCATCGGCACGGCGATCCTGGTCATCAACCTGCCTCCGGCTGCCACCTTCTGCACGGCCGATGTCGCCGGCGGCGGCGACCAGGGCAACCTGCCCGATGGCAACGTCGACGGCAGCGACTTCATCGCCTTCATCAACAGCTTCGGCATCGGTGATGCCACCATCGACCCCGCGGCCGATGTTGCCGGTGGCGGTGACAACGGCGACCAGCCCGACGGCACCATCGACGGCAGCGACTTCATCGCCTTCATCAACGCCTTCGCCGCCGGCTGCTGAGTCCGGCTGCTCGCCCGCATCAGCACGGGTCCATTACCAGTACGTTCACAGCACCCCGGCGCGGGCCGGGGTGCTGTCTTTGTGTGCCGCCGCATTTCGTCTGCACCTCAGGTGCCGCAGCGGCCGCGGCAGTGGGGGAGCTTTGCCAGCATCGCCGCGCACAGCACCAAATGAAAAGCCCCCGGCACGGGCCGGGGGCTTGAAAGAAATCACTTGGTCACCTGGGACTCAGGTCGCGCTGGAGCCGCTGGCTGCCGCCGCCGGGGGCGGCGTGCCGGTGGAAGTTGCCGCCGGTGCCTTCTCCACCGGGGCGTGCTCGGTAGTAAAGGACAGGTGCTCGGCATCCTTGCCGTTCTCGTCGGCCTTGCGGACGACCGTCACGGTCGTGCCCGGCTTGATGTCGCCGAGCAGCAGCATCTCGCTGAGCTGATCCTCCAGGTACTGGCCCACAGCGCGGCGGAGCGGACGGGCACCGAAGTCGGGGTTGTACCCCTTCTCGATGAGGAAGTCCTTGGCACGCTGGTCCAGCACCAGCTTGATGCCCTGCTGCTGCAGGCGGCCGGTGACCTTGTTGACTTCCAGATCAACGATGTTGATGAGGTTGTCCTTCGTCAGCGGACGGAACACGATCACATCATCCAGGCGGTTGATGAACTCGGGACGGAAGAAGCGCTCGACTTCCTTGAGCAGTTGGCTCTTGATGTTGTCAAAGCGCGTCTCGTCGTTCTTCTGCGTGGCCGCCACGCTGAAGCCGAAGCCGCCGCCGCCCTTGATCAGGTCAGCACCGATGTTGCTGGTCATGATCAGGATGGTGTTGCGGAAGTCCACCGCGCGGCCGAACGAGTCGGTCAGGCGGCCCTCTTCCATGATCTGCAGCAGCATGTTGAACACATCCGGGTGCGCCTTCTCGACTTCGTCGAGCAGGATCACGCAGTACGGACGCCGGCGGACACGCTCGGTCAGCTGGCCGCCTTCCTCGTAGCCGACGTAGCCGGGGGGCGCGCCGACCAGGCGGGAGACGTTGTGCTTTTCCATGTACTCCGACATGTCCAGCGTGATCAGTGCATCCTCATCGCCGAACATGAAGTCGGCCACGGCCTTGGCCACCAGCGTCTTGCCGACGCCCGAGGGGCCGCAGAAGATGAACGAACCCATCGGACGCTTGGGGTCCTTCAGGCCGGCGCGGCTGCGACGGATCGCCCGCGCCAGCGCCTTGATGGCGTCGTCCTGGCTGACAACCTTCTTGTGCAGCTCGGCCTCCAGCTCCATGAGACGCTGGGCCTCTTCCTTCTTCAGGCGCTTCAGCGGCACGCCGGTCATCTTGCTGATGACCTCGCTGATGACTTCCTCATCAACCACACCGGCGGCCTGCTGGCTCTTCTCGCGCCAGTCCTTCTGGATCTGCGCCTTCTTGGCCTTCATGCCCTCGGCCTTGTCGCGCAGTTCCGCCGCACGCTCGTAGTCCGCGGCCTTGACGGCCTCGTCCTTCTCGACCGTCAGCCGCTCGATGTCGGCCTCGATGTCCGCCAGATCCGGCGGCTTGGTCATGCTCTTGAGTCGCACGCGGGCACCGGCCTCGTCGATCGCGTCGATCGACTTGTCCGGCTGCACGCGACCGGTGATGTACCGGTCGGAGAGCTCCACCGCGGCCACCACCGCATCATCGGTGATCTTGACCTTGTGGTGCTCCTCGTACTTGCCGCGCAGACCCTTGATGATCTCGATGGTCTGCTCGGCGTTGGGCGGGTCAACGGGGATCGGCTGGAAGCGACGGGCCAGGGCGGCGTCCTTCTCGATGTACTTGCGGTACTCATCGAAGGTCGTCGCACCGATGCACTGGATCTCGCCGCGGGCCATCGCGGGCTTGAGCACGTTGGACGCATCGATCGCGCCCTCGGCGCCGCCGGCGCCCACCAGCGTGTGAATCTCGTCGATGAACAGCATCACGTTCTTGGCGCGGCGCACCTCGTTCATCACGGCCTTGATGCGCTCCTCGAACTGGCCGCGGTACTTCGTGCCCGCCACCATCGCCGCCAGGTCCAGCACCACCAGTCGGCGGTCGTGCAGCAGGTCCGGCACCTCGCCGGAGATGATCCGCTGCGCCAGGCCCTCGACGATCGCGGTCTTGCCAACGCCCGCCTCGCCCAGCAGCACCGGGTTGTTCTTCGTCCGGCGGCACAGCACCTGCACCAGACGCTCGATCTCGTTGGCGCGGCCGATCACCGGGTCCAGCGCGTTCTCGCGGGCCAGTTCCGTCAGGTCGCGGCCGAAGCTGTCCAGCGCGGGCGTCTTGCTGCGGCCCTTGGCCGCGGCTTCACCGCCGCCGCCGCCGCCGCCGGCAGAGCCCGTCGGCTCACGCGGCTCGCTGCGTGACTGGCCGCCCGCAGGACCGCCCGCAGACGGTGAGCCGCCCTCGTCGCTGTCGCTGCCGGCACCCAGCAAGTTGAGCACTTCCTCGCGGACCTGCTCGAGCTTGAGGCCTAGGTTCATCAGCACCTGCGCCGCCACGCCGTCGTGCTCGCGCAGCAGGCCAAGCAGGAGGTGCTCGGTGCCGACGTAGTTGTGATTCAGATTGCGCGCCTCTTCAATGGCGTACTCGATGACCTTCTTGGCCCGCGGCGTCTGCGGCAGCTTGCCCATCGTCACCATCTCAGGCCCGGCCTTGACGAGCTTCTCGACTTCCAGACGGACCTTGCGCAGGTCAACATCCAGGTTCTTCAGCACGTTGGCGCCGACCCCCGAACCTTCCTTGACCAGACCCAGCAGGATGTGCTCGGTACCGATGTACTCGTGGTTGAACCGCTGGGCCTCCTGGTTGGCCAGGGCCATCACTTTGCGGGCACGATCTGTGAAACGCTCAAACATGGGGTGCTCCTCCGGAGCCGCCAGGGGGCGGTTCCGATGCGCCGGTTGGGCCTGCCTGCCCGGGGTGGAACGTTCCCCGAGACTGCATGCCGCCGGAGCGGTGATCGGCCGGTTCCGTGCCCGTGTAAACGAACAGGGCCGGCGTTACTTCTTGGATCCAACGACAAAAACCGCGATCAGGACCAGATGGTAGGAAACAGTTAGGAGATTGTGGTATTCTGGGTTGTCAATGCCGTGTAGTTGCTCAGTTTGCTCGCCCGCAGTGGATAAACGGTGGACAGGTTCTCGGGCGTTCATCGCACTTATCTATACGTCGCTCCTCGCACCCCGGATGGATGCTGCAGGCCAAGGGTTCATCAGTTCTGACATGTTCCATCGCACCTGCCGCTTGCACGTGACGTGGTCTTGGCGAGTTTGAAGCCATTCGGTTCACTTTCACGTCGCGTCCGGCCTGGGCCCGGTCCATCTCAGATCGTCATCGATACGTTGCGAGCGGCGTGCCACGCCGTCCATGCAGGCAAAAGCCGGGATTCATGCCAAGATCGGGGGTTCCGCGGGCCGGGCATGAGCCCGCATTCCCCCCAACTGGCACCCCACGCGGCATCGCCCCACGGCACCGCCCGGCGGGGGTGTCGATTTGGCAGTGACCGCAGGAATGGCCGGAACATCTGCGAGGTTGGGTGCTGCTTCAGCGACCAAGGCGGTTCGCTCCACCTCTCAGCCGTGACTTACAGCACCTCAATCGTCCCGCGGTCCTCAGTCTGGTGTGCGCTCAGCCCGACGTGCCGCAGCAGCCGCGCCAGGCACATCGCATCCTGCTCATCAAACTCGCCGCGGTTGAAGCTGTCAATGTCCAGCACGCCCCAGGCCGTGCCGTCTGGGTTCAGGCACGGCACCACAACCTCCGACACATCCCGCGGATCGCACGCGATGTAGCCCGCGCCCATCACCTTCACATCCGCCACAACCAGCGACCGTCGCGACAGGTAGCTGCGGCCGCAGCAGCCGTGCAGCCCGATCGGCGAGCACGCCGGCTTGTCACGCCGCGGACCAAGGACCATCTCCTCCGGCTTGTCGGGATGCACGAGATAGAAGCCGACCCACGACCAGCCCTTGTCCTTGAAGGCGTCCCACAGCGCATCGACCACGCGCTGCATGGTCTCCGTGTCATTCGCTCCGGGTTTCAGGGCATCGAGCAGAGGCGTGTAATCGCGCTGGTGGCCCATGGGCGGGGCTCCTGGGTGTGGGGTTGGGCCGAGGGTATTCGGGCGGCGGTGCGGGCCGTGGATGTCCAGCAGCGGTCGGGCAGGAACCGACGCTCGGAGGGCGACCTGATGTCAGGAACACCCAGCGAAGACGTAAGTTGATTGTGGTGGGATAGTTAAAAAATTGATTGGGTGGGAAAAAACACCGATTTCGATTAGTCGAGTCCTATAAAATATTTATTCTGATACTTCAGGACGGTTTTTCTTTGCACTTCAAACAGACCGTGGCACGATGAATCCCCGCTCGTGGGTGCTTGAAAGTGGCCGTGATATCACTGCCCTCCGCTCTGGAGAGATGAGAGATGACGTCCACCATGACTCGTTCCGCCGCCGTCGCTGCGCTGGCCCTGGCCAGCTGCGGCGTCGCCGCTCACGCCGACCTCGTCACCAACGGTGGCTTTGAGACCGGCGACTTCACCGGCTGGTCCCAGACGAACAACCTTGGTTACAACAGCGTCGAACGTGGTCCTGAGCCCCAGTCCGGCCGGTTCTTTGCATCCCTCGGTCAAATGGGCGGCACCGGCACCCTCTCGCAGAGCCTGATCGCTGCAGTTGGCTCGACCATTCAGGTCTCGTTCTGGCTCAGGAACTTCGGTGACCCCACCAATCGTTCAGTGCCACGCTTGACGGCATCGACCTGATGACGCCGATCGCCAACGCCGGGCCCTTCGGCTACACGCAGTTCACCGCCACGGTGACCGTGAGGAACGCGAACCCGGTTCTGGCGTTCACCCACCGGCACGGTCCGAGCATCTTCGGGCTTGACGGCATCACTGCTGAACTCGTGAGCGTCGTCCCCCTGCCCCCCGCGGTCCTCGCCGGCATGGGCGGTCTGGCCAGCGTCGGCATCGTCGGCGCCATCCGCCGCCGCCGCGTTGCCAAGTAATCGGCCTGGGCTGATTGCCCACCTCAATCTGAGTCCACTCCCACCGACGCGCCGCCCCCGGCGCGTCGGTGTACTTTTGCATCAACTCGGAGCCCGGGGTGAGCTCGGTCGCGGCGGCCAAGGAGAGGGCGACGTGGCGGGGGTGCTGCGGGTTTGTGGACCATGAGGAAGGAAGACCAGCGATTCATAGACCGATAACCTCAGGCGCCCCGGTTGTTCAGCCCAGTCTATCTGCAAACCGGTGTGTTCGGCCACGTTGTTAGCCCCGTGACAAAACCCTCAGAAATACTCGCTTTTGATGGGCGGATTTACCTAGCGGAGTACAATTCCGCACGTAGTTTGCTGGTAGCTGTCGCTGCCGGCTTTGTTCCCACTTGTTGGAGAGATGAAATATGTCTATGCGCTTTGTTCGCCCCGTTGCAACTGCTTCATTCGCCCTCGTCGCGTTGGCCGGTGTGGCACAGGCCGACACCCTCACGACCTACTCAAGCCAGGCCGCGTTCCTCGCGGCGACCAACGGCGGTGCAGGTCTGGGCTTTGAGAACTACGACTCGATGGCATCCGGCACCTCGTCGAACTCGATGTCGTTCACCGGTGGCGGCAGCACGATGGTCGCCGATGCGACTGGGTCCTTCGCATCGGCGTCCAACGCCATCATCATCGTCGGTGCCCCCTTTGGGCTGCCGTCGAACCACCTGGCCTCAAACTACTTCGTCAACACCCTTCGCCTGTCCTTCGCCCCTGGGGTCAACGCCTTCGCAACCGATGTGTGGTCGTACCCTGGCGCGAGCACGTTAAGCATTGATGTGCTCGATAGCTCATCTGTGGTCCATAACTACCTTGTGAGCAGGCCGTCTGGCCCCGGTGGGTTCTTCGGCTTCACCGTCAGCGGAGGATCGGTCCTGCGGGTGGTTATAAGCACCAGCGGCGACGCAGGAGGCATCGACAACACCTACTGGGGCAACGCCAACCTGAGCGTCGTCCCCCTGCCCCCCGCGGCCCTCGCCGGCATGGGCGGTCTGGCCGGCGTCGGCATCGTCGGCGCCATCCGCCGTCGCCGCGTTGCCAAGTAATCGGCCTGGGCTGATTGCCCACCTCAATCTGAGTCCACTCCCACCGATGCGCCGCCCCCGGCGCGTCGGTGTCTTTTTGCTCGTTGCTCGTTCCCAGCTCCGCCACGTCCTCCCCCCAACAGCCAGACCAAAACGACAACCGTCGCCCTGCAAAGGGCGACGGTTGGAAGTAATCTCTGAATCATCCCGGCGGAACCTGCCGCCGGCTCGGCATCACAGCGTGGCCGAGGTGTAGGGCAGCAGACCCATGAAGCGGGCACGCTTGATGGCCTGGGCCACCATGCGCTGCTCGTGAGCCGTCGTGCTCAGACGCTTGCGGCCGTGGATCTTGCCGTTGGGCGAGAGCATGCGGCGGAGCTTCTCAACGTCCTTGTAGTCAACGAAGGCCTTGCCCGCGGCGGTCTTCTTGGTGGCCTTGACCTTGGGCTGCGGCGTAAAACGATTGAACTGCGACATGCGTGCGATTCCTAAGTCCTGTCCTCATCGTGGGATTGCCCGCACGCAGCATGAACGCCATGGCCTGCGGGCGACGGGTGACAGGTCGAGATGATAGACCCCCGGGTCCTCCTCCTCAACCGGCCCCTCCTCAATCGGCCCGCCGGCCCCTGTCCACACCCCGTCACCGCGCCCGGGCCATCTTCCTAAACATCAGGTCCGGTAAAAACGGCAGCAACGTGCACACAGCCGTGCCCAGCCGCGTGATCCGCCCCCGCACGCCGGTCCACACCTCCGGCTCCGGCCGCACCAGGCAGTCCACCGTGCACCGGGCCACCTTCTCGGGGGTCTGGAACCAGAAGCCGGGGGTGTGCATGGCCAGGTTGGCCACGCCCGTGTTCTGCCGCACCGTGTCAAAGAACTCGCTGGAGGTGCTGATCGGGTTCACCGTGCTTACCGCGATGCCCTTGGGCTCCAGCTCATGCCGCATCGCCCGGCCGATGTGGCTCTGGGCCGCCTTCGTTGCCGAATACGCCCCATACCGCGGCAGTGTCATCTTGGCCAGGCAGCTCGAGCAGATCAGCACATGCCCGCGCGGCCGGCGCCGGGCATCGCCCTCAAACGGTCGGCTCATGAAGTACTCAACGGCAGGCCGGACCAGGTTCATCGTGCCAAAGAAGTTGACTTCAAAGATCCGCCGCAGCTCCTGCTCGCTGGTCTCGACCATCGACTTCTCAAAGCCGTACCCCGCGTTGGCGTAGACCGCGTACAGCATGCCAAAGGTCGCGACGGACTCATCGACCAGCCGCTTGCACGCCGCCGCATCGGCAACGTCGCCTTCCATCACCAGCACCTTGCTTCCCGTCGCCGCCCCCGCCTCGCGGCACCGAATCGCCACCTCCGCGAGCTTGCCGGCCCGGCGGGCCATGATGGCCACATGCATCCCCGCCCGCGCACAGGCAATGGCCGTTGCCGCACCGATGCCGCTTGATGCGCCGGTAATGGCGATCGACCTTCCGCGTAAGTTCACCTGCGTCATGAAAGCTCCTGCCTCCCCGGCGGCGGATTGTTGACCGCTACTTGCCTTCAGTCAGCATCCGAACCGCTTCTTTATCGTCCGCAAGTGCCTTGAGCGCCAGATGCAGCCGGCTCTTGACCGTCCCCACCGGAACGCCCAGGACCTGGGAAATCTCCTCCATTGAGAGCCCGTCGATAAACCGCAGCAGCACCACCTCGCGCTGCCCGCCGGACAGCCCCGCCACCGCCTTGGCCACCCGTCGTGCGCTCAGCCCGGCATCCGCCGGTGCATCGCGGGCTGGCAGTTCCTCAAACACACCACCGCCGTCCCGCGAGCCATCTTTTCCAGCCGAGCCAGCCAAATCCGCACCCAGCTTCATCCGCTGAGACTTCCGCCGCAGCGCCATCGCCTCGTGTTTGACCACCGGATACAGAAACGTCGTGAGTTTGGCGGTGAGTTCAAACTTCACCGCGGGGGCATTCTCACCGGCGGATGTTCCCTCCATCCCGCCCGCGCCCGGCGCACCCGCCGCACCCGGCCCTGTGGCCCGCAGCTTGCCTGCCAGGTACACAAACGCGTTCTGCACCGCATCGAGCGCATCGGCATCGCACGTGGTGAATCGCCAGGCCACCTTCATGGCAAACTCGCGGTGCCGCCAGTACAACGCGGCAAACGCGCCCTGCTCGCCGCCCTGGATGGCGACGATCAGTTCGCGGTCACTGCGTGGGTCCGGGGGCGCCTCGGCCATGGGCCAACGCTAGACCCCCGTGGCATCGGCCGTCACCGGGCCACCAGTGAACCCGCCGTCGTGCTGGCAGTCGTGCCAGCCTTCGTCCCGGCCGTCCGCACCGGTGTGCCCTCGCGCACCAGCGTCAGCAAGTCGCCGATGACCGACTGGGCCGTGGGCCAGCGGCCGGCGCCCAACCCACGCAGCACGATCGGCTTGGGCGAGGCGCTGATGGTGATCAGCACCACGTTCTCGGCGTCCTTGGCCGTCGCCAGCGGGTCGCTCTCGGGCAGCTCGCGCGGGGCAATCCGCGTCTTGGCCTCCACCAGCAGGGTGCCCGTCTCCGCCTCGCGGGTCTCGCGGCCGCGTTCCAGCGTGGCTTCCAGCCGCAGCTTGCGCTCAGCCGCCGTCGCTTTGGCCGCATCCGCCGTCGTCAGGGCCTCAATGCCGGTCCGCTCGATCCGCTCGGGGTCAACCTCGGTGCCAAACGCCGCGCGGGCGATGATCGCCAGCTTTCGTGCCGCATCCAGCCCCGACAGGTCCGCCGTCGGGTCCGCCTCGGCGTAGCCGCGCTCCTGGGCAAGCGCCACCGCTTCCTCCGGGCTGCGGCCCTCGGCCAGTTTGTCGAGCACAAAGTTGGTCGTGCCGTTGATGACCGCTCGAACGGACGTCACCTTCTCGCCCGAGCGTCGCAGGGCGTCAATCGTCTCCAGCACCGGCACCCCGCCGCCCACCGCCGCGGAGTACACAAACGCCGCACCGTTCTGGGCCGCCAGCTGCGCCAGCTCCAGCCCGAAGATGCCCGCCACCACCTTGCTGGCGGTAATCACGCTCACGCCGCGAGAAAGTGCAATCCGGATCGCCTTCAGCGAGGCCTCCGGTGTCGAGCACGCGTCGATCAGCACATCAATCTCCGCCTCGGCCACCTGCTGCACGTTGTCGGTGATCTCCAGTCCCTCCACCACGCCGTTGTACTTCGCCGGCGTCCGCACCGCCGCAATGCGCACCGATGCAACCTGATCCAGCCGCGCGATGTGCCGTGCCACGCCCAGGCCCACCGTGCCCAGGCCCAGCAGGCCCACCCGCAGCGGCTGCTTGGGCAGCACCGGCGTGGCAAAGGTCGTCACCGGAGCGCCGATCACCGTGCCGTCAAGCCGGTTCACACCGCCGACGGTGAAGCGAACACCCAGCTGCTTGGCAAACCGCACGGCCTTGTGCTGCACAATGCCCCCGTCCAGCCCCAGCGCATCGTCGTACGTCAGCGTGGCAAATCGCTTTGGCTTCTGGCCGCTGCGTCCGGCCGCCGGCTCCCGCGCCGGGTCCCACTGGTACAGGCCGTCAACGTCCTTGGCCAGGCGCACCGGCACGCCAAGACGCTGGCCGATGAAGATCGCCGTCAAATCGCTGCCGCCGCGGCCAAGAGTCGCCGGTGAGCCATCAGCCAGGCGAGCCAGGAAGCCCGGCACCACCACCACGCTGTGACGCTCCAGCGACTGGTGCAGCACCGCGGTATCCAGCGACACCGGGTCGGCATTCAGCCGCTCGCCCTTGGCAATCAGCTTGAGCTGATCCACCGTCCGTGTGCACGCGGTGATGCCGCTCTTGCGCAGCGCCAGCGTCAGCAGCGCAGCACTGGTGTGCTCACCGGTAGCCAGCAGGGCGGCCAGCGTCGGCACATCCGGGTCCTCAACCTCGCCGCCAGCGGCCTGGGCCCGGGCAATCAGCGAGTCGGTGGTGTCACCAATGGCCGAGACCACCACCACCACCCGCAGGCCCGTGCGCAGGAACCTGTCGATCTCGTGCACGGCCACCGGCAGCGCTTCATCGCTGGCCAGCACGCTGCCGCCGAGCTTGAGCACGATAATGCCCGGGTGGGCGGAAAGGTTGGTCACAGGCGTCACGGACTGGGTGGTGGACATGGCGATTCTCAACTGAGTGCTGATTGACTGATGAAGTGAACTCTCAAACCGATCCGATTCGGCCTCGCACACCGGCAAGGCGACCGCGCAGTGCGTTGCAACACGCACCATCACCACGCGGTCATTGAACTTCCCCCTCCCCCCTCCTCCCCTCCCCCCCAATCTCTCTCCCCAACTCCGCCTTGATTGGCCCCTCTTCCTTTCTCTCTCTCTCTCTCTCTCTTCACCAAATCTCACGCCCGCAGGGCTTCATCAATGTCCGCGATGATGTCCGCCGGATCTTCCAGCCCCACGCTGATCCGCACCAGGGCATCGGTAATGCCCGCGGCTTCACGCTGCGCCCGCGGCACATCCGCGTGCGTCATCGTCGCCGAGTGCGTCAGCATCGTCTCAGTGGCGCCCAGGCTCTCCGCCAGCGAGCACAGCTTGACGTTCTTGACAAACCGCAGTGCCGATTCCGTCCCGCCCTTAAGGAACACCGAGATGATGCCGCCGTGCAGGCCCTTGTCGTGCAGCTTGCGGGCCAGCGCCGCCTGCGGGAAGCTCGCCAGGCCCGGGTACAGCACCCGCTCCACTCGCTCGTGGCCCTCAAGCCACTCGGCAATCTGCTGGGCGCTGCGGCAGTGACGCTCGATCCGCAGCGGCAGCGTCTTGATGCCACGCAGTGTCAGCCACGCCTCCAGCGGGTTCTGGATCAGACCCAGCGACTTGCGAATCAGGTTGAAGCGTGCCAGCAGCGCCTCATCGCGTGAGACCAGCGCACCGCCCACCGTCGCGTTGTGACCCTCAATGTACTTGGTCGTCGAGTAGATGCTGATATCCGCCCCGAAGTCCAGCGGCCGCAGCAGCGCGGGCGTCAGGAAGGTGTTGTCCACCGCCAGCGGCACGCCGGCCTTCCGCGTCACCGCGGCAATGGCGGCCACATCCGTCAGCTTCAGCGTCGGGTTGCCCGGCGTCTCGATCAGCACCAGCTTGGTGCTCGGCTCGATCGCCTTGGCCACGTTCTCGGGGTTGGACGTGTCAACCCATGATGCCCGCACGCCCAGCGGTGCCAGCACCTGCTGCAGCAGGCGGGTCGTGCCGCCGTAAATCACGTCACCGACAACGATGTGGTCGCCCGCCTTCAGCAGCGAGAAGAACAGGGCCGTCACCGCACCGATGCCGGTGCTGGTACACACTGCCGGCGGCGCATCTTCCAGTGCGCCGATGACCTTCTCCAGGGCCGACACCGTCGGGTTGCTGCACCGCGAGTAGCTGTAGCCCTTGTCGCCGCCGACACCATCCTGCACAAAGGTCGTGCTCTGGACGATCGGCGTCAGGATCGCGCCCGTCAGCGGGCAGGGCTCCTGGCCGCCGTGAATCGCCACCGTCGCGGCACCAGCGCCGGTCCGCAGCCGCTTGTTCCTCGCCACGGGGGCCTTGCCGATCGGCTTGGGCGTGACCTGTGTGTCCGAGACCTTGGCAGGGAACGTCCCCGCCCCGGCAGCAGTACCGCCGGCTGGCTCAATCACCGCCGCGGCGGGGGAGCTCAGAACCGGTGAGAAGGCGAGGGAGGAGGACGCGATGGGTGCTTTCGTGGCCATGGTGGTGGTCCGATCAAGCACCAAGAGTGTTCTGGAAGCCGTGTGGCGAAGTGGAGCCGTCCGTCGACTCACTTTTTGCATACCGCGAAATCGCGGCCGCCGCATCATCCCGTTCCGCCGCGGCCCGTTTCAGGGCCTGGTCAGATCATCCGGGTGGCTTCGGCACCGTGGCCCACGCTCGTTTCGGCGTGGCTCGGTTGCCGCTTGGACCATAAAGCCGGTCCAAGTCTCTTGATGCAGAAGTACTGTACCACAGATCGGTCCATCCGTCAAACGGCTAAATGAGAAAAGTCGATTGTGGTGATTTATCCACGATTTTTCCCCCGGCGGGTGTCCCGGGAGCCAATATGCCCCTCCGCCGACCCCTCCGCCACCCCTCCCCAAACCCGCCTCCCGGCCTCCAACCATTCCCCCATGCGGCGCCTCCTCCCCCGGCTCACCCTCCCCGTGCTCGCCCTTGCGGCCATCTCGTGTGTCTCGGTCCTCCCGGCCTGCACCCAGCCCCCGCCCCAGGTGCTTTGCACGCTCCGCAACCCGCAAACGGGCCAGACCGTGACGATGTACAAAGAGATCCCCTTCAAGGTCCCCGCCTACTACGACGAGCAGAAGCACATCGCCCAGTGGAAGCAAGATCAGGCCGCCAAGGGCTTCACTGTTGAGGTCCCGCCCGCCAACTGAGCCCCTCCGCCCAACTGTCGCAGTTGGGACTCATTACCCGACGCCAGCGACACATGAGCAGCGTCACCGGTCGAGGGATCGTGAGCGCACTCTCCTCGCCCTTCATCCTGTCAATCCTGTGAATCCCTGTTCCCTCCTCTGTCTCCCTTCTTCCTCCGCTTCCTCCCCTTCCTCCGCGTCCTCTGCGTTGATTCACGGCACCCCCGCGCACTCTCTCCCTCCTCCGTCTCCCCTCTTCCTCCGTTTCCTCCCCTTCCTCCGCGTCCTCTGCGTTGATTCACGGCACGCCCCGCGCACGCTCTTCCGCCTTGATCCTGTCAATCCTGTGAATCCCTGTTCCCTCCTCTGTCTCCCTTCTTCCTCCGTTTCCTCCCCTTCCTCCGCGTCCTCTGCGTTGATTCACAGCACCCCCCCGCGCCCTCACTCCGCCGACTCCGCATCAATCTGCATCGCTTCCCTGGCCACCTGCATCATCAGCGCGCTGCTCGGCTCCTGCCCCGTCCACCAGCGCGACTGTTCCGCCGCCTGACGCACAAACAGCTGCAGCCCGTTGATCGTCTGCAGCCCGCGGCCCGTCGCCGCGGCAAGCAGGGGGGTCATCAGCGGGCGATACACGCTCTCGGCCACCACGCAGTGTCGGTGGAGCGCGGCAACAAACTCCTCGCTTGCCGGCAACTGCCCCTGGCTCCCGCCGCCGGCCATGCCCGCGCTGGTGCAGTTAAACACCGCCGCTGCCTTGCCCGCGGCAAGCTCCGCCAGTTCATCCTCATCAGCCACCGCATGCAGATGCGCCGGATCGCACCGCAGCGCATCACGCAGCTGCGCGCACAACTCAGTCGCCCGCTCCGGTGTGCGGTTGCTCACCGCCACCTTGCCCCCCTCCAGCACCACCGAGGCCGCCAGCGCCCGCGCGGTGCCACCGGCCCCCAGCACCAGCACCGTCTGGCCCACCAGCGTTCCCAGCGCATCACGCAGCGCGCCTGCCGCACCGGGCCCGTCGGAGTTTGCCACGGCAAACTTCAGCGCCTGGCCCTTGCCGTCGCGCTCAATGGTCAGCGTGTTGGCCGCCCCGCACGCCACACTCAGCGGGTCCAGCGTCCAGCGGTCATCGCCGGCTTCAATCATCTCCCGCGCCAGCGCAACCAGGTTCTCCTTGTGCGGAATCGTCACCGAGCATCCGCAGAAGTCCAGCATCGGGTGGTCCGCCATCGCCAGCAGCGTGGCCTTAAACGGCTCATAGCCCGCGGCTACCGGCAGATGCATGTACACGCCATCGTGCCCGCGCGACTCAAACGCCGCGTTGTGCACCTGCGGGCTGATGGAGTGCTCCACCGGCCAGCCGATCACACCGTACACCTTCGTGTTCCGCGAGATCGATCGGAACCGGTACAGCCCCAGCAGTTCATCCAGCGTCGGCTGCCCCGGCGCAGTCGCGCTGCTCCGCCGCAGCGAGGCAAAGGTCAGGAACCCGTCGAACTTGCCCGCCAGCACGCGCGACATCATCCCAAACGGCCCCATGCCCAGCGCGATCATCGGCCGCCCCAGCTCGTGCGACTCACTGAGCACATCCAGCAGCTCCAGGTTGTCGCGCAGCGACCTCGCCCGGTACGCCACCTTGCTCACCCGGCACGCCGCCTCACCGGCCATCAGCGAAATCGTCCGAAACAGGTCCGCCGGCCTGCCCTGAAAGTCATGCGACGACAGAATCAGCCCCGTATCCACCGCCCGCAGCTGCCCCTCGTGGTCCACGCACAGGTTCACCTTCTGGCGGATGTTCTGCGACCGCGTGTACGTCGCCAGCTCCACATCCACATACCGCGGCGGGTGTTCCCCCGCCCGCGCGGCGGCACACAGCCGCTCCAGCACGCTGATGCGCGCATCATCCGGCCCGTCGTACTGCCCGCCCTCCAGCACCGGCCGGCACGTCACAATGCACGGCAAGGGGCACCGCTGCAGCAGCCGCACCAGCTCCGGCACCTGCTGCTCATCGTCCGAGCCCGAGTAGTACGAGTCGATCCGCAGCTCCACCAGGTCCGCCCCGCGGTGCCTGGCCTCAACAGCGTCGGAGATCGCCGACTCGATGTCCTCAACAAAGATTGGTACGCACAGCAGTGTCACAGTGCACTGTATTCGGTCGCCGTCGGTATCCCCCGCCAGCGGATTTGCCCAAACTCCCAGCTTCCACCCACCCCGCTCGCCGCCCGCCGCGGCCCGCAACCCGGCCCGAATCGTCCCTCCACGTTCACTTCATTCCCCCCAACTCCCGGGTTGTCCTCCGCACCCCCGCATGGCGGTATCATGCCCCATGACCGCCGCGCCGACCCGCAACCCCGTCGCTGTCTCCGCTTCAAGCGCCTTCAAGGCCCCCGCCACCATGCGGGCCCTGTTCAAGCACCACGCCGGGACCGAGCTCAAGCTCGACACCGCCCGCAAGGTGCCCACCGTCGGCCCCCGCGATGTGCTCATCAAGGTCAAAAAGGCCGGCATCTGCGGCACCGACCGTCACATCTGGGAGTGGGACGCCTGGGCTGCCGGCCGCATCCCCGTCGGCATCACCACCGGTCACGAGTTCGTCGGCCACATCGTCGCCGTCGGCTCGGCTGTCACCCGCTACCAGCCCGGTATGCGCGTCTCGGCAGAGGGTCACATCTCACCTGGCACCGGCTTCAACGCCCGCACCGGCGCGGCGCACATCGCCGATGAAATGGTCATCCTCGGTGTCGACCGCGACGGCTGCTTCGCCGACTTCGTCTGCGTGCCCGAGGACAACGTCTGGCCCGTCCACGAGAGCATCCCCGACCACGTCGCCGCCGTACTCGACCCGCTCGGTAACGCCGTGCACACCGTGATGGAAGCCGGCGTTTCGGCCCAGAACGTGCTCATCACCGGCGTCGGCATCATCGGCCTCATGGCCGTCACCGTCGCCCGCGCCGCGGGTGCAAGCCGCATCTTCGTGTGCGATATCGATCCCAAGCGCCTCGCCCTGGCCCGCAAGCTCGGAGCCGTCGAGGCCTATGACGCCCGCGAGAAGGGCTGGGTCGAGCACCTCCGCAAGCAGACCCACAACGGCGCCGATGTTCTGCTGGAAATGTCCGGCGCACCCAGCGCCATCGATGCCGGCTTTAACGCCCTCCGCCCCGGCGGCACCGCCGCGTTGCTGGGCATTCCCAGTAAGCCCTACCCCTTTGATCTGACCAACCACGTCATCTTCAAGGGTGCCAAGGTCCTGGGCATCAACGGCCGCAAGATGTTCCAGACCTGGTACCAGATGGAAGCCCTCCTGCTCTCCGGCCGCCTTGAGCTTGAGGACATCATCACCCACCAGCTCCCCATGGAACGCTTCGCCGAGGGCTTCAAGCTCATGCAGACCGGCGAAGGCATCAAGATCGTCCTGAATATGGAGTGATCGGGGCCGCCGCACCGGCGTTGGTAGTGGGGGGGCGGAGGGGTGGGTAACTCACGCCCGCGCCTCCGCCCGCGAACGCCACATCACCGGCCTTGCCTTCGCCCAATTCACACCGCTTTCACTTCGCCTCCTTGCACCTGCGCCGCCTTGGGGTACAGTGTTCTCGCCGCGGCTTGGCCCCTCCACGCCGCCAACGTCCGAGAATCCGTAGCGGCCCTGCCCGCACGTCCCCGTCTGCCCCGGAGAGCGAGTGATCCACGCCACGCGCCCATCTCACGTGCTCTGCCTGCTCGCCGCCGCGGCAAGCTGCCTCGCTGTTGCCCCCGCCGCCAGCGCGCAACTTAAGCCGGAGAACGTGCTGGTCATCTACGACAGCCGCATCTCCACATCGCTCACCGTCGCCGAGTACTACGCCGGCTCCGCCGCAGTCCCCGGCGGCACGGGCGGCCGCCCGGGCACCCGCGCCGGTGTGCGCACCGTTAACCTCCAGACCCTGGGCACCACCGCCCAGACCTCCGCCACCATCGACCGCGGCGCGTTCAACGCCCAGATCCGCAACCCCCTGCGGCAGTGGCTCACCGCCAACGACTCCGCCGGCACCATCCGCGTCCTGGTTACCACCAAGGGCCTGCCCCACCGCATCGAGAACGTCGGCAGCCCCAGCGTCGGTGACACGCCCGCCGCCGCCGGTGACTTCTACTCCAACGGCAACTACAACTGTGCCGCCCTCGACAGCGAGCTCACGCTCCTCTGGCAGAACCTCGAAACCGGCGAGACCGGCGGCAACGTCGACAGCAAGCTCGATGGCTTCGTGCTCAACCCCTACTGGAAGCAGACGCTGCCCATCACCGGCTGGCTGACGACCAACCGCACCGCAGCCAAAACGCTGCTGACCCCCGCGACCAACCCTGCCTCCAACATCGGCGAGATGTGGAGTGCGCTGGTGATCAATCCTCGCCTGGCCGCCACACCCGCTCAGTTGACCCCCGGCGACATGTACCTGGTCTGCCGGCTTGATGGCAACACCGTGGCCAACGTCCAGGCCATGCTCGACCGTGCCGCGGGCACCACCGGTGGTGCTTCTGCCACAGTGGGAGCAGGCATCGCCACCAACTGCAACACCGCCGGCTTCGTGCTCGATGAGTCCGGCTCCGACGGTGTGCAGACCGCCCTCAACGGCAACGCCAACGAGTACGACAACCAGACCTACGACATCGTCTCCAACGGCGATGACTACGAGCAGACCCGCGACCAGCTCATCACCGACCGCCGCTTCCTCTCAACCAACATCAAGTACGATGCCTCCTCCAACGCCGCGAGCTTCCAGGTCGGCGCGCTGGTCAGCTACGGCGGCCAGGGCCGCATCATCGATACGCTCGCCGCGCCGCTGCCGGTGATCCTGCTGGCCCACTACGGCGCCAACCACCTGGGCACCGCACCCGGCGACGGCATCAGCGGCTCTCCCAACCCGCGCACCACCTACGCCAGCAGCTTCACCTACGCCCCCGCCGCCGTGTTCAACAGCTTAGAAAGCTACAACGGCCGCAGCTTCGGCGGCATCGGCCCGGGCTCCGTCGCCCAGCAGCAGCTTGCTGATTTTCTCGGCGCCGGCGGCACGTTCGGCATCGGCAACGTCTACGAGCCCTTCACCATTACCATCGCCGACAACGCCCTGATCGTCCGCAACTTCCACACCGGCAACCTCACCTGGGCCGAGGCCGCGTACACCGCCATGCCCGCGCTGAGCTTCCAGCAACTCGTCATCGGCGATCCCCTGGCCCGCATCACCCGCAACACCGAGGACCGCGACGGCGACACTCGCGTCTCCATCGATGACCTGTTCATCTGGAACGCATCGCCTATCGACATCAACCGCACCGGCGGCATCGGCAACGATGCCGACCGCCGCTTCGTCGAAGATGCCGCCCGCGCCACCCGCGATGCCGACATGCGCGGCACCCAGCGCTGAGCCCGCGCCAAACAGCATCCCCGCGCTCCCTCCCACCCCCGGCGCAGAACTGCCGCACCTCGGCAGCGCGGTCATCTTGACCAGGCCTGCCTTCATCCTGCGCATCCTGTCCATCCATGTTCCGGTCTTCTCACCGTCTTCCTGCGTTGCTCCGCTGCTCCGCGTGACCCCTTCTTCTGTCTTCCTGTCTTCCTGCTTTCCCCTTTACCGTTTCCTCTTTCCTCTTCCCGCCTTCTCCCCTCGCCACTCTTCCCCGGTCCGTTTATTCCGTCTGGGCGGCCTGGGGCCCCGCCGCGTCACCAATCTGTCTCTCATCGTCCTCGTCCTGCCGCACCCGCGCCGCCGCCGCCCGATACTCACTGCATGGATTCAATCACCGCCTCTGCGCTCTCCTCGGCCGTCAACTCGGCCAAGCTCTCAAGCCAGGTCTCCACCGCCGTGGCCGCCAAGAGCCAGGATGCCGTCAAGCAGCAGGGCGATGCCGCCGTCGCCGCCATCCAGCAGGCCGCCGAGCTTGGCAAGGCGCTGAACTCCGGCAACCCCGTGCAGAACGGCCGCGTCGACACGTACGCGTAAGTCGCTGCGTTCCGCTGACCACCCACAACCCGATTCACCGCACGCCCACGGTCACCACCGTGGGCATTTCATTTCCGGCACCCACTGCTCAGCCATCCGCACCCGCCCGCGTTCCTTCCGCCCAGCTCCAAAAAACAACCCCTCATCACGAGGGGTTGCTTGGAGTACTCAGCATTCAAAAACCAACAGTCCTGTCTCGCGACTCAAAACTCGCGTCTCGCGTCTCCGGTTTCATCTCCGCCCTCAGCTCTTCCGGCCCAGCACCAGGCCGATGCCGCCAAACACCACCGCCAGGCCGGCGAACCCGCCGACAAACGCCCACAGGTTGCCCGCCAGCAGCTCAACCATCGAGCCGCCCGCGTTCATAATGCCCAGAATCGTCAGCGACAGCACCGTCGCGCTGGTCAGCACAATCGCCAGGGCCAGGCCGCCGGCAATGCCCGACCACGTGCCGTCGTACGGCTCGGCAACCATCAGGGCCGCCGGTGCACCGGCCATCGCGACATCGCTGGCCACGCCGGAGTTCTCAAACAGGCCTTCGTTGCCGGCGCGGGAGTCGCCCAGACCGGAGGCCACATCACCCTTGCTGCCGCCCGAGTCATTGCTGTACACATCGTCCAGCAGGCCGCCACCCAGCGAGGTGTCGTCGTTGCGGGTCATATCCATCCCGCTGCCGCTGCCGGCCGAGGCCGCATCCATGTTCGTCGCATCACCCTGAGCCGCGGTGATCAGCGTCTGGGCCGAGGCGTCAACATCGCCCTCATCGCCCTCGAAAATCGAGATGCCCGAGCGCTCCTTGGCCCCGCCGATGCCGGCCGAGGAACCCGAGCCCGAGCGGGAGTCATCCGCCAGGCTGATCGCCTCGCGGTCATCATCCATCGCCAGCGGAATCGCATCGCCGTCGCTGGCCAGCATGTCCACCTGCTCGCGCTTCACCACCAGCTCGCCCGATGAGTCCTTGAACTCCTGCAGCTGACCGCTGGAAACCATCTGCCGCACCGAGTCGGCCGTCTTGCCAAGCTTCTTGGCCGCTTCATCGATCGTGTAAAACAGAGTTGACTTGGCCATGACAGGAAAAACTCCAGATCGGGGATTGCAGGCAACCAGAACAGGCAAAGCACCAGCCCGGCACAGGCACTGGGGCGACGAGGATAGCAAATCATCAGGCCGCGGCACGGACTCAGGCTGCCGGGCCAAAGAAGACAAAGCGGCCCGGGTGCGGCCGGGAGTTTATCCGACTCCCACCCCCCGCAGGTTCCCCGCCACCCGCGTTTGTTCCTCGCCATCCCCCTCCGACTTCACGACCCCTCGGCCCGCCGCCGCCGCCCTGATCTCCCATGCTCCCCACCCGCCACGTTCACACCGGCTCATCGCACCCCCCACGCCATCCCCCTGCGTACCCCTGTTCCTGGGTGCACTCCATCTTCATCTCAACTCCGCCCGGCAAACGCGTGCAGCCCGCTTACGCCCGCGATCAGCCTCCCCGCAACGCCACCCGGCCGCAAGTTTCCAGAAACATCTGCGTCCAGCAGCCTCCTTTTTCCCGTTTCCGGCATTTGAGAGGTTTCTGAACGGGTTTATGTACGTATCTAGTTCGTTTTTTCTCCCCGCTCGCGCTCCCTGCCCGGGAAATCCGCCCCCTCGGGCCATATACTTTGGGCTGAATAACCGGAACCGCGGCCTCGTCAACACTTCGTGGTGGTGAATCCGTCTTTGGAAGACGGCGAAGGTATCGGTCCTCTTATAGATCGCTTTGTTGGCAGGCCGCTGGCAAGTGCGAGTGTTTCAAGCCCATCGGAGAGTTCCCATGAAGATGTCGTCCATTTCCCGCATCGTCCTGCTCTGTGCCGTCGCCGGCACCCTGTCCGCCTGCGCCAATGACAAGACCGGCGCCTCCGGCTCCCCCTCCCGTGGCAGCTTCGGCTGGCCCGGCCCGGAGACCTCCGGCCCCGCCATGACCACCAAGGCTGCTGCCGCCCCCGCCGCCAAGAGCGACGCGGCCCCCGCCAAGACCGAGACCAAGGCCGCCGCCGGCAAGGGCGCCCAGTACCAGCCCGCCATGAGCAGCGGCTGGAACCGCAGCCGCATGGCCTACCCCACCGGTGAGATCGCCACCTCGGCCGTCATGGTCGACCTGCTCACCCCCGCCACCGCGCGCCTGGGCCAGAACTACGAGTACCAGATCCACGTCACCAACCTGACCAACAACGCCCTGCAGAACGTCGTCGTCAACAACGACAACTTCCAGAACCTGGGCATGGTCTCCTCCTCCCCGGCCGCTGCCACCAACTCCGGCGGCAAGGCCGTCTGGAACCTCGGTGACTTCGCCGCTCAGGAGACCAAGGTGATCAAGGTCACCGCCAAGGCCGACAAGGCCGGCATCTCCAGCAACTGCCTGGGCGTCACCTACAACAACGTCCTCTGCGGCGCCGTGCAGATCGTCGAGCCCAAGCTCGAGCTCTCCAAGACCGCCACCCCCGAGGCCCTGGCCTGCGACCCCATCGTGCTGACCTACACCGCCAGCAACAAGGGCACCGCCGTCCTCGAGAACGTCGTCATCAAGGACACCCTCCCCGCCGGCCTGACCACCGCCGACGGCAAGAACACCGTTGAGCTGCCCGTCGGCACCCTGGCCGCCGGCCAGAGCGTCGACCGCACCGTCAGTGTCAAGGCCGACAAGACCGGCAAGTTCGAGTCCGCCGCCTCCGCCGCCAGCGGCGAAGTCACCGCGGCCTCCAAGCCCGCCGCCACCGTCGTCCGCAAGCCGGCCCTCGCTGTCACCTGCGCCCCCGCCTCCGGCAAGGTCTTCATCGGCCGCGACGTGACCTTCAACGTCACCGTCAAGAACACCTCCGACGCCGTCGCCGCCGCCAGCAAGGTCACCGCTGCCCTGCCCGCCGGCTCCACCCTCGTCTCCGCCTCCGATGGCGGCAAGGCCGTCGGTAACGGCATCACCTGGGACCTGGGCAACGTCGCCGCAGGCCAGGAGCGCAAGCTCACCTTCACCGTCAAGCCCACCGGCTCCGGCTCCGTCAAGAGCTCAGTCGCCGTCAGCGGCACCTGCGTTGATGCCAAGACCAGCGAGTGCGCCGCCGATGTCGTCGGCATCCCCGCCCTCCTGCTGTCCGGTGGCGATGATCCGGACCCCGTCGTCCTCGGTGACAACACCGTCTACACCCTCGTGCTGACCAACCAGGGCACCGCCCCGCTCACCAACGTCAAGCTCGTCTGCACCATGGACGAGGGTGACACCATGCAGTACGTCTCCAGCGAAGGCCCCACCACCGGCACCGCCAGCGGCAAGACCATCACCTTCGCCACCATTCCCACCATCGCCCCCAAGGAAACCCGCACCTACAAGGTCACCATCAAGGCCCTCAAGGAAGGCCAGGTCTCCTTCAAGGCTGAGGTCAATAGCACCGAGATCACTCGCACGCTGATCAAGACCGAGACCACCAACTTCTACAAGTAATCCGCTCGCCACAGCCGGCCTGACACCGGCCCCACGCGAAACGTGACAACAACCACAGCCCCGCCGGATCATCTCCGGCGGGGCTGTTCGTTTGTGCTCCGCACACCCGTCATCCTCATCCCAGTACCTTGCCCAGTACGTCGCCCACCAGCGTCTGCGACGGTCCCGCCAGCGGGTGCTCAACCTGCAGCAAACGGATGTGCTCCGCCGCAGCCCGCACCGTTTCCGGTCGCACCCGGCGCATCGCAGTGGCCATGTCCATCAGCAACACCCGCGCCAGCACGCTCTGCGGGTACGTGCGGCACAACTCCATCGCTTGCACCAGCAGTGCCTCGCTGTCCTGCAGCCAGTCCCTGGGCACCCGCTCGTCCGCCGCCACACGCACCGCGGCTAGCTGGGCCAGCACGTTCATGTACTTGGCCAGCGACTTGCCGGCAGTCAGGTCATACGCCGCCGGCAGCCGCTGTGACGGAACCAGTGCTCGCTCCAGCAGCAGTGCCATCGTGCGCGAAACCAGCGTCCGCATCGCCTCATGCGGCTCTGTCGGCACCAGGTCCTGGCCCCACTTGTCCAGGCACGCACCATCCCCAGCGCGAATGAACCGCACACGGATCCGCCACACCTTGCCTGAGACAATCAGGTGCGTCGCCACCAGCACGTCGGCCCGGTTGTCCTTCTCCTGTGCCAGTCGCGCGACAAGCTCGCCCAACGGCTCCTCCCGCATCGTCAGAAAGCCCGGCTGCGGATGCAGCAGGAACGGGAGTGAAACCCGCGTCTCCAGGCCGGTCATCAGCATCGTCTGCTCGCTCAGCAGCAGCGGAATCGCTCGCGAGAGCATCTCGCTCAGCGAGCCCTGTCTGGCCAGCGGATAGTTCACATGTGCCGCAACTTCCACGCTGCTGCCAAGGAAGCACAGCCGCAGCGCAGGATCCGGCGGAGCGGGCGGCACAAACAGTGTTCGCGCCGGTGACGGGCCGCTCATCCACACCGCTCCCTCAAGTGTCACGGTAAAGCCCGCCTCTTCGCCGCCGCCCGGCAGCGCGGCCAGTTCCCGGCGCTTGGCCAGGTACTCACGCCAGTTGGCCAGCACCGGTGCCCATTCCAGCCTCGCTTCCGCCGCCAGCCGCTCGATCAGCGCCTCGGCATCGTCCAGCCGCTTGAGCTTGAAGTACCCCGCCATCAACTGCAGCGTCGCCAGCAGACCGTGCGTCGCGGGGTTCACCAGCGGCTCGAGCAGCTCGACGACCTCTGCGAACTTCCCGTGCGCTACCAGCTCCTCACCCATCTCAGCCAGCAGCTTCCGCGGCGGCGGATCGCCCGCCTGCTTCAGCGCGTGCCGGTACACCGTCATCGCCCGCTTCGTCTCCCCGCGATCGAGCTCCTGTCGCGCCAGATTCAGGTGCGCTCCCCAGCTCCCCGGCATCCGCAGCATCCGCTTGAGCGCATTCTCAGCGGCCACCGGTCCCTGCCACTTGCCCGCAAGCTGCACAACCCACTCCACGGCCGGAAGATGGTTCGGGTCCAGTTCGGCCGCCCGCCACATGTGCTCCTGAGCCAGCTGCCGATTTTCGCGGTGAACGTGCGCCTCACCCATCAGCGTTATCGCCGTCGCATCATCCGGGTGCGCCGCCAGGTGCGCCTTGAGCACCGCCTCGGCTTCGTCAAGGCGGTCGTGTTCGAGCAGCAGCAGCGCCCACAGCGACGTCGCCCGATGACGGTCCGGATCCGTCTTGTGCAGCCGCTCTCCCGCGGCCATCACATCAGTGGTCATCCGGTCAATCAGCGCCGCGTGAATCAGCGCCGCCAGATCGTCGGGGCTGTTCCACGCGCTGCGCAGGCTCGTCGGCAGGATCTCCTTGCGGTACTTCTGCCGCGGCACCTCCATCAGCTGCGCTGTCGGTGTGACCAGTCGAAGCATCTCCGGCTCAAGCGTCCCCCCCGCAAGCACATCGATCGTCCGCGATCGGACAACCCGGTGCAGCGTCTCCGTCGGCTCCTTGCCCGCCACCCCTTTGATCCAGCCGAACATCCCGCTCATGCCACAAGCCTCCAGATCGCCACACCTCGTGTCATCACAACGACCGCACACTCCTTGCAACCAAGGTACGCAGCAACCCCTCTGGCCAGCACTCGTGTATCCACCACGCCAGAAGCCTTTTCACTTCCCCTGCAACCTCCCTGCAACCGCCCCTCACCCCCCCGCGTACCGACTCTCCGGATAGGCCCACACCACACAAGGAACCACGCCGCCTGTCCCGTAACGGCAATCAGCATGTCGTAACTCCCTCGTGAGCGTCCTAAAAAATTCGTGCAGTTCCGCCCCCCCCCTCCCCCGTCCGCCTCCACTTGGCAATCTGGCCAATGGCCCTCTGGGAGCCCGGCCTCGCGCCTTCTCCCATTTGACCATTTGACGATTTGCCAAGTTGCGCACCCCGCCCGCTCACGCCCACCGCGCACCCGCCCCCAATTTGGCTATTTGGCAATTGTGCCCTTTGGCCATTTGGCCCCCCCCAGTCCCCGCTCCCGCTGGAGCACAGGGAGAGCGCGTCGGAGATGGTCCCAAAACCTCTCCGACGCTTGCACAACCCGCAGCCCTTGCCACGCACGCCCCGCCTTCCCGCGTTCACCAGCGCGGGTCGCTGGCAATCGCTCCCGGCCAATCGCATCTTCAAACTCGGAGATCCCGCTCCCCGGCACCTGTGTCCTCGCCGCCGCGGCATCTCCTCGTCTGATCGCTTTCGTGGAGCCGTTATGGATACCCGTCCGACTTGTCCAAGGTTTCTTGCCGCACCGGGGGCGGTGGGGCTGGCCATCGTCGCCTGCATGTCACTCGCGCCGCGCCACGTTTGCGCTGCGCCCGTTTACACCGACTACTTCATCGATGACAACCGTCACCCCGGCTGGGTACTCCCTCCCGGCGCACAGGCCGGGCTCACTCCCGCCGGTGTGCCCACATTCGGCCCTTTCACCAACGATCCCGTCTCGCTCCGCCTTGATAAGCTCCCCGACCACCAGCTGATCATCATCGCCATCGACCTGCAGATCGTCGGCCCCTGGCCCGGTCTCGACAAACGCGGCAAGTTGCCGCCCACCACCTTCAGCATCTCACTTGATGACCAGGTCGATGTCTTCCACTCCAGCTTCGCGATGGAGTCCGACTCCGCCGACCGCACCCAGGCATTCCCCGATCCTTCCGGTACCGGCACTAACCCCGCCGGCGCCGGTGCCTTCGAAGTTTCCACGCTCGGCTACGGCTCACTCCGCCGCCCGGCCGATGCCGTCTATCGCCTCGCAGTCCCCGTCCGCCACAACAACTCCAGCGCCACCTTCACCCTCAAGGCCAGCAACCTGCCCCCCGGCGCACACTGGGCCCTGGGCTCCATCGCCGTCGAGTGCTTCATCACCCCCGAAGGTCCCGCCGGCACGCTCATCGGCCCCACACCCTTTGACTTCGCCGGAACCATCGGCGGCTACCGCGGCTTCGGTTCCGTCCCGCCGCTGGCCGGTGACTTCTTCGGCCACCCCGGCCCCTTCATGGGTGGCGGCGGCGGCGGTGGTGGTGGGCCACCCGGCGGCGGCGGTGGCGGCGGAGGCACCCCGCCCGTCGTCCCCACCCCAGGTGCCGCAACCGTCCTGCTCTCCGCCGCCGGCTACTACCTCCTCCGCTCCCGCCTCCGCGAGCGCCCGCCCGCCGCCAAACGCTGACCCGCCTCCACCTTCTTCCGCCCCCGCGGCACTCCATCTCTCTGACTCTTGGCCTCTTGCCTCCCTTGCCTTTCTCTTTGACCACTCCAGCCCGCCCTCGCGAAGCGCGACCTCCGTCACCTCCGCCACCCTGACTTGTCATCCTGTTGATCCTGTCCATCCATGTTCCCCTCGTCCCGTCTTTCTCTGCTCCTCTGGTGCTCTGCGTGAGCCACGGCCCTCCTGCCTTGCCGCTTTTCTCTTCTCCCTCTCCGCTGCTAAAGAGAACCCCCCGCCCCGGCGGCAATCCGCTCGGAACGGGGGGCTCGTTGAGGTCAGATCAGTCCGCGCTCAGCAGCCCACCGCAAACGCGTTGATGAACGCGATGAAGTCAGTACCGTCGATCGTCCCGTCCGGCCCACCCTCCGGCAGCACCGTGTCCGCACCGCCTGCCACATCTGCCAGCCCGTCAACCGCGGCATCGCCGATGCCAAACGAGTTGATGAACGCGATGAAGTCGCTGCCATCGACCACACCATCTGGCTCGCGCCCGTCACCACCGCCACCGGCAATGTCCGCCACCGAGCAGCCCGTCACCGGCGTGCCGATCTGCACCCGCAGCGGCAACGTTGTCGTGCTGCCGCACGCATTGCTGATCGTGCACACATACACACCCGAGTCCGACGGCTGCACGCCCGAGATGATCAGCTTGTTCAGCGGCTCGCCCAGCAGGAAGACCTGCCCGCCGCCCTGCGAGGCTCCGCCAGGTCCGCTCCGAACCGGCTGACCGTTCCGCGTCCATTCGAAGGTGAACGGCCCGTTGCCCAGCAGCGAGCCGATCCCGATCTGCAGGAAGCCGCCCGGTGTCGGCGTGCCGATAATGTCCGGGATCCGCGGCACCACCGGGCAGCCCGCACCCGCAGACACCAGCACCGTCGCACCACCGCTGCTCACCGTCCCGCACGGTCCCAAGACCTCGCACCAGTACGTGCCCGAATCAGCCGTGGAACTCGCCGATACCGCCAGATTCGGCGTGCTGCTCCCGCTCACCGTCCCGCCGCCGGGTGCTGCACCCGCTGGTCCGTCCGCAACCCGGACCCCGTTGCGGAACCAGCGGTACGTCAGCGGGCCCGAGCCAACCACCAGCGCCGACAGCGTGAACGACTCGCCCGAAGTCGCCGAGGCCGAACGCATCAAGTCGATCTGCACCGGGCAGTTCACGCCGGCCGCAACGCTCAGCGTCGCCGGCACGCTCGTCACCGTGCCGCAGTTGCCCACCACCTCGCACCGGTACGAACCGGCGTCGCTGCTCTGTGCCCGTTCAATAGTCAGCCGCGTCGTCGTCGAGCCGAACACCAGTCCGCCGCCGATCGAGGCGCCACCGACACCATTGTTCACCGCCACGCCGTTGCGGAACCAGCGGGTGGATGTCGGCACACCGTTGCGGAACACCGCCTCCAGCACAACATCCGTGCCCGCCGTGGTGCTCGTCGCCGCCGGCGGTATCACCACCGTCGGACAGCCCGTCGTCGGGTTGAACCGTGCCACCCAGCCGATGCTGCGACCTTCAAGATCAACCCCCGTCCCGACGATCGTCTGTCCGTCATCGGAAATCCCCCGCGCCTCTGACAAACTAAAGCCGTTGGGAATGACCGCCCCTTGGGCCTCCAGCAGGTTCTGCAGATCGTTAAAGCCGTCGGCCCGGGTCCATACGTAAGCCCGTGCGGGGGTGGTCTCCGAGCCGCTGTACCACCCGACAACCGTCTGGCCATCTGCCGAGATCGACAGCGCCGGGCTCGACTGATTCCCGGGAACGATCTGCTCCCACCCGCCCGTGGCAGTCCAGATGTGCCCGATGCGCCCGATGGATCCGGCAGTGTTGCTCGCCCCGCAGATCACGCTCCCGTCGGGCGTCGCATCGGCGGCAAAGCTCGTCGGGCTCACCGCGTTCTGGCCCGCCCACCCCATCGCCACCGTCCCGGTTGCCGCAGTCCAGTAGAAGGCCTGGGCCGAGTAATCGAACCGGCCGAAGGCATCAACGAAGTACCTCGTCTCGTACCCCAACGCAATCCGCGCATCGCCCGCCGACCCCAGAATGATGTGCCCCGGCCCTTGCTCAGGTCCCGAACGGAACCCCGCGATCGGCGGGATGATCGTGTATCCGCTGCTGGCCAACCAGCTGTACGCACCGTCCTGACTCCCGCTCCCGTACGGCAGCCCGCCAATCACACGCGTTCCATCATCGGAGATCCCCACCGCATCTTGCGTCGGCAGGCTGTTGATCCCGGACAGACTCAGCCGCGGCTGGCCAGGTCCCCAGACCGTCGCCCCAAACGCCCCCTGCGGTGCACGCCCGCCGATGAACCGGCCGTTGCGCGAGGCGCCAAACGCCTGGTCAGCACCGCCCGACGCCCGCGATAACTGCACCGGATACCCGTTCCTCCACGCAAAGGTCGCCCGATTCACCCCCGTCTCCGGCCGCAGTGGGTCGACCAGTTCCTCCAGTGCAACGCCGTACACCACCGTCCCGTCACCGGAAACTCCCGATGCCTGACTCCAGAACGCCGTGCTGCTCCCCAGCGGGTTGCCCAGCAGCTCAAAACTCGGTTGGGCCTGCGCACCAGCGGTCCCGGTCAGTATCAGGGCGGCGGCGAACAGTCGTGGTTCATGCAGCATCATCGTGTCTCCTGTCATCAGTTGCGCCGCCGCCCGACCACAGAATGTGGCCGGCCATCGCCGCGGTCGCGTCCGCTCTGGTTCGGATTCGCCCCCCCCGCGGATTCATTCTTTGAAAGAATTTTGACCCGCCGGACGCTTCCTCACCGTCTCTCGTCGCCAGAGGTTCGATAACATCCTCCCCGTGGCCCACCCCCGCCCCCGCAATCCCACCCCGGCCGATGCTCTCTCCCCAGCCGGCCTTGAGCGGCTCGGCTCCGCACTCGCCGCCGCCCTCGCCCGCGCACTGGAGCGGGCCTGCGGCCCCGATGCCCGCCTGCGCACCCTCGAACGCATGCTTGGTCTCGATAAATCGCTGGCCAGCAACCTCCTCCGCGCCGCGGCCGCTCCCAGCGGGCTCGGCTCCCTTGCTGTTTGCCCAGCCCCCCAGGGGCTCACCATCTTCGCTGAGGCGCTCCGAAACCACGGTGCGGCCGATGTCGCCGCCGGCATGTCGCAGCTGTCCGATGAGCTCGCCGCACTCATCGATGCGCTGCCCGGTGGCCGCGCCGAACTCGATGCAGTCCTCGGCGGCCTCCTCCCCGAGCACCGTGCCGCACGAGACCGCCACGCCCGCCAGGCCGGATTCCGCGTCATGTCCGCGCTCCACGGCCTGGCGCTCGACCAGCTCTACTACCTCCAGCTCATCGCCCCCGATTTGAGCGACCCCGAAGTCATACCCCCCGCCGGTCCGGCCGGCCGCACACAGCCGCTCGACTTCGCACAAATCGCCTTCCTCGCCCGCATCCGCCGCGCCCGCCCCGGAGCACGAATGCCCGTCGCAGGCTTCCTGACCAACCGCGGCAACGCCAGCGCTGGTCAGCAGCAGGCTCTGACCGGCGAACCCATCACCGCAGATGCCGCCAACGCGCTGGTTCGCCCTCTCTGCCGTCCTCGGAAGCTCTCCGGACTCTCCGTTCGTCCCGCCCAACTCGGCAACTCCAACGGCTGCCTCCTCGAACTCGCAGCCGAGTTCCCGCCCCTGGGCAAGTCGGTCGATCTGGCCACCGCCTTCCGCCTGAGCCGCGGATTTCCCGCCGTCGCAACCGAGTCCATCCGTCATTACAACGGCCTGTTCATCATCCGCCGCCCCGTTCGCCGCTTCGCGGTCGATCTGCTCATTCACAAGTCCGTTCTCCCGGGCGCAGTCCCGCTCGCCACAGTCTCCATGCCCACCCCGCGCGGCCTGCCGGATCCCTCCCGCCCCGACGATGAATCCATGGACCGCCTCGACCAGCCCGTCGAGCACGAGATCCTCGACTCCGCCGAACTCGCGCCGTCGACGGATCCATCCGCACGTCCGCTCCGCCCCGCGCTGGCACAGCTCTTCGGCAGCCCCGCCGCTGTCCGCAGAGCCCTCGCCTCGTTCAGACTCCATCGCTTCTCCATGGAGTACCCCGTCTGCGCCAGCCACATCACCATATGGCTGCCCCTTCCCGACGCCCCCGCGCCACACCGCGGATGAAAAAACCCCCGTCCCTGCGGCAATCCGCTCGGAACGGGGGGTCCTTGAAATCAGATCACTTCAGGTCCTCGATCAGCACCCGGCCGCAAACGCGTTGATGAACGCGATGAAGTCAGTACCGTCGATCGTCCCGTCCGGCCCGCCCTCGGGCAGCGCCGGGTTGCCGCCGCCGGCAACATCGGCCACCGGATCCACCGTGGCATCGCCGATACCAAACGAGTTGATGAACAAGATGAAGTCCGTGCCGTCCGGTGTGCCGTCGCCGTTGATGTCCGACAGGCACACCACCGGCGGTGCGCCGGCCGCCGTGGCCAGGTTCAAGTTAAACGTCCCGGAATTGCCGCTGGCGCTGTACACCGCAAACTCATTGATGTACGCGTTGGTCGGGAAACCAGTCACCGCCAGGAAGTAGGTTGCCGGCGGGATGTTGCCGTCCTGGTTGCTGTACTCGCCACCGTCACCCACCGCCGGACGCGGTGCCGCGTTGCCGAAGCTCAGCTGGCTCAGGAAGCCGCTGCCGCCGTCATCGTCAAACGCAAAGCCCGGACCGCCGTTGACGATCGCGCCGTCGCTGTCATACAGGAAGATCATCGTGTCGTTGGCCGGAACCAGCGAAGAGCCTTCGGTGTCGATGTCAAGGAAGAAGTCCGCCGCCGTGTTGTCCAGCGACAGCACAAAGCGGAACCACTTGGTCTCCAGCGCGTTCAGGCCCTCGCCCACCAGATTGATGTTCCGGCGGCTCAGGTCAATCGTGCCCAGGTCCGTCGGTGCCGGCGTCGGCGCTGTCGCCACGGGCTGTACGCCCGAGCGGATGTTCACCGTCACATCGCCGCCCGCACCGTTCGTGCACAGCACGAACCCGTCGGCCACCGTCACGTTGCCGCTGGTGATCGCCAGGAAGTAGTTGCCCGGTGCCAGATCGCCCCCAGCCCCGTCGTACGGGAAGCCGTCGCCCACCGGCGGGCGATAGCCCTGACCGAAGGTCAACTGGCCGTTGGCCCCCGAGCCGCTGCCCGCATCACCGGCAACAAACACGCCGTTGCCGCTGTACACCACCAGCACGCCCGGCGTCGCGCTGCCCTCGGTGTCAATGTCCAGGAACTCACGCACGCCCGCGGCAGTAATGCCCGCCGGTGCGGCAAACTCGTACCACGCCGCGCCCGCCGCCGGCACCGTCGCCGTCAGCGTCGTCGCAAACGGCGGCGCACCGGCGATGTTGCCCAGGTTGGCCACCGGAACCGGAGCCGGCAGCGGAACCTGCACGCCCGTGTTGAAGTTCAGCTGCACCGTGCCGCCCGCCGTGTCGTTGGTCGTCGCACCGAACGGCGCCACAAACGTGCAGTTGTAATAGCCCACCGCCAGGTAGTACTCGCCCGCCGGCACATCGCCGTTGAACCCGTCGTACGGGAACCCCGTCGAAACCGGGCACCGCGTGCCCGCACCAAAGGTCAGCACGCTCAGGAACTGCGTGCCCGAGTCGTCGTCGCTATCCACCAGCGAGCCGTCCGCGCGGTACAGCGCAATCTCAGTGTCCTGCGGCCCGCTGAACTCCGTATCGATGTCCAGGAACGTGTTGGATGCCGCCTCGGCACCCGTCGTCGTGAACTTGTACCACGTCACCGTACCGGGGTCGATGTTCACCGTCGCGACGCTCGAAGGCCCGACCGGCAGCGCACCCAGATCCGTCGCCGTCGGTGCCGACACCGAGAACGGTGCATCATCGAGCACGATCGTCAGGCCGTCCGCCCACTGCGCATCGGAGCCGGCATCATCGAAGGTCTCGTAGAACCGGACTTCCCACGCACCGGCGTTGGCCGCCACATCCGGAACCGTCACGCCGTAGTCCGTCAGGTTCAGCGTCGTGTACAGAATCACGCCCGGGAATGGCGAGATCGTGATCGGCGCGCCACCGGGCGGCGTGATCTGGATCGCCACCTCTTCACCAAACGTCGCACCGTTGATCGCCGTGATCGAGCCCGTGATCTTCAGCGACTTGACAATGCCCGCCGCCGTCGGCGTCACCGACACCACCCGGTTCACACCGCTGCCGTTCGGCCCGTCGCTGATCAGCGGCGCGGGGTCCGAGGCCGGGGGCAGCACCAGGGTCTCAATGGGAGATGCCAGCGCGCCGCCGCACAATGCAAGAAGCAACGCCGGGCCGCAGGCCTTTGAACCGTTCCGCATGATTGTCACTCCACAGATAAATGTCTCAGGGCAGGCCGCACCGCCGAATGGCGGGGATTTGAAGCGGCCCACTCAACATGGAGAACATACCACAAAAAAGACACCGTGGGATCCAAAATTTCCCATTTTGACGCCGACTCCCTCCGGCAGTAACCATGTCCTGCCCCGCCCTCGCTAGTGCAATCCCCAGTTTGCTCCGACTGTGCCATCCCCCAAACGGGGCATTGTCCCGCCGCCACTTTTTGTTTCCTGCGCCGCTATCCCGGTTTCCACCCGCCCAGCCACATTCTGCCCGCAGTCCGCGCCTCCCCGCCGCTCAAGCCAGCCAAACCGGTGCTCTGCTCAGTCCTTGCCGCTCAGCCGGCTCCGCAGGTTCGGCTTGCGCATCCCGAACTCATCGGTCGTGTACTGCGGCGCGTACTGCGCTCGGATCCCGTCGTACCGGTCAAACGGTGTCCGCTCCTCATCCGGGCTCAGCAGCGGCTTGGTGCACCCGCTCATCCCAGCCAGCAGCACCAGCCCGGCGGCTACGCCAGCCAGCACCATCGCCCGCACGGCCGGACCTGCGCCGCCGCCACGAACCAGACCCAGTTGACGCTCAGTGTGCACCTTCATCACGCTTTCATCGTACCACCCCCGCCCTCACCCGCCAATTTTGCCGCTCCCGCATTTTCACCCCTCCCGGCCAACCAAGTCGCCCGGTCACCTGCGTCCGATCCTCCCCTGCTCGTCGACCACCACCTCGCCCCGGCGCACAAACCCGTCCATCGCCAAATACACCGCGGCACACACCGCCGTCGCCAGGTTCAGTGACCGCTCCCCCGGCATCATCGGCAGTGTCACCAGTTGCTCCGGATACGCCTGCAGAATCGAATCCGGCAGCCCCCGCGTCTCCTTGCCGAACACCAGCCCGTCGCCCGGGGCAATCTCCACCGCCCCGGCATACCGGGCCGACTTGGTTGTAAAAAACCACAGCCGCCGCGGCGGCACAACCCCCGCAGCCAGAAAGGCCTCAAAGTTCTCGTGCTCCCGCGGCTGCAGCCGCGGCCAGTAGTCCAGCCCCGCCCGCCTGCACGCCTTCTCGCTGGTGTCAAACGCCAGCGGCCGGATCAGATGCAGCCCGCACCCCGTCGCCACACACGTCCGCCCGATGTTCCCCGTGTTGTTCGGAATCTCCGGCTCATGCAGCACCACCTGCAGCAACGCCGCCGCCCGCTCTGCTCCCGCAACCGGTTGTTCTGCCCGTTCACTCACAACCTGTTGTAGGTCGCCCAGCAAACCTCATCACCCACCGCCGTCTGTCTTCATTTGACAATTTGACCATTTCCCCATTGACCATTTGGCTCCCTTACCTGCACCGTGCCCGCAAACAGATCGAAACCAGAGCCCGGATCTGCCGCAGCGAGTCCGGCACGCTCATCGAGGCGTCCAGTGCGGTCACCGCGCCGGTGGCCAGTTCGGAGATCGGGGCAAAGCCCAGCTCCGGCGCCACCGACTTGATGTCGTTGCAGATCCGCCGGATCCCCGGCGCATCCTCTGTCGTGATCGCCTTGTTGAGCAGCTCGGCCTTCTTCTTCAGGTCCGCCACGTACTCCTCGACAAAGTCCGCCGTCGGGTGGTCGCTTGGCAGCGAGCTGTACACCGGGCCGCCGGCATCGCCGCTGGTGCCGTCAGTCAGCAGGAACTCCGCCAGACCGCTGAGTAGCTGCTCCTGACTGACGGGCAGCTGCAGGTACGAGTTGGCCCGGTTGTCGCGCTTGTCGTTCTGCAGGGCCGAGCGCACATCGGCGCACAGCATGATGATCGGGATCGACAGCCCCGCCGCCCGCAGCCTCTCGACCATCTCCGGCCCGCCGCAGCCCTCCAGGTCGTAGTCGCACAGCACGATGTCAAAGCCCTCGCTCGACCGTTTGATGCCATCCTCGGCGGTCTCGGCGTTGATCACCTCCAGCTGCGTGTCCCGCAGGTGGTGGCGGATGAGCCGGCGCGTCATCGTCGAGTCGTCGATGTGCAGGATCAGCCCCGTCAGCTTCGAGGCATCCACCGCCTCATGCGTGAACGAGCCCTTGATCGACTCAACGCTCACAAAGTCGCGGATGTTGATCTGCGCGTTGAACTTGATGCCGATCTCGTGAATCAGACCCTTGACGTGCCGGCACCGCATCACGCCGCCCGGCACCGCCACCGTACCCCCCACCAGCAGCGGCAGATGAACGGTGGCCTTGGTCCCGGTGTACACAAACGAGTTGTGCAGCAGGCTGATGCCCGTGCCCGAGATGTTCCGGCACGCGTAGTACAGATCCGACATCGAGCCCGAGGGCTGACGCAGTTCCGCCCGCAGACCGGACTTGTGAAACGGCCACCGCATAAACGCCCGCTGCGGGTGCTTGTTGGGTGCCTGCGAATCCATCTCCCCGATCAGACGGTTCAGCTCGCCGGCCGTCAGCCGCAGCGTGTTGAGTACCTCGTCCTTTGACTTGTGGGAGCCAGACCCCATCGAATCGATCATGCTCGACATGAAACCTCCATCAAAGCCGGGACAAGGAGACAGCGCAGTTGCTGCCTTGTGATCGGTCCTGACTGCCCATCCCTGCACCGAGTCTGTCACGTGAGCCCAATAGCCCTCACCCGCCAGCGGCACCACCAACAGCCCCGCCCAGCCAACGTCCGAGAGTTCTGCCGCACCACCCCAGCCCCAACCATTATCGGCCGCCGGAGCTCGCGCCCCCCACCGCCCCGTCTCCCTGCCTTCCTGCCTTTCTCCCTTTCTGCCTTTCTGCCTTTCCCTTTCTTCTTTTCGCCTTTCTCTTTTCGCTTTTCTCTTTGCTCCTCGCCTTATTTCCCCGCGCTCTCAGCTGCCAGCAACTGCCGCACCATCTCGTGGTTGTGCCGGTGGCCGGTCTTGCTGGCGGCAAACGTCCCCGCCAGCGGCCGGCCCGAGAGGTGGAAGTCGCCGAGCATGTCCAGCAGCTTGTGCGCCGCCGGCTCGCTGGCCATGCGGTAGCGGTTCTCCACCGGGCCCTTGGGGCCGATGACCAGCACATCCCGCGGCTGGAGGTGGCCGAACTTGCCGCTGGCGTTCATTTGCTCGGCCTCGATGAGCGTGCAGAACGTGCGGGCCGGCGCCACCATGAGGCCGTAGGTCAGCTCATCGGCCGCATCGTGGCCCAGGCCCACCGCCCCAAGCTGCGGCAGAATCGGTGAGTCCGCCCCGTAGTCCAGCCGGTACTCCAGCTCCAGCGCGGTCGCTGCTGCCGGGTTCTCGGCGCCGCCCGGCGGTGTGGCCCGCATGCTCACCGTCGCATCGGCCGGGTCCACCATGCTCAGCGGTCGCACCGGGGCAAGCACGTCCAGCTCCGGCCCGCCGGCGGCACACCACGGCTTCAGCCGCTCGTAAAAGGGCAGCGCCGAGTTGTCCATCATCGGGATCTCCGGGCCGTAGACCTCCAGGTGAACATCAAAGAGCATGTGCGCGGCCAGTGCGCTGAACAGGTGCTCGGTGGTCAGGACGCCGTGCAGCGCGACCTCGCCGGCGCCGGCTGGGCCGCCGGGGACGATTGTGGTGTTCCGCGTGCTCGGCAGCACGCTGGTGATGTCCGCGGCAAAGACCGGCCCCGCGTTGTCGGCCCGCTCGGCGGTCAGCCGGCCCGAGCCATTGCCCGGACGCACCGCCACGCGGCACGGTTTGCCCGAAAACAGCCCGACGCCCTCGAACACCACCGAACCAGTCAGCCTCTGCGTCGCAAGTCTCGCCATGTCCGAGCGTAGCAACGGTGCTTCGTGAGTAAAAGCAGCGGAACGGCCCACGCAGAGCGGCAAGGGAGCGAGACGGCGAGAGGGAAAGGCACAAGAAGGGAACATGGATGGTCAGGATGAAGGTGGGGAGGTGGGAGAGGTGAAAGAGAACAGATCAAAGAGAAAGGACGAGGCGGAGGCGGAAGTGATCGCGGGCACGGAGGTTGTTGTGCTTGGAGAGCACAGCGACCTTCGTGCGGGTGGGGAGTTCGGGGTGAGGGCCTTGGAGTCACTGTCCCTTCGCTTCCGCTCGGGCTCCTATTGCGCGGCGGGCGCTTTCATTCGAGTTTGTGGCCGAGTTGGGCGAGGCGCTGGCTGATGGTGTATTGACGCATGACCGTGGGGTTGAGCTTTTCGCGGACGCAGCGGTCGAAGAGGTCCTGGGCCTGGGCGGCCCAGGCGGGGGTGTGTGATTCGTGACGCTTGCGACACTGGAGCGCGACAAGCTCATTGCCGATGCCGAAGCGGAGATCCTCGAGCGTGGCCCATTCCTCTTTCAGGGCGGCGGCTTCGCGGGCGGTTGCCTCGAGGTCGGCGGGGTCGGGTGAGGGCGCGGGCTCTGATGCGGCTGGCGCAGTGGCGGGCGCGGGGGTGGTGTTGGTTGGTGCGGCGGTGGTCGCGGTGGCGACGGGCGCGGCTGCGTTGATGGCAGTTGTGGCGGGCTCGGTCGTTGCGGGCTCGCTTGCGGCAGCGTTGGCTGCGGC
>CAILKP010000052.1 GCA_903834785.1 uncultured bacterium
GCATGGCATCGGCCTCACGCAGCTTCGAGATGATCTGTTCGGGTGTGTGTCGTGTCCGCTTCATCGAGAATCTCCTGGCCGCTACCGGCGGCCTGCGGGACTCTCATAGTTGGTGGATCAGGATTCTGGGAGCAGGTCAATCGAACCACGCGGGGAGGGCCAACAGCTTCGAGCATTTCCACGGGGAGCTGATCGCAGTGCCGCTCGTCAGTCACGATCAATGACGGCCCTGACGCGGGGTAGTACATGACCCATGGGCCGGAGCTCAAAATGGCGTAGATCGAATCCCACAGGCGACCATCGCCGCATGGACGAGAAATCGTCAGGCCTGTTACGCGACTCGGGTCTGCTTTATCGCGCGAGACATAGACATCACAGTTGTTCAAATCGTCATAGGCGATATGCCAGCAGCCTGACTCGTTGTCCCTGGCGACATGAGACAGCATCGCCAGAATATTCGCTTCGGACTCGCTCGAAGGCTCGCCCCTTTCAAAACGCTGCAGGTGGACCTCAACCGACATTGCGTGAGTCCTCGTAGTGCGAATCAGGGTGACAGTACACCAATAGAACTTTTCTTGGCCGGCGTTAGGGTACTCCCGCACACCGCGAGCGAGTTCATCACCAGAATCGCCATCGCGAGCGTGAGCGGGTAAACCGCATCAGAGAAATAGAGTCGGGATCAAACAGGGTTGACATCAGCGCGCCCTCAAGCTGATAGCCGAAGAGCGCATTGAGCGCGGCTTCTCCCAACTCCAGCGGATGAAATGGGAACGGATACTCGTCATCTTCCTCCGGGTCTACCGCCCGATGCTCGCCCGCCCAATAGGGCCGCTCGAAAGGCAACTTGGCACCGATGTCTTCGATGATGCCAGAGTCAGGCGACAGGCTCAGCGATCGCACGAGCTTGCCGTCCGACCAACACGCGAATGCAAACCAATCCACCACGCTGTGCATCGCATGCAGAGTCACCGTCCCGCGCCCACCCACGTCGACAAAGCGGCGATCCAGCGTCGACGGCCGGTCGATGCCGAACTCCTTTGCCGCAACTACCGATACACCCGGGAAGCATCCGATGTCGAGTTCGTTATCCGGCGGGCATGTGTAGCTAAGCGTTCCGTCGTCCGCAGGGCTCAATGTCTCCCCGGGGAACAGCGTTCGCGCGAGTCGCAGCGTGCGGTCGCGGTCGAGTTGTGGTTCGGCCGCGAGCGCCGTGCGAGCGTCCCGATCTGCGTACACCAACATCCACGTCTTTGCGCCCACGGTGTTTTCGCTCTACGACACCAAGCGTCGACCATGACAATCAGGGTGACAGGATTTGAACCTGCGGCCTATTGGACCCAAACCAATCGCTCTACCAAGCTGAGCTACACCCTGCGGGGGATACCGAGTTTTCTTGCCCGGGAGTTTAGCAGGCAACCGGAGCTGGTTCCGGCGGCTTCATCGTCGGTTCTGACCGCGGGGCCCGGCCCTGTTCTCCTGCACCAACTGGCCCTGAAACACAAAGAAAAAGCCCGGGGCGGGGCACCGGGCTGGGGAGGGCTGATGGACTCAAACTCTGGCAAACTGGGAAGGCGACGCAACGCCCGGCTGCGGGCTCAGCACCGCCGGATCACTCCGGCACGCTGCTGGAATCCCACGGCAGTTCTTGGATCGTCAGGACCTTGGGCCGGTCGCCCGGCTTGACCACGTTGGAGCGGTCCAGGATCATCACGAACCGGCGCTTGAGCGTCGGGGCCATGGTCCGGGCGATCGCCGGGTTGGCGAAGCCGGATGCATCACCCGCGCTCAGGTCGCCCGCGGTGATCGCGGCGACGCCGGCGGGGCTGATGGTCAGGCCGGCCACATCGTCACGGGTGTAACCCTCAACGGTGAACCACACGCAGAAGGTGTCGGACCGCAGCGTGGTCGTCTGCGACAGGGCCGCGAGCACCGCCAGGCGGGACTCATAGTTGGCCGCAACCTTCGGCGGCAGCAGCTGGGCCTGCTCGGTCGGCACCGGGGCCTCGTTGGTCGTGCCAAGCGAGCCGCTGAGGTTCCGCGTCGGCAGCGAGTTGTTGAACAGGTCGCGGACCGGCGTGACCGGGTTGTTCGCAAACGGGTCACCCTCATCGGGGTCGCGGTGCACTTCCGTCAGCAGGCCGCTGTGGCGGAGCGCACGCTCCTGGCGGCCGAGCTTGTCCATACCGGCCGTCCGCAGCTGGGTGCGATCCAGCGGCAGGGGCACCGGCGGGTTCACGAAGTTGCGCGATGCGGCAAGCGTCGGGTTCAGCGGGCTGGCCTGCGGCACCGGGTAGCCGGGGACCGGGAAGGCCGCGGGATCCAGCAGGGCACGCTGGTTGGCCAGCGGGTTGGTGCCGCCGTTGGCGAGCGGCTGGCTGAAGGCCACGGGAGCCTGATCAGCAAACCGGACCGCCATCAGCTCACCAAAGGACTGGAAGCCGCGGGACTCACGCAGCGGCAGGATGCCGCTGGCCAGACGACGACCCTTGGCGTCGTACGTGCCGCCGAAGAGCTCGCGATCCACCGGAGCGAAGTTGGAGTCAGAGAAGTCGATGCGGACGGGTTCAAACCGGTTGGGGTTGATGAACCGCGGCAGCACGAACTGCGGCACCTTGTCGCGATAGGAGAGGATGGAGGCGGCCAGATCGTCGATGCGGATGTCATCGCGAACGCCGTTGGTGTTGTTGACGTTGGAACGCGTCGGGGTGTCGAGCAGCTGGGTCAGGAACCGCTCACGCTGGGTGGTGCCGCTGCTGCCGCGGGCGGCGAGCAGTTCGTTGGTCACGCTCATGGGCAGCACATCGCCCTTGGCCCAGCCGGTGGTGTCACCGATGGCCCCGGCCACGGCGCGGGAACTCGGCGGGGTGATGTTCAGCGGATCGGGCGTGACCAGCGGCAGCACACTCATGACCGCCTTGGGAGCGGTGTTGAGGTTGACGCGGCCGACGATGGCCTCCGCCACGCCGCCCTCGGCGGTCAGGCGGAAGCGGTTCATGATGTTCAGCGCCAGCGGGATGCCGTTGCCGTGCTGGCCGGTGGGGCCGTCACGGACAAGTTCAAACCGGGTGGAGCCATCCACATCAGAGAACGGGGTGCAGGCCGTCAGCGAGAGGCGGCCGGAGTCCAGCACCACGCCGCGGATGGGGAAGTAGCGGCTGGAGGCGGTGATGACGTCGTTGTCGCGGCGGGGGTCCAGCGCGGTGTTCAGTGAGCTGTCGCTGGGGTCAAAGGCGCGGTAGTCGCGGAAGTTGGGGTTGTTGTCCTCAGCGGTGGCGTGCACATCCTGCGGGGCAGAGGAAACCATCTGGCCGATGCAGAAGAAGGCGTCCTTGCGATCGAAGATGGGGCTGGTGAACCGAGCCGGGTTGGTCTCCGTCGTGGTCAGGCGGTAGTTGATCGGCGCGTCGTAGTCCAGTGCCAGAGCGATGGCCTCTGACAGCGTGGTGAAGCGCTCGTCAAGGTTGGTGACCGGGACGATGGCCGGCGCCTGGTTGTCCTGGCGCAGGTCGGCATCACGGTTGGTGTAGCGGAGCGGGATCTCATAGGGGCCGATGGCCCAGGCCAGCAGCAGGTCCGTCAGCCGCAGCTGCGGGCGGGGCTCGCCGGCATCAATCGCGGCGTCGGACTGCTGACGGGCGATCTTCAGTGTGGCGGGAAGCTGGTCGACGATGGCGCGGTAGTAGAGACCCGAGAGGTTGGGGGCCGAGCGATCGGCCTTGCCGTAGCGGGCCTCGGTCGTCGTCAGCGTGGTGCCGTCGCGCAGCACGCCGTTGTTGGCGAGCTGGAACTTCGGCAGCGGGGTCAGGCCCTCGGCATCAGGCCGGGACATACGCAGCGAGAGCAGCGGCCAGTCGTTGCGGTGATACTGAATCTTGTCGACGATCTCGTTGTAGTTCGAGTAGGTGTTGTTGAGCTCGGGCGGGTCGATCGGGTTGCGCAGGCGCTTGGCCAGCGGGTAGAGCATGTCGCGGCCGATCACACCGGCGAAGCGGAAGGCATCGACATCGGTGGGCTCGCCATCGGTCGCCGGGGGAGTGGTGGCCGGAGCCGTCGGCGTTGTGATGGTCCAGAAGCTCGGACGCGGGCCGCCGCTGCCAGCGGGGCGGGCGACGACGCTGAACCCGGCCTGCGGGGGCAGGGGCATGGTCGCGGTGCTGCCGGTCAGCGGCTGGGATGCGGTCATGCGCACCATCGTCGTCAGACGGTCGGTGCCGAAGTACGGCTTGGTGTAGTGCAGTCTGGTCAGCGTGTCGGCCTGGTTGCGGTCGTTGCTGGCCAGGGTGCCCTCAGAGGTGCGGCCGCTGAGCACGGTGGTGTCCAGCGCGCGGTCCAGGAACGGACGCAGCTGGAACTTGTAGTTGGCAGCGTTGCGGGGCTTGGCGGCTGCCGTCTGGGTGCTGTCGGTCACACGCACGGTCGGCGAGATCGCGTTGTTGGCCCACGCGGGCGCCTCGGAGTAGTTGAACGCAGCGCGGGTGAGCTGATCCTTGCGGATGGCCAGACGATCAAACGAGTCAAAGACCTCGTTGCGGCTGAGCACGCCGGCCTTGGCCTCCAGCAGCCAGGGGGGCAGCACGCCGCGGGGCAGGGCGACATCGTCGGAATCGGCGATGGTCGCCGGCATGGCGCGGGGGAAGTCGTACCGCATGCCGGGCCGCAGGATGGCCGAGTACAGCACGGTGGCGTAGCCGTTGCCGCGGGCACCCTCGGGCTTGCGCGTCTGCGTCGGGTCGGGGTCCTGGAACACGTCGACATCCGTCGGCGGGGCCGGCGGCTGGAGGAACGAGGTGGCAAACACGGGGCCGGCGGCCGGGCCAAGGTTGCCGGTGGGGCCGGTCGCGTAGCTGGGGCGACGACGCGGCTCAAAGCCGACGTTGAGGCGGGGGAACTCGCGGCGGGTGCCAAAGACGGTGGGGTACCGCGCCGTGTTGTCGGTCAGGAACGGGTAGTCGGTGTCGTTGCGGGCATCCACCGGCTGACGCAGGCGGTCAACGAGCATGTCGTTGGACAGCGCGTTGAAGTCGGTCGGCTCAAGCTCATCGCTGATGGCGCGCCACAGGCGAACCTCGGTATCGCTGGCGTTGGCCGCACGGTTGGCGAAGGTGACCGGCGGCGTGCCCGACAGGGCCGTGCCCAGCCGCGGCGTGTTGGGGGCAAGGGCCGTCAGCGCATCCTGAGAGGGCTGCGTGTACGGCGTGATGGAGGTGTTGTTGATCGGGTTGAACGGCAGCAGGCGGACCGGCGGCAGGAACTTGCGCTCCGTCCGCAGACGCGGTGCGGCAACCGTGCCGTCGTTGACCGTCACATCGTTCTCAATGCCCAGCTGGCGGTTGATCCAGTGGTAGAACAGGTTGATATCCGAGTCGGTCACGGTGACGCCGGTGCCGGTGTCCTCCGCAGCGCGGGACGCGTAGCGCCAGCGGCGGACGACATCCTCCGGGTCGCGGGCCATGGCGTAGAAGAACCGCGTCTCACCGGGCTGCATGGTGATGGGGTACACCTTCTCGGCGGAGGTCTGGTTGCCCGAGTTGCGGACGAGCTCGGCCATGGCGTAGTAGCGGCCGGCGAACTCGACGTAGTACTGAATGGCCTGACGCTCGGCGGCGGTCAGCTCGGCATCGTCCAGGCGGGTTTCCTCAACGCGGCCGTGGGCCTTGCGCCAGGTCCTGAGTGCATCGTCGGCCGCGGCGGTGCTGCCGGCATCGGCATCAACCGGGCGCTGGCGGACGGGCGAGGGCAGGGTCAGCGAGATCGGACGATCAAACGGGTTGTGCAGCTGGAAGGCGATGATCTCACCGATGAAGTCGGGGTTGCCGAAGCGCTTCTCGCCGTTGATCATCGGCAGGCGGATGCGGCGGCCTTCGTTGCCGCCGTTCTGGGCCTCGGTCACTTCCACGTTCAGCGCGTCGGTGTACATCACCAGCGACATGGCCGCGGTGATGAACGGCTGGGGCTTGATGCCGATGATGTTGATCATCGGCGGCGTGGACTGCTGCTCAAGGGCGTGCTCCTTGGGCGTGGCGGTCATGTTGCCGGTGGCAGGGTCGATGCGGTTGGGAACGATGCCGTCGAGCGCCGTGGCGTACGGACGTGCGTAGCGGGTCGGCAGCGGACCGGTCTGGCCGGCGCGGCGGTCACCGGGGATCTCAACATCCATGTCCAGCATGCCGCGGAGGCGGTAGTCGGGCAGACGACCAAAGACGCTCGGGCGGGCCAGGAAGCCGTTGTTCACGGCCGTGGCGCCGGGGCTCGGCCGGTCGAAGCCGTCGGCCGGGCCGGCAATGCCGACGTTACCCATGCGAAGGAACGCGTCCCATGCGCGGCCCTGGGTGGGCAGCATGTAGCCGACGGCGTCCGGCGTGCGGGCCGCATCGCCATCGAAGTTGCGCTGATCGGTGATTGGCGCGGTCGCGGTGATCGGGTCGGCGTTGCCGCTGGCCGGGCGCAGGCCGTAGTTCTGCACCTGCGTGCCGGTGGCATCAGCCAGGTTGGCCGCACGGCCCTTGAGGGCCGGATCGAGAATGAGCGTGAAGGCCGACGGGCGGTCCGTCGGGTCGTTCATGTCCAGGAAGTTGACGGCCGAGTGTGCCGAGACGCGGGCCGAAAGCTCCGCGGTGTTGCCCAGCCACATGCCGCTGAGCTGCGGCTTCCAGACCGGCACAACGATGGGCTGGCTGTTGCGGACGACCGTGGGCCGCTGAACCTCAGCGAGGTTGAGATCAAAGTCGGTGCCACGGGTGTCGTAGATGAGGCCTGCGGAATCGAACGCACCGATCGAAGTCTCGGTGTCGCCTGCGGCGAACTCAGCGCGGGCCTCACCAATGGAGCGCTCACCGAAGGACAGCGAGCGGGTGCGGGGGCGGCCGGAAACGCCCACGGTGCCCACCTGACCGCGTGAAGCGCCGCCTTCCCACAGTGAGGGGCGGCCAGCCAGGTCAGGAGCGAGCGAGTCGAGGTAGCCGCGGAACAGCTGGGCGATGGCCACCGACTGCTCGAAGTTGGCGCGGGGGATGCGGTCAAGCGGAGTGGTCGAGACGTACGGGTTGGCCAGGGTCCAGTTGCCGGTATCTGCCGCACGCACGCGGGCGGGCGTGCGCTCGATGGCGTCGACGATGGGCTCCAGAGCGGTCGGCAGGTCAGCCGTGCCCAGGGGCTGGGCCATGGCGGCAGCCAGGGCGCGGTTGCTTGCGGCACGTTGATCGTCCGTGGCAGTCACCGGATCAACGCTCTGGACCAGCAGCGGCCGGGAGGGATCGGTGATCAGCGGGCGCTGGGCGGAGATGGTCGTCAGGTAGTTGCGAACGCTGGTCTGGTTCCGCAGCAGGCCGGTGGCCCAGTTGGCGCGGTCGCCGTCCAGCGGCGGGTCGATCAGACCGGTCGTGGGATTGGTATCGAGATTGGCCGCCATTTCCAGCGAGAGCGGGCGGTTGCTGCGCATCGGGCCGCGGCCGATGGCATCGGTCTGCGTGTTGCTGCGGCCGTCGAGCACCTGCTCCAGCGAGGTGGTGACACCGACGCGGTTGAGGCCCTGGAACGAGCGGAGTTCCAGTTCATCGGCGATGCCGAAGCGGCCACCGAGGCTCAGAATGGTCTCGCCCGTGTTGCCGCCGGAACCCGGCAGGTCGCCGCGGAAGTTCAGGCCCATGGCACGGTCGGGCCGGGTGAGATAGAACAGGCGGGAACGCTCGAGTGCGCCAAGTGCGCCGCTGCCGCGGACGGGGTTGCCGAAGACACTGTCGTAGCGGCTGTCGCTGTTGCTGCGGGCAATACCCGAGTTGGCACCGGTGACCGCTGAACCGTCGATGACGGTCTTAAACGTGCGGCCGAGGTCCGACCGCTCGCCATACAGGCGGGTGAAGACCAGTGAGGAGAACGCCGAGCCGCCGACTTCATCGGCGATGCGGCGACCGGTGGTGCCGGCCAGCAGCGTCTCGTAACGGCCGTAGAACGAAGGCAGGGTCGAGGCCGGCTGGGCGTAAAGCCCGTACAGCGTGACCTCGCGCTGGGTGCCCGTGGTGCCGCGGCCGTCAACGATGCCGCGGATCGACAGGAGCCGCTCCAGGTCGATATCCGCCGGCGAAGACCCGGCCATGGCCCAGCCGGTTGAGGGCGTGCGGCCGCTGCGGAACGCGTCGCGATTGAGCAGCGGCGAGGAGGCCATCGGCGACTGCTGGAAGGACAGGGCGGTGTTGACGTTCACGAACGCCGAGAGGTCAATAGCGCGGGCCGCGAAGAACAAACGGATGTTCTCATTGGTCGGAATGACCGACCGGTCAAAGCCCAACGAGCAGTCAACAAGTTCCTGCAGGCGGGCGTCGTAGAAGCCGTCACCGTCGGTGTCGCGGAGCTGGTTGTCCAGGTTGCGCGGGTCACCGGGGGCAAAGCGGTTGTCACCC
>CAILKP010000053.1 GCA_903834785.1 uncultured bacterium
CGATTCCATGGGTCTTGAAGCTGCCGTTACCGCCGACTCCTTTGCGACCACCCAGCTGCGGCGCGTCATCAACTGGGCCCGGCGGTCGTCGCTGTGGCCGATGCCGTTTGCCACGGCCTGCTGCGGCATTGAGCTGATGGCCACGGCGTGCAGCCGCTACGACATTTCCCGCTTCGGTGCCGAGGCCGTGCGGTTCTCGCCCCGGCAGAGCGACCTGATGATCGTGGCCGGGCGCGTGAGCACCAAGATGATGCCCGTGCTGCAGCGCATTTATCTGCAGATGAGCGAGCCGAAGTGGGTCATCTCCATGGGGGCGTGCGCCAGCACCGGCGGCGTGTTTGACACTTACGCGGTGGTGCAGGGCATCGACCAGTTTGTGCCCGTTGATGTGTACATCCCCGGCTGCCCGCCCCGTCCGGAGCAGCTGATGGAAGGCATCATGGCCATCCAGCGGATCATTGATAACGAGGGCATCCCGCCGCGGATTCAGGGCGGCAAGCGCGTGGGCATGGGCATTGCCCTGCAGCCCAACTACGAGCCCCGGCCGCAGCCGGTGGGCATTTCGCTGGGTTAATGGAGCGGCTGTGCCGACCTCCGGTCAATCAGCGGTTCGGTCCGAATAACCAAGTTCAGCATTGTGCATCCGGCTTTCCGGGTGCCTCTATCCTTTGGCATGGCGAAACTCCCTCGTCGTACAGCGCGGGTCTGGCGGTGGACTGCGGCAGCGGTAGTGCTTGCTGCGGGGTTGGCTGTTGTTCCGGCTGTTGCGGACACGCCGGCTTCCATGGTGGGTGCGGGTGCGGGTGCGGTCACGACATTGGAGCAGCTCGTCGGCAAGCTCAACAGCGAGTCGATCGCGGAGCGGCAGGCGGCGGGGGATGCGATCAGTTCGAACGGGTCATTCACGCTGACGCAGCTTGAGGCGATGCTCAAGCGTCCCGGGCTGCCGGTGGAGACGCGGCTGCGGCTGCTGCCGATTGCGCGGGCGCGGTTTGATGAGCAGCCGCGGGCGGCGCTGGGCGTTGAGTTTGACCTCAGCACGAGCCGCTCGGTGATCCGGCGGACGATCGCGACGTTCCCGGCGCACGGGATTCTGCAGCCGGGCGATGAGATTGTGAGCGTTGAGGGCCAGCGGGTTGCGACGACGGCGGAGGGGCGGGAGGGGCGGGAGGGGCGGGATGGGCGCGGGCTGCAGCAGTTCAACGGGCGGTTTGTGAACCAGTGGGGCTTCAACCCGATCCGGCCGCACATCGTGTGTCGTGATCCTGGGACCAAGGTGCGGATGCAGATCATCCGTCGCGGGCCCGAGTCGCTGGTGATGAACAACGGCCGGAACTTTGTGCAGGGGCCCAACGGGCAGCTGATCATCGAGCCGGACATTCGCCCGGGCGTGGCCAAGCCGGATCCGGACCTGATTGAGATTGAAGTGCCGCTGGGGCGATTCTCTGACCTGGCCAACACGCAGCCGCTGACGGTGTGGGATCTGACGGAGGCGTGGCGGCTGCGGATGGCGGGCGCGATGCCCGGCGCCGAGTCGGAGCCGATTGCCAGCGGGCTGGCGATCAGCGAGTACGGCATTTCATCGCTGAGCGATGCGGACCGGCCGCTGCGGCTGGAGCAGCGGACGCGGGCGGGGCATGTGATCCCGATTACCGCTGGCGGCGAAGCGCACCCGGCGGAGCAGCCGGCACCGGAGGCCAACCTGGGCCGCGGGAACATGTTTACGGGCGGGTTCGGCGATGCTCCGCGGGGCGGCATTGCGATCAACAACCGCAACGTGCGGGCGCAGGTGCGCATCGGCGTCGGCGGCGAGGTGATTGACCTGACGCCGATGGGCGACCGGCTGAAGCCCGATGGCAAGGGCGGGCAGAGTGTTGAGCAGCTTGATGCGCTGATCCGCACGGCCGAGGTGATGAGCCGCGAGGTTGATGACTACGACCAGAAGCTGCGGGAGCCGGCGATGGACGACATGACGCGGCGGCGGCTGGAGACGGCCCGGCAGGCGGCCAAGGAGCGGCTGGCGCGGTACATCGACAGTATTGATGCGGCCAAGGCCAAGGTGCTGCAGGGCGACAAATAAGCGGGCTGGCCGATGGCTGGCGGGTGCAGGGTTGATCCGATAAAGCGACCGATTGCGCTGCGCGATGCGGCGGCATGGCCTGCGGGGCCGGTGTTTGTGCCTGCGCTGGCGGGTTTGCGAGCCGGGGCGGTGCGCTGGCCGATACTACCGGCCCGTGGTATGGCCGCAGTCGGGCGGAGCGGGGGCGGTGGGGCAGATCAGGAGTTTTGCATGCGTCTGGTGTACAAGTTCGGCGGGACATCGATGGCGGGAACGGAGCGCATCACGCATGCCGCGGGGCTGGCGCTGGCTGGGGCCAAGACGCATGAGCTGGTGGTGGTGGTCTCGGCGATGGACGGGGTGACCGAGCAGCTGCTGGACCTTGCCGCGGCGGCGGGCTCGGGCAACCGGGCGCGGGTGTACTCGCTGCTGGGGACGATCCGCAGCGGGCACGAGCAGGCGGCGCGGGGGCTGGGCGGTGAGGCGCCGGCGAAGGTGGAGGGGCTGCTGGCCAAGCTGGAGACGCTGGCGGGGGGCATTCTGGCCGTGGGCGAACTGACCGACCGGCTGCAGGATGCGGTGGTGGCGTACGGCGAGAAACTCTCGAGCGTGATGATGGGTGTGGCGATGCGGTGTCCTGCGCTTGACGGGCAGGAGGCGGGGATTGTGACGACGGACCACTTTGGTGAGGCGGACCCGCTGATGGAGCTGAGCACGCACAACATTGCACAGAATGTTGTGCCGCTGCTGGGCGTGGGCCGGCCGGTGGTGGTGGCTGGGTTCATCGCGGCCAACCAGCGGGGCGTGGTGACGACGATCGGGCGCGGGGGCAGTGACTACACGGCGACGATTCTGGGTGCGGCGATCAAGGCCGATGAGATTCACATCTGGTCGGACGTGGACGGGCTGATGACGGCGGACCCGCGGGTGGTGCCGGGGGCCAAGCTGCTGGAGCGGATCAGCTTCGCCGAGGCGGTGGAGCTGGGCAAGTTCGGGGCCAAGAGCATGCACCCGCGTGCGCTGGAGCCGGCGGCGGTGTACGGCATCCCGGTGCGGATGCGGAGCACGTTCAAGCCGGAGAACGCGGGGACGCTGATTGACGGTGCGGCTGCGGGTGTGGATGGGGCGGGGGCTGGTTCTGGCTCCGGCGCGGTTCGGGCGGTGCCGATGCTCAAGAACCTGGCGATGATCACCATCGGCGGGGCGGGGATGATCGGGCGGCCGGGGACGGCGGCGGCGGTGTTTGATGCGCTCGCGCTGGCGCGGGTGAACGTGCACATGATCTGCCAGAGCGTGTCGGAGGCGGGAATCTCGGTCGTGGTGGCCCAGGGGCAGGTGGGCAAGGCGCGGGCCGCGCTGGAGCAGGCGCTGCTGAAGCACCAGGGGCCGGCCGCGCTGGCGGACCATGCGGTCAAGTCTGTCGAGGTGCAGGAGGACCTGGTGGTGATTGCGGTGGTGGGAGCGGGGATGAAGGGCACGCCGGGCGTGGCGGCCAAGGCGTTTACGGCGATGGCGGAGAAGGCGGTGAACATCATCGCGATTGCCCAGGGCAGCAGCGAGCTGTCGATCGCGCTGGCGGTGCGGGCCGAGGACGCGAAGCTGGCGGTGGCGGCGATTCACGAGCGATTCGGGCTTGGGTGATGCACGGGCAGGGGTGCGGGATCTACACTGGCGCGTGCACGCCGAAGCCAAGCCGATGATGCTTTCCACGCCGCCTGCCATTCTGGTGGATCAGCCGATTAAGACCTGGTTCGGGGTTGGTGGTGTGGCGCGGCGGCTGGCGGTGCCGCGGACGGCGGCGGAGCTGCGCGAGCTGATTGCCGCCGAGCCGAACGCGAAGATTCTGGGTGATGGGGCCAACCTGCTGGTGGCCGATGGGGGCGTGCAGGAACTGGTGATCTCGCTGGCGGGGCCGGGCAACGGGGAGCTGGCGGCGTCTGATCTCTCTGCCGCGGCGGGTGCGGCGGTGGGTGATGCGGTGGAGGTTGATGCGGGGGCGGCGGTGCACCTGTTCCGGCTGATCCGCTCGACGACGGATGCCGCGCTGAGCGGGCTGGAGAACCTGGCGGGGATTCCGGCGTGCATCGGCGGGGCGGCGGCGATGAACGCGGGGGGCAAGTACGGATCGTTCGGTGACTATGTGGTGCACGTGGATGCGATCGACCGGCGCGGTAGCGCGGTGCGTCTCTCTCGCGAGGCGTGCGGGTTCGGGTACCGCACATCGGTCTTCGGCCACGGCGAGCTGATTGTGACCGGGGTGCGGCTGCGGCTGGTGAAGGGGGAGCTGGCGCCGGTGAAGGCGAAGCTCAAGGAAGTGACGGAGTACAAGACGAGCACGCAGCCGATGAGCGCTTCATCGGCCGGGTGTGCGTTTAAGAACCCGACGCTGAAGGTGGCGATCGAGGGCATCGGGGCGGCGGGGCAGCGGGTCTCGGCGGGGATGCTGATTGACCGGGCGGGGTGCAAAGGCATGACGATCGGCACGGCCAGCGTGAGTGAGCAGCACGGGAACTTCTTGACGGCCAGCAAGGAGGGCAAGGCGGATGATGTGCTGGCGCTGATCCGAGCGGTGCGGGCGAAGGTGGCGGAGCGGTTCGGGGTGACGCTGGAGACGGAGGTGGTGATCTGGGGGGCGGAGCTGTAGGGGGAGGCGGGTGGGGAGTGTTCGGGATGGCGGGTGTTGGCTGGGGTAGCATCGACGGCTCGGGCAAGTCAGCCCGGCAGAAAGCTCACGGCAACGCATGATTCCAACTGTTCTCGTTCTTGGTGGCGGCCCCGATGGGGAGCGCGAAGTCTCGATCAAGTCGTCCACGGCGATTGCCGCGGGGCTGAATGCCTCGGGCCGGTACAAGGCCAACTTGCAGATCATCGATAAGGTCATGCCGGTGCACCTGCGGGGCATGGCCGGTGACCTGATTATTCCGTACCTGCACGGGCCGTATGGCGAGGGCGGGCCGCTGCAGGATGTGCTGGAGCAGGACGGGCGGCCGTACTTTGGCACGGGGCCGCGCGGGAGCCGGCTGGCGATGGACAAGCTGGCCAGCAAGGCGGCGGCGTTTGAGTTGGGGATTCCGACGGCGCCGGTGGCGGTGCTGAACGTTGCTGATGACGGGTGCCCGCTGCCGCTGCCGGTGGTGATCAAGCCGGTGCACGAGGGCTCGACGCTTGGGCTGCACGTGTGCATGAGCCGCGCGGAGTATGCCGCGGCGCTGGGGGAAATTCGTGCCGAGCGTGCCAAGGGCTCGACACGGGTGTACATGGTGGAGTGCAAGATCGGCGGGGCGAACCGGGCGCGGGAGCTGACGGTGGGGCTGCTGGACAACCAGGCGCTGCCGGTCATTGAGATCTCGCCGAAGGACGGGCTGTATGACTACGAGGCGAAGTACAACCGCAACGACACGACGTATCTGGTGGACCCCTCGGGCGTGAGCGACACGATCAAGAAGAAGATTTCAAAGGCGACGGCGCGGATTGCCAAGGCGCTGGGGCTGCGGCACATCAGCCGGGCGGACTTCATGCTTGATGGTGACGGGGTGGCGTGGTTCCTGGAGATCAACACGACGCCGGGGTTCACCGATCACTCGCTGGTGCCCAAGGCGGCAGCGCACGCGGGGCTGGCGATGCCGGAGTTGTGCGTGAAGCTGGCGGAGATGACGCTGCGGGATGGGAAGGGTGGGAAAGGTGCGGGGGCGGGGGAGTCAGCAGCGGCGGCAGCGGCGGCAGCAGCAGCATCATCGGCGTCTTCGGCGGCGGCGGTTGCTGCAGCGCAGGACACTGGTGATGTGGAGCAGGGCGAGGGCTAAGGGCTAGAGACTTCGGGACGGAGCGGACCAAACAGGACACCCTGCGGCATGCCACGGTACAAGCTCACGGTCGCGTATGACGGGACCAACTTCTGCGGATGGCAGAAGCAGGAGCCGCCGTTGCCGGGTGTGGCTGCGGCGAGCGATGGCGCGGGCGCGGATGAGGGCGATGGGCCGGGGGCGGTTGGGGCGGAGGGGGCGGAGGATGCGGCGGCGGCGATGAGTGCGGTGACCGCGGTGGGTGATGAGGGCAAGAAGGCCGCGGTGCCGGCGGCGTTTGGTGAGCACACGCCGCAGATTGAGAGCGTGCGGCCGGGGCGTGCTGCGCTGCGGACGGTGCAGGGTGTGCTGGAGCAGGCGGTGCGGTACGTGGTGCGGGAGGATGTGATTGTCACGGGGGCGAGCCGGACGGATTCGGGCGTGCACGCGATCGGGCAGGTGGCGGCGTTTACGACTTCGCCGCGATTGGGGCCGGATGGAGAGATTGTGCCGCACTCGCCCGGGATGGGCTGGCCGGTGGAGCGCGGGACGGAGCGGCTGGTGATGGCGATCAACTCGCGGCTGCCGGAGGATGTGCGGGTGATGGCGGCGGAGGTGGTGGCCGACGGGTTTGAGCCGATCGGCGATGTGACGAGCAAGGGGTACCGGTACTCGATCGTGCGGTGCATGCACCGGCCGCTGTTTGACCGGTTTTATGTGTATCACGTGCAGCGGCCGCAGCCGCTGGATGTTGAGGCGATGCGGGCGGCGGCGGCGGTGCTGGTGGGCGAGCACGACTTTGCGGGCTTTGCCGCGGCGGGGCACGGGCGGATGACGACGGTGCGGCGGGTGCTGAGCTGCACGGTGGTGAGCCGGGAGATTGTGGCGGCCGATGGGCTGGTGGCGGGCGGTGTGCCGGCTGGTGATGCGGCGGGAATGGGCGGGGTGGGCGAGCGGATTGATATTGACATTTCGGGCACGGGGTTTTTGTGGAACATGGTGCGGATCATCGCCGGGACGCTGGTGGATGTGGGGCTGCACCGGCGGAGCGTGGAGGATGTGCGCACGGTGCTGGCGACGGGTGACCGGCGCAAGGCGGGGCCGACGCTGGGGCCGCAGGGGTTGTGTTTGAGGTGGATCAGTTACCAGCCGCGGGGGTGAGTGGGAGGGAGGCGGCGGGAAGAGCTGGTGGGTGCGGTGGTGCCGGCGCGGATGGTCCGAGCCGGGTGCGTGTGTGAGTTGATGGTGATGGTTGCCAGTGATGGGCCTGCGAATCCTGCACATCTCGACGCGGCTGATCCTGGGCGGCTCGCAGGAGAACACGGTGCTGTCGTGCGAGGGGCAGTCCCGGCTGGGGCACGAGGTACATCTGGCGTACGGGCCGATTTACGGGCCGGAGGGCTCGCTGCTGGAGCGGGTCAGCGCGTTCGCGTGTACCGCGCCCGACGGCTCAGCGCGGCGGATTACCACGCACGAGGTGCCGGACCTGGTGCGCGAGGTCTCGCCGCTGCGGGATGGGCGGTGCTTGGGGCAGCTCAAGGCGCTGATTCGAAGGGTGCGGCCGGATGTGATCCACACGCACTCGAGCAAGGCGGGCATACTGGGGCGCCTGGCGGGGTGGGCGGTGTGGCGGGCGGGGGATGTGCGTGCGGCGGGTGGCGCGAGTGGCGCGGGCGGTGGTGCTGGCCTGGCGCGGCCGATGGTGATGCACACGATTCACGGGCCGCCGTTCATGCCCGTGGAGGGCGGGCTGGGCAAGCGGCTGAAGGTGCGGCTGAACAACCTGGTGTACACCGTGGCGGAGAAACATGCCGCTGCGCGGTGCCATGTGATTGTGTCGGTGGCGGATGCGATGACGCAGCAGTTTCTGGCGCGGGGCATCGGGCGGCCGGAGTTGTACATGACGGTGCGGTCGGGGATGGATCTGGGGCCGTATGACCGGCCGGCGGCGGACCAGGAGCGGGGGGCGATGCGGGCGGCGCTGGGGCTGCGGCCGGAGAAGTTTGTGGCCGGGACGGTGGCGCGGCTGGCCGAGCACAAGGGGCACGCGGATGTGCTGGCGGCGATGGAGCGGCTGCGGGGTGCGGGGCCGGGGATGAATTTGGAGCAGTTGGTGCTGCTGTGGGTGGGTGATGGCTGGCTGCGGCAGGAGCTGACGGTGCGGGCGGGTGCGGCTGGGTTTAACGTGATTTCGCTGGATCATGGTGGCCCGGCGGCGGAGGCGTGGCGCGGGGCGGTGGCGGGGCGGCCGAGTGTGGTGCTGACGGGGCTGGTGCCGCCGCAGCGGGTGCCGGGGCTGGTGCGGGCGATGGATGTGCTGGTGCACCCGAGTTACCGGGAAGGCCTGCCGCGGACTGTGCCGCAGGCGCTGCTGTGCGGCGTGTGCCCGATTGCGACGGATGTGGACGGCACGCGGGAGGTGTGCGTGGACGGGGTGACGGGCAAGCTGGTGCGGCTGGGAGACATTGACGCGCTGGCGGGGGCGGTGCGGTGGGCGTGGGAGCACCCGGCGGAGCGTGCCGCACTGGCGGAGGCGGGGCGGCAGATGGTGCGGCAGCGGTGGAGCACGGAGGCGATGGTGGCGGGGCTGGAGGAGGCGATGGGGGTGGGGCTGGGGAGGAGTGACCTGCTCGCCGAATCCTGATCCACCAATTTATGAGAGTCCCGCAGGGGGAGCGCGCAACATTATCCGTCCTTAATCTGTCAATTCCGGACCTTTAGCTTGCACGGGTACGAACCTGAGGTAGACTTCTGAAGTTCCTTTCGTGGCGGCGGTGCATCTGGGGTGGGTACAGGTTTTCCGGAGGTTTCCTTTGAGTTTCAAACGTGAGTGTGGCTTGGGTCTTGGCAGTTCGGCGGCCTGTGTGGTCGCTGCTGTGGTGGTCGCGTCGAGCGCCGTTATGGCTCAGTCGCAGATCACGCCCGGTGCGCCCTCGGTGCCACTGACTGCGCAGGCACTGGCCAACGGCGTGCAGAACCGCATCACGTACCAGTACGGGACGGAGTTTGTGACCATCGGTGCGGCGGGGAACAACAACTGGAACCCGCCGCCGCAGTTTACCGACAGCATGCGTGGTCACGGCGGCATCGCGTACGAGTACCGCATAGGCCGCACCGAGATCACGACCAGCCAGTGGGTCGCGTTCATGAACGCGGCGTACGGCCGCAGTGATTCGATTCCGTGGATAACGATTCCAAGCACTTGGGGTGCCGCCGCTGACCCCACCTACTCCGGCCCGGGCCGCCGGTGGATCGCAGTGCCGGGGCGTGAGAACTACGGCGTCGGCGACATCTCCTGGCGGGCGGCAGCAATCTACTGCAACTGGCTGCACAACAACCAATCCACGGAGCGAAGTGCGTTCCTTAGTGGGGCATACAACGTCAGCACCTTCGGCGCCTTTGGCAACATCTTCCGTGATCAGGAAGTCCACAGCCCCGATGCACGCTTCTGGATCCCGACCATGGGCGAGTGGATGAAGGCGGCGTACTACGACCCAAACAAACAGTTCGTGGGTGACCCCGGCCGCGACGGCTGGTGGCGCTTTCCAAACGGCACCAACACGGCACCGATCTACGGTGCGCCGTGGTCGGGCGGCGAGGCAAACTCGGGCTTCACAACGGCAATCAACGGCCGCGACGCGACTGAGATCCCGCTGATGAGCTATGTCAACGTCCAATCGCCCTGGGGCATCATGGACTTAATGGGTGGCACGCAGGAGTGGACGGAGACGATCGCGAGCGTCGCCGGGGGCTACCGAGAGCGCCTGATTTGCGGTGCGGCCTGGACTGCGCCGATCGACCCTTTTGGCACGAATCGATTGGGTTATGCCAGCAGTGGTTATCCGTCCGACGAAGGTTACATCAGTGGATTTCGCATCGCAGCCAACATCCCGACGCCGGGCGCTGGCACGTTGCTGTTTGTGATTGCCGGTATGGCTGCGGCACGCCGGCGGAGGTAAGAAATGAAGTTGTGCAAGGTGTGGTATGCGGTCGCGTTGCTCGCGATCGTCAACACCGTCGGCGGCACGACGACAACGTATTCGCAGACGTATTCGCCGACAGGTGAGTTGATCGATGACGGGATCCGCTACGCCTACCGCTATGACGCTTGGGGTCGTTTGACCCAGGTGATGCCGCGGAACAACCTTACGAAGCCCGTCGCAAAGTACAAGTACAACGGTCTTGGCTTCCGCATCGGCTGGCAGTACCACCAGCCGGGCTCAGGCACCACTGGCATTGAAGATGGCACCGATCCCTGGTACTGGCTGGTCTACAACGACCGCTGGCAGCAGATCGCCGCCTACCGCCTGATCGATCCATCGACCGGCTGGACCAGCGATGCCAACAAGCTGCCCAAGGAGATCATCACCCACCACATGGCTGGCATTGATGGCTCGGGCGGCTCGAGCTACATAGACTCGGTCGTGGCCCGGGAGCGTGACAACACGGCGTGGGGGGTGAACGCCAACACAACCGGCTGGGCGATCGCGTCGCGGCAGTACCTGCTGCAGAACTGGCGTGCCGACGTGGTTCGTGCCACGGACAGTTCGGGCACCATCACCGACCGGATCCGTTACACGGCGTATGGTGAGCCCCAGCGTTACAGCTTGTTTGATGTCGGCAGGTTCGGCGGGAACATCCCCGACGGCAGCTTCGACAACAATGATTTTACGGCCTTCATCAACTCGTTCGGAATCGGAGACGCATCAGTCGATCCCGCCGCCGATGTCGATCATGACGGCACCATTGATGGTTCGGACTTCATCGCCTTCACGAACGCGTTTGCCATCGGGGACGAGGACCCGCTTGGCACCGGTCAGCTCAGCCGCGAGCTCGATGCGGGGTTCCGCCGCGGGTACGCGGGGTATGAGTTTGATCCGGTCCTGGGCGCGAGCAGTGCCAGCATCTACCACGTCCGTAATCGTGTTTACAACGCGGAGGACGGACGGTGGAATCGGCGGGATCCGCTGGGGTATGTGGACGGCATGGGGCTGTATGAGTATTGCCGGAGCATGCCGTCGGTCTCCACCGATCCGAGCGGGCTCGCGGCGGCGGTGCCCTGTGACCGAAACGTCTTGTCGGCGTGTATGACCTTAGCTCTACTACATGGTATTGCTAATCTGTCTCCTTGTGCTGGTGCTGTTCGATTTATGCAAACCGCCCCGCAGTGCGCCTGTGCATTGCCCCTAATTCTCGGAGTCGAAGGGGCGGTGATTGCTAGGTGCCTTCTCGCTCTGACGGCAACAGCGGTGGTCGTTGTCACGTCGCCGCTGGTCGTTCGGAGCTACGACCCATTTGCACGTTACGGGGATGAAGGAACTTTTCGACTCCCAAGAATCGACTTCATTGCGCCTCATATCGAGATCATGATTCGGGAATGGGAGTGGGCTCCCGGCTATCCGAGGCGGCCGAGCAAGGGTGAGAAGTGCAGATTAAGCTCAACCGGTGGTGATCCATCGGGAAGCGGTCCTAGAACTTGTAATTATTGGTGTTCGCGTTCTGGCCAGACGATTACCATCAGGATTCCAAAGGGCGATCAGTGGGTTACGCCGGCTTGTCCGCAAGAGTTACAGTTTTAGCTGAAGGCCGCAGGAGTTAGTGTGAACGCCTGGCAGTGTTCTCGAGGTCTGCCCAATGTTGTCGGTCGAATCCCAGTAGGTCGATTAGGCGGTGAAGGCGAGGTATGAAGATTCTTGGAAACGCTGATGGCAACGCATTTTGATATAATTGATGACGATGTGTCGTACTGCATGGTGCAGCAACCGCTGTCGACAAGTTCCAGCATCGTTGTGTATCTCAGTGACGTCACCAACGTGTATCCGTGCTTCAAGACTCCACCCTTTGATTGCTCGACTCGCATCGCGTTGTTGTTCGGCCGAGAGGAGGCAAGTAACGAAACCATTGATCTGTCGCTGGAGCGGCTTTGTGCGGGCAAGGAGTGCATGGCGTGCGTCGACCTGACGGTGCGAGGCATCTCGGCCTTTGTAAGGGTGTTTCCGAGGATATCACTGGTTGCCGCGGGCATTCGAATTCTAGGAGTGCACTCTGAGCTGATTCGGGAGAGCATGCGGTGGCACCCAAACAGCAGAAAGCGACTCCGGAAAATGAATATACCGATGAACAGTGCAGAGCAGCAGGCGATGCGTGAGTTGTTCAGTTTGCATACTTGGCTACCGAGCGTGCTGGGGCCGGAGGCGGCGGAGCTGTTTTGCGACGGCCAGCAGATGAGATTTGCGTCCTTCATGCTGCAGCGTGAGTATCAGAGCTTACATTCCCGGCCTCCTTCTCCGCGAATCGGCTTAACCGCGGACGGGTCGATCGCGCCGCCGTCGACATGAATTGTCTCTTGCAGCAGTGATGGTGACCATGAAGTCGGTGTTCGCGTCCTCTCGCCGTCCCCGGGTTGTTTCACAGGTGGAGCTGAGCATGATGAACAGCACTGACGGACTGCTTGAAGCGTATTTGTTGCGAGTGGGATTCTGCTCAGGTTTCACGCTTTGCTCTTCGGCGACTGGAAGCGAAGACGTTCTCATCGGGTTCAATTCGGTTGTGCCCTACATGCCGAAGTTCAAGGGACAAGGGTTTGATTTTTCCAGTGCTGGCGTGCTGGAGGTCCACTATGGTGGAGATGTAAGGACAAATGCGTTGATTGATGAGGTAATCGCGAGATCCTGCCAAGGGCGAAACTGCGCGATACTGGTTGATCTTGCCGCACTTGGATTGCTCTCCCTCGACCGCGCACTTCCGCTGATTGCCAAGTCCGCCGCACGCTGGCGGCTACTGGGAGTGAACTCGTCCTGGATTCGCTCGATCCCGGAGTGGTGGACTGACCGTCACTCTCCGTTGTTGAGTATGACATTGCCGCTTGAGCCAGAGGAGCAGGTCGTCATCCGATCGTTGATGGATTCGTCCGCGTGGCTGCCCGGCCTGCTGGGACCCGAGGCCTGCGACCTGTTGAAGGAGGGTAAACAGCTACAATGGGTGGCATTTATGCAACAACCATTTCGCGATTGGCTGCGGAGAGTGGGCAACTAGCCTCTGCACGTAAGGAGCGACATGCTCCCAGAATCCCGATCCACCAACCATGCCCATCCCGCAGGCGACCAGTCGCGGTCAGTGGATTCGCGATGCAGCGGACCCGACACACCCCCAAACAGATCATTTCGAAGATGCGTGAGGCCGATTTCTTGCTTGCCGCTCGGTGTCGGAAGATCGTGCCGCCTTTGGAACCTGGGTGTGGGAACGGCAAAAAAACAGTCAGCCCCGCGGAGGCGCGGGGCTGGGGGTGTGGGGTTTGGGGATTAGTCGTGTTGCGGTGTGGCGGTGGGGACGGTGCTGGTTGTGGGCTCAGCGCTTGCCGCCCTTGGGGGCATCGTCATCATCATCGCCGAGGTTTTTGAGGAGCTTGTCGAAGTCGTCATCATCGTCATCATCCATGAGGCTGCCGAGCTTGGCGGGCGGGGGCAGGTCTTTGATGACGGGGGTGCGGGGCTTCTCCATGCCCAGGGTCTTGGGCTGGGAGCCCGCGCCCTTGGGGCCATCGGCGTGGTCTTCCTCATCGACACCGACGAGGCCGGCGGCGTAGGAGTCCTTGGCATCGATGGTTTTGGGGAAGCCGTCGATCTTGACGACGAAGACGACGGGGCCGACGGCCAAGAGGTCGCCGGGGGAGAGTTCGGTCGCCTTGATGCGCGTGCCGTTGACCCAGGTGCCGTTGGCCGAGCCGAGGTCCTTGACCTCGAGTTCCTCATCATCATCGACGATGAGCTCGCAGTGGATGCGGGAGACGCTGGCTACGGGGATGCGGAGCTTGGCCGTTTCGTCGCGGCCGATGGTGGTCTTGTCCTTGGAGATTTTGAACTCGCGGGAGGTACCGTCGGCTTTGACCATCACCAGAGAGATGTCCACGGGGTCGGATCCTTTGCGGAGAGCGGAGCGTTGCAACGCGGCGGCAGGGGCGGAGGCGCGGGGCTGGGCGGGCGGTGCAGAACGGGGACGGGCGGGAGGGAGCAGGGAAGGCGTGAGGGGCGGGAAAAACTTGGGGAAATCGTACGGGCGGTGGCGGGGCGATCGGGGCCGAAGGGCAACAATCAAGCCGCGGCGGGCTGCCGCGGACTTATGACTGAGGATAACCGACCTTCCGTCTCGCTGCCGACCTCGGTTGCGTCCGATTTGACCCGGACGGCGGCACTTGCGCTGGAGACGGGCGGGCGGGCGGCGGTGCGGTCTTTGTATATTCACGTTCCGTTTTGCACGCACAAGTGCCACTACTGCGACTTTTACTCGTTCGTGGATACGCGTGACCAGCAGCCGGCGTTCGCAGAGCGGCTGAGCGCGGAGCTGCGGGCGCTGGCGCGGCATGCCCGGGAGGGGAGTGAGGGTGGGGGGGCGGAGGGGCGGAAGGTGCCGCTGCGGACGGTGTTTGTGGGCGGGGGGACGCCGAGCATTCTGGCGCTGGGGCTGTGGGAGCGGGTGCTGGAGACGCTGGGGGCGGAGTTTGATTTGTCGCTGATGGGGAGGGCGGGGAGGGCGGGGCGGGAGGGCGAGTTGCCGGAAGGCGAGTTCACGGTGGAGTGCAACCCGGAGTCGACGACGGCGGAACTGCTGGCGCTGCTGCGGGCGGGCGGGGTGAACCGGGTGTCGATGGGGGCGCAGAGTTTTCATCGGCAGCACCTGGCGACGCTGGAGCGGCGGCACAACCCGGAGAACGTGGCCAAGGTGGTGGAGATGGCGCGGGCGGCGGGCATTGAGCGGCAGAGCGTGGATCTGATTTACGCGATCCCCGGGCAGACGCTGGAGCAGTGGCGGAGTGACCTGCGGACGGCGCTGGCGCTGGGGACGACGCACCTGTCGTGCTACAACCTGATCTATGAGCCCAACACGGCGATGGCGGTGCGGCTGAAGCAGGGTGAGTTTGTGCCGACTGATGAGGACACCGAGGCGGCGATGTTTGAGGCGACCGATGAGATGCTCGCCGGTGCGGGGCTGGAGCGGTATGAGGTGAGCAACTACGCCCGGCCGGGGCATGAGAGCCTGCACAACCTGGCGTACTGGCGGCACGAGCAGTGGCTGGCGGCGGGGCCGAGCGCCTCGGGGCATGTGTACGCGGGTGGGGTGGCGGGTGCCGCGGGGGCGGCGGCCGGGGCGGGTGGTGTGTGCAGGCCGGGGTACCGGTGGAAGAACACGCCGCGGCTGGGGGACTATTTGGCGTGCGAGCCGTCGGTGGCGGGCGGGTATGCGCCGATCAGTGACCTGGAGGGGCCGGATGAGGCGAGGGCGATCAGCGAGGTGCTGATGATGGGGCTGCGGACGCGGGAGGGCGTGCAGTGGGAGGATGGGGTTGGAGCTGGTGGCGTGCGCGGGCAGGGCGTGCGCGCGCGGATTGGTGTGGTGATGGGGGAGGAGCAGCGTGCCGCGGCGGAGGGGGTGGCGGCGGAGTTGATGGGGGATGGGCTGCTGCGGATGGATGGGGAGCGGCTGAAGGTGACGGAGAAGGGGTGGTTGCTGACGGATTGGTTGGTGAAGCGGTTGATGCCGGGGTAGGGGGAGAGGACGGCGGGGTGCCGTGGGTTAACGCGGAGGAAGCGGAGGGAAGAAGAGGAAACGGAGGGAGGCGGGAAGGCAGAAGAGGGGCTCACGCAGAGCACCAGAGGACCGGAGGAAGTCAGGAGCGGAGGATGTGGGGGAGTCGCGGGTCGCGAGGCAACGCGGGGTTTAGTGGATTAACGCGGAGGAAACGGAGACGGAGGAGGAAACGGAGGGAGGCGGGAAGGCGGGAAAGGCAGAAGAAGGGGGTCACGCAGAGGACCAGAGGACCGGAGATAGTCAGGACAGGAGGGGGCGAACAGGTGAGAGAGAAAAGAACAAAGATAAAAGGAAAGGCGGGAGGCAGGGAAGGCAGAAGAAGATGGCTCACGCAGAGCACCAGAGGACCGGAGGAGGAAGGGAGAAGGGAGAAGGAAGAAGGAAGAAGGGAGGAGCGGGAAATAAGGATGCGGCGAAGGCGGGAGGGCGGAGATGGTGGATCGCGCGGAGAGTGCGCGGTGGATGGGCTGATGTCCGGGCTTGTGGTGTGGTAATGGGGTGAGTGCTGGGGTGGTGGGGGCGTTAAGTTGTGGTGGGGGTGGTCCGATGTCACGGGTCTGGTTGTCGAGCGTGCTGTGTGCGGCGTGCGGTGTGTGCCGCGGTGCGCGGGCTCTTTGCTTGGTGTGGCGGTGATGGGCTTGTGGTGTGCTGATGATGGACGTGCGATCACTGCTGATGATGGGAGGGGAGGCGGTGCCGCCGCGGTTGGAGGCGATTGTGCTTGCCGCGGGGTTTGCGGTTTTTGCCGCGGGGCTGGTGGTGAGTTTGTATAAGGCGGCGTTTCCTGTGCCGCTGACGGAGCCGGAGCGGCCGCAGCCGGCCGTTCATTACGCGGCATACGCCGCGGTCTGGGGCACGGCGATGCTGGCGGTGATGCTGAGGCTAGCGATGGTGCAGGTGGCGTGATCGGGGTTCCGTGATTCAACGCGGAGGAAACGGAGGAAGAGGAGGAAACGGAGGAAGGCGGGAAAGGCAGAAGAAGGGGGGGCACGCAGAGCACCAGAGGACCAGAGGAAGAAGAGAGAAGAGGATGTGGGGAGGAGAAGTCGCAGGTCGCGAGGGGGAGGCAGAAAGGCAGCTGGGAAGGGAGGCCGGGATGTGCGGGCTGGGGTGGTTGTGCGGGGGGGTGTTTGAATCGCGTGAAACCCGGTGCATCCGATTTGGTGGCGGGGGGCGAAGGGTTGTCAGCCGGGCGTGTGTTTCGCTCGGGAGAACAACAGCTTACAACGAGGTTGGTATGAAATCTGCATCACACGTGGTGTCGCGGTGGTTGTCCTTTGGTGCTGGTCGCAAAGCGGGCGTTGCGGCGCTTTCGCTGGTCGCGGTGGCGGGGCTCGGTGGGGTTGGCGTCAGCGCCGCTCGCGGGACGATGGCGGCGGGGATGAATGGCGCGATGGCCGCGGGTGCGGTGCGCGGGGCGGAGCCGGGGAACATTGTGGAGGTGGCCGGCGGCGCGGGGAGTTTTAAGACGCTGCTTGCGGCGGCGACTGCCGCGGACTTGGTGGGGGCGCTGAGCGGGCCCGGGCCGCTGACGGTGTTTGCGCCGAGCGATGAGGCGTTTGCCAAGCTGGGCAAGCACGCGATTGCGGACCTGCTGAAGCCGGAGAACAAGGAGAAGCTGCGGACGGTGCTGCTGTATCACGTCGTGCCGGGCAAGGTCAGTGCGCAGCAGGCATTCGGCCTGACCGGTGCTGACACGGCCAGCGGGCAGCGGCTGGAGATCTCACGCAAGGACGGGCAGCTGAAGGTTGACAAGTCCAGCGTGGTGGCGACGGACATTGCCGCGAGCAATGGGGTTATTCATGTGATCGACCGCGTGCTGATCCCCAGCGACCGGACGGTGGTGCAGACGGCGGTGGATGCGAACTTCAAGACGCTGGTTGCGGCGGTGAAGGCGGCGGGGCTGGCTGAGGCGCTGAGTGGTGCGGGGCCGTTTACGGTGCTGGCACCGACGGATGAGGCCTTCGCCAAGCTGGGCAAGGAGACGCTTGGCCAACTGCTGCTGCCGGAGAACAAGGAGCAGCTCGCGACGATCCTGAAGCTGCACGTGATTCCCGGGCGCGTGTTCGCCGATGCGGCGGCCAAGGGCGATTCGGCCAGGACGCTGGCCGGTGAGGCGGTGACGTTTGCACTCAAGGACGGCCGGCTGACGGTGGCGGGCGCGGACGTCGTCAAGACGGACATTGATGCGAGCAACGGCGTGGTGCACGTGATTGACACGGTGCTGCTGCCCAAGGAAGTGAGGCTGAAGTCGGCACCGGCGAGCGGTGCGAGCATGCCGGTGGCGATGAGCGAGACCTCACCGGCGATGCTGGTGGAGGTGGCCATCAGCCGCGGGGTGCCGGTTTTTAATCGCGGCGAGTACGAGGGGTGCGCGGCGATTTATGAAGTGGCGACGCGCGGGCTGCTGGGGATGAACAGCGTGAGCCAGGCGACCAAGGCGCGGCTGCGGACGGCGCTGGGCGAGGCGGATGCGATCAAGGATCAGGCGGAGAAGGCCTGGGCGCTGCGTCGGGGGCTGGATGCCGCGGCGGCGATGATGGGCGGGGCGAACTGAGGCTGTGTGGACGGCAGGGGCGGGCGTCAGGGGAGCCAAGCAAACGGGCCGGCGGCAAGTGTGCCGCCGGCCCGGGTTGTTTTTTGGGGGATGGATGGGCGTGGCAGGATCAGGCGACGACGGCGCGGATTTCATCGGCCAGGGAGCGGGCGGCGGCGGTGACGGCGGCGGTCCAGTCGGCGGCATCGGGCGGGAAGGCGTAGATGATGGAGCGGCTGGCGGTGACCAGGACGCCGGCGGTGCCGGGGCGAGAGGGAGTGCGAGCGGTGCGGAGCATGGCGCGGATGTCGGCGGCGGTGCCGCCTTGTGCGCCGTAGCCGGGGATGAGCATGAAGGAGGCGGGCATGCGGGCGCGGAGGGCGGCGGCATCGGAGGCCTTGGTGGCACCGACGACGGCGCCGACGTTGCAGAGGCCGTCGGTGCCCAGGCGTTCGCGGCCGAGGGCGGCGACGGCATCGGCCATCATCTCGGCGACGGTGCGGCCATCGGCGAGCTGCTGGCTCTGGAAGGCATCGGACCTGGGGTTGCTGGTGCGGACGAGCACGAAGATGCCGCGGGAGGAGTTGGCGTTGGTGCCGGTGAGGTAGGGCTCGAGGGTGTCGGGGCCGAGGTAGGGGCTGACGGTGAGCCAGTCGGCGTGGCAGCGGGAGAAGGCGGCGGCGGCGTAATGCTCGGCGGAGATGCCGATGTCGCCGCGTTTGGCATCGAGCACGACGATGAGGCCCAGGTCGCGGGCTGCGGCGATGCAGGACTCCAGCGCGGCGACGCCGGGTGCGCCGTAGCGCTCGTAGCAGGCGGATTGGAACTTGACCGCGGGGGCGAGCGGGGCGGCGCCGGCAGTCGGGACGAGGGCGCGGAGGATGCCCAAGGAGAACTCGCGGATGGCCTCGACGGGCTCGAGATGGGCGGCGGTGACGCGCGCGGGGAGTTTCTCGAACACGGGGTCGAGCCCGACGCAGACGGGTGAACCGGAACGGTCGATGGCGGCTGCGAGGCGGTCGGCGGCGTGGAGCATGGCCGAGCGTAGAACTGCGGAGCTGGTGCGGCGAGCGGGGTGGAGTGGGCCGGAGTTGGGCGTGCGGGTTGGGCCGGCTCGTGGTGGGGCGGCTGATACGCTCAGCGGCGATGAATGTGCTGCTTGTCACACTTGGTTCCGGCGGCGATGTGTATCCGTTTGTTGCGGTGGCGCGGGAGCTGCAGCGGCGGGGGCACGGGGTGCGGCTGATGACCAACCCGAAGTTTGAGGCCACGGTGACTGGCGGCGGGGTGGAGTTTGTGCCGCTGGGCAAGCGTGAGGATTACGAGACGGCGATTGCGCACCCGGACCTGGTGCACCACCGGCGGAGCCCGCAGCATGTGCTTAAGCACCTGGTGTTTGAGCCGGCACGGGAGATGTATACCGCGGTGCGGCGGACGGCGCGGCAGATGGGGGCGGAGGCGGTGGTGCGGCATCACATCTGCTTTGCAGCGGGGTGGGCGGCGGAGCGGGAGCGGATGGCGGATGTGCCGTGCGTGCTGGCGCCGGTGTTCTGGCTGAACTGGCGGAGCCCGTCGGTGTTCGGGTCGATCCCGTTTGCGCTGCCCAGGCCGCTGGCACGGGTGCGGGTGGCGGTGTCATCGCTGCTGGGGCGGGCGATCATCGACAAGCCGCTGAATGTGGTGCGCAGGGAGCTGGAGCTGCCGCCGCTGCGGGACCAGTTTGCGGGCAACTCGCGCGGGGGGACGCGGAACCTGGCGTTGTGGTCGCCGACGCTGCGGGGGGCGCTGGAGGGTGATCCGGCGCAGGGGGTGATCTGCGGTGCGGCGGTGTACGACGCGGGTGATGCGGGCGCGGGTGCCAGCGGGGGCGTGTTGCCGGAGGTGCTGGAGCGGTTTGTGGCTGCTGGGCCGCCGCCGGTGTGTTTTACGCTGGGGACATCGGTGGCGCATCATGCGCCGGAGTTTTATCATCGGGCGGCGCACGCGGTAGGTGCGCTGAAGCTGCGGGCGATCTTTGTGACCGGGCCGGGGGATGCATCGGCGGCTGATGAGATTGCCGCGGGGAGCGGGGGGCGGATTCTGCGGGCGGGGTTTGTGCCGTACTCGGCGCTGTTTCCGCGGTGTGCCGCGGCGGTGCACCATGGCGGCATCGGGACGGTGCACGCGTGCCTGGCGGCGGGGATTCCGCAGCTGGTGGTGCCGTTTGCCAACGACGAGTTTGACAATGCGGCGCGGATAAGCCGGCTGGGCTGCGGCAGCGGGCTGCGGGCGACGAAGCTGAGTGACCGGGCGCTGGCGGCGCTGCTGGCGCTGGTGACCAGCAAGCGGATGCGGCAGCAGGCGGCGGATATTTGGCTGCGGGTGCGGCGGGAGAACGGGGCGAGGGCGGCGGCCGATGAGGTGGAGCGGGTGGCGGCGGGGCGGGAGGGGAGGGAGGGGTAAGGCCGGGCAGAGGGGGTGAAGTCGGGGGGCGAACGGGCCGATCTTTGCCAGTTTGGTAGCGTATGCTACGGTAGCCATGGCTACAAAACTCTCACGTGTGTCGGGTCTCGGTTCGCTGGCGGCGATTGCCGCGGCGGTGTGCGGCGTGTTGATGCTGGGCGGGTGCCCGAATGCGGAGCAGGGGGGCAAGCCGGGCGGCGGTGCTGGGGGCGCGGGCGGTGGAGGCGAGAAGCCGGCGGCAGCCAGCCGCACCATTGTGGCGACGACGGCGCAGATCGGTGACATTGTGCGGAACCTGACGGCCGGGGTGCCGGGGGTGGAGGTGAAGGTGCTGCTGGGCGAGGGTGTGGACCCGCACACGTACAAGCTGACGCGCTCGGACGCGGCGGTGCTGCACGGGGGCGATCTGGTGTTCTTCTCCGGGTTGCACCTGGAGGGGAAGATGGGCGAGGTGATCACGGAACTGGGTGCGGCGGGCAAGCGGGTGGTGGAGGTGGGGGCGCAGCTGCCGCGGCAGCAGTTGCTGATGCCCGAAGGCTCGGCCGGGCAGCCGGACCCGCACTTTTGGATGGACCCGGAGCTGTTTACGTTTGCCACGGGTGTGGTGAGCGGGGAGGTGTTCCGGCTGGTCTCGGGCAATACGGAGCAGACGGAGAAGGTGACGGGCAACGCGCGGGAGTTCAATGCGAAGCTGCGCGAGCTTGATGAGACGATCAAGTCGCAGATGGCGGCGATCCCTGAGGGCTCGCGGACGCTGATTACCTTGCACGATGCGTTTGGGTACTTCGGCCGGCGGTACGGGCTGAGCGTGCACGCGGTGCAGGGCATCAGCACGGAGAGCGAGGCGGGGATTGCGGATGTGCAGCGGCTGGTGGACCTGATTGTCAGCAAGAAGGTGCCGGCGGTGTTTGTTGAGTCGTCGGTGAGTGACCGGACGCTCAAGGCGGTGATTGAGCAGGCTGCGGGGCGCGGGCACACGGTGCGCATCGGCGGGCAGTTGTACAGCGACGCGATGGGCAAGCCGGGGACGGCGGAGGGAACGTACATCGGCATGCTGCGGCACAATGCGAAGGTGATTGCCGAGGGGCTGACGCCTGCGGGGGCGGCCGGTGCGCCGGCGGGGAAGAGCGAGCAGCCGGCTGGGAAGAATGGGCCTCCGGCGGGCAAGCCGGGGGCGTGGATGCTGCCGCGACCGGTGGAACTGCCGGTGCTGCAGCCGAGCGTGATGGCGGAGGCGGTGGCATGAACGTGCCAGACCCGAACTGCCCGCTGCTGGTGCGCGACTTGACGGTGAGCTACAACAAGCGGCCGGTGCTGTGGGATGTTGACTACGCGGCACCGGCGCCGACACCTGCAGTTGCCGCGGGAGGCAAGGCCGGGGAGCCGTCGCGCGGGAACCTGATTGCGATTGTGGGGCCCAACGGTGCGGGCAAGAGCACGCTGCTGAAGGCCGCGCTGGGGCTGGTGCCGGTGACAATGGGCGACTGCCTGTTCTTCGGCCAGGCCATCGACCGGGTGCGCGACAGGATCGCGTATGTGCCGCAGCGGGAGAGTGTGGACTGGGACTTCCCGGTCTCGGCGCTGGATGTGGTGGCGATGGGCGGGTACCGGGCACTGGGGTGGCTGCGGCCGGTGGACAAGGCCACGCGGGTGCGGGCGATGTCGTGCCTGGACCGGGTGAGGATTGCGGACCTGGCGGGGCGGCAGATCGGCCAGCTTTCCGGCGGGCAGCAGCAGCGGGTGTTCATCGCCCGGGCGCTGATGCAAGATGCGCCGCTGTACCTGATGGATGAGCCGTTTGCGGGTGTGGATGCGGCGACGGAGCGGGCGATCCTGACGTTGCTGCGGACGCTCCGCGACCGGGCGGCGACGGTGGTGTGCGTGCACCACGACCTGCACACGGTGGGCAACTACTTTGACCATGTGCTGCTGCTGAACAGCCGCGTGATTGCGGCGGGGCCTGTGGCGACGACGCTGACGGAGGCGAACCTGCAGATTGCCTACGGCGGGCGGCTGACGCTGCTGGACCGCGCGGCTGATGCGCTGGCGGGGCGCGGGCTGGCCAGCGGCGCTGGGGAGGCGATTCGCTGAAGCGATGAACGTGGCGATGCTCCAATTTGATGCGGCAGCGGCCAGTGCCGGCGGAGGCTGGCTGGCGGGGCTGTGGCCCAGCGTGCCGGCGGCGATGGTGCTGGGTGCGGCGTGCGGGGTGGTGGGCACGCTGGCGGTGCTGCGGCAGCGGGCGCTGATGGCCGACACGCTGGCGCATGCCGCGCTGCCGGGGGTGGCGGCGGCGTTTCTGATTGCCGCGGCGATGGGGATGGATGGGCGCTCGCTGCCGGTGCTGCTGGCGGGGGCGACGATCAGCGGGGTGCTGGGCATCGGGCTGGCGCATGTGCTGCAGCGGCACGGGAAGCTGCGGGATGATGCGGCGATGGCGGCGGTGCTGGGGGCGAGCTTTGGCCTGGGCACGGTGCTGCTGAGTGTGGTGCAGCGTTCACCGGCGGGTGGGCAGGCGGGGCTGGCGAGGTTCCTGTTCGGGCAGACGGCGGCGATCCGCAGTGATGATGCGGTGCTGATTGCCGGGGTGGCGGGAGCGTGCGTGCTGGTGGTGGCAGCGCTGTACAAGGAGCTGCGGCTGCTGTGCTTTGATGCGGCGTTCTGTGCGGCGATCGGCCGGAAGCCGGGGCTGCTGGATGTGCTGCTGCTGACGATGCTGACGCTGGTGACGGTGGTGGGCCTGCAGGCGGTGGGGCTGGTGCTGATTGTGGCGATGCTGATCATCCCGTCGCTGACGGCGCGGTTCCTGACTGACCGGCTGTGGCTGATGATGATCATCGCCGGGGTGGTGGGTGCGGTGTCGGCCGGTGTGGGCGGGGCGGCCTCGGCGCATATGGCGAAGCTGCCTGCGGGGCCGGCGATTGTCTCTGCTGCGGCGGTGTGCCTGGCGCTGGCGGCGGTGTTTGCGCCGGGCAAGGGTGTGGTCTCGCGCTGGGTGCGGCGGGTCAGGGCGACGCGGCAGACGATCTTTGAGCATGCGCTGCGGCGGTGCTATGAGGCGGCGGAGCACGGTCAGCCGCTGCCGCAGCGGCACACACGTGTGCTGGCGCGGCGCGGGCTGGTGCTGGATGCGGCTGGCGGTGAGGGGGTGCGGTTGACGCCAGAAGGGCTCGCGCTGGCCGAGCAGGTGATCACGCGGCACCGGTTGTGGGAGGCGTATCTGGTGACCTTTGGCAGCCAGGCGCCGGAGCATGCCGATGATCCGGCGGACCTGATTGAGCACCTGCGTGATCCGGTGCTGATTCGAGAGCTTGAAGCGGCGGTGCGGGAGCGCAGCGGCGGAGCGGTGCCGGCGGTGCCGCAGAGCCCGCATGCGCTGGACGCCGGGAGGGGCCGCGCATGAGCCAGATGGAACTGTTCTGGACGCTTGATTTTCCTGCCGCGGCGTCGGCGGTGCTGGCCTCGGTGCTGTGCGCGGTGCTGGGGTGTTTCCTGCTGGTGCGGCGATCGGCGATGCTGGGTGATGCGATCAGTCATGCGATTCTGCCGGGCATCGTCGGGTCGTTTCTGCTGGTGGGCACGCGGAGCACGTGGGCGATGCTGGCCGGGGCGGCGGTGGCGGGGGTGGTGACCAGTTCGCTGGTGGACCTGTTGCACCGGCGGCTGAAGCTGGAGCGGTCGGCGGCGACGGGGGCGGTGTTCTGCACGATGTTCTCGCTGGGGGTGATCATGCTGGAGCAGGGGGCGCGGAATGTGGACCTGGATGCGGACTGCGTGCTGTACGGGCTGCTGGAGGGGATCAACTGGCCGGCGCTGGGCAAGGCGGCGGGTGGTGGGGCGGGGGCAGCTTCCGGCGTGGCGGAGGTGCTGGCCGGTGCGCCGCGGCAACTGGTGACGCTGGCGGTGGCGCTGGTGGTGACAGTGCTGGTGCTGGCCTCGCTGTACAAGGTGATGCTGCTGGCGAGCTTTGATGCCGCGCTGGCCGATGCGCTGGGGTTCAGGTCGCGGGTGATTGACATGGTGTTTGCCGCGCTGGTGGCGGTGGCGGCGGTGGCGAGCTTTGAGGCGGTGGGGTCGATCCTGGTGGTGGCGATGCTGGTGTGCCCGGCGGCGACGGCGGCGCAGTGCAGCGACCGGTTTGGTGTGCGAATCTGGCTTGCGATGGTGTTCGCCGTGGTGGCGGCGGTGGGCGGGTATGTGCTGGCGGTGCATCTGCCGCGGCTGTGGGGCTCGGGCGATTCGGTGCTGGCCTCGGGGATGATCGCGACGCTGTCGGGGCTGATGCTGTGTGCGGCGGTGGGGGTGCGTGTGGTGATGATGAAGCTGCGGCGCGCGGGCATGCGGGAGGCGGGAGTGCAGCACGAGGGGGTTGGCGGTGCAGGCGGCTGAGTCGCCGGCATCGGGCGGCGGTGGGGGAGGTGGCGGGATACCTTCGACCACATGTGCGGCATCGGCGCCATCCTGAGACTTGTCCCGCGCTCGGAGCGGACCGGGGAGGAGGCGATTGCCGAGAGCTGGCTGGATGCGCTGGATGCGTCGATTGCCCAGCGCGGGCCCGACGGACGGGGCAGGTTTCGCGATGCGGTGGTTTCGCACACCGGTGCGAGCGTGGTGCATGTGGCGATGGTGCATCGGCGGCTGAATGTGATCGACCCGGCGGGCGGGCGGCAGCCGATGGTGGTGCCCACAGCACGGTCGCGTCCGGCGGCGATGTGCCACGCCGCGCTGCTGAGCGGCGATGACGGCGTGTACCACGGGCTGGAAGACGGCGTGAGCCAGCACGGGGCGATCGTGTTTAACGGCTGCATCTACAACCACAGGGCGCTGCGGGCGAAGCTGCGGCCGGTGCTGCGTGCGTCCGGGCGGGACTTTGTCAGTGATCACAGCGACACGGAGTCGCTGCTGCACGCGTGCGAGCAGTTCGGTGCGACGGCGAACCTGCTCGAGCAGCTCGACGGCATGTTCGGCTTTGCGTACTGGTCATCAGCGGCGGGGATGCTGATGCTGGGGCGGGACATTGCCGGAGAGAAGCCGCTGTACTGGATGCAGCCGGATCCGCAGACGCTGGTGGTGTGCTCCTCGGCGGCGGGGGTGCTGGCCGTGGCGGCGCGGATGGGACACGAACTGAAGGTCGATCCGCTGGGTGTGGCGATGTGGCTCAAGCACGGGTACTGGTCGCTGATGCCGGTGCGCGGCTTGCGGGAACTTGAGCCGGGGACGGTGGTGCAGGTTGATGTGGTGCCGGGAGCCGGCGGCGATGAACTGCACATGGGCACGGCGGTTGCCAACCCGATGGTGGGCCGCGGCCGGGGGTTTGAAGGTGGCCAGAAGCCGGACGTGCACACGACGCTGGCGTCACTTCGCGCGGCGGTGACGTCGCGGTTGGATGCTGACGTGCCGATCGGCTGCTTTTTGTCCGGCGGCGTGGATTCATCCGTCGTGGCCGCGCTGGCACAGGAGGCGATGCGGGCGGGGGGGCGGACGCTGGCGACGTTCTCGGTGTCGATCCCCGATGGGGCGCAGGATGAGGCGCCGTTTGCCGAGATGGTGGCCCGGCACCTGGGCACGCAGCATCGCACACTGACGTGCGAGATCTCGGCGGGGGCGGATCTGGAGCGGCTGATCGGGCAGCTTGGCCTGCCTTTTGGCGACAGCTCGTTGCTGCCGACGCACTGGGTCTCTGCCGCGGCGCGGAAGCATGTGGCGGTGGCTCTGGGTGGTGACGGTGGAGATGAGCTGTTCAGCGGGTATAACCGGTACACGGTGAGCCGGATGATGGCCCAGAAGCGTGGGATGTTGTCACCGCTGCGGATGCTGCCGGGATGGGCGATCGGTCTGGCGGGTGAGACGGCCAGGCGGGTGCTGACGGCCAACAAGAACCACGGGTATCACGACATCCTGACGATCTTCCGGACGCCGGACTTTGTGCCGCTGATGGTGGATCCGGCTGTGGTCGGGCTGCTGGCGCAGCAGTACACCGGGACGCGGTGGGGGAACCCGCCGGCTGATGCGCGGCAGGAGGACTTTGACAACTACCTGCCGCAGGATCTGATGCGCAAGGTGGATACGGCATCGATGGCGGTGGCGCTGGAAGTGCGAGCGCCGCTGCTGGAGCGTGGGCTGGTGCGGATGATGCTTGGGGCGAGCATGGCGGATGCGGAGGCGGGGGACGGGCGCAAGGGGTTGCTTCGTGCGGTGGCGCGGACGCTGGTGCCGCGGGAAGCGATTGACCGCAAGAAACAGGGCTTTGCTGTGCCGATCGGGCGGTGGTTCCGGCAGGACTTTGGCGGGCTCGGGGAGCTGGCGCGGCGAACGCTGGGCTCGGCCCAGCCCTTTGAGGCGGGGGTGGAGGCGGTGGTGAGTGCTGCCGCGGCGCGGCGGATGCTTGATGAGCATATGGCTGGCGTGCAGGACTACGGCCAGCGGCTGTATGCGATGGTGGTGCTGTCGGTGTGGAGCAAGTGGCTGGCGGGGCTGGGGCGGGCGTGAGGCCTGGGGGTGTGGTTGTGGGTGCGGCGGGCAGAGTTCCTACGCTCGATGATGCCCAGTAGCTCGGACCAAGCCGGTGTTGCCCCGCTGCCGTACAAGATCGCCACGCTGTGCGACCTGCGTGACAAGGACGGGCGCGTGCTGCTGCTGCGGCGGCTGAAGAGCCCCAACTTCGGCATGGTCTCGCCGATCGGCGGGAAGCTGGATGTGCACACGGGTGAGTCGCCGGCGCAGTGTGCGCGGCGGGAGATCGCCGAGGAGGCGGGGATCGATGTGCCCATCGAGCGGCTGCATCTGCTGGGGATGATCTCCGAGACGGCGTATGAGGGCAAGAGCCACTGGCTGATCTTCTATTACCGCGTGCTGGGGCCGGTGTGGACCGAGCCGCGGCAGATGCGTGAGGGTGAACTGGCGTGGTTTGCCAAGGGCGAGCTTGGTTCGCTGCCGCTGCCGGAGACGGACCGGCGGATTCTGTGGCCGCTGGTTGATGCGCACGAAGCGGCGTACGTGGCGGGCAAGGCGGCGCGGCCGGGCTTCTTTGCGGTGCACATTGATTGCGACCCGGCACTCAAGAGCGAGCAGAACCCCATCGGCCTTGTGTGGAAGGTCGAGCAAAGTCTGCCAGCGGTGTGAGCGGGTGGGTGGCCGGACCGCGGGTTACTCGAACTTGATGCCCTGGGCCAGGTTCATGGTGCCGGAGAAGTTGATGGTGCAACTCTGGCGGCGCATGTAGGCCTTCCAGGAGTCGCTGCCGCTTTCGCGGCCGCCGCCGGTGTCCTTCTCACCGCCGAAGGCGCCGCCGATCTCGGCACCGCTGGTGCCGAGGTTGACGTAGGCCAGGCCGCAGTCGGAGCCGGAGCCGTCGGGGTTGAGGAAGGCCTCGCTGGAGCGAACGCCCTCGGTGAAAATGGCCGAGGAGAGGCCCTGGGCCACCGAGTTGTTCATGGTGATGGCTTCGGGGAGTTCCTTGAAGGTGAACACGTAGAGGATCGGGGCGAAGGTTTCTTCCATGGCCACGGGGAGCTTGTTGTCGGCCGGGGCGAGGATGATGGTGGGCTGGACGTAGTAGCCGCCGGCGAGATCGGAGGAGCCGACGGGGGACGCGACCGAGCCGCCGGTGACGAGGATGCCGCCCTCGCGCTTGGCCTGGGCCACGGCGTGGTTGAAGGCCTCGACGGCTTTCTGGTTGATCAGTGGGCCGACGAGCGTGCCGGGCTGCAGCGGGTCACCGATGCGGCCGGCGACCTGCTTGTACGCCGCGGTGAGCTTGTCGAGGACGGCCTCGGCGATGGATTCGTGGACGATGAGGCGGCGGGTGGTGGTGCAGCGCTGGCCGGCGGTGCCGACGGAGCCGAAGACGATGGCGGGGATGGCCAGGGAGAGGTCCGCATCCTTGTGGACGATGCAGGCGTTGTTGCCGCCGAGTTCGAGCAGGCAGCGGCCCAGGCGTTCGGCAACGACGGTGCCGACGCGGCGGCCCATGCGGCAGGAGCCGGTGGCGGAGATGAGCGGGAGGCGACGATCGGCGATCATGCGCTCGCCGACGTCCTGGTCGGTTCCGATAACGAGTTTGAAGATGCCGGGGTGGCCCATTTCGGTGGCGACCTTGTCGGCCAGGGTGTTGCAGGCCAGGGCGGTCAGCGGGGCCAGCAGTGAGGGCTTCCAGATGGTGACATCGCCGCAGACGGCGGCGAGCGTGCTGTTCCATGCCCAGACGGCGGCGGGGAAGTTGAACGCGCTGATCACGCCGATCATGCCCAGCGGCAGCCACTGCTCCATGAGGCGGTGGTTGGCACGCTCGCTGGGGATGGTCAGGCCGGGGAGCTGGCGCGAGAGGCCGACGGCGAAGTCGGCGATGTCGACGATCTCCTGAATCTCGCCTTCGCCCTCTGCGCGAATCTTGCCGACTTCGAGACTGACGAGTTCGCCGAGATCGGCCTTGTGCTTGCGGAAGGCCTCACCAATGGCGCGGACGACCTGGCCGCGGACCGGGGCGGGCACGCGGCGCCAGGTGGCGAAGGCCTGGGAGGCCTGGGCCATGGCCAGCTCGTAGGCGGCGGCATCGTCAAGCTTGACGGCGCACAGGGGCTTGCCGGTGGCGGGGTTGGTGACGGTGACTGAGCCGGCGGTGCCGGGGGCGCAGAGGCGGGGGTGGGTGTCGAGTCCGAGGCGGTGGAGGACGGCGGGCAGTGCCGCGGCGGTGGAGGTCGAGGCGGCGGCAGCGGGGGAGCTCAGTGGCATAGGCGGGAGGATACGGGGGGCGATCCAAGCCCGAGAACGTCTGCGACGAACTGACGGTGCGGCCCTGGCACAGAGAGGGGGTTGCCGACGCAGCTGGCACCGGCACTGATGGAGAGGGCTTTCGGATGGGTTCGGCTCAGGAGAGATGCGGAGGGCGGGACGGAAACGTGCCGGATTTGCCGGGGTTTGCCCGGCAGAAGCCAGTAAATCCTGTGGAAGATCTGTCGGCGAAACAAAGAAAGTCATACTTGTCTTGACAGGACCTTTTTATGAGCTATTCTTCTTTCACATCCCTTTGACCCCTCCCCCCTGGCTGGCGGGCTGACGTAAGTCGGCCTGCCGGCTTTCTTTTTGGGCCGAAGTGGTTTTGGTGGGAGCGGAGGCGGGAACAAGCTTTTCAAGTTGGCTGCGTGATGCGGGACTCTGCGATGCAGTACGGGCGCGGAGATGCCAACTGCGGACAGTTGCTGCGCGTAGGGCGGGCACGTGCGATGCATTGCGGGTTGTGCTTGCGGGCGTGCTGGTGGGCGTGCTGGTGGCGATCGGGCCAGCGGAGCTGGCGTTACGGCTTGCCTTTGGCCTGACGCGAGGCGAGCGTGACGGCGGCGAGGTTGGCGCGGGCGACCAGAGCGGACATTTCCTCAGGGCGCTTGGTCGAGAAGCGATCGATCACGTTGCGGTCGGGACCGATGAGGTAGACGTACAGCGGGTGCACGATGTTGGGCATGGTGGTGCCGTCATCGAGCTTCACGGGCATGGAGTCGTCCAGCGCGAGGTGCTCTTTGAACGTGTCGACCAGGATCCGCTCGTGCGTGCCGGGGCCGCCGTTGATGAAGGTCCAGCGGCTGAAATCGGACTGGAAGCTCTCGCCCCACTTGGTCAGAGCGGCGGGCGTGTCGTTGGCGGGATCCAGGGAGATTGAGACGAACTGGGTTGAGGTGTTTTTGAGCTCGTCGCTCATCTGCTTGACCTGCGCGGTGATGGCCGGGCATGCCAGCGGGCAGTGGGTGAAGATGAAACTCAGCACGGTGATCTTGCCGTCGAAGATGGACTGGTCGACGGGGGCGTTGGCCTGCGTGCGGCCAGAGAACGGCGGGATGACCACGCCTTGGTACATTTCGCGCGGCGTGAGGGGGTCGACTGCGGTGGCTCGCAGGTGTTCGCGGCTGCCGCGGACGGTGATCTGGATGTACGCGAGGGCGGCGACGCCGCAGATGAGCAGGGTTGCCGAGAAGATCGCCAGAATACGGAGCGAGCGTGGCATGATTTCAGACCTCCCAGGATTGTGCGGCCGGCGACGATTCGCAACTGCGGCCGCGGCGACGGCTCAGATGAGCATGCGGACGACGGCCTCACCGACGAGTGCCAGCAGTACGACGGGCAACTGCAGGACGGAGCCCAGGAAAGCGCGGCGAGCGGTGGCCCGCGTGGCTTCGCGGAGCATGGGTGTGCAGGCGGCGACGAAGGCCAGCGAGACGGCGCCGGCGATGGTGCCGCTGATGCAGCCGAGCCGGTCGCTCATGGCAAGCATGGGCAGCAGGACGACGGGGATCATGACGATCGCGCCGATGACGATGATCCAGCTGGTGGCCTTGCCGGAGGGATCGAACACGGGCAGCACGGCGTGGCCGCCCTTGGCGTAGTCGTCCTTGTACATCCAGGCGATGGCCAGGAAGTGGGGAATCTGCCAGAAGAACATGAGGGCGAACAGGGCCCAGCCGCCGAGCTGGGTGAGGGGTGCCAGTCCGCTGGAGCCGGCCAGTACCGCACCAGCGGACCAGCCGATCAGCGGGGGCAGTGCTCCGGGCACGGCACCGACGAGCGTGGCCAGCGGCGAGCGGGTCTTCATCGGCGTGTAGATGAGCACGTAGATGAGTATGGTGGCGGCTGAGACGAGCATGGCGGCGGTGCCGCAGAATGCCTGAAGCGTGAGCAGGCCGAGCACGCTGCAGGCCATGCCGATGAGCAGGGCCGAGACGGGGTGCAGCCGGCTGGAGGGAATCGGGCGGCCGGCGGTGCGGTCCATCAGGCCGTCGCGGTGACGCTCCCACCACTGGTTCAGTGCGTTGGCGCCGGAGGCGGAGAAGGCCGTGCCCACCAGGCACCCGGCGGCGGAGGTGCAGATGGCCAGCCAGGATGCGGTGGAGCCGAAGATGGCCAGCAGAAAGCCGACGGCGCTGGTCAGCGTGACCATTTTGGTGATGCCGGGCTTGGTCAGCTCAACTGCTGCAGCACGCTTGAGTTGCCAGTACGTTGGCTGCGGTGCCGGTGCGGGGTGCTCGCGCGGTGGGCGGGCGCCGGCGTTGTCCTGCTGAGTGGAATCGGTGTTGGTGCTGGGCGGATTGCTCTGCGGTGACCCGCCGCGGCTTGGGCGGCCGGAGGGCGAACCGTGGCGCGGACCGAGACTGCCTGGTGCCAAGTGCATGGCGGCACCGGAGAGCGGAATCGGTGCGCCGGCGGCGGCATCAACGGTGACGACGACCGGGGGACGAACCCAAAGCGGGATGGCGGAGAGCCGGGCCATGGAGTGGCTGCGATCCTACGTCGGCGGGGCGTGTGTAGTACACCTGCACAGGAAAAACTACGGCCTGACAGGAACGGTGAACACTTGGTCTTCGGGGCCGCGGAGGTGCTTAGATGAGGTGGGAGATGATCTCGCTGCGTATATATCGGACCTTGGCTGCCTTGGACGGCTGGGTGTGGTCATCTGCAGCGCGGTAGCCGGCGGCACAGGCGACGACGGTGGTGTACCCGGAGTCTCCGAGGTTGAGTGTGGCATCGAACTGCGCGGGGTCGATGCCTTCGAGCGGGCAGGTGTCGATGCCCAGGTTGGCCGCGGCGAGCATGAAGAAGCCCAGGGCGATATAGACCTGGCGGGTGTTCCAGTGGGTGTGGTCAAGGCCGGGGCTGGCGATGAATCCGGAGATCATGCCCTTGTAACCGGCGAGTTTTTCGGCTGGCACGCCGCGAACGGTGCTGGTTTGGGTGATGAACTTATCGACATCGGCCGGGAGAATCTGGCGTTTGGCGGTGCAGACCAGCAGGTGAGAAGCGTCGGTGACCTGGGGCTGATTCCACGCGGCGGCACGCAGGGTGGCCCGGATGGCGGGGTTGGCAACGACGATGAACCGCCACGGCTGGAGGCCGAAGGAGGAGGGGGCCATGTGGAGAGACTGCTCCAAGGCCTCCCAGTTTTCGGGAGAGATGATGCGCGAGGGGTCGAACTTCTTGGTGGCGTAGCGATCTGCGAGGGCGGCGGAGATCTGAGCGGCGGTGGCGTGGTGCATGTGGAACCAGCGGGAGGGTGGGGGGGGCAGGACCGGGGGCGGCTTCTGCCCGCGAGGATCAGGAGGGGGAATCGACGGTTTGGCGGGATGGAGGGTACGACGGCGGGAAGTTAGAGAAAGCGCAGGCCGGGGGGAGTGTGCCGCTAAGATGGAATCGGATCGGGGCCCACGAATGGGCTTCCGCGAGCGAGTCGGTCCGGTTGCCGGTGCTGAGCTGGCGGGCCGATGGAAAACCCGCGTCTTTGCTGTGGAGCAGCGCGGGCGTGTGGCCGGACTTTAGCAAGCTATTGAGGTTCTTCATGGCAGCCGTTTCGATCATGATTCCTGAGATGGGTGAAAGCGTCCGCACCGGTGTGGTTGCCAAGTGGCACAAGCCGGCGGGGGCGATGGTCAAGCGGGATGAGATCGTGATGGACCTGGAGACGGACAAGATCACTGCGGAGATCACGGCTCCGGCTGACGGCGTGCTGAAGCACGGTGTGAAGGTGGGCGACACAGTTGCTGTGCCGTCATCGGTGGGCGAAGTTGACCCGGCTGGAGTTGCTTCGGCCGGCTCGGCGAGCCCGGCGGCGGTGGCACCGGTTGCGGCCAAGGCGGTTGGTGGCAACGGCTCGGCCCATGCCGCGGCTGCTGCGGTGGATGTGCGGGCCACGCCGCTGGCCAAGAAGGTTGCGGAGGAAAAGGGCGTGAGTTTGACCGGCGTGCAGGGGACTGGCCCGGGCGGACGCATCCGCGAGCAGGACGTGCTGGCGGTGACCGGTGGTGGTGCGACTGTTGCGGTGGCGACTGCAGCGGCGGTTCCTGCGGCTCCGGCGGCCAAGGTGCCTGCGAGCGTGGGCGGTGTCCGTCGCGTGCCGATGACGGCGCTGCGTCAGCGGATCGCTGAGCGGCTGGTCTCGGCCCAGCACAGTGCTGCCATGCTCACGACGTTCAATGAAGTGGACATGACGGCTGTCATGGAGCTGCGCAAGCGGTACAAGGAGGAGTTCGAGAAGCGTCAGGGCGTGGGCCTGGGCTTCATGAGCTTCTTTGTCAAGGCGGCAGCGCAGGCGCTGCGTCAGTTCCCGCAGGTCAACTCGTATCTGGTGGCTGGTGCTGCCGGCGGTGTTGAGATTGAGCATCACGACTACGTGAACATCTCCGTTGCCGTGAGCACGCCCAAGGGCCTGACGGTGCCGGTGCTGCGGAACTGCCAGGAACTGTCGTTTGCGGGCATCGAGTCGGGCATCAAGGAACTGGCGGTCAAGGCTCGCGACGGCAAGCTGTCACTGGACGACCTGCAGGGCGGCACGTTCACGATCACCAACGGTGGCGTGTTCGGCTCGCTGATCAGCACGCCGATTCTCAACGCCCCGCAGTCGGCGATTCTGGGTATGCATGCAATCAAGAACCGGCCGGTTGAGCACCCCGACAAGCCGGGTGAGATTGCCCTGCGGCCGATGATGTACCTTGCGTTGTCGTATGACCATCGGATTCTGGACGGGTCGGACGCGGTCCAGTTCCTGGTGGCGATCAAGAACGGGCTGGAGCGTCCGGAGCGGCTGATGCTGGGCCTGTGATGCTGGGCCTGTGATGCTGGGCCTGTGAGGCTGGGATGCATGCTGCTTCACTGTGCATGTTTGCCGTGAAAAGCGAATAAAAAATCCCTGCGGGAGATTTCCCCAGCAGGCAGCGACCTAGGGCTTTTTCTAGAAAAAACGCTGCGCCTCGTGGATGTCCACAACGGAGGAATCGACGAATGAGCCAGGTGGTGAACGGGGAGAAAATCCTCAGTGTAATGCCTAGGTACAACCTCCCCTTTTCCGTGATTTTGGGACAAAAAAGCCGATTCTGGTCAGCTATGCGTTACAGGGGGATACAACTTTGCTCGTTGATTCGTCGACCTTTGCGTGATCTGACTCGTAGGTCAGATAAGTACCAGAGAGAGCTGCCCAGCAGTTCGCTTTGATTGCCCCGGGGCTTCTGTTTGGGCGGCGGAGCAAGCAAGTATGCATGACGAAATAGCCGTAGCGGAGTTAGCCAGGACGGCGGGAAGCCTGGGATGGACTGCGCTGATCGAGGACTCGGGCGCGGATGTTGCGGTGCTTTCGGCTGAGGGGCGGGCGTTGTATGTGAGTCCGACCCTGAACTGGTGGGCGGTTGCTTCGCCGTCGCAAGCGGTGGGCAAGACGCTGCATGACCTATTCCCGGCTGAGATGGCCGATGAGCGGCTGGAACTGGTCCGCCGGGTGTCGGCGACGCAGCGGGTTCTGGTGCTCTATGGTATTTGGAAGGGAGTGCGGACGCGGACGGTGCTGCGGCCGCTGCCGCCGGCGCAGCCGGGTGAGCTGCCTCGAGTACTGGCTGTGTGCCGCGGGTATCACAATGTGGACCGTGAGTTGATGCCTGCAAACGCAGACCAAGCGGAAGCGAAGCACGTGGACCATGGGCGGCTGGGTGTACTGACGCCGCGAGAGCTGGAGATTCTGTCGATGATCGCCCGCGGGATGACCACTGCGACGATCGCCAAGGAACTGTTCAGGTCCCGGAAGACCATTGAGGCCCATCGGCTTTCGATCGGTGCGAAGCTGGGAGCCCGGAATCGGGTGGAACTGGCACGCATCGCCCTTGAGGCGGGTTTGCTGCAGGGGCAGCCGGGCAGTGGAAGTCACCAGACGGGCCGACGGTACGAGCGGGCCAAGCGTGCGAGCGGTATGGACTTTTCCGAAGATTGAGGCGGGGCGGGAGTGAAGAGGTGAAGGGTTGGGGGGGCGGGTGCAGGTCGAGTGGTGTTCAGGAGCGGTGGAGAACTTGGGCAGGCTGGGTAGTTTTCGAAGTCATCGCATGTGTACGGCGTGTCACCTGGACACTGCCGCGGGAGTGTTGCGCTGCGACTCGGGTTTTTTTCAAGGTGGCGGGTTGCGTTCGAATCGCGGCGCGGTAGACTGGACCGAGGTCCGGTTCTGGTGCCGGATGGTGGTTGCCCGGGCTGTGGCGCGTTGGAACCGTTTCAACGAAGCAAAGGGCAGGTTTCGCGTGCGTGATTGACTGGCGAGGTGGACGACGAGGTGCCCGTGGATGCGATGATGCTGCGGCTGCGCGATGTTTGAAGGATGGCTCGACGACGGCGTTGCGGGCTACGACAACTGAAGCTGATGATGACAAGTGCCCGCCGAGGGTGCCTGTTGTCGTTCCTGCACGGATGCGGGCGAGTGACAGCCAAGGACGATGCTGGGCCGTGAAACGGTTACGTGCCCGAGGGGTGATCGGTTTCGCTATTCGGAATGTTTTGGACTTGGCAACGACCTTTGAACTGACTGGGAGCAGCGAGAGCGCGGGTGGCCGGCGACCAGCGGGCTGGACGCGCGGATGGCTGGGTGATGAAGTTCAGGCGCGGCTTACCGCAGCAGGAGATTGTGATGAACAGTGTCATGCGCAGCGGTCTGATGTCGGTTGGTTCACTCGTCGGCCGTGAGGTGGGTGTGTGCCTGCGGGGGATGCGGAAGGCGCTGGCTGTGGTGGCTACGGCGGCGGGAATGGGCGCCGGGCTGACGGGGGCTGCGCATGGGCAGGTGGTGATTAATGGCATTTACGCCGACGGCGGCAACGGCGGTGCGGCGCAGCACGCCGACTGGGTCGAGCTTTTCAACGCAGGATCGAGCCCGGTGACCATCGGCGGGTACCAGTTGCTGTATGCCAGCAGTACGGGAACCAGTTGGTCCGGCACCACCGTGACGGCGGGGACGGTCATCCAGCCGCGGAGTTTTTATCTGATCCGCACCAGTTCGATCGGACTGAATGGAGCGGCACTGCCGAATCTGGACCAGTCCGCAACGTCGCCGAACATGGCGGGGGGCGGCGGCAAGCTGGCGCTGTACAGCACGGCGACCACCACGTCCGGCCAGTGCCCCTCGGCGACCAATCTTGTTGACTTGGTGGGCTGGGGTACGGGCAACTGTGCGATGGTTGGCGGAACGCCGACTGCCGGGGGGCGCAACGGCGCCGGCACCGAGCTGGTTGTGGTGGCCTCGCTTGCCGCGGTGTATGTGGATGGTGCGTACAGCGGCGCCCCCGGCGCACTAGTGAGCTTCCCGGTTGGCGGACCGGCACAGGGCAAGGTGCTGGGTCTCAACGCGTTTGTCACGATTCAGTCGGCGATCGATGCCGCGGATGTCGGCGGAACGGTGAGCATCGCTGCAAGTGGCTTTGCTGAGAATCTGGTGGTGGGTAAGCAGCTCCGCATCATCGGTGCGGGGGCTGGTAACTGCGATGGTCCGGCTGACCCGCTGACCCAGACGGTGATCACTTCGGCAGCGGCTGGCACGCCGGTGGTGAGCATCACCGCCGGTGGTACCTCGGCCGCGGACCGACTGACGGTGTCGGGCCTCCGGCTGACCGGCGCGACCGGTGATCCGGCGCTGTCGATTCCTGGTTGTGCGGCGGTCCGTGTGACGGCTGCGACGGGAACCACGCTTTCGTTCTTCCGCTTTGATGGGCTGACGCTGAAAGGCAACGCCGGTGCGGGTCTGGCCCTTTGCTGGAACCGACGGTTCGGTGAGCGATGTCGATGTTGTTGATACCAACGTGTGTTCGAACTATGTGGGCATCTGGAACGAGACGGACATGGCCGGGCTGAGCCGGGTGTCGATCTCCGGCGGCGCGATCCGGAGTAACACGTACAACGGCGTGCGGAGCAACGGCCGCACGGTGCCGACGGCGTGGACGCCGACGGATGTGAGCATTGTCGGGACGGTGTTTGCGAGCAATGGCCAGAGCAGCAACAGCTTCCCCGGCTCGGGCGATGTGAGCTTCTACGAGTTCAATGGCAGCGCGACGGTCACGAACGTGACCGTTGCGACGACCGGTCGCAACCCGGTGCAGTTCCGCGGCCGCGGTACGGCCAGCACGGCGACGTGGCTGCCCTCAGGTGCGGTCAGCATCAACGGCCTGACGGTCACGGGTACCGCGGACCGCTCGGCGATTGTGATCCAGAACTACAGCGATGTGGCGGCGGTGACGCTGAGCAACGTGAACCTGGCTGGTGTGACCAACACCAACCCGCCGGGCACGGGCTTCAGCGTGCCGGGCATGACGCTGACGCACACGGGCGCGACGCCACTGGTACTGGGTAATACGGTGTTCCCGTGCCAGGGCGCCGGGTACGTGGGTCTGGCGGTCTTCGGCAGCGGCGGCGCTGCGGCGGACTGCACGACGGTGTTCACCGGCGCAACAACGCTGGCGGGCAAGGAAGCCTGCGTGTTCGATGGTGATGACCTGGCGGGCTTCGGCAACGTGAGCTTCCCTGATTCGGTGATCACGGGCCAGCCGACGTCCGCGACGGTGTGTGACGGTCAGCCCGTCACGCTCACGGTGAGTGCAACCGGTGACAACCTCAGCTATCAGTGGTTCAACGGTGCTAATCCGGTCGGCACGAACTCGGCGAGCTACAGCATCCCAGCAGCTTCCGGCACCGATGCTGGCACCTACACGGTCGTGGTGACGGGTACCTGCGGTGCGGTCACTTCCTCCGCCGCGACCGTCACGGTCAACACCGCTCCGGTCGTTGCGGCTCTCCCGGCTGCTCCCACCATCTGTGCTGGCAGCGGGTTTGTGCTCACCGCCGCGGCGACGGGTACAGGTCCGTTCTCGTACCAGTGGCGCAAGGATGGCTCGCCGATGCTGACTGAGACTGGCGTGACCTTCTCCATCAACGTTCTGGCTCCGGGCAATGCCGGCAGCTACGACGTTGTGGTCACCAACACCTGTGGCAGCACCACCAGCACGACTAGCGTGCTGACGGTTGGTTCGGCGCCGGTCATCACTAGTCAGCCGGCTCCCGCCAGTGTCGCCATCGGTGGTACGGGCAGCTTCAGCGTTGCAGCATCGGCCACGCCCGGACCGCTCGGTTATCAGTGGCGTCGCAACGGCATCAACCTGCCCAACGCCGGTCCGTACGGCGGGGCCAACACCCCGACGCTGACGATCAGCCCTGCATCCCTGGTCATCACCGGCAGCTTCGACTGCATCGTCACCGCACCCTGCGGCACGACGACCAGCGCGGCCGCTCTGCTGAGCGTCGGCTCGGCACCGGTCATCACCCAGCAGCCGCTGCCGGCCTTTGTCCGGGTCAACGACTGCGTGAAGCTGGTGGCAGCCGCCACCGGCGGCAACCCGCTGACGGTCCAGTGGCGCAAGGACGGTCTGCCTCTTGCCGATGGCGGCAGCTACTCGGGTGTCAGCACGTTGTCGCTGACCATCTGCCCCGTCACCCCGGCCGAGGGTGGAAACTACGAGCTGGTGGCAACCAACCCGTTCGGGACGGCGACGAGCAACCCGGCGGCGGTTGCGATCAACCCGTCCTGTAACTGTGCCGACATCGTCAGCAGTCTGGCCTTGCCCCCGGGTGACGGCACCATCGACGGCAACGACTTCATCAGCTTCATCAACGCCTTCGCGATCGACGATCCGCTGGCTGACATCGCCGGTCCGGAGGGCTGCTCGCCCGACGGCACCATCGACGGCTTCGACTTCATCGCCTTCATCAACGACTTCGCCGCCGGCTGCCCGTAAGGCACCACGGTTCGAGAGTGCATCAAAAGCAACCGCGGCCGTCCGGATCTCCGGACGGCCGCGGTTGTTATTCGGGGAGTGATCGGCCGGATCCGACCGGCTCAGGCCGCGGGCTTGCGCTTCATGAGGTTGTTCATGGCTTCATCGATCAGCACCAGCCAGGTGTGGCTCATCAGCCGCTGCGGGGGCTGCTCGAAGCTCAGGCCGAGCACGTACCAACCGTTCTCGGCCTGGCGCTGGTTGCGGATGCGGCAGCACTTGAGCGTGCGCGTGCCGTCCTGGCAGACCCATGAAACCACGATCATCGTGTTCACCGTCCACGGCTCGGCCGACAGAGCACGGACGCCGCCGCGGCTGACATCGCGGACGTGGATCTGCGCCCGGTTGATCACCTCCTGGGCCTGCTCATCAACGATGAGCGCCTCGGCAGGGATCAGGTACTTGTGCCGCTCGTGCTGCCGCCGCTCGTCGGCATGTACTGCGGCACCGAGCTGCTGGTGATCGTTGGCGGAGGTGTTCTTGTCCATAGGGAAATCAAATGAAGATGCTCGATGTACGACCTTCGGGTTTGTTCTTAGTCGAATCGTGCCGGCCCCTGCTTGACCGCTCGGCGAACGCGGGCGGACATCCGCGATCTACCCGATTCGAGAAGTCGGAACAGATTGACAATGGTCCGGGAAAATGTGCGTTCCTCCCGGATCGGGACTTGCACGGAGGTCCGGATGGTGTATCTTGTGCTGGTCGGACCTGTTGGCCGGTGCCCTGGTTCCGATACTGCCACCGGCGGTTGTGCGGGCACTGCGACCCGTAAGCCGGTGTGGCAACTTCCTATCTGTGGGCAACTTCCGAGTCCTTTCCCAATGAGCATCGAACTTTCCCGGCGTGACTTTCTGCAGACTTCCGGCGGCGTGACGGCGGCGGTTCTGGCCGCCGGGACAGTGGCCGGTGTTGGTGCGGGGCTCCTCCTGCCCCGGACTGCATCAGCACGTACAGGCGGCGCGGGCCGGCTGAAGGTCGGCGTCATCGGCTGCGGCGGGCGCGGCACGGGTGCGGCCATGAACATTCTGGAGGCCTCGCCGGACGTCGAGATCACGGCGATCGGCGACATGTTCCCCGACCGCATCGCCGGTGCCCGCGAGGAACTCGCCAAGCAGGACAAGGCCCTTGCCGATCGGGTCAAGGTCACCGATGGCAGCGTGTTCCACGGCTTTGATGCGTACGAGAAGGTGCTGGCCACTGATGTGGACATCGTCATTCTGGCCACGCCGCCTGGCTTCCGGCCGATGCACTTTGCCGCGGCTGTGGCCGCGGGCAAACACGTGTTTATGGAGAAGCCCGTCGCGGTGGACCCGGCGGGTGTCCGCACGGTGATCGCCGCCGCCCGTGCCGCGGCGGAGAAGAAGCTATCAGTGGTCGCCGGCACGCAGCGCCGGCACGAAGTCTGCTACCAGGAGGCCCTCAAGCGTGTGCAGGATGGCGCAATCGGCAAGGTGCTCTCGGCGAGCGTGTACTGGAACCAGGGCGGCCTGTGGATGAACCAGCGCAAGCCCGAGTGGAGCGACGCCGAGTGGCAGATGCGCAACTGGCTGTACTTCACCTGGCTTTCCGGTGATCACATCTGCGAGCAGCACGTGCACAACCTTGATGCCGCGGTGTGGTTCCTCGGCGGCACGCCGGACCGCGCCAGCGGCCAGGGTGGCCGTCAGGTGCGCACGCAGCCGGCCTATGGGCACGGCTACGACCACTTCGCAATCGAGTACGAGTACGCCGATGGCCGCAAGATCAACAGCTACTGCCGGCAGATCGACGGCTGTGCCAGCCGCGTGGAGGAGGTCATCTACGGTACCGATGGCATGGTCAAACTCGGAAGCTTCGGCAAGGGTGAGATCGTCGGCAAGAACCCGTGGAAGTTCGAAGGCAAACAGACCAACCCCTACGTGCAGGAGCACAAGGATCTGGTCGCCAGCATCACCGGTGGAACGTACCTCAACCACGGCGAGCGCATCGCCCACAACACGCTGGTTGCGATCATGGGCCGCATGTCGGCCTATACCGGCAAGGTTGTTTCGTGGGAGGCGGCGATGAACAGCAAGCTGGATTTGATGCCGCCGAAGCTGGAACTCAGCACGTTGGCCACGCCCGAAGTGGCGGTGCCGGGTAAGACGCCGCTGATCTGATCGCTGGCTGGGCTGATCTGGAGCAACACTATGAAACGACGGGATTTTCTTGCAGCGACTGCGGCGACAGCCGCGGTGGGTGTGTCGGCTGGCCTCGCTGCCGGGGCAGTGAAGTCCAGCGCGCCGGCTGGTGCAGCCGCGACGCCTCGGGCGGTCAAGGGGCGGCTGAAGCAATCGGTCTGCCGCTGGTGCTTTGGCGGGATGAAGCTTGATGAGTTGTGTCGCGCAGCCAAGGACATCGGTCTGCAGTCGGTGGAGCTGCTCAATCCCGACGAGTTCGCCACCGTGGCCAAGCACGGGCTGACATGCGCCGTGGCGAGCTTTGTCAAGTCCAATACCATCGGCAAGGGCTTCAACCGCATTGAGCATCACGATGCGATCATCGCTGAGTTACAGGAGCGGCTGCCGCTGGTCAAGTCCGCAGGGATCCCCCAGCAGATCGTCTTCTCCGGCAACCGCGGCGGCATGGATGACAAGGAAGGGCTTAAGAACTGCGCCATCGGCCTGCGTCGCATCACGCCGCTGGCTGAGCAGCTCGGTATCACAATCGTGATGGAGCTGCTCAACAGCAAGGTGGACCACAAGGACTACATGTGCGACCGCACCCCCTGGGGTGTGGAGCTGTGCAAGCAGGTCGGCAGCCCTCGCTTCAAGCTGCTCTACGACATCTACCACATGCAGATCATGGAAGGCGATGTCATCCGCACGATCACCGACCACCACCAGCACATCGGCCATTACCACACCGCGGGTGTGCCCGGTCGGCGTGAACTCGATGATCGGCAGGAACTCAACTACAAGGCCATCTGCGAGGCCATTGTGGCCACGGGGTACACGGGCTACTTGGGGCAGGAGTTCATGCCCTCGCGTGATGCTCTCACCTCGCTGCGCGAGGCGTTCGTCACATGCGACGTGTGACCGTGCCGGGTTCCATCCGTTGGCGCATCACTGCAGCGTAAAGACCCGGGCCGCGAAACGGTCCTGATCGCGGGCGAAGTCGATCGGCGCTGGCGGCAGCTTCAGCCAGCGGGGCTGGCGGCCAAGCCCGCGGATGATCTCACGGTCCAGCCGCCCCGGCATGCACAGTTCCTGCGTGTTGGTGGAGGCGAACAGCACACCTTTGGGTGCCAGCAGGTCAGCGGCCTCGCCGACGAGCCGCGCGTAGTCGGCCACGCTGCTCCACGGCCGGATTTTTCGCTTGGGTGACCCTGAGGCGAAGCTGGGCGGGTCGAGGATGATCAGGTCGTACTTGAGCCCCTTGCGTCGGGCGTACGTGAAGTACTCAAACGTGTCCATCTTGGCGAACCAGTGCTGGCTGACGTCAAGCCCGTTGAGGGCGAAGCTCCGCTTGCCCCAATCGAGGTAGCGGCCGGAGACGTCAACGCTGGTGGTCGCCGCACCGCCAGTCGCGGCAGCGATGGAGAAGGCGCAGGTGTACGCGAAGGTGTTCAGCACGGTCGGCGGCGGCCCGCCTGCGCGGACGCGGTTGGCCGCCCAGGCGGCAGTGAAGACGCGGTTCTCACGCTGATCCAGGAAGATGCCCGTTGACAGCCCGTCAAAGAGCCGGATCTCCAGCTTCCAGTCGGCCTCTTGCACCACAATCGCCTCGGTCAACGGCACGCCCGCGGTGGGTGTGGCGCTGGTGACTTCCTCCGGCAAGGCCCCGCCCATGCGGGAGCGGTCCCGGGCGAACGGCTTGTGATACACGGCGGTGGCCCCCAGCGGCCCAAGCACCTCAAGCACCGTTGCGGCTTGTGCTCGGCCATCGAACTCGGCCGGAGCGCGACCTTCGTAGACGATCAGCACGGTGCCCGGGCCGTAGCTATCAACAAACACGCCATCAAGGCCGTCGGCAATGCCTGAGAACAGCCGCATCGCCTGCGTCCGGCCGGTGTCCAGCAGCGGTCGCCGCCGCTCGATAGCGCGGCGGAGCAGATCGGCAAAGTGCGAGGTCAGGTCGCTTGGGCGGGTGCCGGGCATTGCGGCAGGATAAGCCCGCCGCGGGATGTACCATGGGCGCTGAAGGAAGCCCCCGATGACCAGCGAGCAGTTCAGAGCGTTGTGCCTGCGGATGCCTCTGGCGGTGGAGGGCAAGCACATGCAGCACGCGGATTTCCGCATCCGGGGCAAGATCTTCGCCACGCTGCCACCGGCTGATGCCCAGCGCCATCGCTGGGGTGTGGTCAAACTCACGCCGGCTCAACAGGCGGAGTGGATGAAGCATCAGCCGGACGCGTGGGTGCCGGCCGCAGGGCAGTGGGGGGCCCGCGGCTGGACCCGGGTGCTGCTCTCGTGCGTTCGGGCTACCGATGCCGCGGCGGCCGTGCTGGCGGCGTGGCGCAACACGGCGCCAGCCAAACTGGTGGCGGAGGTTGGCTGATCCGGGCTGCCGAGTTGCCAAGCCGCGTTACTTGCGAGCCTGCCAGCCGTAGGGCGTGTACTGGCAGTCGACCGTGCCATCGTCGAACAGGTCGACGAGGGTGTAGCCCTCGGTGGCCTCGGCGTTGGGGCCCTTCCACCAGCCGCCGCTGACCGCACCGTTGCAGCAGTAGCGGATGCCGCGGAAGTCGAGCCGATCCAGCCGGTGCGTGTGGCCGGAGATGGCGGCCCGCACGTGGCCGGACTTCTCAAACAGCTCGCGAAGCTCGTTGCTGTCGGTGTGCATCAGCCCGGCGGCGATCTTCAGCGAGCCGTCCTTCTCGCGCTTGCCGACCATCGCGGTGGCCGAGAAGATCGGGATGTGGGAGATCACCAGCGTGTGCGTACCGGGCTTCACGGCCGCCAGATCGCTCTTGAGCCAGTCCATCTGCTCGGCATCCACCTTGCCGATGTAGCCGTCGGCGTCGCTCGGGTCCGGCTGCACGCTGTCGATGTGCACGAAGTGCCATCCGCCCAGGTCATAGGAGTGGTATGACCGCTTCATCCCAAGCGTTTCGATCGCCCGCTGCTTGCCCCAGAGTTTCTCTGTGCCGGACGTCTTGCTCTTGGACTTGTTCCAGCCCCAGATGTCGTGGTTGCCCAGTGTCTGCTCGATGCGCAGGCCGGTGTTGTCCTTGATCGTCTTGGTCAGCAGTTCCCACTGCAGCGCGGTCCGGGCCTCATCGGCGGCGAAGGAGTCCATGATCAGGTCGCCGCCGGTGACGATCAGCTGCGGCTTGTCGGCCTGACCTTCGACGTGCTTGAGGCACCGTGCCAGGCCCTCAGCCGCGGCGAGCTCCGGCTGAATGTGGATATCTGTCAAATGGGCGATGCGAAGGGAGCGGTTGCGCCTGCCGGCCGGTGCCGCTGCCGCCGGGGTGGTCGCGGGCTTGGCACCTGCTACACCGGCGGTGGCTGCAACGAGAAGCCCAGCGGCAGACGCCATGAGCAGGCCGCGGCGGGAAAGGGATGCGGGATGAGAGTCGCGGGGGTTCATTTCGATGGCTCCGGGGAGGCGACGGATGACAGGCATCGACTGTACCGCCGGCGGGTCGGTATCGCGGAGTGCATTGGTAAAGCTGTGGTCAAGATGACGTGCGGCGAAGGGTTGTGGCCTGGGATCGTGCAGCCGCACCTGTCGCCGTTGCCTGTTGGCCGTTGTCCGTTGCTCACCTGACTCATGCCCACCCGTCGGTCCTGTGGAGCGCGTGCCGCGGGCAGGGTCTGTACTGGTGAGTACCAAACAGCACCCATTCAGATCAAGACGTCTGTCGCCGGCGGTGAGGTCCTCACGAGGCGGGTTGGAACTGATGCGAGAATCTCGCCGGGCGATGCAAGAACTCTCTAACACCATGACATGTTGAAGGGAGTCCCGCTCGTGCGGGTGATGGTGTCGTGGTGTCCATTTCTTTTTGTGTTGCCCGCAGCGGCCTGCCTTCGCCACGATGTCACGTTTGGTCTGGTCGGTTCTACGGCAGGTTGGTCGCGGGACTCGCGCTCCGGCGTGAGGAGAGAGATTCACAAGGAGCGATTATGCAGACTTCATTCCGTTCGATGGTTGCCGCCGCGGCGGTTCTGGCTGTTGCTGGCGTGGCTCAGGCCCATGTGGAGGTGTTCACCGCGTTCCTGAGCGGCGCCAACGAGGCTCCCGTGAACACCTCGCCGGCGTCCGGGTTCACCACGGTGACGCTGGACCTGGACCTGGCCACGCTGCGCGTGCAGGTGGACTTCACCGGCCTGCTCGGCAACGTGTCGGCTTGCCACATCCACGGCCTGACCGCCCTGCCGGGCGTGGGCACCGCGGGCGTCATGACGCCGACCCCGACCTTCCCGGGCTTCCCCAGCGGCGTGCGTGCGGGCTCCTATGACGCGACGCTGGACCTGACCCTGGCTTCGTCGTACAACGCGGCGTTCATCACAGCTAGCGGCGGCACCGTCAGCGGTGCGTTCAACCGCCTGGTTCAGTCGCTTGAGGAAGGCCGCGCGTACCTCAACGTCCACAGCCAGGCCTTCCCGGGCGGCGAGATCCGCGGGTTCCTGGTGCCGACCCCCGGTGCGGCCGCCGTCCTGGGCATGGCCGGTCTGGTCGCCATGCGTCGCCGCCGCGCCTGAGCGGGCGTACCTGCTCGATAGACTGAGTTCTCTCCAATGGACCACCCCCGGCAGACGCACTTGCCGGGGGTGGTCCTTTGTGGAGCGGCCCTTGGTGGGGGTGCCTCGCCGCCGTCGGAGGTGCGAAGTCACCCGCTCAGCGGGCGATGGTGCGGAGCAGATCGTCCGCTGAGCCCATGATGATCTCGGGGTGCCTGGCGGGATCAAGACGCAGGAGTACAGCCTGGAGATCATCGGCGTCCAGTCCGACGCAGCCGAGCGTTCCGGCACCATCGGGGTGGGCGCGGTGTATGAAGATGGCGCTGCCCGCACCCGGGACGACCGGCCACCGGTTGTAGTCGATGACCGCGGCATGAAAGTACAGGTCATCGTCTCGCCGCAGCCGGTCGGTCACCGCCGCGGCCGCCGCGCCGGTGAGCCACTGGTTGTACTGCGGCGAGGTCGGGTCCTCGCACCAGGCATCATCCGGCCCCACGACCTTGTACGGCAGCCGCGGGCGGAAGTCGGGGTCCTCACCGAAGAGTTCGGTGATCGTGAAGCGGCCCGTGGGCGATCGTTTGTCTCCCTCGCGCTTCTGGCCCGGTGGGGCGAAGCCGCCGGTACCGACTGTACTGGCGTACGGACCGAGCACCCGCGTGAAGGGGCCTGCCGCGGTTGCGGCCTCGAAGACGGACACTGTGACGAACCGGCGGTTGGCCGGCGTGTGGTTGTTGTGTCCCAGCACCACCACGACCTGGGTGCAGCCTGAGCGCGCCGGCGGGACGGCCTGGATCACTGCGTGCGCCTGCGGCTCAGAGAACTCCGGATGACTGGCGGTGCAGCCGCCGAGAGCCAGGAGTGCAAGCAACGCGGGCAGCAGCAGATGGAGCAGGGGCGAGGTCTGGTTCGCTCTGACGCTTGAAGGGAACAGGGCGATGGGCGGGGCTGGTGGTCGTGCCATGGGGAGCTCCTGCGATACAAGGGGGACCAACGGTACCGCGGTCGCGTCACCGTCGGAGTTGAGCTGCCGCACGGGGTTGCCAGCCGCGGTAGCATTCCCCCGTGCGTGATCCGCGGCTTGACCAACTTGCCGAAGTGCTCGTTCGCCACTGTGCAAAGGTGCGACCGGGTGACCTGGTGACCATTGTCAGCGAGCCCGCCGGGATGGGCGGCGTGGAGGCGGTGTTCGAGGCGGTGCTGCGGGCCGGGGCCCACCCGAGCTTTCATCCGCGGAGCGGGCGATTGGCCGAGATCATGCTGCGGCAGGGCGGTGCCCAGCAGATCGAGCACATCTGCCCCTTCGAGCAGTTCCGGCTGCAGCGGTGTGATGTGCTGATGGTGCTGTTGCAGCCGGTCAATACGCGGGCGACGGGCGGTGTGGCCGCCGAGCGACTGGCGATGAGCCAGCGGGCACGCCGCGAGCTGATGGCGATGTCGATGGCTCGGGCAGCAGCCGGGGAGATGCGGTACGTGCTCAGCGAGATTCCGACTGCTGCCGCGGCGCAGGAGGCGGAGATGTCGCTGCGTCAGTACGAGGACTGGGTGTATCGGGCAGGCATGCTGGACCGGCCGGACCCGGTAGCGGCATGGCAGGAGTTGGACCGGCAGCACAAGCGGGCGATCCAGTGGCTTGGCGGCAAGCGGGTGCTGCGGTTTGTCAGTCCGCCGCGGGATGGTTCGGGCGGGAGGTCTGACCATGACGGCACGGACCTGACGGTTGATGTCACCGGAGGAACGTGGATCAGTTGTGCCGGCGGTGAGAACTTCCCGGATGGCGAGATTTTCACCGGGCCGGCCGGGGCCGATGGTGTGGTGAACTTCACCTACCCGGCTGTGTTCCGCGGCAAGGAAGTGCGCGGGATCCGGCTGCGGTTTGCTGGCGGCCGCGTGGCCGATGCCAGTGCGACGCACAATCAGGATCATCTGCTGACGCTGCTGGACTCCGACGATGGGGCCAGGGTGATGGGGGAGATCGCCATCGGCACCAACTACGGGCTGACGGATTTCATCCGCAACACCTTCTTTGATGAGAAGATCGGCGGGACGTTTCACCTGGCGCTCGGCGCCGGATATCCGGAGAGCGGCAACAGCAATCAGTCGGGGCTGCACTGGGACATGGTCAGCGACCTGCGGCCGGGGGGCACGTTCCCGGGCTCGCCCGGCGGCGAGATCTTTGCCGATGGTGAGTTGTTCCACCGGGACGGCCGGTTCATCCATGCGGGCATGCCAGGGGCATAGCCGAGTACGATGGGGCTGGTATGACAGAGTCGCCGATTCTCAAACCTGTGCTTGTGTTCGTGGGATCCGGTGCTGGCGGGCTGCTGCGCTACGCACTGGGCGGGCTGATCCAGACGTGGTGGGGCCCGGCGTTTCCGATGGGCACGATGCTGGTGAACATCTCCGGCTGCTTTGCGAAGGGGTTTCTTGCCACAGCGTTTGCAGGGCAGTTGCCGCTGCGTGAGGAGTACCGGCTGGTGCTGCTGGTTGGCGTGCTGGGCGGGTACACCACGTTCTCGTCATTCGGGCGCGAGACGATTGTGCTGATGGAGGAGGGTGCGTGGGCACGGGCTGGCGCGTATGTGCTGACGAGCGTTATTGTGGGGCTGGCGGCGGTGTGGTTGGGTGGCCTGCTGGCGGGGCGCATCTGGCCGACTGCACCGGCGTGAGCATGCTGGATTCGCCGCGGGGCTTTCCCGAAAGGTCAGGCCTTGCGCACAAACTCTGACTTGAGTGCCATGGAACCGATGCCGTCGATCTTGCAGTCGATGTTGTGATCGCCATCAACCAGACGGATGTTCTTGACCTTGGTGCCACCCTTGACCACCAGTGATGAGCCCTTGACCTTGAGGTCCTTGATGACGATCACCGAGTCACCGGTGACCAGCACGTTGCCGTTGGCATCGCGGACGGTGTTGTCCTGTTCCGCCTCGTCTGCTTCGGTCGTGACCGCGGGCTGCTCGGTGCCAGGAGTCCACTCGTGACTGCAGGTTGGGCAGACCAGGCGCGTGCCGTCGTGGTAGGTGTACTCGCCCTGGCACTTGGGACAGTTTGGCAGCTCGTTCATCGCGGGTTCCGGGCAGGATCTGGGTTCGGTGGTGGGGGGGCGGGCGGCAAACCGGCCTCCGCCGGTCGCGTTTGCACTCTAGGGTTCGGCGCGTATGCCGCGGCTGGGTTGACCTGCGACATTGACCGCCAAGGATCACCTGATTCGGGTGGTGCTATACGAGTACTCGTTTGAGCGTCTTTGCGGAGCTGGCCATGCCCAATAAGCAACTGCCATCCAAGCCGTGTGTCGTCTGCGGGCGGCCCTTTAGCTGGCGCAAGAAGTGGGAGCGCGACTGGGAGAACGTCAAGTACTGCTCGAAGAAGTGTGCCGCCGAGGGTGCGCGGCAGGCGCGGGCGGAGAAACGCAAGATCTGAGTCGTGGCGACCGTTGCGGCAGGATGTCTGTTGCTTCTCACTGAGGTGGGGAGACTGAACTTACAAGGAACCCGATGAACGCAGCCCACTTCACCATCCGGCGTCTGACCAGTCTCGAGCCGGGTCACATCGAGCAACTGGCCGATGTGCTGCTTGACTGCGTCTCGGGCGGAGCTTCGGTGGGCTTCATGCAGCCGCTAACCCATGAGCGGGCCCTGGCGTTCTGGCGGCGCATCGCCGAGGGTGTGATGCACGGGCATCGCGTGCTGCTGGTGGCGGAGGATGCGCACGGGATCTGCGGCACGGTGCAACTGGTGCTGGACCTGCCGGAGAACCAGCCGCACCGGGCGGACTTGGTCAAGATGCTGGTCCACAGCCGCTCGCGGCGGCAGGGTGTGGGCGCGGCGCTAATGCGTGCGGCAGAGCTTGAAGCCGTGCGGGCCGGACGGACGCTGCTGGTGCTTGATGCGGTGACCGATGGTGACGCGACGCGGTTGTATCAGCGGTTAGGGTGGATCCGCGTGGGTGATATCCCGCGCTTTGCGCTGTTTCCTGAGGGCGGGCTGTGCAGCACGACGTACTTCTATCGTGATCTCTCAGCTGTTACCGACACATCGCTGCCGCGGCCGTGATGAGGCTCGGTGCGATGGGAATCGCCGTGTCGCGCTCCGGCCTTACTCACCCCGTGCACGGGGCGTCATCAGCTTGTTCTGCGAGGCCCATTGGCCGAGGTCGGTGCCGTTGATCGCGGCGGCCATGAGTTCAGGGAACATGTCAGGCGTGCAGGCGAAGCTGGGGATTCCGAAGCCGGCGAACGCCGCGGCGTTGCGCTCGTCGTAGCTCGGTGCGCCGGAATCACCCAGGGCCAGCAGCGTGACCATGCGTACGCCGGATGCGGTGATTGCCGCGGCACGCTTGAGCATTTCGGCGTTGTTGCCGCCTTCGTACAAGTCGGTCACGAGCACGAAGACCGTATCCCGCGGCTTGGTGATCAGCCCCTGGCAATACGTCAGTGCCCGGTTGATGTCAGTGCCGCCGCCGAGCTGAACACCCATAAGCACATCGACCGGGTCGGACATCTTCTCCGTCAGGTCCACAACACTGGTGTCAAACGTCACCACGTGGGTGCGGATGGCCGGGATGGAGGCAAGCACCGCCCCGAACACGCCCGAGTAGACCACGGACTGGCCCATGGATCCGGACTGGTCGATGCACACGATGATGGTCCGTAGCTGGCTGCGTTTGCGGCCGTAGCCGATGCGGGACTCGGGCACGATCGTCTGGTACTCGGCCTGGTAGTGCTTGAGGTTGGCCCGGATCGTGCGGTTCCAGTCGATCTCGTTGTGCCGCGGACGGCGGGTGCGGGTGGACCGCTTCAGGGCGCCGGTGACCGCGCTGCGCATCGGCGCATCCAGGCGGCGGCGGAGATCATCGACAACGCGCCGGACGATCTCCCGGGCAGTCGCCTTGGCCTTCTGCGGAATCACGCCCGAGAGCGACATGAGCGTGGTGACCAGATGAATGTCCGGCTCCACCGCGCTGAGCATCTCCGGCTCCAGCAGCAGCCGCTGCATGCCCAGCCGGTCGATGGCGTCCTTCTGCATGATGCGGACGACGGAACTGGGGAAGTACTCGCGGATATCCCCCAGCCAGCGGGCAGCGCTCGGGGCCGAGGCGCCCAGGCCGCCGCGGCGCTCGGAGCCGGCCTCGTACAGCGCGGCCATGGTCCGGTCCATCGCCATCTGGCGCGGATCCAGCGTCGCGCCCGTGCCGTCGGCCTCGCCACCGCCCAGCAGCAGCCGCCAGCGTTTCAGGCGAATCTGGGCGTCGGCCTCCGGGGGCGTGGCAGCGGCGGAGCTGGCGGAAGTTGGGTTCTGCGGCTGCATCATGGCATCTGCTCCCCGAGGATCAGCTTCAGCACCGGGTCCATTAGTTCGCCGCGCTGGGCGTCGTAGTCATCCGCGGTGGCGGCGGTGGTGACCGGGCCGCCAGCATCAGCGCCTGTGGCCAGCCCGCGTTTGAGATTCTCACCGATGATCCGCCGCTCCGGCTGTGCGAACGACGAGAAGGTGCGGCGGACGATCGGGCAGGCCTGCTCGAAGGCCGTCGGTGTGAGCGAGGCGATCCAGCGGTCGATGATCGCCAGCAACCGCTGGTCGTGCACCAGCACCGCGCCGGAGCCGGCCAGGAAGCCCTCGATCCAGGCCGAGGCGACCGACGGGTCGTTGCCGGGCGACAGGGCCAGAGCGATGCGGTCTGCCGCGGCTTGTGTGTCGCAGGCATGGGCATCGAGCAGCAGCCGCCAGGCACGCCCAGCGACCAGGCCGTGAATGTCGGACTCACCGAGTTTGCGGAGTTCGGCCAGCCAGGGCATGCTGAACTCATCGCTGGCCAGCGTGCCCAGTGCCGCGGCAACAGCGCCCAGCCGGTCGCGCATTGCGCCGGCGGCATCATCATCCAGCGAGCCGCACGCCGGCCCCAGGCCCGCACAGATGCGTGCCAGCAGCCCGCGGACGAGCGGCTCAACCAACGCGGCATCGGTCGCGCGAACGTTGCCGTAGCGCAGAATCCGGACCAGCGGCGGGAGCGCATCCATCAAGCTGCTGATGCTGGCCGCCACCGCCGACAGGGCCCCGATGCGGTCGCTGAGGACCTCCACCGCACTGGGCAGGTCGGCGAGCATGACGCTGTCGAGCAGTCCGGTCAGTTCCGCCAGTTCCTCGGCGCTGCGTGCCCGGTCCTTGATGTGGGCGGTTGCCGCACTCTCGACGGTGTTTCCCCAGCGGGCGGCTTCGATGGCCAGGACGGCGAACTCGGGCTTCCACTGCACGGTCCAGATCTCATGGAACGTGCTGGTGCCCTGCTTCTGGTCGCCGTGCAGCTGACCCCAGGGGATGCCCAGCAGCGAGAGGCGGTGCAGCAGGCGGCTGCGGGCCAGGTCCGTCTCCTTGCGCTGGTCCAGGTCCAGCACGGTTTCAACTGCTGAGAGCTTCATGCGCAGCGACTTCTGCTGGGCGGCGATATCGCGCAGCAGCGGGACGCTGGGCGTGCTTTCGGGGATCTCACCAAGGCGGTTGCCGACGATCAGCTTCTGCTCGATGATCCGCATCGGCAGCGGGTTGCCCTGACACAGCACCGCCAGCGTCGCGTCAGAAAGTTCATCCAGACCGGTGATGCTCCGGCCCCGCATGGCCGCCAGCGTGTCCGCCAGCCGGACAGACTCGATCACGCTGGCCGGTGAGGCGTCAAGATCCTCCTCGCGCATAAAGCGGGCGACCTTGGTCATCCAGCGGGTGGAGACCTGTTCGTGGTGCATCCACAGATGCTCGTACCACCCGGGGCTGACCACGCCCGCACCGTAACCCGACTCGAAGGTCAGCCGGTTGTACGTCCACGGGATCCACGTTGCCGCGACTTTGCGCTTGGGCTGGCCCTTGATCAGCTCCTTGAGGAGTTCATCGTCGGCCTTGGCCGGTGTTGCCTTGATGGCCTCGGCCGTGAGCACGGGGGCGTGCCAGGCCCCGCAGATGACGGCGATGGTGCCGAAGCCCTCCTTCACCGCCTGTCGAATGGCCTTGCGCATGTGGGCCTCGCGGGCGGGCTCCGACGGGTCGTGCGGCGTCGGGCCAAGCTCCTTGCGTGCCGCGGCCATGGCCTCATGAATCGCCGAAAAGACCTCCAGCGGGTTGTCGCCAGCCCGGCGTTCCTCGATCAGCCGGCCCCACCAGGCCTCACCATCGCTAAAGCCTGCGGCACGGGCGAGTGCCTCGAGCGCATCGGGCGGCGGCTCGGCGGCGGGCGAAGGTTCGGCAGAGAGGGCAGGACCCGGTTGTGGAGCGGTTTGCGATGGCAGCGCGGCTGGGTTGGTGGTGTCACCAGACGTTTCGGCGTCGGGCGGGTCGATCTGGACCCTGCGGTCACGCATGGTCTGCGGCAGGTCGATGAATCGCACTGCCGCGCTGCAGCCCAGTGCCCAGCGAATGGCCTGCCACTCGGGCGAGAACTCGGTGAAGGGGTAGTAGCTTGAGTCCTGCGGCTGCTCGGGGTCGTACACCAGCAACGCCACCGGCGGCACCATGGCCGGATCAGCCGCCAGCGGCAGCACATCGGCCGCATCGGGCGGGCCCTCAATCAGCACGGCATCCGGCTTGAGCGCCTCCAGCGCACGCACGACCATCCGGGCCGAGCCGGGGCCGTGGTGGCGAATGCCCAGAATGTGCAGGTTGGCGGTCATGACCTCATTGCGTGCGAGCGTGGCTGTGCAACCAGGAAGCGGGGGGTGGAGTGGCAGGGGAAAGGCCGATCGAGCCGATCAGTCCCACCAGAAGTACCAGTTTGGTGATCTCCACAGTGCAGCGGCCAGATTGCGGATTGAGAGCATGCCCTGGGACACGATGTCTTCGCAGAGCACGAACTGCTCGGCCGCAAGCTGCATGCACTCGGTCTCTGTGGTCGGCGGGCGCTCGACATGGAACTCGAGCACATCCATCGTGATCACGGCCGGTACCGCGCCATAGCGGCTGTTCCACTCGCGGGCCACCGCGGCAAGCACGTCCGGGGAGGGGCAGGAGTTCCACCCGCCGAACTGAAGGCGCGGGATCGCGTCCCACGGCTGCTTTGCCGGCACAAGCGCAAGGTGCACCTGTTCTGCCGGGGCGTTGGTCCCCCTGTGGCGTATCTCGAGGAACGTCGGTTCAACATCGGGGGCCTCCGTCGGCCAGGGCGAGAGCTCCGACGGCGGCGACTCGTTGTCGGGGAGAAACATACCGGATCGGTCAGCCCGCATCGCAATCTCCGACAGCGTGAGGCCCGCGGCGTCCGGCCCAAGCAGTTCCTCAAATGTCTCAAGCAGTTCCTGGAGTTGTGGCTCCAGCAGGGAGGGCACATCACCCTTGGGAAGCGGGGCGAGAGCGGCCTCGGCACCGCCCGGGTGCTCTTCAAACTCAACGAGCCTGATGACCGGCCAGAGCCCCGTAGCGGTGTGATGCTGACGCAGAGACTTCCACAGCGCCACGGCGATGCTGCCCGGAACGGTCGCGCCGATGATTCCCGGATCCTCCTCGTACGGCGTGAACGCCGACGGGTCGATGCCAAACCGTCCGAGTGTTTCAGTCAGCAGCTTGTTCACAGCACCTCCCGGCACGCACGATACAAATCCTTCCAGCCGTCGCGTTCCTTAACCACCGTCTCCAGGTACTCCTGCATCACGATCTTGTCCTGCACCGGGTCCTTGACGATCGCCCCCAGGATGCCGCTGGCCACATCCGCCGCCCGCAGCGTGCCATCACCGAAGTGTGACGCCAGGGCCATGCCGCTGGTCACCACGCCGATGGCCTCGGCCGTGCTCATGGAGCCCGAGGGCGTCTTGAGCTTGCTCTTGCCGTCGAGCGTCTTGCCGTCGCGGAGCTCGCGGAAGATCGTCACCACGCGGCGGATCTCCTCCATCGCGGGCAGTTCGCCGGGTAGTGCGAGCGACCGGCCCATCTGGCCCACGCGCTGGTGAACGATCGTCACCTCATCGTCCATGGTGTCGGGCACCGGCAGCACCACCGCGTTGAAGCGGCGCTTCAGTGCGCTGGACAGTTCGTTGACGCCCCGGTCGCGGTCGTTGGCCGTGGCGATGATGTTGAACCCGCGCACGGCCCGCGTCTCGGAGTTGAGTTCCGGAATCGGCAGGGTCTTTTCCGAGAGAATCGTGATCAGCGTGTCCTGCACCTCGCTTGGCACACGCGTGAGTTCCTCGAACCGCACCAGTTTGCCCTCGGCCATGCCGCGCATCACCGGGCCGGGCACCAGCGCGTCGCGGCTGGGGCCCTTGGCCAGCAGCAGGGCGTAGTTCCAGCCGTAGCGGATGGCTTCCTCCGGCGTTCCCGCCGTGCCCTGGACCATCAGCGTCGAATCACCGCTGATCGCCGCGGCAATGTGCTCGCTGACCCAGCTCTTGGCCGTGCCGGGCACGCCCAGCAGCAGCAAGGCGCGGTCGGTGGCCAGCGTGGCGACGGCGATTTCCATCAGCCGCCGGTTGCCGACGTACTTGGCCGAGATCTCGGTGCCGTCCTTGAGCGTCCCGCCCATGAGGTAGGTGACCACCGCCCACGGCGAGAGGTTCCACTTTGGCGGACGCTCGCGGTCATCAACCTTGGCCAGGGCGGCCAGTTCGGCGGCGTATTGCTTCTCGGCCGTTTCCCGCAGCGCGGCGGCCACTGCACTGTGTGTGTTGTTCACGGATGTGCTCACGAATAAAACTCCCTGTGCATCTCGGCTCGCAGCCGGCTGCGCACAAGACTCTTGGCAGCGTTCGGATCCAGTTTGTCCGGATACGACTCGGTGATGATGCTCTCGAAGGCCTCCGCTGCCGCCGGGTGCAGCAGGTGCGAGGCGTTCCACAGGTTCACGCCCATCTCCCATGCGTACTCACGCTTGACGTGCACCTTCTGCAGCAGCATCGCGGCCTGCTGCGAGAACCCCTGCGACCACGGCCGCGGATCGGCGGCGAGCACCTTCCACATGTGCTGGGCGGTGCCGCCCTTCCAGCCGGAGATGAGTGACAGCCGTAACGCCTCGCTGCGCTGCTGGTCCTGCGCCATCCACAGCGGCGAGAGTTCCTGGAGATGCTCAAACGCCCGCTCCGACGACCTCGCGATGATCGCCTCGGCCCACTGCACGCAGTCGGGCTGTCCGGGGCAGATTGCGGCGCTGGTGGTCATCGCTGCCAGCAGCTCGCGAAAGAACGCATCGCCGCTGAGTGCCTCCAGAAACGCCGCTGGCTCAAGGCCCGATGGCTGGGCGAGTGCCGACAGATCACTTCCGGCCACCAACTGCGTGAACCAGAAGGCCCGCTGGCCCTTGTCCGCCGGTGTTTCCTCGATCGCGTCGCGCTTCCAGGACGGGTCGTACGCCTTGGGCGGCTCGATGGCGATGGCTATCTTCTCGCGGCCAAGCATCCACCCCTTGCTCTTGGTGATGGTGATCGTTGGCTTCGCCCGCTCGGCCATGCGGGCACGCAGGCCCGATCCCGGCAGGCGGGCCAGCGCACGGGCCGCCTCGCGGCGGACCTGCTTGCTCTTGTCATCCAGTGCGGCCTCCAGGAAGGGTTCATCGCCCGGGCACACCGTGGCCAGCAGCAGCTCCACAAACTTGCGGCGGTCATCGGCCGCATCGGCACTCCAGGTGGAGCGCAGCAACTCCACACCGCGGGCGGGATCCTGTGCACGCACAGTCTGCAGCAGTGCCATCCGCTCCAGAATCGACCCCGTCTGCCACAGGTCCTCGGCGTTTGCCGGCACCTGGGCCGTTGCCACTGGGCGGTTCCAGTCGGGGTTCAGCCCGGCCAGCCAGCTGCCGCAGGTTCCGGCGGCGGCAAGCACCTCCGGTGCGCGGCGGTTCTGCCGCGCCCACCACGCCAGCAGCCCCGGCACCGCCGCCGGCGGCACGCGCACTGCCTTGGCCAGCGCGTGAGTGCACCATTCAACGATCAGCGCCGCATCCATCTCGCCCAGCAGCCGCAACAGCAGCGCTTCCTGCCGCGGCGTTGCCAGCGGGCACGGTTCCTGCGGGCATTCACCGATCGGCGATGCCTCGGCCGCAAACCGTCGCCCTGCCCGGGCACGCGTGCCGGCTACCGCGGCCAGGTTCAACAGTTGTCGTGGGGCGGGCGCATCCTTGCCGGCACGGTCGCTGCCGAGGATGGCCACCGGGCCAAGCTCCGTGAGCATTCGGGATGGCTGTACATTCGCGCTCATGCCGCCTGCCTCGTGACCAGTTCGATGTACCTCGCCGCCTGCTCAGCGGTGAACACGCCCACCGGCTCGGCGCTCAGCCCGTCCCACTCGGCGATGATTGTCGCCGGCCGCCCGCCGGTGGCCGCCAGCAGCCGCCACAGTTGCAGGCCGCGCATGAACGCGGGTGCCAGCGGCAGCGTTTCACCGCCTTGCTGCAGCAACCATCCATCGCCCGCCCGCGCCAGCCGCGTGGCCGGCAGCAGCAGGGGCCAGCGGAGCAGCCAGGGGTTCTGCGAGAGCGCCGCCGCACACCGCTGCAGGTTCGCCGCAATCGTGTGCTGCTCCAGCGGCGCAAACGTGCTGCCGCTCCATGCGGCATCGCCCCGCGTCTTGACCAGTGCCCGCAGCGGCGAGCCAGAGGCAAAGAACGCAAGCTCCCCCTCAAAGGCCATGCCCGGCACCAGCGTCAGGTCAAAGCTCTGGTTGCCCGCGGCAAAGTCGGCGATCAGCGCAGGCCGCTGCGTGCCGCTGCCCCAGAGCCAGAGGCGCCGCGATGTTCCCCGGTCGTCGTGCTCAAAGTTCTGGCCGATGACGGTCCAGCGGTCCGCCACGCCTTGGCCAGCGAGTACTTCGTCTTTGCCCTGGGTATAGCCCAGTGCCACGCGAACATCACCAGCCAGTGCCGGGGGCAGTTCGCCGAGCTTCTCAGCCGCGGCAAGCAGCAGGTGCAGCCGCCCCAGCAGTTCGAGCGTTCGCTTCTCCCAGCCGGCGCCGGAGGCCATCACCTCCGGCACGCGGCGAACGGCGGCAGCCAACCCCGGTGCCTGGGCATCAACCATTCGTGCCGCTACGCGATCGCAGGTGGCCACGGCATCGCCCTGCAGCCCGGCCAGACCCGTTCGCACCACGTCCTCCAGCCAGGTGCGGCACTCCGCCACGCCCTGCTCCACCCGCGCCTGCCGCTGCGCGGCTCGCTTGGCCTGGGCTTTGGGGTCAACCTGGGCTTCCTCCGCCGCCTTGGCCTTCTCGACCTTGGCCGCCACACGCTCGCTGCGGCCGGCCAGCCACTCGCTCACCCAGTCCGGCTCGCTGCCTGCGGGGAAGGCGTTCTTCTTGCTCGCGTACAGCAGGAGTAGGCCTAAGCCATGTTTGCATGGGAACTTGCGACTGGGGCAGCTGCACTTGAAGGCGGGCTCGCCCAGGTCGATCCGAGTCTGATAGGGGTTCTTCCCAGAGCCCTGGCATAGGCCCCAGATGGCGCGATCGCTGGCCCCCAGCCCCGTCCAATGCCGGGCCGAGGCCAGCCCCTGCCCGGCCGAGGCCGAGCCGGAATCCGGCGCGAGAGCAAGCACATTGTCGGTGCTCCAGTCGGTCATCGGGCCCATGGTACCGCGCGGCGAGGAAATTGCACGGGGGATCGTCGAAGAAAATCATTTGCCTTCGGTGTGCCGCGCGAACTCAGTCCTCAAGTCACCGCTTTCTTGACCAGTGCAGCGATCTTTGCCTTATCGCCAGCGGTCAAGGCCTTGAGCCCAAAGCCAGTCGGCCACATCCCGCCCGCGTCCTGGTCAAGCTTTGCGTAGTCTGAGAAGGCGAACGTCGCATACCTCGTCTTGAACTTCGATGCGGCCTGGAAGAAGCAGACGACCTTGCCATCGCCCGCGGGAGTGGGGGGGGGTTGGCGTACGCCGGCATCCCGTACCAGAGCTTCGGCCAGAGGGCTGGCCCGCTGGCTGTCACGATCGCGTGAAGCCGCTCGCCCAGAGCGCGATCCGCCGCTGGCATCGCGGCGATGGTCGCCAGCAGGGCTTGCTCTCCTGCGGCTTTGTCCTTGCTGGCGCGGGCTTCGGCCTTGAGTTCCCGCGCACGCTCCTTCATCGCGGCCCGCTCGGCGGCTGAGAACCCCTTGGATGGCTTGGCCTTCTTTGCTGCCATGGTGTATGCTCCGCGCGGTTGTTCCGCAGTCTGCATCCAGTCACCTAAGGCTGGAAAAGTAGCCCCGAGCCCTTGATCAGCGTGTAGCCATGACTGGCCGAAGGGGAGGGCAGCCCGCAGCGTTTCGTCTCACGGCCCGCCATTGCACGGGATTGGGGCCGCGCTCTGTCCGATCCGGATCGCGCTCCATCGGGGCTCGACGTTTTTACATGCCACCCGACAGGTACAATGTGCAACCCGGTCCGTGGCCGCACGCCGTTGTGGCTGGTCGTAACTCGGATGGGCCGGTGGCACATCGCACCACGCGATTGGAGACTCCGCAATGCACACTCGCACTTGGCTGGCGACAGCGCTCGTACTGGTGGCAACCCTCAGCGTGCTCTCGATGGCGCTCGCCTCCGATGAGCCGTCGGCGAAGGCATCGAACGCGGCTTCGGCCCATGGTAATCGCCTGCCAGCAGCGGAACGCCGAGCCGCCGGGCTCCCGCAGGCGGACCTGACCAACCGGTGCCCCCGCATCCGGTTGCCGCACTCGACACACCACCTCCCGCCCCTGCTGCAATTGAGCCACAACCTGCCACGTCCTGGCCAGCCTGCTGGCCGCACGGCGTCGGCGCTGAAAGGCGGGACGGGCCGGGTGAGTTTTGATTTGTCTGGCGGGGATGCCGGTGCTATAAGCCAGTTATGCTCCGCGTGACTGAGATTCGATTGCCCTTGAACCATGCCCCCGAAGCCATCGCCGCGGCGGTGATTGCGCGTTTGAAGATCGAGCCGGGGGACCTCGTCTCGTGCACTGTTGTGCGGCGGGCGCACGATGCTCGCAAGAAGTTCGCGATTCTGCTGGTGTACTCGGTGGATGTTGAGCTGACCGATGAGGCGGGCGTGCTGGCGCGGTTTGCAAATGATGTGCAGGTCAAGCCGCGGCCGGATACGGAGTATCGGTTTGTGGCGCGTGCGCCCGCGGACCTGAAGTCCCGGCCGCTGGTGATCGGCGCGGGACCGTGCGGGTTGTTTACGGCGCTGGTGCTGGCGCAGATGGGGTTCAAGCCGATCATTCTGGAGCGCGGCAAGGTGGTGCGCGAGCGGACGAAGGACACCTGGGGTCTGTGGCGCAAGTCGGTGCTGAATCCGGAATCAAATGTCCAGTTCGGTGAGGGTGGAGCGGGGACGTTCTCTGATGGAAAGCTCTGGAGCCAGATCAAGGACCCGCGGCACCTGGGGCGCAAGGTGCTCACCGAGTTTGTCACGGCTGGCGCGCCGCCGGAGATTCTGGTCGAGGCGCACCCGCACATCGGCACGTTTCGGCTCGTGGGAATGGTGGAGAACATGCGGGCGACGATCGAGGCGCTCGGCGGCGAGTACCGCTTTGAGAGCCGGGTCACGGACCTGGACATTGAGATCGGCGGCGACGGTACCCGGCGGATTCGCGGTGTGGTGCTGGCCAGTGGAGAGCGGATCGCCGCGGACCATGTGGTGCTGGCGATCGGCCACAGTTCACGCGATACGTTTGAGATGCTGCACAGCCGCGGGGTGTATGTTGAGGCCAAACCGTTCTCGGTGGGCTTTCGGATTGAGCACCCCCAGTCGCTGATTGATATCGCGCGGTTCGGCAGGAGCGCGGGCAACCCGCTCTTGGGCGCTGCGGACTACAAGCTGGTGCATCATGCCAGGAACGGGCGGGATGTGTACAGCTTCTGCATGTGCCCGGGCGGCACGGTGGTGGCCGCGGCATCGGAGGTGGGCCGGGTGGTGACCAACGGGATGAGCCAGTACTCGCGGGCGGAGCGGAACGCCAATGCGGGGATTGTGGTGGGGATCACGCCGGAGGTGGATTATCCGGACGGGCCGCTGGCGGGTATTGCATTTCAGAGGAAGTGGGAAGAGGCGGCGTTTGTCGCCGGCGGCGGGACGTATGCAGCACCGGGCCAGCGGGTGGCGGACTTTCTGGCCGGGCGGCCGAGCAAGACCCTGGGGACTGTGATTCCCTCGTACACGCCGGGCGTGACGCCGACGAACCTGGCGACGTGCCTGCCGAAGTACGCGATCATCGCGATTCGCGAGGCGCTGGTGAAGTTTGGCCAGCAGATCCGCGGGTTTGACATGGCCGATGCGGTGCTGACGGGTGTGGAGACGCGGACCTCATCACCGATTCGGATCAAGCGTGATGAGGGCTTTGAGAGTGTCAACACCAAGGGGTTGTTCCCGGGTGGTGAGGGCGCGGGCTACGCGGGAGGGATCTTGTCGGCGGGGGTGGATGGGATCAAGCTGGCCGAAGCGGTGGGCAAGAGCATATTGGCGGGTTGAGCATGGATGGCCCGGAGGTCGCCCGCACGACGGTCAAGATGACCGTGCCCGCCGCCTTCACCGCCAGCGAGAGCTTTGATGTGGGAACCGACCTTGGTTCCCGAGTGTCACGCGACTATCTTGACCGCCGGCCCCTCCGATTCGATGGAAAGATCAAGCGTCTGCGGGTCATTCTCAAGGAGTCCGTTCACTTCCGCAGCGAGCTTCCGCCGGAACGACGATGGACCGCCATGGCGGGTGAGCGTCGGCTGCGAAGATGCCGAGGACCTCTGGCGGAATGTGGAGCATCCAACGTCGCGGCCAATGTGGTCGATCTCCCGCAGGCACTCCGCAACACGTCGGTCCCTGCGGAGGAAGCGACCGATCAGCCAATCCTCGAGTTCATCAGTGTGAACTGCACCCTGGACGGCGCAACTGCCGGGTATTGAACGACAAAGCCCCTCGACATGCTGTCGAGGGGCTTTGCTCTACACGAAGTCGGGATGACAGGACGGGGTTTGAACGTTTCGTCAAAGGGCTCTTGGCTTGGGAGGCTGGAATCAGAGCTTTGGTGTCAGCAATGCCTTGATGGACACCGTCGTCCGTCGCGTGGCACTTCCCGAGAACAATCCGCGGCGTCCCCCTCCGGCCCCGATCACTTGACCATCACCCGCTTCTCACCAATCGTTCGTTCCATGTCTTCTCGCTCGTTCGAATCCTTCGCCAAGGCCAACGCCGTCTTCCAGCGTTCTTCTGCCTCAGGCGTCCTTCCAAGCTCCCAAAGCCGCACCCCCGACTCGAACGCCGGCCAAGGATCGCTCGGGAATAGCTTAATCGCGGCATCGAGCAAAACGATTGAGTGATCCGGAAAGCCGTCCCGCAGCAACTGGCTGCTGCAGACCATCAGGTCAAACGACCGTGGCGTTTTCGTTTTGAACTCCTCCACGATTGCGTCTAAACGGTCTCGCATCTCTATTGCGGTCATAGCCCCGAACCGCTTCGAGACCTCTTCCGGCTTGATCCCTTGCTCGAGCGTGTCTTGCAGCATCTGCATCGTGCACACGTCCTCGAAACCACCGGCTGAGGATGTGTTCGTCGGAACAATCGTACGGACTTTCAGACCATGGGACTCGATGAACTTCAGCAGCGATGGCTTGCGCTGATTGACCACTTCGTGGTACGTCAGCGGTTTGTTATACATGCACCCACTGACGAGAACCTGTTGGTCGGGAAAGTCGAAAACCATGTACTCAGCCGTTGGTACGAGCCACTGATTCTCACCCCTGCCCTGCTTCAAGAGCCAGACACGAAGCCGGTTGGTTTGGTCGGCGATCTCGAACCGATCATCGACGAGCACGACTCGGCTGCGGAGCAGCGCCTCGTCCGCAGTCGCCGTCAGCAATTGGTCAAGGTTGTACCCCGAGGTGACAATCTGCGCACCCGCCACCAGCAGCGGATCAACGGCATTTATCGAGTGGTCATGGTGGTGCGAGTGCAACGCGTATCGCAGCGGCTTCTTGGGAAACCTCGCCCGCAATTCGGCGAGGATGTCTCGTACCGTGCGATCGTCGAACGGAGCCTCGATCAGCGCCACAAACGTGGAAAACTCGGCCACCACCACCTTCGCCTCATGACGGGGCGTCCAGATGAGGTGAATTCCAGAAGCAATGGTCTCGAATCGCAGACCCGGCACTGTCCCGGGTTGCGACGTGGCTGCAACACTCGATGCGGGCGGAAGTGAGGTAACTGTGGTCTGCTGACCCGAGGCCGAAAGACCGAACGCGAGGAGCGTCATCACAAAAACGAATACCGCCTCGGAGCGTTTCATTGGGGTTCCAATCTGGGAGAGATCTCCCGCAGGTTGTCACCAAGATCGGCACCACCAGATCGTTGGCTGTTGTTTGACCAGATTTGTTCGCCGGTCGCGGCAGAGCGCTCGACCATCACCGCAAAATCGTTGACAAATGGTTCTCTCCCGGACTCGCTGATTCAGGTGGAGCTATCGCCTTTAGCCCAGTCACGGCAAGTTCAAACCTTGCCAAGCGTCCCAGGGTCACAGAAGGTGGGTTGAACTTGCCCGTAAATGCAGATGGCCTCGGCACTTGTCGAGGCCATCAAGCCATCAAAATCGGGGTGACAGTACACCGTTAGAACGCATTGTCTGGGCAATCGGACTTTGGAGGCCAGAAACGCGGTCTTTGCTCGCCGTGAAACCGTGAAAGCCGACGAGAGGGCAAGGCCGATAGCAACCGAGGAGGGGGCGCGACGGCTTGTGTCGGGCCTGCATCATGCTCGCGCGAGGCGGCGCGTCGTTCTGACCTGCGGAGGAAGCGACCGATCAGCCAATCCTCGAGTTCATCAGTGTGAACTGCATCCTGGACGGCGCAACTGCCGGGTATTGAACGACAAAGCCCCTCGACATGCTGTCGAGGGGCTTTGCTCTACATGAAGTCGGGGTGACAGTACACCAATAGAACTTTTCTTGGAAGGCGTTCGGGTCTGGAAGCCTGGGATTCGACTCTTGATCGAGCGGTAGACCCGTACGAAACGCCCATTGGTCAGTTCAGCCTCTCGATATCGCCGGGCTTCCAGCTTTTGTTGATGGCGGCTTCGGTCGGGCCGTAGAGCCTGAGAATCGCGAAATACCCCTTGCCTGGCACGGTGGCCTGCCAGTTGCCTTCTTTGCCGGGGGGCGGCTTGGGCCCAAAATAGATGTCCGTGCTGCCGTCGGCGTTCTGGGCCGGCTTGTCGCGCGAACCGAGGGAAGGGAACGGCTGGCCGTTGGCCAGACCCGAGGCATTTTCCGCCTCGTAGAGCGTCATGGACCAGAAGTTGCCAGCGGGGATGTTGGCGGGCAGGTTCACGCGGTAGTTGCTGCCGCCGGACAAGGGCGTGTCGGTGCTGTCGGTGAAACCGATCATGTACTTGGCGCCCTTGCCGGGCGTCTGCGACAGCATCCCCGGGCTGATAGAGTAGTAATCGGTGAAAAACCAGATACGGGCGTCGAGGTCGAGATACCCCTCGGCGGTTCGGCACCAGTTGAGGTCAAGCGGCCCACCGACATTGTCGGGGGTTGCATCGGCCATGGGGTTGACCCAGCGGCGGTCCGGGTAGATGCGGAATGAGCGCCCGCTTACTTCTTCCTGGAAACCGATGACTCGGCTCATCTTGTAACCGGTCTTGGCGGCGCGGTCGAGGATCTCGCGGGTGTGCGCATCGGGGTTGAACGGCTGGCCCTTGACGATGCCGATGGAGGCAAGCATGCCGAGGCCATCGGCGCTGGCGAGGTTGGTCCCTTCGCTGTCCACGAGCCGCTTGAGTTGGTCGAACGCGCTGCCATCGCTGACGGGCAGCATGTTGACCGGAACGCCCGAGGCGTTGGGGTACTTCATCGGCTTGGCCTGGCCTTTGAGCGGATAGACCTTGGTGCTCTCCATGACTGAAACGGCCGGGCCAAGAACCTTCGGGTCGGTGTAGAACGATCGCAGGAAGATGAAGACGTTGTTGGTCCGCGAGCGGTAGACGTAGTATCCCTCCGGCACCTCGCCTTCGTAGCCGGGCGGCAGCATCAGGAACTTGCCGCCCTTGCCGGCATCGGGACCAGGAAGGCCGACGTCTCCGTAGAACTTGCCGCCATCGACCGGGATGGGAGCCTGCCAGAAGTCCAGCAGGATGCCCTGCAAACCCGGCGGGGCTTCCATCACCAGCGGGCCTTCCTTGCCGAGGTCCACGTAGCTGAGCGCGTAGATCACATCCGAGTTGGGCGTCGTGATCAGCGTTTTGGCATCGAGGCGGTTCTTAAAGACCGGCAGGACGTTGTAGCCCTCGCCGAAGACTTTCTCCGAGCCTTCCTTCATGCCCAGCGTGTTGATGAGCGGCAACGCCCAGAGATAGGTCTGCGTCGCCCGCTGGAAGAGGAGTTCGTCGCGGAGGGTCTGGGCCGCCTCCTTGGAGGGGCGGTTTTCCTTGAACGGTGCGTCGGCCAGTGCGTCGAAGCGGGAGGTTTGGGCCTGCGCGGTTGTCACTGTGACCGCGCAAACAGCGGCGGCGGCGAGGACAGTGCTCAAGTTTATGGTTTTCATCAGCTTCTCCTTCATCTTGTTGATTGGTTTGCTCACTTCACCCTCTCGACCTGCGGCGGCATCCAGCTTCCATCGAGGATGGCCTTCTCCGACCAGTAGCAGCGGATGTAGAGCGAGAACGTGCCGTCCGGCGCGGGCACCCAGTTCGTTTCCTTGTCCTTGCCGGGCGACTTATTCCCGAAGTAGAGCGTGAGCGAACCGTCGGCGTTGTGTTGCAGGAACGACATGCTCTTGGTGCCCAGCGAATAACGGTTGAGCGCATTGGGATGGAACAGGTGATGCTCGTTGTAGAGCGTCAGCGACCAGAACCCCTTGACCGGCGGTTCCTGACCTTTGGGGAAGGTGACGGTGTAATTGTTCTTGCCGTTAAGCTGGTTCCCAGCGCTGTCGTCGTCGCGGTAGATGTACTTGGTCTCGTTAGGCTTGTTGTCGTACATGTTGGACTTGGCGGTGCCGGTGCGGTTGAGGTAATCCGTGCCCCACTGGGCGTTGTTCACCGGTGAGTACCAGCCATTGCCGGCCGAGCGGCCGTTCAGTTTCCACTGGAAGAGCGGGGCAATGAGTTCCTTGTCGGCGGCGACGAAGGACTCCACCAGCGCCTTCTTGACTTCCGGATCCTTCTCGGCGGCCTCAAAGACGGAGTTGATCCAGCCGTAGAGCGATTCCTCGCCGGGCAGCGGCGGCACCAGTTTCATCACGCTGGGGAGCTGCTCGTAGTATTTCTCCGGCTGCACCCACTTGGTCTCGCCGCCCGGGCCGGGCGGCACCGGGAAGTGCGGTACCTTGCTCCAGTCGGTGGTCTTCATCTTGCCATCGAATTTGCTCAGCGGGTAGAACATGACCGCGCTGAGCACCGGCTGCACCGCCTTGGTATCCTCGGCGTTGTCCCCCTTGAAAACGCGCGGCGCGGTGAACGCCAGTTCGGTCGACGAGCGCACCACCGCCGAGATCCCCTCGGGTTTTTCGCCCTTCCAGTTCGGCCCGACCATCATGTAGAAGCCGGGCTTCGTGCCATAGGGCTTGCCGATCTCGGCGAACTCGTCGGTGCGCGCGTCGTAGATCGCATAGACCCAGAAGCGGTCGCCGAAGTCCGGCACTTGGAAGACGATCGGTTCCTTGTCCAGCGCGAAGTAGCCCGCGCCGTACGCCACGTCCTGGTTGGGACAGGCGACAAACGTCTGGTCCGGCTTGATGTAATCGTTGAGCATGGCGTTGTAGCCCACCGGGGCCATCGGGACCGTGCCGCCGTTCCACCCGGGCACGTTGCCGTTCTGGCTGGTGATATAGGCGAACCCGGCCCGGCGGTTGTGCGAGTTGACCATCGCATAACCCCAGACGTAGGCCATCTTGCCGACCATCTGGACATATTCCTTGGTCATGTTGGTGCCGGCGGCGGGACCGGGCACATCGGCCGCGGTTTCCGGAAGCCGCACTTGCTGCGCCTGCGTGCTCGTGATCGTCAGAGCGCCAACGAGCGCGGCGGCGAGACGTATACGGGTCGTCGTGAGTCCTGGCTTCAAGTTAGTTCTCCGTTTGCTGGTCGATTACCGGTGCAATTCGTCTCCTACACCGTGTGGCGACACTATAGATCGCCGCGCAGAGGCCTAGCAAGGCTGTGAAGAAGCCGCGTACGCACGCGCGGGAGCCGCAATCGACGCCGAACTCGTTCGACGGTGCATCGGGCTCAAACAGCTGGACCGCTTGTTCAGCCATTCAAGTGCAACGCAGTTCAAATCCTGGCAACAGTCAGCCCGAATTGGCCCGATTTGAGACGATCCGCAACCGGTGTTTGAACTTCACCCGCCGCGGCCCAACTCCTGTCCCTGTAACGAGAAAGCCCTTCGATGTGCTCATCGAAGGGCTTTACTCTCGAACAAAGTCGGGGCGAGAGGATTTGAACCTCCGACCTTTTGGTCCCGAACCAAACGCGCTACCAAGCTGCGCTACGCCCCGATATTGGCGTCAAAGAGGGAAAGAGAGTATAGGCCGGACACCGGCTCAATGTGCCCGATGCCGCGTTCCGCCGGGTGATTGTCGACAGGATCATCCCATCGGATCGCCCGCAAACACCCGGCCGCGGGCTGTTTCCGTCGCGCCGGACCTGACAGACCGATTCAGTTCGGATTCCGCGGCGTGCCCCGGTCGGCACTGAAATCGGGAATCTCGGAGTACACGTTATCGGCCTCTGTCCGGGGGTCGCCATCGGGGCCCACGGAGTAGAAGTACGGGCGGCCGTTGCGGCACAGGCCTTCATCGGCATCGCCTACCAGGTCCTTGGGCGTCGCACCGCGGGGCATGCCCAGCGGCCTGCCGCGGCGGGTCAGACGCAGCTCGCTGTTGGCGTTGATCGCCACCGAGCCGTACGGGTCGTACCACGTCGGGTTAAACGGCAGCGGCACGGCCTGATCATCCGGGCCGGCGATCCACTCGCCTTCGCGGGCGGCGTTGGGCACATCGAACCCGCCATAGCCGCCATGGGCCAGCGGGCTGACAAACCGCATCGGAAAGCCGAACGCATCGCGGAGCACAGGGCCCTCGATCAGCCGCGTTGAGGGAGTCAGCGTCACCGAAACACCGCCGCCGCTCGCGTTGCTGCGCACCGCGTTCCAGCCGAAGGCCGGCACTCGCTCGCGGCGGAGCAGCTTGGGGTCGATGCCGCTGAGCTTCTGCTCCAGCGGCACAACTTCGCTCATCGCCAGCAGCAGCAGCGTCAGCGAGGGCTGCGAGGCATCGCCCACGCGGTCGGCATCCCTACCGGCGATCTGAAACTGATTGGTACGATTACCTGATGGGACCGCCGGATCCAGCGGAGGCCAGCCCAAGTTGCCGCTGCCGTTCATCACGCGGCCATCAAGCCGGGCATCCACGATCGGTGCGATGAACGCTTCGTTGTCGGTGATGCTCTGGCCATAGATGGAGATCTGCTGCGGGCGTGCACCCACAGGCGTAGCAGGAGTTCGCTCCACAAAACCTATAGCCTGCGGATAGCGGGCCTGCGTCTGCACCTGGTAATCTTCAAAGATGTTCTCGATGGCGCGGATCACGCCCGCCGTGCTCCGCTCCTTGTTGGCCGAGAGCACCTTGGTGCCCACCACCAGCAGCACCGCCAGCAGCGACATGAAGATCACCATCGCGATCAGAAGCTCAAAGAGCGTAAAGCCGCGGCTGGTTGTGGCACGTGCGTGCTGTGTCGTGTTCATGGTCAACCTCGAAAGTTCTTCACCGCGCCGGGCAGATCCGCCGGGCGTGCCAACACCACCAGAAGCATGCATCGGTCCGATGGACGGCACCCGATGCAGGCATGCAGGATAACGCCTCGCGTGCCTGTACGCAGCGGCGGCGGTTTGGGTTTCATTTGGTTTGCGGATTTCTGGTCTTCCTGCCGCCGGGGCTCGCCACAGCCCTGCGGCAGACGAAAACGGCCGCCCCGGACAGGTTCCGGGGCGGCCGAAGAGTGACTCATCACAGGGTTGGGTGGTCCCGAGGGGCGTCAGATCCGGGTTTCGGGCTCACCGGGCAGGCCCCCGGGGCCGGGCTCGATCTGGGCCTGAATGCTCGGGCCAGTTGGCGGGGCGTCCGCCGCCGGACGGCCGCTGCTCGGCGGAACGTAGAGCCCGCCGGAGTCGCCGGCGGTGTCACCGCCAAGCATGCCGCCGGTCGCGGGCATGGCCGCCGGACGGGGCATCGCCCTGGGCTGCGGCGGGGGCTGGATGACCGGAGCCTGCAGCCGGACCTTGAAGATGGCGTCGGTCACGCGCTCGCGCACGTTGTCCATCATCTCCAGGAACATGCGGGCACCCTCGCGCTTGTACTCGATGCGCGGGTCCAGCTGGCTGTAGGCCCGGAAGCTGATGCCGTCGCGCAGCTTCTCCATCGCGTAAAGGTGGTCCTTCCACAGCCCGTCGAGGATCTCCAGCAGCAACGACCGCTCCAGGTAGATCAGTTCCGACCGCAGGATGGACTCGATCTTGGCGCGGATGGCGTTGGTGCGCTCCTCGCCGCTGAGCCGCTGCATGTACAGCGGCAGGTCCTGCTGGTACGTCCCGGCCAGGTGCGCCGCCAGCTTGTCATCGGTGTCGCACTTTAAGGCGTCCTGCACGGCCTGCTCGAGCATGCCGTTCTCGAAGGCCTTGTACGCCGCGTCGGTCAGCTCCTTGCGGGCCTGCGTGGGGTGCTTGCTCTTGAGGGTGTCGGGGGTCCAGCCCATCTTGTAGCGATTGTTGGCCCAGGTGATGAAGTAGTTGACGGCCTGATCCTGCATGCGGGCACGCATCATGTTCTGCACCGTCTCGACCATCAGGTCGATGGGGTACTCGATCTCGCGCTTGCGGTACAGGCCCGAGGCCTCATCGACGACGAGCTTGAGCACGGCCTCGTTGCCGCCCTCGGCACGGGCCTGCTCGATCTTCTCGGGAGCGATGTCAAAGAGGAACTTCTCCTTGGCCCACACGCTCATGGCCTTGGAGCCGTAGGTCTTGTCCAGGAACGGCTCGATGGGCGAGAGATCCGTCGCGTCGATCTGCTGCTCGGACGCCTCGATGATGCGGTCGCGCACGCTGCGGCGCAGCTCGCTGCTGGGGTTCTTAAACTCGCCCTCGCTCATCTCCACGCCGTAGGTGTTGCGGGCCCAGTTGATCAGGCCCTGGGCGTCAAAGTCCATCTCGATCTGCCCGCCGACCTCGGGGAAGTACTCGCCCAGGTGCAGGTTGATGGAGTTGCGGGCCTCTTCCTTGGCCGAGCGGCGGATGCGCAGTTCCATCTCGTCGCGCTCGATGCCGCGGAGCTGGCGGGCCGAGATCTCCGTCCGCAGCATCTGCTGGGCCAGGTTCGAGGCGCACGTGGCCGCGTAGTCCGGCGAGAGGAACTCGCCGGAGGCCTTGGCCGCCGCATCGCGGATGTACTCGAAGATCAGGCCCTTCATGTCGCGGCCCTCGAGCGCACGCTGGCGCAGCGAGTAGAAGCCGCGGCGCTGGTGCTCCATGACTTCGTCGTACTCAAGGATGTTCTTGCGACGCTGGAAGTTGGTCTCCTCGACCTTGCGCTGCGCACGCTCGACGGACTTGCTGAGCATCGGGTGCTCGATCGCGTCGCCCTCCTTCATGCCGATGCGTGACAGCAGGCTGAGGGTGCCGTCGCCGGCGAACAGCTTCATCAGCTCGTCTTCAAGGGAGATGAAGAACCGCGACGAACCCTTGTCACCCTGGCGGCCGGAGCGGCCGCGCAGCTGGTTGTCGATGCGCCGTGACTCGTGACGCTCGGTGCCGATGACGTGCAGGCCGCCCAGGTCCTCGATGCTGGTGAACCAGTGGATGCGGTGCAGCAGGAAGCGGTTGTTTCTGTCCAGCTCCTTGCGCAACTGCTCGTTGTTCATCCTGGCCACGTCCTTGTCGCTCAGCCAGGTGTTCTTCATCGCCCAGTGGCGCAGCAGCGTGGTCTCCAGCGTCGGCCAGTCCATCGTCTCCACGTCGCGTTTGTTCAGCCCCAGGTCCTTTTCCTGCGGGGCGATCTTGCGGTACACCAGTTCGCGCAGCTTCTCTTCCGGCGTCTCGATGGTGACCTCGCGCGGCGCGATGCCACGGCGCAGCCAGTGGTCCAGCAGTTGCTCGCGCGTCAGCTTGCCGAGCTTGATGTCCGTGCCGCGGCCGGCCATGTTCGTGGCGATCATGACCGCGCCGATCTGGCCGGCGCTCTCGACGATGCTCGCCTCGCGCTCGTGCTGCTTGGCGTTGAGCACCTCGTGGCGGATGCCGTACTTGCGCTGCAGCATCTCGGCGAGCATCTCGGACTTCTCCACGCTGGTGGTGCCCACCAGCACGGGGCGGCCGCAGTCGTGGAAGTTCTTGATCTCCTCGACGATGAAGCTCCACTTGTCCTTGCCCGTGACGAACACCATGTCGTCAAAGTCGCGGCGCGTCACCGGCTTGTTGGTCGGAATGGCCACCACATCCAGCTTGTAGATGTCGTGGAACTCCTGTGCCTCGGTGTCGGCCGTGCCGGTCATGCCCGCCAGCCGCTTGTACATCTTAAAGAAGTTCTGGATCGTGATCGTCGCGACCGTCTGCGTCTCCTGCTTGATCGGCACGGCTTCCTTGGCCTCAACGGCCTGGTGCAGGCCGTCGGACCACTGGCGGCCGTACATCGGCCGGCCCGTGGAGATGTCCACGATGATCACGCTGGGCACCTTCTGGCCCGTCTGCGGGTCATCGGCCATGCCGATGATGTAGTCCTTGTCGCGCTGGTACACCACGTGGGCACGCAGCGCCTGCTCCAGCAGGTGGGGCACGTCCATGTTCTCGCCGACGTAGAACGAGCCCATGCCCGCCACACGCTGCGCCTCGGCAACGCCGTCGTGCGTCAGGTGCACGCTCTTGCGCTCCAGGTGCGTCTCGTAGTACTGCATGTGCTTCTTCTTCTCGGCCTCCACGCCCGGCAGCCGGGCCGTCATCTCCTTGATCTCGGCCTGGAACTCGGGGATCTTGGCCTTGTCGCGCGTGTTGCGGATGTCGCCCTCAAGGCCCTTGATCCGCTTGCGCATGTCCATCGCCGCATCCTCAGCCGCCTGCCAGGGCTTCTGCTTGTCCACCAGGTGCTTGGCCAGCTTGTCGGCCATGTCGTACCGCGGCTTGCCCTCGTGCGCCGGGCCCGAGATGATCAGCGGCGTCCGGGCCTCGTCGATCAGGATCGAGTCGACCTCGTCAACGATCGCAAAGTCGCGGCGGCGCTGGACCTGCTGGTCCACCGAGCGCTTCATGTTGTCGCGCAGGTAGTCAAAGCCGAACTCGCTGGTGGTGCCGTACACCACATCGCACATGTACATCCGGCGCTTCATGTCCTCCGGCTGCATGTGCTGCGGGTGAATCGCGCCCACCGTCAGGCCCAGGGCGTGGAAGTACGGCGCGGTCCAGTCGCGGTCGCGCTGCACCAGATAGTCGTTGACCGTCACCACGTGCACCTTCAGCCGCTCGATGCAGGCCAGGTACGTCGCCAGCGGGGCCACGATCGTCTTGCCTTCGCCGGTCTTCATTTCGCTGATGCGGCCCTGGTACAGCACCATGGCGCCGATCAACTGCACATCAAACGGCCGGGCCCGGTAGGGGGGGCGGCTCTCGGGGTACAACTCGCGCACCGCTTCGTAGATCTCATTGGGAATATCCACCTGCTGCCAGCCCGGGATCATCTGCTCGTGGCCCAGCCACTCGCCATCGGGCTCGCACTCGGGCGTCGCCTCCATCGCGGCCTTGGTCCGGGCGTACGCGTCCTGGACGCTCGCCGGCAGCGTCGAGGGGTCAAACTCCCGGGCCGGGTTGAAGATCTGCCGGATGCCCACCGAACGGTCCATCGCCTCGCGGGCCACCGCGAAGGCCTCGGCCATCACGTCCGCCGCGGACTCGCCCTTGTCGATGCGGGCCCGGAACACCTCGACCTGGCCGCGCAGGTCCTTGTCCGACAACTTGCGGAACTTCGGCTCCAGGGCGTTGATCGCCGTGGCGCGGGCCAGGTACTTTTTGACGAACCGGTCGTTGCGGCTGCCGATGATCTTGTTGAGGATGGGACCAATCAGCGGAATGTCTTGTTTCATGACGTGAACCTTGATGCCCGGTGCGTATCACTCGGGCCGAAAACCGAAAGCTGGTAATGGTGGGTGTCCCGCTCTCCGCCGCCCCGCCCTCCGGCTCGCCTGCACACCCAGCCGCGGCAGGGGCCGAGACCGAGAACAGCAGCGAACAAAGAAACAGCGGAAACACCGGATTGCCGGGAACGAACGCCGCAGGACGATGGTCAGCGCCGCACACGGGCGGCTGCTGAATCGTGATGCAGGCGAGGGTTTGTCGAGTCGGTGCCGTGGCGGGAACGTGTTCCCGCGATCGGCCGGTGGCAGCAGGCCTTGTCGGCCACTTCAGCACGCCGGCGGCGGCAGGCTCGTCTGCAGCTCACTGACGAGCATCGACGGACGGCCGACCGAGGTCGCCGCCATCTGGGTGAAGACGCCATCTGCCCGCCGGGCGGCGGACAGCACATTCAATCGTGATTCCGCCCCGGGCACAATCCGCTGCCGGGCCTGGCGACGCTGCACCACCATCGGCGGTGGGGGGGCCGCTTCCCGCCAACTTGGCAGGCCCGCGGGATTTCCCGATGCCGCCATCAGGGCCAGTCGGTCCACCGGGCTCGCCGCGGCAAGGGTCGCCACAAGCACCAGAGCCAGCCCGGCGATCACCTGCCGGGGGAGGCCGGCAATCGCAGGTCGAGTCAGGTTGGCTGGGCGGTCAGACATTGCGTCGGAGTCGAAACAATCGGCATGCCGCGGCAGGTGGCACCAGCCCCTGACGCGGTTTTGCTCCAAGTCGTCTAAACTATATGAGAACCGGAGCCCCCATCCGGGGCCCCCAGCCGCCTTGAAGCGGGGGAAAATGTGATCCAACATGACCGGAGTGGACGAAACCGACCTACAACATGTGGTGGCATTGCGTTGTTATGCCACAAGACCGGCCCGCGGCACGGGCTCGGTTTCAGGTCCGTTCTCGGTTATTTCCGTCGCCAGCGGTCAAGGATGACCCTCGAAATGAATGCACGTCGCTTCTCCCTGCCGGCCACCCGCCGCTCCATCACGCACAAGTTTGTCGTCGGCGGCCACGAGGGCTACCTCACCGTCGGCATGCACCCCGATGGCGCCCCCGGCGAGATCTTCATCAAGATCGCCAAGGACGGCTCCACCCTCTCGGGCATGTGCCAGGCCTTCTGCCGCGCCTTCTCGCTGAGTCTGCAGTACGGCCTGACCGTCGAAGAATCAGTCTCGCGCTTCAAGAACATGCGCTTCGAACCCATGGGCGCAACGAGCAACCCCGAGATCCCCGAGGCGGCCAGCATCGTCGACTATGTCGCGCGCTTCCTGGAACTGCACTTTGTCAGCCGCCCCAAGGCCAAGCTGGCCCTGGCCGAAGCGTTCGCGTGAATCGTCGCTAGAAGTCGTTCGTTCAACCGGGAGCCCGATGCGGTAGCGCTCAGCCGGTGATAGCCGCTGCGCCCGACGCCAATCGCTTGCACGCAAGCGTGTCCTGGCACCGCAACGCGGTGTCGGTCCATAGCGTCGGGTCGCCGCGGAGCGGCACCCGACGAATCCCGCGTGGCCCGAACTGCCCCACCGCGCAGTGGTGGAGGCTCATCGCGGTTCGAACCGGATCGTGCGCTGGGTCGCATACTCCAAGAAGACTGGTCGATACCGCTTGAGTGAGACATAAGCTCCAGACATGCCTTGTGAGTAAATGACCGGTCCAAGTGGCTTGTCAAAGGCGCCTATTCCGACAATTGCTCCATCCTTCGAGAAGACAAAGCCACTAACCGGATTGCCGGAGAGAAACGCCAGCTCACCTTCCCAAGCGTGCTGGTTCTTGTACATGTCAGCGCCAAACTCGATTTTGCCTGTCATGTAGTCTGGCGTTGGAAACATAACTTCAATATCGCCTTCGAGTCCAAATGGATCAATGCCCTGCCCGAAGAGCAATTCAGCAGCGCCTGGCTTCGGTTCCGAAGTCTGCTTGAGAAATGCACCGCGGATCAAGAATCCAGCTAGGCCACTAAAGAGGGATATGAGCAGAATGGAAAAGATGAACGCGCGCGTGCTCACCTGTTGATTGTCTTTGAACATGGCGTATCTCAAGAACATGCTAATCTCGAAGATGAAGCTAGGGCTACGCATTGGCTTGCGATGGGACCGTCCCCGCTCCTGCCGGCCTGCTGTTCGGGGGCGGTTGTCTGGCTTTGGCTCTGCATCCTCAGCTCCATCAGTTCGGCTCACGGCCGGCGCCTTGCGGAGGGGCCACCCCCTCTGGGCTGCGCCGAGGATAGCGAGTCGCGATCGCGCCCGGCTGAAACCCACCCGGACGCGCTCGGAAGAACCTGCCATGAAGTGCAACTGCAAGACCAGCGGTATGTCCGCCCTCATTCTGGGAATCGGTGCCGGCTTCGCGTTCCTTGTTGGCCTGGGCATGGCCTTCGGTGTCATCTGACTCCAACGGTCCCTGCTTGCGCCTCCCACCAAAACGCACACGACCGCCCGGCTTGCGGCCGAGCGGTCGTGGTAGGTAACACTTCTTCTGTTCTTACGCCAGCTCTTTAGCCGGCGTTCGCACGCGGGTGCGCCTCGTCGTACGTGGCCTTGATGCGCTGGGCCGTCAGGTGCGTGTACACCTGGGTGGTGCTCAGCGACTGGTGGCCCAGCAACTCCTGCACGCTGCGCAGGTCGGCACCGTTTTCCAGCAGGTGCGTCGCGAAACTGTGACGCAGGGTGTGGGGGCTGATCTTGGGATCAAGCCCGGCTTCCTTGAGGTACTTGTCCAACTTGCGGCGGACCGAGCGGCTGCTCATCCGGCCCCCGTGCTTGTTCAGGAACAGCGGCTTGTTGGCGCCGTCGGCGTTCCACTGGCCGGCAAAGCGGCTGTCGGCACGCACCATCGTCACATAGCGCTTCACAGCGGCCAGGGCGTGGCTGCCCAGCGGCACCATGCGCTCGCGCTTGCCCTTGCCGCGGACGCGGAGGGCCTCGCCGTTCTCGTCAAGGTCATCAAAGTTCAGGTCAACCAGTTCGCTGACGCGCAGGCCGGTGGAGTACAGCGTCTCGAGCATCGCGCGGTCGCGCAGGCCCAGCACGTCCTTGTCCGACGGCGTGATCAGCAGCTTCTCGATCTGCTCCATGCTCACGGCCTTGGGCAGGCGCTTGCCCTGCTTGGGCGTGCGGATGGCCAGCATCGGGTTGGTCCCCGAAACGCCGCGCTTCTCAGCCCACTTAAAGAAGGAGCGGAGCGTGGCAATCTTGCGGGCCATGGTGGCCGGCGAGTAGTCGTTGGTGCCCAGGTGGCCCAGGAAGTTGCGCAGCGTGTCGGTGCTGGCATCCAGGATGCTCACCGTGATGGACTTGGGGCTGCCGATGGAGGCAATCACCGTGCCCGAGCCGCCAGCCTTGGCAGCCCGCTGGTCAAACGCGGCCTTCTCGGCAGGCGTGTCGATCGGCGTGCCCTGCTGCTGGGCAACCCAGTCCACCAGCTGGCGCAGGTCGGCGCCATAGCAGCGCGCGGTATACCCGGAGAAGTGCCGCTCGTTGGAGAGGTAGTTGAGGAATCCGTCGACGACGGGCAAGTTGGGTTGAACTGTCGCATCCATGGCCTGTTCTCCCGCGGCATTGGGCACGCCGCGTACTGCTGTCTATTCGATAATCAAAACCTGTCGGTTCGCTTCTCGGGCGTTTCCTGACACGTCTTGATATCCAAACCCGTATCGTATCCTTCGATACGGGAAAACCCTTACTTCCCTCGACGCTCCGCGTCGGCGGTCCGGGACACCCGGAGCCGCTCCTCCTGCACGAGTCGGTACACAGTCCACCACGAGGCGAACTGGTTGTACAAGTCAGCGTTGGCCAAATAGCCCTTCCAGCCCAGCGCGGTGCTCGGCTCGGTGCGGCCCTCGGCGTAACGCTTCACATTCATCTGCACGCCCTGGTCCCGGGCATCAAGCATCTCGCTGACCACCGTCAGCGGCTGCTCCCGGAACAGGCCGTTGTTCACTGCGGCTTCCGTCCCCGCCGTCTGCATTGCCATCGGGTCACCCGCGCCGCCGCGGCTGCCGGCCAGTCTGCCCTCCGACCCGAACAGCGCCAGGGTAAGCCCCAGTTTCGGCGGGTCATACGGGTCGTACGCGGTCACTGTTCCAACGACCAATCCGTCGATGCCAAGCGCCCGCGCCAGCCGCCGTGCATCAGCCGGTGACGACACCGTGCTCAGCCCCAGCGCCCGCATCGCCTGCAGCGTGCGGTTGGTCGGCAGGCAGGTGATGCCCTTGACCTCGTCAAACTTCTGCACCACCAGATCCGTCAGCGCCATGCTGTCAACCGATGCGGTTCCCGATTCGTTGCGAAGCGGGGCCACAGCCAGCAGCACCTCACCGGCGGCCAGCGAGTAGGGTGAGACAATCTGTTCCGCCGGCACCAGTTCCGGCCCGCTCTGGCAACCGCCGAGCAGCAGTGCCGCCAGGGCCACGCCCGCGGCAGCAAGCGACCGCGCAGCATCCGGGCGGGTGTTGGCGGCGGGGCGGCGGATTGTCAATGCCAGGGAGATCATGTCGGGAGTCGTCTGTTCAGTCACAGTGGGCAGAGCGGGGTCAAATGGGGGCGAGCGTACGGGCCTTCCAGATGACGCGCTGGCCGGATTGTCTTGCGATGAGCGGGGGATCTTTCGGAGTATGCCTGATGCGGTTTTCTGCAGCAAGCGGGTGTACGTGGCCCGAGGGTGATGGCGTCACAGCCCGCGGGTCGGTCGGATCACTGCTCCGGTGGCTGGGCCTGGTTCGGCTGCGCGTCGGTCATCGTTCCGCCGCGAGGTGCGCCGGCCCCTCCTGTCATCGGCGTTGTACCGCTTGCGGATGCAGCGGCAAGGGCTTTGTCCGGGCTGGCTGACCAAATCCCCATGTTTCCCCCAGAACTGGTGCTGCCCCAGGCCTGTGGACGGGCATTCGTTGCGCCCCCGATGCCACGGTCGCTGACAAAGAAGATCCGGTTCTCCGGTCCCCACGTCGGCATGAACGCCTGACGCAGCCCGCCGGTCAGATCGATCCGCGTCGACCCATCGGCCGAGGAGATGCGGATCTGCCCGCTCCCGCCCGACATCCCGCCCGCCGACTGCGAGTCACCGCGCATCCGGGTAATGGGTGCCGCGGTGTAGGCGATCCAGTTGCCGTCGGGCGACCAGGTGGGGTTGATGGCCGCCGAGTCCGTGGCCGAAACAACCTGCGTGGGGTTGCCGATGTTGCCCGGCTTGTAGTCAATGGTCCAGATCGAGAACGCCGAGTCACCGCGCTGGCGTGCCTTCTGGTAGGCGATCTTGTCCGTCCCGCCGGCACCGGTACCCGCCGTCGGGCAGAACTCCGGGAACATGCCGTGGCCGATGAACTCCGGCGTCGTCGGCCGCTTGAGATCAAGCACCCACAACTCCCACCGGCCAGAGGCCTCGCCCAGGCGGCTGAACACCAGGTGCGAGCCATCGGGCGAGAACGACGGATGGAGGTCCGTGTTGCCGCTGGTCAACTGCACCGGCTGGCCGCCCCGCATGCTCATGAGATAGATGCCGTAGGTCCCGCCACGATCCGAGCAGAAGGCGATCTTCTGTCCATCGGGGCTGATCGTCGGCATCACATCGTTGCCCGGATCCTGCGTCAGCTGCGTGATCGCCGCCGAGCCCACGGGCTTGATGTAAATGTCCGCCGTGCGCCGGTGCTGCGTGCTGGCAAACACAATGAACTTGCCGTCGCGGCTGATGGCCGGATCAAAGTCGCTCCCGTCCGACGGCTTGGTGATCTGCACCAGTCCCTCGGGGGTGTCGTCAATCAGCAGCTCGCTGGTTGCTTCCGCCGCCGCCGCACGCGCGGGTCCGCCCACTTCGGCCTTGACTGTCGGTGTGGCCTCGGTCCCTTCGGCAGCGATGTGCTCCGCCGCCGGGCTGGCCTGCGAGCTCACCCGCGTGTCAACACATCCGGCAAGCGTGCCGGCCGCTGCAAGCAGCAGCAGGGGGGCCAGGGCACGGGTCAGGTTTGCACGAGCAGCATCACGTCCGGTCATCGGGGCGTTCTCCAGTTCCGCACGCGTCAGCACGGCTGCCAACGGAAGCGGACGAAGAACAAGATCGGACGTGATAACCGTCGAGGTTACCAGAACTGGTCGCTGGCCACGGATCCTCAGCGATCAAGGGTCGGATTATTCCGCCTGCACCACATCAGCCCGGTCGCGCCGGGCGCCAGGCACCTGCAAGACCCCGAACGCAGCCCATGTCACGAGCTATGGGATAACCCCGGACCCAAACTCTCGCCTCGCCCCGAACCTTCCCGCTGCTGCGGTTCCCAGCTCAGTTCAGCGCGACACGACCGATGAACGCCGGCCCCGTCGTCGGACGCGACCACATGCTCGTCAGGTCGCGCGGGCCGGCGATCAGGTCCAGGTGGCGGGCGTACAGCTCCAGATCGTGGTCGCCGAACTGTTCTAAGAACGCGTACGTCGCCGTCAGGTTCGTCCCCAGAATGTGGTTGATCAGCTGCCGCCGCCGGGGCGACAGCGCGGGCTCAACGGCCGCATCGCGCAGCTCAGCATCCACCACGCCAGAGCCAGTGGTCAGGGCGAAGGGCAGGGACGACTTGATCGATGAGAAGAATGCGAACATGGCGAGCGCTCCGTGCTGCCTGAAGTCCTGTGCTGCCGCGGCGGTTGATCACCAGCTGCGGCGGGCTCAGCTCGTTTGCAGTCATCCGTGACTGGTGAACGCTGAGCCGGCAATCGGTACGCGTGTTTCGGCCTGCAGGGTGAAAACCCTCCAGTGACCAGACGGTGGACAATCCGTGCATTTCCGCCCTGCGGGGGGCAGCACCCACAACAGGTTGTGTCCACGCCCATCGCCAAATCCGACTGGCTGGGGCGTGCACCCCGCAGAAAGAAAATTTGCTCTTTTTGCGATTTTTGGGCGTGTTTGGTGCCGGTATGGCAGCTTCCTCGCCTCCGTACAACCATGACTCGCAGTTCCGCTTCATGGTCGCCCTCGCCTCTGGCCTTCCTCGGGTTACCGCCCGGCTCGGATACGCTGCCGCCTCGGCCCTCGAACACGCCTCCCCTCGTCCACTCCTCCGCCGCCCACCGTGCAGATGCCCGCGATCAACAACCCGCCTGCCGACTCTGGCCCATGGCCCTCCCAGCGGCCTCATCCGCGGCACGCCGGCGATCCTGAACTGCTCCACCGTGTCGAGGTGCCCCACCCCGACCTGCCCGAGTCACTTGACGGCCTCACCGTCATGCATTTCACCGATGCGCACGTGCGCCGCGGCTACGACGGCGCGGATGCCGAGGCTCCCGATGCTCAGGCCACCTGGTGGCGCGGTGTTCTCGAGGCGGTCTCCAGCGTTCAGGTCGACCTGGCCGTCTTCACCGGTGATTGGTGCGACGAGCTCGGTCAGGAGGCCTCCGCCGCACGCGCCCTCTGCCAGCTCGCTGGCGCAACGCGAACCCGCCTGGGCTGCTTCGGCGTCTTCGGTAACCACGACAACCCGACCATGCGTCGCCTGGCCCGCGAGCAGGTTCCCATCTGCTGGGTGGGCCGCCGCACCAAGCTCCTGCGTCCCGACCTGCGACTCCTGGGCATGGACTTCCCGGAGGATCCGCTAGGCACCATGCTCGACTGCGGTCTTGTGCCCGCTGCCGAGGCCGAAGCCGCGGCATCAGCCTCCGCCGGCCGTCGTCCGCTCGCCCTTGATCCATTCGTCATCACGCTGGCCCACAGCCCAAGTGTGCTGCTGCACGGTGCGGAGCTCGGCTTGCCGCTCATCTTCGCCGGCCACACCCACGGCGGCCAGGTGCGCGTGCCGCTCAATCCGCTGAGCGCTGTCCCGTTTGTCGGTGGCGCAGTCAGTCGCTGGGCCCAGCGCACCCTCGGCGGCGTGCTGGCACCCAACACCTCCAGCGACATGCCCGGCTTCATGGCCAGCGGCGTCCTGGGCTTCCGCCGCACGCTGTGCTGTGTCTCACGCGGGCTCGGAGACTCCGTCGCGGAGCTCGCCCGTGCCAACTGTCCGCGGCAGATCGCGCTCTACCGCCTCGTGCGTGCAAACGCAGATCAGCCGCTGCCGGACACTTCACGTCCGACGCGGCTGATCGAGTTTTGATGTGTTTGCTGCGGCCGTCTCGCGCTGCAGGTTCGCTGCGCATCAGCCCAGCCGCTTGGCTTCCAGCCGAATGCCCAGCCGGTAGCCGGTGTTCACCGGCTCGCACCGCACCACTTCGCCGCGGCGCGTCAGCACCGGAACGCCAGGTGCACAGAAGTCCAGCACCGTACCGACATCCAGCCGCTTGGGGCTGATCGCACCCAGGCCGACCCACGAACCATCGATGATGCCGATGCGAGTCATGCCGCGCTGGCCGTCCTCATCGGTGTACACCGCGGTCATCTGCTGATCCAGCACCTTGCGCGGAAACATCCGCTTGTCGAGCTTCAGTTCACCTGACAGCGAACGCTGATCGACGGCCAGCGGAGCTTCCTGAGCGGGAACATGGAGGCGGAGCATGCGGTGCTTCCTTGCAGTCGGCGAACGGCCGGAACAGCCAGTGACACGCGTGCGGACGATCCTTCGCCCGAACGGCCCGGGCGTACAGATCGCCCGGGATCGTGGCTATCGGTCTGCACCGTCGTTTACTTCACCGCCCCGGCTCCGCCGGCCCCGGTTTGCAGCACCTTGCGGTGTTCCACCCAGAAGGCCTCGCTCGTGCGCGAAAACGGCATGCTTTGCGCATGCTGCTGTGCCGCCCGCTGCATCGCCGCCAGGTGCTCACCATCCTGAATCACCCGCCGCACCGCCCCCGCCCAATCACCCGCCTGCTCACCTTGCACCACAACCCCGGTGCGCTCGGGCACCACCAGCTGCCGCGGCCCGCCCGCATCACTGACAATCGCCGGCATGCCCATCGCCTGGGCCTCAAGCACCACCTGCCCCAGCGTATCGGTGCGCGACGGAAACAGCAGCACGCTGCCGCAGCGGTACAGGTCCAGCAGCGACTGCCCCGTGGCAAAGCCCGGCGCATCTGCATGCCCGATCACACGCAGGTCGTCGCGCAGTGCTCCAAGCCCCGGGCCATCACCCACCACCAGCAGCAGCGGGGGCCTGGCCGCACCGCACTCCTGAACCACCTGTCTCCACGTCGCTGTCAGCAGCGCCAGGTTCTTCTCGCGGCTGATCCGCCCGACATACAGCACCACACGCCGGCCCGCCCGCACCGCCGCCGCGGCAGCAGGGCTGATCCGCCCCACCCGGTTCAGCCACGTCTCACGCGGCTCATCACTCACGCAGAATCGCTGCAGATCCACGCCCGCCGGAAGCACCCGCAGCCGCGAGCAGTCCCCCCCGGCCGCGCACAACTGGCGGGCTGATTCCGCCGATCGCACCAGCAGCTTACGAAACGGCGCATAGAACCAGTCCGTCACCGACCGTGTCAGCCCGGACAGCACGCTCGAGCCGTAGATCCGCTCGGCATACGCGGGAAAGTCAGTGTGGTACGTCCCCAGCAGTGGCAACCCCCGTGACACCGCCAGTCCGCGGCCCACCAGCCCCACCGGGCCAGGTGTCGAGACATGCACCACATCAGGTCGAAAGCTCGACAGTGCTCCGGCCAGTTCAGTCGGGCTCGGAATCGCTACATCCAATAGCCGATACCCCGGAAGGCCAAAGGCCACCAGCGGCGGCGAGTTGAACAGTTCAGGACCAGTGATCGCTCCCACCGGCTTGCGGGTACTCGTCAGCACTAGCAACTCGCACCGCTCGCCGTCCAGCCGCCGCGGGCAGCCCCGCAGATCGCCGATGAACCGGGCCACACCGTTGATATCAACCACGGTGTCGGTGAACAGGGCAAGTCGCATGGCGGACAAAGCTCAAGCCGGAACGGACACGGGAGCGAGCAGGATCGCCAACTGCCGGCAAGGCGGCGGTGCGGGCGAACGGCCGAACGATACCTCCATCAGCAAGGATCAGTGGTTGCCATCGCATTTCGCCCGGCAACAGCTCACCGATGGCGGAGTGCCAGTATTTATTCATGTTTCTCGTGAATAAGCATTTTGATTTTTTTGAGTGGCCGACTTGCCCGAGTTGCTGGCATCAGGTAGTATTTGTCACCGGATGTTTCCGGAAACTTACTCTGACCCCTCCCCCCTGGCCGCCGGTTGTCCTACGGATGACCGGCGGCTTTCTTTTTGCCTGCCGCCAAGTGTGGCAATGGCCGCTTGATTTCACACAATCGGCGGCGGCCACCCTTGCTCCCAACCATCTGCATCACCGCTCGGACGCTCCGCATCACCGCGCGGGAGCTTCTGTTTCTGCAAACGCTCTGCTTCGGATGGCTCCCTCCCTCGATTTCGTGTTCAAAACACGGCCTGAGCTAGGCTTGCGCTGGGGTTTACCCCAGACGCTCGCGCGAATAAACCAATGGCTATCTGGTGCCGCCGGCGCGGAATGCGTCCAGCGATTCGTACCTCGCCGCCAGGTCTGGTCTGCTTGAAGCGGCGAGCGATCGCTGTGCGTGCTGCAGCACCTCGGCGATTCGTGGACTCGTCTCGCCAAGCACCAAGAGCGAGATGTTCACCGATTCGGCAAAAACGGTCTCTGCCGCTTCGGTCTGCCCCGCGGCGACGAGTGCATCGCCATACGCCCGGCGAAGCCCGATCCGAAACGCGCTGCCCGATGCATCAGCCGTCCGGACCGTGTCGGCCGCCAATCGCACAGCGTCCTGTGTTCTGCCCGCGCCCAGCAGGATGCGCACGTAGCTCCGGGCCGCGTGCAGCGACAGGTCGGCCCCCGCGCCACCGATGAGGAGCTCGAGTTCCAGCATCCGCCCACCCAGGCGCAGTGCATCCTCGTGCAGTCCGCCGCGCGAGGCCAGCTCCGCGGCATGCAGGCCGATTGAACGCGCTGCAAGACTCTCCTCACCCAGCGCGGCGATGTTCAAGTCCGCGGCCCGCACAGCTGTAGCCGCTGCTTCCTGAATCCGTCCCTGCGTGACCAGTGCTTCCATCAGCACCCGGTAGCCCTCGGCCACCTGAATGCTGTCGGGTGCAAACAGCCGCTGCGAGAGCTCGATATCTTCGCGGGCGACGCGCTCGCCTTCGACAGCGCGGTCGGACTCAATGAGCGCAAAGACCAGGCGGAACCGCAGGTCGTGATCACGCAGCCGGTTGTTGTCACCCAGGCTCAGGCTCCGCGCCAGCGCACGCTCCAGCAGCGGCACTCGCTCCGGGCTGCCGCGCAGCAGGTCCGCCTTGACCGCCAGCGCCTCAACGCCAAGGGCGGTCTCCTCACCCTCCAGCGACGGCAGCCGCTCGAGCATCGCCTGCGCTTCCTCGAGACTCGACGTGTACCGCATCGAGCGGGCCACGGCCAGCACCGCGGCACTGCGCAGCGGATCACCGGCCGGCAGCACCGCCTCGGCGATGTTCATCGCCCGTCTGGTCAGCGAGATCTGCAGCGTGTGGTTGCCCTCGGTATCCAGCGTGGAGGCGTAGCCCAGCAGAATCGGAATCAGCCCCGGTGAGCCCGGCCCCAGCAGCTTCTCGGCAAGCTCGAGGGTCTCGGCGTACAGCTCCCGGGCCCGGTTCGTCTCGCCGATCTTCCGCCACACGTCCGCCAGCGCCAGTTGCACGCTCACCCGGGTCTGGTCGTTGGCCGAGAATCGCTCGTACATCCGCTCGGTGGCGGTCTGGGCGATCTCCCGTACCGTCACGTCCTTTCCGCGGCGCGACTCGGGCTGCAGCGAGCCAAGCATGTCGTCCAGCAGGAACCGCGTCACCAGTTCCGCCCGCCCCGCCTGCCGCTGCGCCTCGCTGGCCGAGGAGACCGCCGCTTCTCGCTCGCGGCCAGCCTGGTACAGCGCGATGCCCGTGGCCACCAGCCCGGTCAGCACCGCCACCGAAACCGCCGTCACCGCCGCCGCCAGCCCGCGGTGACGCCGCAGCCACTTCCGCAGTGCATACCACCGCGTCGGCGGCATCGCCTCCACCGGCCTGTGCTCGATCCATCGCTGCAGGTCATCGGCCAGCGCGGCGGCGGTCTGGTATCTCCGCTGGGGCTCCTTCTCAAGGCACCGCGTCACGATCCAGTCCAGCTCCCCGCGAAGCTGCGTCCGCAGCCCCGCCGCGGTCGTCTGCCTGCGCATCGCAACGGCACCGGCGTCCGTGATTGCCGACAGCCGCGTGCTCGGCGCCCGCGGATCGGTGGTGATGACCATCTCACGCAGACGCTCCAGCGATAGACTCCGCAGCATCGTCGCATCAAACGGTGTCACACCGCACAACAGCTCGTAGAGCAGCGTGCCCACACCGTACACATCCGTCCGCACATCGCTGGATCCGGCGTTGTCCAGCTGCTCGGGCGCCATGTACTCCGGTGTTCCCAGCAGTTGCCACTGCTCGGTCATCGCCCCGGCCATCATGCCCGGACGCACGGCCTTGGCGATGCCGAAGTCGATCATCTTGGGCGTCGGCAGCCCGTCGACCTCCGCCACCAGCACGTTGCTCGGCTTGATGTCCCGGTGGATTACGCCCTTGGAATGTGCATGCTGCAGCGCCCGGCACACCTCAATAGCCAGCTTCACCCGCTGCTGCACCGTCAGCCTGCAGCGGTCGCTGTACGCCGTGATCACCTCCGCCGAGCCGCTGGCGGCGCCGGGCGCGTTCGTCGCCGCTGGAGCCGCACCCGCCGTCTGATCCGGATCCGTCGCTTCCCCGCTCGGAGACCACCCCGTCACCAGTTCCATCACCACGTACGGCCGGCCCGTCGGGGTGCTCCCGGCATCGAGCACCTTTGCGATGCCGGGGTGGTTCATCAGCGCCAGCGCTTCCTGCTCGCCCCGGAAACGCGTCACCACCGCCCGTGTGTCCATGCCGGGCTTCAGGATCTTCAGCGCCACATGCCGGCGCACCGGCTCGCGCTGCTCCGCCCGGTACACCACGCCAAAGCCGCCCTCGCCCAGTACATTCAGCAGCGTGTATCGCCCCAGCACCGTGCCCGGCCCTTCCAGCGGCGTGCCGAACTCCTCGATCGATCGTCCCGTCGCCGCCGCGGCAGAGGCCGCCAGCTTCCCCATCGCCGTGCCTTTGGCCTCAGCCAGCAGCGAGCCGGCCGAGCGCGACGCGTCCAGCAGATCCAGCACTGTGGCCCGAAGCTCAGCATCATCGCCGGCGACCATGCTCACGAACGCAACCCGCTGCTCCTCGGGCAGCTCCATCGCATCACCATACAAGTCTTTGATGCGTTGCTTGGCCGCTGCCATGGGTGTGCGCCACGAGGAGTCGTCCGGTCGATCCGCCAGGGGCGGTACGTCGCCCCCGCGTCGGCCCGGTGCACCGCTGGTGTGGCTGTCCGGATCCGGAGCAGCCGCGCCACGTTCACCGTTCGCTGGCGGCTGGCCGTTCACCGCACGGCCCCG
>CAILKP010000054.1 GCA_903834785.1 uncultured bacterium
CTCACCGAGCATGCCCGAGTTGATGGTGATTGACGGCCCGGATGGACGCGACCTGTGCCTGCCCAGCGGGCAGGTGGGCAACCGCGCCACGTTCGACTGCTTCGGCGGGTACATCTACCGCGGTCTGTCGGGCAAGAAGTCGGCGACTGACGAGTATGGCGCGACGGCGAACTCCATCACCATGCCAGTTGAGCTGCTGATCTTCGATCTGATCGTGCACCGCGACTTGCCGATCCCACAGATTCCTGAGGTCCAGTTGTTCGGGTTCCCGACCGGCGGGCCGGAGGATCCCTCGGCGCAGACTGCACGCAATATGCTGCCGATGCACGAGCAGCCGATGGAACTGGCGGGCCATCCGCCGGCGGTGGCGACGGCCGCCGTGCCGCGGCTGGCCAAGCTGGCCGACCACTTGTACGAGCGCATGGGTTGGAAGCCGTCGGAGTTCCGCGGCGTGCGCGTGCAGATGCGGTTCCCGCCGATGGGGACGCGGATGGTGATTCGGTGGAAGCTGCCGTGAGGCTGTAGCTCGAGCGCTGTGAGCCGCAGTTGCTAAACTCACATCATGTGGATGCTTGTTCTCGCATTCGGACTTGGTGCCTACGCCGGGGCGGCGTGGGTGCTCAGCACCGCCGCCAAGGCGTACGGCCAGCGCGAGCTGACGTTCTGGAACTCCGTTTCGGCACTGGTGGTCGCACGGCTTGCGACCAAAGGGCTGTCTGCGCTGCTGCCGAAGCAGGAGGCCCTGACCAACATCGCCATCAGCATGAGCGTGTACGCGGCCATCCTCGTCGGCGTGCTCTGGCTGTGGTGCGGCCTGTCGCTGCTGCGGGCCCTGGGCATCGGTCTTGCCTTGACGCTGGTGCTGCTGATTGGCACGGTCGTTGTCGTGGCCACGCTGCTGTGACGGGGCGCAAGCCCGACGATGTGCGACGGCAGTTGGGACTCAAATCGCGTGCCGCAGAAACAGACAGGCCCCGCCGGTGACGGCGGGGCCTGCAGTTTGATTACAGATCAGTCAGCAGTGCGGCCCGGCGGGCCGCTTGCAACTTACTTCGCGCCGCCGGCCTTGGCCAGCAGCTCGGGGATCAGCACATCGAGCTTGCCGCGGGCGCTGGTGCTGGCCAGGTTGCCCTCAGCATCGACCACGAAGATGGCGGGGATCGAGTTGATGCCCCATGAGCTGGAGAACTCGCTCTGCCAGAAGTTGCCCTGGTAGTACTGGGGCCAGGCGAGGTCGTTCTTGGACACAAACTCCTTGAGCTTGGTCAGGCCGCCCTTGTCCTCGGGCTGGTCCAGGGAGATGCCGACGAACTCGACGCCCTTGTCCTTGTACTTGGCGTACAGGTCCTTCATCTTGGGCATTTCGGCCACGCACGGGCCGCACCAGGTGGCCCAGAAGTCGATCACCAGCACCTTGCCCTTGAGCGTCTGGTTGGAGACTTCCTTGCCGTTGATGGCATCGGTGAACTTGAACTCGAAGGGCTTGCCCAGGCCCTCGACCTGCTTGAGCTTGCCCATGGCGGACTTGGTGGCGCGGGCCGCCGGGAAGTCCTTGCTCATGCGGGCGTAGATTTCCTTCTTCTGGGCGGCGGTCTGCACGTTGTCGGCCAGCTCGCTGAGGATCGTCGCCCCGCGCTCGTCCTTGGGGGCCTTGGCCATGAAGCCGTCGACCGCGGTCAGCGACTTGGCCAGGTCCCACTTGACCGACTCGCACGTGGCCATGGCGTTGTAGAACGCGGCATCGGTGCCGAACTTGTCGCTGCGGGTGGCGAGCTTGCCGGTCTCGGCGATCAGCACATCGAACTTCTCGGCACGCATCAGCGTGCTCCAGCGGCTGGGGGCCAGCTCGGCGGCCTTGGTGTGGTCGGGGAACTTGGCCAGCAGCTCGGCGATCAGGTTCGAGCGGTCGTCCATGAACTTGTCACGGGCGGCCTCAAACTCCTTGCGGGCCTCGGGATCGCTGTTGACCTTGTCGCGGTCCAGCTTCGGCGGCGCCAGCTCGGTGATCTGCTTGACGATCTCATCACCGGGCTGCGGGGCCGCGGGGGCCTTGGGGGCGGCGGCGGCCGGAGCCTTCGGGGCGGCAGCGGGGGCGGCAGGGGCCTGGGGCTGGGCGAAGGCCGGGGCGGACAGAACAGCGGCCAAGCCAGCGGCAAGCCACAGCGAACGGGTGCGAAGCGATGCGTTCATAGAATCTCCTTGGTGTGCAGCCACCCGGGCTAACACGTAGCCGCGGCGAGTGCCGTAGATGAGGATAGTGTGAAACCCGAGCCGGGGTTGCAGGAAGCGGGGTTGCCTGGGGGGGTCCGGGGCGGCCCCCGCAGGGCTGGCTAGGAGGCGGGCCAGCGGCTGCGACCGACTGCAGGCGGCCGCCCCACGGGCCTGCAGGGCGTGCTGGGCGATTCCAAGTGCCACAGCGGACGGACTTTGTGCCGCATGGCGCGAGGACAGACACGTTCCGCACCGGTGGCCCACAGGTTTTGCTGGCATGTTCGTGTTTTGAACGGATGCGACGCGAGAAGCCCCGGTCCGATTGTCCCCCGCCGTGCTCAATCCTGAGAGTCACACTGACAGCCACCCCAAGCCGCGGACGTGCTCCCCTCCCGCAAGCTTCGAATGGGTCGATTTGGCGGCACCTTGGATGGGCGACCCAACTCAATGCAATTCAGGGCTCTGGAGGAAGCGGTACTTCATAGCAATCGGTGGATACCTGCCGGGTAAGCTGTCTCCCAGTCATACCGCCGCCCGCTGCCGGGTACGCTGTACCCCCAGTGGCTGACGACTCCTCACCATCCAGTTTCGGCTCCTCCGACGGTGGCAACGGCCGGCCCGGCGTGCCCAACGGCCAGGTTCGCGCCGGGGGGTTCGGCGGCGGCTCGGGGGGCTTTGGCAACAACAACCCGGCCACGTTTGAGCGGCGGTCGGTCATCGGCAAGCTGTTTGACAAGGTCGCCCCGCACTCCGTCGAGGCGGAGATGGGCCTGCTTGGCTCGATGATCCTGGACCCGCGCGTTGTGGCCGACGTGATGGCGATCATCAAGGACGGCAGTTCGTTCTACCTGCCAGCCCATGCCCGCATCTACGAGGGCATCACCAAGACCGTTGACAGCAAGGGCACCGTTGACCCGCTGATGCTGCTGGAGAAACTGCGCGATGAGGGCGTGCTGGAGCAGTGCGGCGGGCCGGCGTACATCGAAAAGCTCGCCGTCGAGGTGCCCACCGCGGTCAACGCCCCCCACTTCGCACAGGTGGTGGCCGACAAGCACAAGCTCCGCCGGCTGATTGATGCCGCCGGCGACATCCTGTTTAAGACCTACAACGCCCAGGTCACCGATACCGGCGAGGTCAAGAAGCTCATTGATGAGGCCGAGCAGGCGATCTTCAACATCGCTCAGGCCGAGAGCATCAGCGACATCCAGGGCCTGGACCAGTTGCTGGTCGCGGAGTTCAACCGGCTGATCGCCATCGAGGAAGGCCGCATCGTTGACACCGGTGTGATGACCGGCTTCCACGACCTTGACCGCGACACCACGGGCTTCCACGGCGGTGAAATGATCATCCTGGCGGCCCGCCCCTCGATGGGTAAGACCGCCTTCGTGCTGAACATGGCCGAGCAGATCGCCCTGGGCACCGACACGGCCGGCAGCAGCCGCGCCGTACGGGCCAAGGTGCCCATTGGCATTTTCTCGCTGGAAATGTCGCGCGACTCGCTGGCCCAGCGTCTGCTGAGCAGCTGGTCGGGCGTCAGCAGCCAGAAGATCCGCTCGGGCCAGATCTCTCACAGCGCGACGAACAACGAGCACCAGGAGCTGCTGCAGGCAGCCAACGTGCTGATGCACGCGCCGATCTACATCGACGACACCCCGGGCCTGACGATCATGGGCATGCGCGCCCGCGCACGGCGCATGGTCACGCAGTACAAGTGCAAGCTGATCATGATCGACTACCTCCAGCTGCTCAGCAGCCCTGCCGCGGCACGCGAGAGCCGCCAGGCGGAAGTCGGACAGATCAGCCGCGGCATCAAGGAGCTGGCGCGCGAGCTGAAGATCCCGATCATCGCGCTGTCCCAGCTCAACAGAAACAGCGAAGGCCGCGAGAACAACCGCCCGCGCATCAGCGACCTGCGTGAGTCAGGCTCCATCGAGCAGGATGCCGACATGGTCATGCTCCTGCACCGCGAGGAGTACTACCACATCGGTGATGAGTCGTGGATGAACGACCCCAACAACGCCGACAAGATCGGCGTGGCCGAACTGATCATCGCCAAGCAGCGCAACGGCCCGACCGGGACCGTGAAGCTGACGTGGGATTCCAGCCGCACGCGGTTTAACAACTTCACCCCCGGCGGCGGCGGTGAGATGTACATCCCGCCGCCACGCCCGGGGCAGTTTGACACGCCACCCGGCGCGGATGCCTACGGCTACAACGCGTACACCACCCCCAGCGGCGGACCCGGCACCAGCGGCGGCTTCCCCGATGACGAATCGCCATTTGAACCCAGCGAGGGTGTTGCGGGCACGGATGCTGGCGGGCCAGCGGACGCGCCGCCTGCCGCGCCGCCCGGGCCGCGGCCGGGCGGGTTCTTCCACCCCGGCAAACGCAGCGGACCGATCGATGGCCACCGTGATGGCGGCGGCCCGGACCGCGATGAAGGCAAGGGTGGCGGAGAAGGCGGCGGCGAGGCGGGCCCCGGCAGCGGCGGTAATGACGCCGGAGGTCCGAGTGGCACCAGCGGCCCCGGCAACAACCGGCCACTTCCCCGAGGCGACGACTTCGCTGGGGATGATGTGGCACCCTTCTAAACGTGTTGCCGATCACGGTGACCGCACGGATTAGGATTGACGAGGATTGGTCGGGCTCATGCCGCGGTGGGCGGCCATCCGATGATCACCCGCTGGTCGAACCGTGCACACCCCTTGCCGCTCCAATCCGCTGCACATCACGCTTGCCGAGGTGCTGACTGCGCCGGCGACGCTGTGGGCGATGGGTGTTTCCGCCGGGCTGCATGCCGCCGGGTTTGGCCTGCTGGCCTGGGGCGGCTGGAGTGCGGGCACCGCGCTGCCCGAGCCGCCGACGAGCGATGTGGCCGTGGGCCTGCGCGTGGTACTGGAGATTGACAGCCAGGCGATGATGCCGCCGCTGCCGCCGTTTCCCAAGGCCGCGCAACCCGAACCGGCGCCGCCGACCGTTCAACCGCCTGCGCCGCAGCCGATCAGCGAACCGAAGCCCAAGGACACCAAGCCGGTGACGGAGGTCGAGTCCGCCGAGGCCAAGCCGAAGCCAGAGCCGGTGGCCCAGCCGGAGCCCAAGCCCGAGCCCGCCGCATTGCCAGCCGCCAGCTTCAACGTTGTCAGCGCCCCGAAGCGCGACCCGCTGCGTCCGTGGCAGCCGCCGGGCAGCGAGGCCGCGGCCGATGCCAGCACCGCGACGGTGACCTTCGCCGGCCTGACCAGCCAGGGTGAGGTAGCCACCACGGTGGTCTACGCCGTTGATGTCTCGGGCCCCATGGTCACGGCGATGCCGCTGGTTGAAAACGAGCTCATCCGCTCGATCCACGGCCTCTCGCCCGGGCAGCGGTTCAACATCGTGGCCTTCAGCGACATGGCCGGTGAGCCCGCGGTGCGCCAGTTCTCGCCGCAGATGGTCGCCTCAAGCCGCGAGGAGCTGTACCGCATGCGTGCCTGGTTCCGCGGCCTGGGCGTGGGCGGTGCCAGCAACCCGATCGATGGCCTGAAGAAGGCGCTGCAGATCGCCGGGCAGTCTCAGGACGACACCGCCAAGGGCACCGGTGCGGCACCGGGCCGGGCCGTTGTCTTCCTGCTCTGCCGCAGCATCAGCCGCACCAGCGGCAACGAAGCACGCCTTGATGCCGCCCGCGACCTGGCCGAACTGGACAAGCTCAACCCGTTTGATGCCCGCTCCGGCAAGCGGCGTGTGGTGATCAAGACCATTCAGTTCATTGAGCCCGACCCGACTGGTGTGCTTGAGCAGATCGCTCTGCAGCACGGCGGCACGGGCAAGGTCCCCGACAACCGTGTGATCACGCCGGCCGAACTTGGACGCAGGTAGGAAAGTCGCCAGGGCTGGGTCGCGAGTCGCACCTAGGCCGCGAGCTTGGCAGCAGCATCCGCGCCGGTCCCGGCCGGGGCGGGGATGCCCTCGAGCACGAACAGCTCCGCAGGCTCAAGGGCTGCCAGCGAGATGACCTCACCATCGGGCGCACCGATTCGGCGCACCACGGGACGGTCGACCTTGACGGGGTCGGCCCCGACGACCAGCGCTTCGGTGCTGTCACTGAGCCGCACGTACGAGCCAACCGGGAACAGCCCGCACAGCTCGACCATGGCCCGCAGGTACTTGCGTTCAAACTGGCCTTCGCTGGTCAGCCGGATCATCTCCTGCATCGCGTCGTAGCCGAGCATGGGCTCGCGGTGCGGGCGGCGGGCCGTCAGCGCGGCGAAAGTATCGGCCACGGCCACCAGCTTGGCCAGCGGCGCGATGCCGCGGCCGGGGGTCTGCGTGGGGTAGCCGCTGCCGTCCTCGCGCTCGTGATGCTGCGCCACGGCGATGGCGATCTGCTCATCAACGCCCAGCACGCAGTCGAGCATCAGCACGCTGTGGCTGACGTGCCGGCGCACGCGGGTGGTTTCCTCATCGCTCAGCGGTCGTGCGGCCAGGCGCAGGTCCGTCGGGAGCATGGCCATGCCAGCATCGGCAAACAGACCGGCCAGGCCGGCGTTGCGGGCCCATTGGCGCGGCCACTTGAGCCGGACGGCGATGCCCACTGAAAGCGCACAGGTGCTCCAGAGGTGATCGGGCAGATAGTCGGCCCGTGAGCTGTTGCACGCAGCAAGCTCCGCAAACCGGAACGGATGGCGACAGCACAGATCGATCAACTCATCAACCATCAGCTGCGGGTCAGACGGATCCACCGGCAGACCGGCAACCAGCATCGCCAGCAGCCAGCGCAGCTGCGTGACGCGCTCGGCGCGCAGCGCGGCGAGCTGCCCGGGCAGCAGCCAGTCGGGCCGCATCCCGCCTTCGGGCTGAAGTTCCTCGCCCGTTGGCGGCAGCGACTTGGGCATCGCCTGCCACACGCGCTGACGCGAGGCGACCACCTCATCGAGCACACCCAGCATGGCCGTACGAACCGCCGCGGCACCGGAGGCGCTGGTCGATTCGACCTGTACCTCTGCCGCGAGGGCGAAGGCACCGAGTTGGAGGGCGTCGGCGTGGTGCTGCTCAACTATCTGGTTGGGTTCAAGGGCCATCATCCCGCCAACGGTCAGCAGGTCGGCAGGTGCCACGCTCCCCGGCGGCGGCACATGGCTCGGGGCCAGATCAACAATCGTTGCCAGGTCGTGCAGGTCGCGGGCGAGGATGAACTCGGATTGGTCCATCGCCAGCAGGGCGCGGTAAATCTCGTCTGTCAGCATCGCCCGCGGCGGGAGCAGCTTCACGCCGTGCAACGTGAACAGGCCGGTGCTGAGCACCGAACCCGGACGAAGCGAGATGAGCGCAATCCGTTCTGCCAAACCAATAGCTCCGCCCCCCAGGACAGCGGGGGGCTGATAATCGGTATCGGGCCGCCAGAGGACCATCTTGCCCGCCAGAGGTCAGAACTGATCTAGCACGTTCCCCGATTTTCACTTATTCGGACCTTCAGGCTCACTCCGCAACCAACTGACGTGCCACACGTACGCCCGGGGGGACTGCAAGAACCCAACCGGTTTCCATACACCGCTAGGCCTAAGGCCCTCCGATCTGCGATCGATCATCACCGC
>CAILKP010000055.1 GCA_903834785.1 uncultured bacterium
ACCATGAAGCCAGGCACCAGGTCGAAGCCGAGGCCGACGCGCGGCAGCACCTTGGTCTGGTCGGTGGTGAAGGCCCCGCCGGTGGTGAGTTCGTTCGAGCGCAGGTTGACGTTGGCCAGCCGCATGCCGGCCAGCAGGTGCAGCCGCCCCCAGGCCTTGCTCTGCACCTGGGCGGAGGCACCCGACTGGGTGTAGCGGTTGCGGATGCTGGTGAAGGTGGTGAAGGGGCCGGGGGTCGGGGTGACATAGGTGGGGAAGGCGGGGGCGGCGAAATCGACCAGGCCGTCCAGGCTTCCATCCAGGAACCCGTGGGGTTGCCCCGTTTCGGTAGACGGTTTGCTCGCTATCGGGCTACGCGTGGGTCATGGCGGATTGCATGTCGGCTTCGTAGGCCATGGGTGAGCGATATCCCAGCGCCGAGTGGAGCCGCACCGGGTTGTACCAGCCTTCGATGTAGCTGAAGCAGGCCATCCTGGCTTCGGCCTGTGATGCGAACCGGCGGCGGCTGAGGAGTTCTGCTTCGAGCGTGGAGAAGAAGCTCTCGGCCATTGCGTTGTCATAGGCGTCCCCTACCGAGCCCATTGATGGGCGGACGCCGGCCTCGCCGCACCGCTTGCCGAATGCCACAGACGTGTATTGGCTGCCCTGGTCGCTGTGGTGGATGACGTCCTTGGGCCGGCGTTGGCCGACCGCCATCTCGAGCGCGTCAAGCACCAGCTCGGCGCGCAGGTTGTTGGCCATCGCCCAGCCCACGATCTTGCGACTGAAGGCATCGAGCACCACGGCGAGATACAGGAACCCCACGGCCGTCGGGATGTAGGTGATGTCGGCAACCCACAACCGGTTCGGGCCGGATGCCGTGAAGTTGCGGTCGACCAGGTCGGGCGCTGGCCGTGCCTCCTTGTCGCGCCGCGTGGTCGTGGGGCCGCCACGGCGATGGCTGGCACCAACCAGCCCGGCATCGCGCATCAAACGTGCAATCCGTTTGCGGCTGTGCGTCGCGCCGCGTGCCCGCAATTCGGCATGAACGCGCGGTGCGCCATAGGTTTGCCGCGAGCTGACGTGCACGGTTCGCACGCGTTGCAGCAACGCCGCGTCAGCCACCGCGTGCGCCGATGGCGCCCGGTGCAGCCACGCATAGAAACCCGCCTTCGACACGCCGAGCACGCGCGCCATGGCGGCAACCGGGAAACAGGCCTGGTTCGCGCTCATGAACCCGAAGATCCGGACGGCAGCGTTCCGGTCTCGCGGGCAAACCAGGCCGCGGCTTTTGAGAGAATGTCGCGCTCCAGCCGGAGTTGCTTGTTCTCGCGACGCAACCGCACCAACTCGTCGCGTTCAGGCACCGCGAGGCCGGCACCCCCCGCCTCGTGCCGGCCATCTTTCTCACTGGATTTGGCAACCCAGGCCCGGATCGATTGACCAGTCGGTTCAAACTCCCGCGCAAGCTCGTCGGGATCGCGCCCGGCTCGAACCAGATCGACCATCTGGCGACGGAACTCAGGCGAATACGGTGGTCGGGATTTCGGCATCAGCTGCACCTCTGGTGAAAGTCTCAGGGTGTCCACCAAACCGGGTCAATCCCAGTCAGAGCATCAAATCTTGATCGTACAAAGCATCTATGCGTCCCTATTCTCCGATTTTGGGAATGCGACTCGGGATC
>CAILKP010000056.1 GCA_903834785.1 uncultured bacterium
CTCTCCCCTCTCAAACTCACCCCTCTACCCCCCTCCCCTGTGGCGTGCAACGTGCAGCTGCAGGGGCTGGTACCATCAACAGACTCTCATAGCGGCTGGTACAGGAAATGGGGGCAGGTCAAAGCCCCGGAGCCCGGTTTTTTATCCCGACGATGGATGAATGGGTGAAAGCTGCCCACTATGACCCAAACCGCAATGGCCCGGGCCAAGGTGGTTGGTGGACGTACAGCATCACCAGCGACACCGCTCCGGTCTATGCACCGCCGGGTGTGCTGCTCAACGGGCAGCCGGCACAGTCTAACGGTTGGTTCCCAAGTTCACTCCTCTTTGGCGGCGCATCGCCGTTCAGTGTGCCGCTGAACGCGTACCCGGACGTGCAGAGCCCCTGGGGCTTGTTCAACACCTCTGGCGGCGCGGCAGAGTGGAGTGAGGAGACTCTATATTTTTATGAGGATTCACGATATCCAGTCACACGGGCAATAGAAGGAAGCGCATGGGGATATGGCGCGGGCTACGCCTCACGCCTCGACAGCATTCGTGGCACCTCGGATGACTTTCCGAGCTTTGACTCGCTGGACTACGGCTTCCGAATCGCCGCCTCCGCCCCATCCTCGCCATGCTCACCCGCCGACATCGTCGGCGGTGCGGCAGGCCCCGGGCCCGACGGCACGCTCGATGGCAACGACTTCATCGCCTTCATCAACTCCTTCGCCATCGGTGAAGCAGCCATCGACCCCGCGGCAGACCTCGACCGCGACGGCACCATCGACGGCTCCGACTTCGTGAACTTCATCAACGCCTTCGCCCTCGGCTGCTGACCCGCCCAGTACCGCGCCCTTCCCCGTGGCATCGCCATTCCTGGCGATGGCTTCCCGTCTTCTTCCTGCGTGGCATCGCCATTCCTGGCGATGTGCCTTTGCCTCCCTTCCCCGCCCCGTCCCCCCAACCCCCTCCCCACCCCAAAAACCACAAGGGCCGCCCAGCACTGACGGGCGGCCCTTGTCTTTATTCACACACCCTCAAACCACACTCACCGCCGCATCGCCGCGGCAACCTTGTTCATCGATTCCTCAATGACCGCAAAGTGGGCGTCGCTCAGCCCGTGGTGCATCGGCAGCGACATCACGCCCTTGGCCAGCCGCACGGCCACCGGCCACGCCGCCTGCCCCTTCAGGAACTTGGCAAACGCCGGCTGGTCCGGCAGCGCCCGCGGGTAGTGCACCGCGTTGGGCACGCCCTCGGCGTTCAGCGCCGCGGCAAACTCATCCCGCGTGCACTTGAACTGCGACACATCCAGCTCCACCGTGTACAGGTGATACGCCGAAACCGCCCCGGGCGTGATGCCCAGCGGCCGGATCCCGGGGATCCCCGCCAGCACCTTGCCGTACCGCGCCGCCGCGGCACGCCGCGCATCGGTCTCCGCCGGCAGCCGGTCCAGCCGCGAGCAGCCGATGGCGCCCGTCACATCGTTCATGCGGTAGTTGTACCCGACCTGCTCGTGCAGGTACTTGTCGGTCTCGCCGTGCGAGCGCAGCAGCTTGATCTGCCGGGCCAGCCCGTCATCGTTGCAGGTGATCATCCCGCCCTCGCCCGTGCCCAGGTTCTTCGTCGCGTAAAACGAGTACGTCACCGCATCGCCGAACGCGCCGATGCCCGTGCCCTTGTACGTCGCCAGGTGCGCCTGGGCCGCATCGTAAATCACCTTCAGGTTGTGCGCCTTGGCCAGGGCCTGCACACCGTCAATGTCCACCGGGCAGCCGTACATGTGCGTCGCGGCAATGCCGCGCGTCTTGGGCGTGATCCGCTTGGCCGCATCGGCCACATCAATCTGCCCCGTCTCGGGGTTGGCATCAACAAAGATCGGGTTGCATCCGCGGGCCACCAGCATCGAGGCCGTGGCAATGTACGACCACGCCGGCACCAGCACATCATCGCCCGGCTGCAGCAGCGGCTCATACGCCAGCTGCAGGGCGCACGTGCCGTTGGCGCACGTCATGGCGTGCTTGGCGTTCGACATCGCCCCCAGCCGCGTCTCCAGCTCCTCGCACTTCTTGGCCGCACGCAGGATGCCGCTCTTAAGCACCAGAATCGCCGAGTTGATGTCCGCCTCGGCCAGGGCCGGAAGCATGAACGGCACCTTGGCGGTGGTTACGGGGGTGCCCCCGGAAATGGCAAGCTGGGCGGTAAGGGTGCTCATGATGGTGTCCTTTGCTGGCTGTGATATGACCGAAACACGGGCTGGGGCCGGAGCACATTCCCGGCTCCGGGTGCGGCTGGCCATTATGGGCAACGCCGCAAAGTGCACTACGAGCACGAACGCGAACCGGATGTCAAACCTCTCGCCGCTCGCGGCAAAAGGTGCAGAGCCGGGGAAAGGAGTGGGGGAGGAAGGAGAGTCGGAGGAGCGAAGACAAATCGAAGGAAGAAGTAGCCAATCCCAAGGCCGAGTTCGTGCCCAGTCTGCTTTGCATTATTGCGCGCGGCCGCCCTGCCGGGTACCGCCGCGCGGAGTTTTTGGCGTTTGTGGTCCCCGCTGGTTATACGCGCCCCGCCCGCATTTCCCCGCCTCCGCCCTCGTCAGCACTCACCCCGCCGCCACGTGCGTCAGCACCTGCCGCAGCATGCTCCGCCATTCACCGTAGCGATATTCAATCCCGTGCCGCTCGTGCAGCCGCCGCAAGTCGGTAATCAGCACCTCGTGCACATCCTGCTGCCAGTCCTGGGCCGAGCGATCGCAGAAGTAGATCCTGCACCCCAAGGGCTTGATCGTGTGCGCCCCGCACAAGTTGGCCTTCTGGAACACGCACCCGCTGCCGATCGCCGCCAGCACCCGCCCCGCCGCGGCAGGCGACACCCCAACCGCCAACCCGCCCGCCGAATCCGCACCCGCACCGCCACCCTGCACCCTCGCCCCGCCGCCGATGGTGATCTCAGTCGTCTCCGGCTTCCCCGGCGCGCCCATCCACGCCGCGGCATCCAGCCGCGCCACCGTGTACGCCGCCTCCAGCCCCGTCACGTACAGCAGGTGCCCCGCCGCCTCAAAGTTGCAGCACCGGCCCGAGGCCCAGCACGCCGGCCCCCGCGCGGCAATCGCCTCCGCACACCGGGCGTAGATCCCCTCCAGTTCCTGCGCCACCACCCCCGCAGTCGCGGCCCGCAGCCAGTCCGCCGGGTTGGCATCATCTCCAGTCACGTCCGCCAAACGTAGCGGCACTCCCCGCCGCCCACGCCCCGCCCCCGTGATTCCCCGTCGCGCACGCCCGCCGCCAGCCCTGCCGACCCGCCCCGCCACGTCCCACTATCATCGCCCGATGCATTACGACCTTTCCTTTGTGCTCGCCGAAACCACCGGCGGAGTGGGCCTCTTCGAGCTGTTCCAGAAGTCCTTTGACATCTTCACGATCCTGCTGCTGCTGGCCTCCATGGTCAGCGTCACCGTCATCGTCAAGTGCTTCATGGAGATCACCCCCGAGGCCATCCTCCCCATCGAAAGCGAACGCCGCATCCGCCAGAACCTCGCCGCCGACCGCCGCGATGACCTGGAGGTCTTCGTCAGCCGCGACGATGCGTTCGTCAGCCGCGTCGTCCACGCCGCCATCACCGCACCCGGCGGCACCAAGGCCAGCGCCCGCGAGCAGGCCGAGCTCGTCGCCAGCGAGCAGTGCGGCAACTGGTTCCGCAAGCTCGAGCCCCTCTCCATCATCGGCAACCTCGGGCCCCTGCTGGGCCTGGCCGGCACCGTCTGGGGCATGATCTACGCCTTCACCTCCCTGGGCTCCGCCGGTGGCCAGGCCTCGGCCGAGGCGCTCTCCTCCGGCATCGCCAAGGCCCTCTTCCACACCCTCCTGGGCCTCATGCTCGCCGTCCCCTCGCTGCTGGTCTACGGCTTCTACAAGGCCCGCGTCGACCGCCTCTGCACCCGCGCCCTGGTCATCTCCAGCGAACTGGTCGATGCCCTGCCCTTCGATGATGAACCCGCCGCGGCCCATGCCAGTGCCGCAGATGCCGCCCGCAAGCCCCAGCCCGCCGGAGCCACCCGGTGAGAGCACGCCGGCTCCGCCATCACGACCAGGGAGTTGCCAGCGAGCTCAACGTCACCCCGCTCATCGATGTGGTGATGTGCCTGATCATTTTCTTTCTCCTCGTCGGCAAGCTCTCGCTCGATGCCGGCATCAAGCTCCCCGGCTCCGGCATCGGCCAGAACGATGCCGCCGCGTCCATCATCATCAGCATCGTCGCCCCCACCCGCGCCGGCACCCAGCCCCTGGTCCTCATCAACAGCCAGCCCGTTGAAGGCGAACTCTCCGAGGCCATCGCCCGCGCCGTCCGCATCAAGGTCACCCCCGTCCTCACCGGCTCGGCCACCGGCGGCCGCGGCACCGATGCCACCGCCATCGCCGTCAAGGTCCGCGCCGACAAAGAGCTCCCCTACTCCGCCATCGACCCCGTCCTGCAGGCCTGCGCCAAAGCCGGCCTGACCAGCGTCCGCCTCGTCACGGAGCGCCCCACGTGAGCAGCGGTCTCGGCCAGCACGGTTTCCGCCGCCGCGATGCCAGCCAGCGCGCCTCGCTGCACTTCGGCCCCAACATGACCCCGATGGTCGACATCGTCATGGTCATCCTCGTCTTCTTCATGGCCTCCGCCGCCTTCGTCGGCCCCGAGTGGTTCATGGCCGCCCAGGCCGTCGAGCGCCGCGAGACCATCCCCGAAACCCGCCCCGATGGCGGCGGCGAGGTCAAGCCCAAGCCCCTGCTCCTGCGCGTCCTGCTCCGCGCCCCGGCAGCGGCCCCATCCGACAAGCCCGGCACCCCGCTGGCCACCGCAACCCTCCGCTTCGGCCAGCAGCGTAAAGACGGTCTCGCCGTCCTCGCCGCCGATGGTCCCCTCCAGGCCGCCGTCACCGCCATCATCGCCGGCGGCCCCGTGCCCGAGCAGGCCGTCATCCTCGTCGACTCCACCGTCCGCTACGACGCCGTCATCGCCGCCCGCGAGTCCCTCGCCCGCGCTGGCATCACCAGCGTCGGCATCAGCGCCAGCAAGCCCGAGGATGACAAGTGAACCCCGACGATGAAGTCTGCCTCTGCTTCCACGTCTCACTCCGCAAGATCCGCGGCTACCTCCTCCGCGAAAAACCCCCCGTCGCTTCCCTCATCAGCGAGTGCCTCGGCGCCGGCACCGGCTGCCAGTGGTGCGTCCCCTTCCTCAAGCACCTCCACGCCTGCAGCGTCGAGGGCAAGCCCATCGACCTGAAGATCTCCCCCGAGCAGTACATCGCCGACCGCCTGAAGTACAAAGCCAGCGGCAAGCGTCCGACCGACACCCCCGGACCAGCCGACCCCCAGGACCCCGCCCCGCCATCCCCCACAGACGCGTAGCGGCGACCAAGCAAGCAGAAATATCCCCTAAACAGGGTGTTCAAGGCGGGCCCCGAGCCCCGCTTTTTGCCACCCAATCAACAATTTTCTGGTGCGCCAACTTTTTTGGCCCGCTCCCCCTGCGCAGTCACCCATTTTGCGGTAACTTGGGCTTGCCGGCATCATCGTGATGCCGGGGTGGTCAGCGGTCCGGTTCTGCGCCGGATGTCAGGAGTTGGTCCAATGGCTCGTTACTTCGTGGCGATGATGATCGGTGGTGTCGCGGCAACCGTGTACGGAGCCAACCTGCTCCGCCTCGCAGCAAGCTGTAAGGATGACCCGCAGGTCATCACCGGCGCACAACTGCAGGCAAACGGCTGGGGCGACAACGCCCACGTCGAGATCACCAACGCCGGCACCATGAAGATGTACCTCTACCAGAAGGAGAAGTACGACAACCAGTGGAAGTACGCCTTCGTGCCCATGGTCCCGCTCGATGGCGAGTACATGAAGTACATCGACACCTTCTACGCCGACAAGAAGAACACAGGCAAAATCCCCGACATGCCGCGTGACTTCTGCTGCATCCTGAAGATCTCCGCCCGCGGCGAGGCCGAGGTCGACCGCGTTGGCGAAATGCCCAAGGTCCGCGGCGTCGTCATCAACGCCATCGAGAGTCTCGACAAGGACAGCAAACGCCTCCTCCGCGAGGGTTACCCCCACGTCAACCTCGACCGCGTCGCCATCGTCGAGTTCGAACGCCAGCCCGAAAAGTCCGGCAAGGGTCTGGCCATCACCGCCGGCGGCGGCGCACTGTCCCTCTGCGGCCTGGGCTTCTTCGTCATGTGGCTCCGCGGCCGCGATTGAATCAACCCGCCCCGCACCAACGCCGCACCCATGCACCGCCCCCGGTGCTGGGTCGCACCTCCCCAAGTTCTTCCTTTCACGCCGCCGCATCCGCACCCCGGATGCGGCGGCGATTCGTTTGCCCCCGCGCCTGTCCAACCCCCGCCCGGCCTCCCCGCGGCCCTCACCGCCCCGCCGGTGGCGGCTCGTGATCATCGATACGCATCTTCCACGCCAGCTTCCGCAAGCCCTCCCGCACCTCCCGAATCCAATCGATCCGCCTCGGCTCACCCGTCCGTTCCACCGCCCGCAACTGCTGTGTCGCACGCAGCGTCAGCAACGCACAGCACAGATACAGCGGCGGCAACGCAAGCCTGGTGAAGTCAAGGTGCCAGAACTGCTCAAGCAATATGACCGCCAGATACTCTATCGAGTTGAGCGTTTCGATCACGACCGCCGCCACCATCAGCACGGCTGCGATCACCGCAATCTCACGATCCGGAAGCGTCTTGCCAAGCCGCCGCATCAGCCACAGTGATGCCAGCAGCATCGCGGGCCAGATGAAGCAGATCGCAACAGCCAGGACCGCCCATGTCAGCGAGAGCCAGTCGATCGTGATGCCGAATGCCGCCCCGTTCCTGCCCGCCTCGCGCCAGATCGTTCGGACCATGAACATCGGAATCTCGGCAGCGAGGTTTGCCGCCGCGCTCCACAACAGCAGCAGCCGCCACGGGTTGTCCGGTCTCGACCCGCGCTTGTACGCCCGCGCGATCGTCAGCAGTCCCAAGGCCACACCGATCTTGCTCACCTCCGGCCCGAAGTTGACGATGGTGTAGAGCAAATGGCTCTCTCGCCAGTACAGCCCCAGCAGCGGCAGCAGTGCGTACGTGGCCGCCAGCAGGCCAAATCCGACCACCGCCGTCACCAGCCCCTGCCGCATCAATACCAGCGAGCGTCCCGCTGGCAACCCCGCCGCCCACACCTTTCGCGAATGCGCCACCGCATGCCCGCACTCCGGGCACATCGCCTCCTCCGCCAGCCCCGCAAGGTCGTACTCACACTTCATGCACCTCGGTGTCGGCACCCCTGCGTCTGCCGCGGCATGAGGATCCTGTCCAGCCATCGATCAATCCCCGTTTCTCATCAGCCGCGAGCCCGGCCAGCAGCACAACATTCATTCCCGTCCGCCAAGGTGCGGCCATTCCGCCGCACCTTGGCCCATCTCATCCATTCCAAACTCACCCCGCCATCTTCGGCAACTGCGCCGGCGCACCCGTCGCCAGAATGCTCTTGAGGTGCTTGCGCAGCCGGTCCAGCAGGTTCCAGTACATCACCAACGCAATCAGCGGCCCAAGGCCGACCAGCAGAATGCCCACAGTCTGCAGCACCGGCAGCAGCCACATGTACATCGAGCAGCGCTTCACGATGAACGCGTCAGGCATCCGCTGGCCCAGCAGCCGCGTGTACCGCATCACCGCAAAGAACTGAACAATCCACGCCGCCGCCGACGCGAGCCGCAACCCGCCGTTGATCACAGCCGCCGTCGTGTCCACCGCGGCCCCGGCTCCGGTCCCGCGAGCCGACCCCGCGACACCCGACAACTCAATCAGCAGGCTCAGGACCGCCACCACCGCACTCACCACCACGGCCACTCGAACAACCTTCCGGCTCGACCGCTCGGTATCAAGTGCCGCCGACCCGGGGTCCAGTTCGGTGAACTGCCAGTACCCCCAAAGAATGGCAAGTGAAATCACGGTTGAGGCACCTGTCAGCAGAACCGAAAAGGCCGTAAGGCCGCCGCCCGCAGTGACCAGCCCGAAAGCCATGACAAACCCGACGATCATCAGAATCACCATCGCCAGAATGCCGTTAAGTACGAACGACAGACCCTTGGTGATCGTCTCGAGATACTGCCGGCCCGCAAACTGCAGCAGGAAGCCCCGCAGCGAGTCCGCCACCGCCGTCCCGCACTCCGGGCACTTGCCCGCCGTCGGCAGGCCCTGCAGCGCATAGCCGCACTGAATGCAGGTCGCCACTTGATTGACAGTGGCAGAGCCACCGCCGCCTACGGCGACAGCAACGGGCTGGTTTGACGATGTTGGTAGCGTGGACATGTCACTGGGCTCCTGAAAGTCAGTCGCGCGGCAACACCGCCACGCATGTGCAGGATACCAGAATATTTCCTCGGTGCAACCCCTGGGCTTTGTCCGCAGTCGAAAAATCACAAAAGCCCGGAATCCCAGAGCTGGGTTCCCCCTCACCCCTCGCCCCGCCTCCTCAGACCGCCCTCCTCACCCCTCCCCTCACACCGCCGCCTTCGCCAGCCCCGCCTCGCCAATCACCTGCTCGGCGTACTTGTTCATCGCATCACGCAGCTGCTCAAAGCTCTCCAGCACGTAATAAATCGGCTGGAAATGGTCAATCTCAAAGTCCGTCTCGCACACCTGCTCCAGGTCAAACGGCCGCCGCTCCGGCTGCTTGCCCGTCACCGGATCACCCTTCAGTGACCACGCCGCCTCGCCGTGGCTGCTCACCAGGCCCGAGCCGTAGATCTTCGTCCGCCCGTCTTCCTTGATCAGCCCGAACTCCACCGTGAACCAGAACAGCCGCCCCAGCCGCTTGATGTGGTGCTCATCCTCGCACAGCAGCGCGGCCTTGCCGTACGTCTGCAAAAAGTCCGCAAACACGCGGCTGGCATGCAGCGGCACGTGCCCGAACACATCGTGGAAAATATCCGGCTCAGGCAGATAGTCCATCACTTCCCGCGGCCGGATCAGCACCGTCGTCGGGAACTGCCGCGCCGCCAGGCATGCAAAGAAGCTCTTGGCTGGCAGGTACCCCGGCACGCCGTAGCTCGCCCAGTCCGAAACCTCGCCCAGATACCGGTTGATGCCCTCTAGCTTCGTCCCCTTGGTCAGCACCGTTCCGTTGGCAATCGTGCAGTCCGCCGCCAGCACCGTGTCGCTGAGCAAAGGCAGCCGGTCGCTGCCCAGCCGCAGGACCTTCATCCCATCAATAAACGTGCGGCTGACCTGCTCCTCCAGCACCTCCCACCGCCGCTTGAACAGGTCGCTCCACACCGCGTGGTCCTCCTGCGTGTACAGGTGGTACTGCTGCGTGATGTAAAACTTCCGCGCATCAATCTGCTCCGCCGGCAGCGTCGCCGCTAGGTCCGCCGCCGCCTGCGCAATGCGGGCCTCGTCGGAGTTGATCACGTTGTTGTACCGGATGTCACTGCGCATCGAGCGTTCCTTGCGGCGGAGAGTCAATCACGTTCACACGGGCCGCCGAAACTCAGGCTCCCGGCGGGACTTGGGGACCCGCGACTCCATAAGTATAACAATCCGAGAATGTAATCGTTTCACCTCCCGCTTTTTTGCCCTCCCCAGCCGCCCGCGCAGCCGTCAACCCATCCCGAATATGCGGCCTGGGCAACCCCCCCCCGGGGCCCCGCCAGCCGCCGTGCAGCGGGGGGAGGGGGGGTACCACCCAGCCCTACCATCTCCCTCGCCGCCTCTCGTGCCGCCCCGGAGCGTTCATGCCTGCCAACGTTCGCCAACTGATCTCCACCCGCCTCCCCGCCTTCCCCGCGGCAGGGTTGGCTCTGGCCGCCGTGGTACTCACCGGCACCCTCGCCGGCTGCGAAAGTGGCGAGGACGAGACCGTCACCATCCAGCAGGGCAACACCATCATCACCCTGCCCGCCCAGCGCACGCTCCGCCCCATCAACCTGGCCGAGGGCCAGCAGATCGCCACCGACCTGGCCGAGGGCAAGAAGGACCCCGCCAAGCTCACCACCGAGGAGCAGCGCCAGCTCGCCGCCCTCGTCGCCGCGACCAAGAAAAAGAAGCGCGACTAAGCCCGGCCGCTCCGCCCCCGTCTCCCAACCTCCCCCTCCCGGCCAATCCAAGGCGGTACGCTCCGCCCATGATTTCAGCGTCCCGCCGCGCCGCGTGTGGTCTGCTCCTCGCCTCCCTGCTTGCCGCCGGCCCCGCGCCGCTGGCACCAGCCGCCCAGCCGTTGGCACAGCCGGAGCCCGCCGACAACCTTGAGCCATTGATCACCGCCACGCTGGCAGATGTTAGCGAGCACGAACGCTTCTACAGCATCCGCTGGTGCAAGCCACTGCTCGAACAGCGCGAGGCCTTCCTCATCCAGCAGCTCTCCGGCCTGATGGCCAAGTCCGATCAGGCCGTCACGCCCTCCCAGCGGGTCGACTTCCTCCTGCTCCGCAACCAGCTCCGTGATGAACTCTCCGGCACGCGCCTGGCCATGAAGCGCCTCGCCGAGATGGCCCCGCTCCTGCCCTTTGGTGACCTTGCCGCCGGCCTCGAACGCGCCCGCTGGGCGATGGAGAACACCGACAGCAAGTCCGCGGCAGGAACCCTCGAGGAAATCACCCGCCAGGTCAAACTCGTCGAGGCCGCCCTCGACCGCGGTCGCGACAACAAGCCCGAGAGCGAAGGTGCCAACCTCAAGCCCTCCCCCGTCACCGCCCTGCGTGCCAGCCGCGCCATCGATGGCCTTCGCCGCGCCCTGCGCACCTGGTTTGATGACCACGCCGGCTTCATCCCCGAGTTTGAGTTCTGGTGCCGCCAGCCCTTCCAGCGCACCGATGCCGCGATGGACCGGCTGGCCAAGCGCCTGCGCGAGGAGATCGCCCGCATCAAGGGCGAGGATGAGGACCCGCTCATCGGCGACCCAATCGGCCGCGAGGCCTTAGTCGAGGCGCTCCGCAACGAGTTCGTCGCCCTCTCGCCGGAAGAGATGCTGGCCATGGGCGATGCCGAAATGGCCTGGTGCCAGGAGCAGATGAAGGCCGCCTCGCGCGAGCTTGGCCTGGGTGATGACTGGCACGCCGCGCTGGAGCGGGCCAAGAACAGCTCCGAGCCCGTCGGCACGCAGGACCAGTACGTGCGCGATGTCAGCCGCGAGGCCATCGACTTTGTCACCAGCCGCGAGCTGGTCACCGTGCCCGAACTCTCCCGCGCCTTCTGGCGGACCGACATGGTCTCACCGCGCACCCAGCGAGTGCTGCCCTTCGCGGCCTACGGCGGGCAGGCCATGCTCGTGGCCTTTCCGCACGCAAGCCAGGAGCACGGCGACAAACTCATGGCCCAGCGCGGCAACAACCGCCACGCCACACGCATCGTCGTCCCGCACGAACTCATCCCCGGCCACCACCTCCAGGCCTTCTACTCCGCCCGCAACCGCGCCTATCGCCGTCCGTTCTCAACGCCCTTCTATGTCGAGGGCTGGGCCCTGTACTGGGAGATGAAGCTCTGGGACCTGGGCTGGGCCAAGCCGCCGCTCGACCGCGTGGGCATGCTCTTCTGGCGCATGCACCGCTGCGCCCGCATCACCGTCTCGCTGAAGTTCCACCTCGGCCAGATGACCCCGCAGCAGATGGTCGACTACCTCGTCACCGAGGTCGGCCACGAACGCGCCAACGCCACCGCCGAGGTCCGCCGCTACGTCGGCGACAGCTACGGCCCGCTCTACCAGGCCGGCTACATGACCGGCGGCAAGCAACTCCGCGAACTGCACAACGAAGTCGTCGGCACCGGCAAGCTCAGCGAAAAGGCCTTCAACGACGCCATCCTCCGCACCGGCACACTCCCCATCGAACTCCTCCGCGCCGAAATGCTCGGCCTCAAACTCGACCCCACCGCCGAAGCCACCTGGAAGTTCGGCTACGGACAACCCACGCCTTCACCGGCCCCCGCACCAACTCCAGCCCCCACCAAGTAGTCCGCCCTCCCGCCTCCCCGCCTCTCTGCCTTCCCACGCTCATCTCTTCCCTCTTGTCTCTGTCTCCCGCATCCCCTCTTCATCCTCTACATCCTGTTCATCCTGTCCATCCATGTTCCTCGTCTCCGTCTTCCCCTCGCAACTCCTTCCCACTTCCTCCTCTTCTCCGCGTTCCTTGCCTTCCCCCTCCGCGCTCTCTGCGTTCATCTCTCTGCCTTTCCTCGCGACTCGAGACTCGAGACGCACAAAACGGCCGCGGGCCTGTGCTCGGGAGTTCATCCCGCGTCACAGGCCCGCGATCAAACCAGGTTCGGTACGGCCGTAAGCCGAGTTTGGTGCACCTCCGCCGGTTCCCGTCGCCGCCGCTTTCGCGGCGGCATCGGGCCTGTCGGTGTGTGCGGCCATTTCTCTGGGCGCCCGCCTCGCGGCGGGGCTCGAGCGGTCAACCCGCATCCATTTCGGCCGGACCGGCCGCCGATGACGGAGTTTCCTCCGCCTTCGCGAATGCTGCATGACCTTGCACGCGGTGGGGTTTGCCTTTGCCCCGGCTGTCACCAGCCGGGCGGTGCGCTCTTACCGCACCTTTTCACCCTTACCTGATCTCCGTTGCCGGAGCCATCGGCGGTTGTTCTCTGTGGCACTGTCCCTCTGTTACCCGTGAACCTGAAACCGGGCGGGTGGGTGTTGCCCACCACCGTCGTCCTGTCGTGCTCGGACTTTCCTCTGTCGCCCGGCCAAAGCCGGGCACCAGCGGCCGCGTGGCCGTACCGTATTCGGTTGTCAAGCCGCATCGTAGCGCCCCGCTGCCCTCCCCCCATCTGGCCAAGGCCGGCCACCTCCCCGCACTCGTATGGACCACGACCCGTCCCAGCGTGCCAACCCAGGTGACATCACCCCCGCCTCGCGGCCCGATCCCCAGCCGCGCCCGGGAATCGACCAGCCGCCACCACCACCAACCCGCCGCGGCCCCGTTGCCGCCGCCCGCGCCATGCTCGCCGCGATGTTCGCCAGCCGCCTGGCCCGCATCGCCGCACTCATCGCCTGCCTCGGCCTGGCGTTGTGGATCTATGCCGCCCTGACCCGCCCTGATGGTGCCCAGGCCGCCGCCCTCTCCGGCGCCGCATCCAGTCTCACTTCCGGCGATGTCGCCGCCGCCAGCCGCGCGATTGATGTGCACGCCCCCGCCACCTTCCGCTTCGGCGCATCGTTCCTCATCGGCTTTGCCATCGGCTGGGGCACCCGCCAGGTCGCCAAGCTCACGCTCCTCATCGTCGGCGGCATCGCCGCACTCACGGCCTTGGGCGAGAAGCTCGGCATCACCGACATCGACTGGTCCGCCATCGGCTCGGCCGTCAGCCACGCCGCCGCCTCCATCCGCGGCGAGGCCGAAGCCCTCGGCAAACTCATCTCCGGCCTCGTTCCCTCCGCCGCCTCCGCCACACTCGGCACCCTCTGGGGCTTCCGGCGGCGGTGATGCAGTCGATAAGAGCCCGAGCGGAAGCGAAGGGACGGGGAGTGGTGTTGCTTGAGTGGAATTGATCGCGGGCACGGAGGGTGTTGTGCTTGGAAAGCACAAGCATCTTCGTGCGAGTGGGGAGTTTGGGGAATGGGCCTTTGTTTCACCACCCCGGGCGCTTCCGCTTCGGGCTCCAATCGGGCGACCCCGTCCTCATCCTGCCCATCCATGTCCGCCTCTTCCTCCTTCTGCCTTTCTCCGGTCCTCTGGTCCTCTGCGTGACCCCTTCTTCCGTCTTCCTCCGCGTCCTCCTCCCCCTCCGCGTCCTCCGCGTTAAACCACCGAACCCCCCGTCCAAATGTGGTGCAGGCAAAAACGCCCTCAAACACCACTTCCACCCAAGAATCCTCGAACGAAATCAACGTTTCCGCGCGAATCACCAACCCCGCCCCACACCGAACTGCCCCGCGCGCACAAGAGAGACACGCCGTCGCGCAAAATCCCAGATTTTTCATCCCCGTTTTCACGCCAAAA
>CAILKP010000057.1 GCA_903834785.1 uncultured bacterium
CACTTGCCGCTGATGCGGATGGCAAGCACGGCGATCTTCAGCAGGAGGGACTCGTCGGCGATCTGGTCCGGCGTGAGCTTGGTCATGCTCCTCATCTATGCGCCAGAGCTGACACGGTTGCGTGGTTTTCTACAGAGCAGCCCCTCGTCCACCTGAGAAGGTGGAACTGGTAATCGCTGACCTTACTCACGACACTTATCTTCGCTGGTCCGGTTCCAATTCACCAAACGCGTCTGGCTACCGCGTCGTGTGGCGTGAGACAACTTCAAATGAGTGGACCGGTCTGCGGCAGGCGGGCGATACCCGCGAGATCCGCCTAGAGATGAACAAGGACAACTATTTCTTCGGCGTGCGAGCCGTTGATGCCAGTGGAAACGGCGGGCTGGTCAGGCCCGCCGTTCCGGTTCGGAAGTGACTTTGTCTTGTCCGCAGCCGGCCAGGCAGACAGTCAGAACAGAAACCGGATCCCGACCGAAACGCCGATTGATGTGGCCGCGCGATGCCGCACGTGTTCGTACGCGGGCAGCAGAACAGAGATCTCCGCGGCGAAGGTTCTGGCTTCGTAGAGGAACCCCGGCGACACATGCAGTTCATAGTCGCCGGAAGTCTCGTAGAGCCCGTTCAACTCAAGCATGAAGTAACTTGCCGCCTCAGTCGTTGCCGAGTACCTCGCCGGGTCAACCCGGTACAGCACCGCGGTGTCGTGCCGCAGCGCATCAGCGGCCGTGTCTCCCGCCAGTCGGGTACCGTGCCCCTCGCCGGCGGTATTGAACTTGTATCGCAGTGCCTGCGTGAACCCCCATCGATCCTGAATCGTCATCAGCACGATCCCGGCGAAGGGGTCAACAGACTCCGAGGAGTACGTCCCGTCTCCGCTCGGCAGTTCCGCCCCGCCAAGCAGCGACAGACGCGTCGTGTTCAGCGGCGAGCTGTCAAGCTGCCACACCCGCCATTTGGCGTACAGCGAGAGATCAGCCACACCGGAGTCGGTGTCACGTCGTCCGCCCAGTGTCGTCCTGCTGTCCAGCAGCACCGTCGGCACATCGAGTGTTACCGACAGATTGCTGAGCACACCGTACTGCAGCGTGGACTGGCTGATGAGCATTTCGCCGTGGCGGTCGCTGTTCATTGGATCCGTGCCCTGCCGGGTGTACCGTAAGGTCTCTCGGAACGCAAAGTGCCCGACCGCGGGCTGGGTGGTTGACGGGGTCGAAGTCGCCTCCTGTGCCCGGGCGGTGATGGCCGCCGCCGAGACCAGGAAAGTAAACAAGAGGGATTGAGCCGTGGAGTAGTGCAAGTGTTGCTCCTTGTGTCGATTTTGCATTGCGAATCAGTTCACCGACACGACGGTAAAGCCGGCATCGGTAACGGCCCGTGCCAACCGGGCCTTGCTCGGCCGGACACCCCCGGTCAGGCCGATGTGGATCGCGCCTTTCTCCAGATCGATGTTCACGGTGGTGACACCCGGAACCTTCTTGAGGGTTGAGTTGATGTTGTTCGCACACAACGGGCACGACAGGCCGGTGGCCATCACCACGGCGTGGTCCGAGGCGATCGGCGTCTCAGAAAAGGTGGCGGCCGGGGCACCGCCGGTGCCCGCGGGCTGGCAGCCAGAAAGCATGATGCAGACGGGGACGATGAGCAAGGTGCGAACAAGTGAGTTGAGATTCATAAGCGTGCTCCATCGAAATGAGCGGTGAAACAAGTGAGGTAGAACAAGACGAAGTCAGACCGGCTTGCTGCACACATCGGCCACGAATCGACTTGGCTTCCAGCCGAGAAGCTGGATCGGCACAAGCCAGGACTTGCCAGGAGGGCGAGCGGCCCAGTCCGCCGGATGCGACGGCCGGTGCTGACGTTCATGTGATGTGGGGACACAGCCGTGGAGAGGCCAGCGAGAGCCCAGAAGGGATCTGCGAGAACAGTGCGCGGCGTATACGGAGAATCAGGTTTGCGCCTGAGAAGGAGGCTTGCTCCCAACTCACCGGGCGCGCAGTGCTGCCGTCTCGGGGGGGTCCGCTACGTCTGCCGCCGGCAAAGAACTTCCAACCTCGTCGATGCCCCCGCGCCGACTGACAGCAAGTGAGCCGACGGGGCTGTGGTCAGGATGGTCGGTGGCTCTGGAAGAAGCCCGGCGACCGGCGGAAAGGCAAAGACTGTCAGTTCAAGTCGCTCGCTGCCAGTCGGAAGCGGCGGTGCCGGAACGCGCTGGGGTGCAGGCCGAGACGGCGATACCGCACAGCAGCAGGTGCGACCGGTCGGGTCACATCCGCAGCCCACGGCCTCATCCGTCTCCTCGTCCGAGTCAGCCCCAGAGTCGCACGATATCGCCCCCGCCGCAATACTGGCCGTGTTGGCTTGGCAGACGGCCACCTCCCACGCCCAAACACCCTGCGTGAGCAAGACGCCGAGAACGGCGGCAAGCAGCGGGATGATGGATCGAGCCAAGAGCATCGTCGTGATAGTAGTATGCCACATACCCCCCGGGGGTTCATCCCCGGGGGGGGAGCGAAATCTGGTCGATCCACCATAACAACCGGCGATTGGACCGGCCCATCCGGCTCCGCTCAAGAGACGGTCGGCAGATAGGCGGCAATCACGTCCCGGGCCGACCCCAGATCAGCCAGATCAATCATCTCGCACGAGGTGTGAATGTATCGGGTTCCGACCACGATGCCGACTGCCCGGGCACCCTTGCCCGTCTGCTGACCGGCCGCACCATCCTGCCCGCCGCGGAGCAGGATCGTCCGCTGATAGGCGATCCGATTCTTCTTGGCGACGGTCTCGATCTCCTTGACCAAGGTGTGATCGGCGATGAAGCTTGAGTCCATCAGGTGCAGGCCGAAGCCCTTGCCCTGCTCGGTCACCTTCTCATCCTCGGGGACACCGGGAACATCGCACGACAAGGTCACGTCAATACCCAGCGAAATGTCCGCCTCAACAATGTGGCTGCCTGTCTTGGCGCCGCGAAGGCCGACTTCCTCCTGGGTGGTGAACACCACGTAAATCTCGCAGGCGTGCGCCGCCTTGGACTCGTGGAGTTTCTTGATCGACTCCACGCCCAGCCAGCAAGCGACGCGGTTGTCCATGCTCTGGCAGACCGCCTTGGTGCCGACGAGCACGAAGGGATCGGCGTACACGGCGTAGTCGCCCAGCTTGACCCGCTTGCTCACCTCTGCCGCCGGCAGGCCGGTGTCGATCACCAGTTCCTTGATGTCGGGGATCTTCTTGCGATCCTCATCGCTGGCGATGTGCACCGGACGGCCGCCCGGGTTCATGATGCAGGGCAGGTCGCCGGAATCAGTCACCAGCGTCATCCGCCGGGAGAACAGGTTCCGGGTGTCAAACCCGCCGGCGTTGACCACGCGCAGGAACCCGGACTTCTCGACAGCCCGGACGTAGAAACCGATCTGGTCCATGTGGCAGAGGATCGACACGCGCGTCGGCCGCTTGCCCGGCTTGCCAGCCTTGGCCGTCGCCGGCTTGCCGCCCGCACCCCGCGGCCCGCGGCGGCAGATGAGGTTCCCCAACGCATCCGTGGTGATCTCGTCAAAGTACTGAGACACCTCCGCAGCCAGCAGTTCACGAACCCGTTCCTCGCGGCCGGGGACGCCCGGGGTAAGACACAAACGGCGGAGCAGGTCGGTGTTGATGTTCTTCATGACGGCAACCGTAGCCGGATCATGCCCGGCCGCCAACTGGACCTCCGAACCGAAGCCCCTGCCCCCGGGCCGTCAGCGTCCGGGACCAGAAACAACCGAAGCCCGGCGGGAGTACCGCCGGGCTTCGGGAAAGTGCTTGGCATTCAGTTCAAATCAGCAGCCGATGGCAAAGGCGTTGATGAACTCGATGAAGTCCGTGCCGTCGATCGTGCCATCGGGCAGCAGCCCGCTGTCACCACCGCCAGCCACATCCGCCGCCGGATCAACCGTGGCATCGCCGATGCCAAACGAGTTGATGAAGGCGATGAAGTCATTGCCATCGACGGTGCCGTCGACAACAACATCCGCAAGGCTGCAGCCGGTCGGGGCCGACAGATCAACCAGGGCATAGTCCACCTCAACCGGCTGGCTCTTGCCCCACTTGATCCACTGGGCGTAAACGATCTCACCGGCCGGCAGAGCTGTCAGCGGTGCGGTCGGAGTGTAGCCCGAGGGCAGCGTCCAACGCTCGACCAGCGTGCCGTCGAAATCAACGAACTGCGGCTGCGGCGTGAACTGGGACACGTCCGTGGCCATGTCACGCAGGAACTCAATGTACTCACGCGACGTCGTCTGGTAGTACACGCGAACCTCGGCCCGGGCTGCGCCAGCGGGCACCGTGTACTGCGTGTCATCCCAGTGCTGGCCGTCGGCGTACGAGTAGTTCACCGGCGGCGACTGAATCGCCTGGAACACCGCGTTGCTGAAACCGCGCGGTGGAATGCGGTTGTCGGAGAACACCTTGTTGTTGATGTCCAGATGGAAGCCCGGCCCCTGCGGCAGGCCGGCGATTGCCGCCATAGACGCGTCCAGACCGTGCACGACCTGATACACCTTTGTCGAGTTCACATCCAGATCAGCGGTCGCGAAGTTGTACGAGCCGAACTCACCGATCAGCTGGTTGTCGCTATTGAGGAATCGCACGTTCACCCAGCCGCGGCGACCTTCTGAGAAGCCGCCAGGGAACTTGTGGCCCGCGTTGTTGATCACGCGAACGTTCAGCGACGATCCACTGACCGACGTCTCCAGATCGGTGCCGCGGCGGAGGTGCGACTTGTTCCGATCCACCGCGTTGTCCACCTCCGCGGCATTGTCCATCAGCGAATCCAGACCGAACATGTCCCACACCGACCGCAGCACCCAAGAGTTGGCAGCGTTGAAGTTGTGCACCGGAATGTCGGGACGCACCGGCGGAGCAAGCTCGCAGCCCTGGCCCGAGGTTGACGGCTGATGGCAATCCTGGCACGTCGAGTACACGGTTTCCTGGTTGAAGATCACCTTCCCACCCGTGATCGGATCGGCCGTAACGCCGTCGAACGAGAAACGTCCGACCTCGCCGGGGCCGCCGTTGGGATCCGCGACAGTCAGCGTCACACCACCGTTGGCAAACGCTGACGACGCCCACTCGGAGAACGTGCGATCCAGCGGGTACATGTCGTATTTGTTGCCCGTCGGGTGCTTCTCATCCAGCGGCGTCGCGGAATAGGTGCCGTCAGGCTGCCGCATGAACACCGGGTTCGAAACGTCGTGGCACGAGGCACACATCGCCGAGGTGCCGTGGAACGGAGACTCGGCCCATTCGTGGAACGGCAGGAAACCCAGGTTGTACGGCCCGCGACGACGATCACTGGTGTCAAACACAAAGCCGTTGGCTGCCAGCGGGCCACCATTGGCGAAGTTCGGCGGGCGGTTCACGCCCAGCGCCTCCAGCAGTTCGCGGTCCGTGCTGCCCGTCACCGAGCCCGAGCCCGAAGGCGGGAAGTTGCCGACCTGTTCGACCGGATTCACCTGACGGTGGCACACAATGCACGAGACGCCGTTCTTGTCCAGCTCCTGCAGGGCCGATCCATCCGTCGGGAACGCGCGGTTCTCGATGAAGCCCGAGGGCGCGTGGCACCGCAGGCACGCTGATCCCGACTCGCCGGCATCTTTCTCGGCAATCTGGAACGCAGCGTGGAACACAGGGTCCCGCATCGACTGCGCCATCATCGAGTACTTCCACCGGCCGTAGGGGATCGTGTAGCTGTTCGGCTGCTCGCCTGAATAGTCCTGGTGGCAGCCGGCGCAGTACTGCGGCTCGCGCAGCGCTTCAAGAACTCCGCCGTTGAACGAGTTGTTCTGCGGCTGCGTGCCGTAGAAGTAGAAGTCATTGCGGGTGGTCGCCACGCGCGGAGTTGCAAACGCCACGGCACCAATACCCACTGCCGCAAGGGTGCCCGCGAGAACGATGATTCGACCGGGACGCACGAGTGATGTCAGGGAACGGCGTTGCATGTTCATTCTCCTCCAGTGAGCTGGAAGACCTTTTCGATTCTTTCTCGACCGGCCAGTCGATCGATAACACACTGGCTCGTCATCGGCCGACGAGCGTCGGCCGAATATCTATTCGAAGCATCATTCGCCCGGTTGCATCCGCTTGCAACCGGGACGGACAGAGATGTACACATCTTCGGTCGGATGCGGCTGGCGTCCTCCACTCCGCTCGTCCTGACCAACCCCCAAATAGGCGATTCACCCTTTATCGGGACCTCGCCCCCCCCCGGCGGTCAACCCCATTATCGGGTGGGGTCCAGCATTTCAAACATCTCGATGCGCGGCACCACCCCCAAGTCCGCCGCCGCACCGAGCATGATCCGCGCCGCCTTCACGCCATCGGGCCGCGCATCAACCGTGTACTTGTTGACGTACAGCGTGATGTACCGGTCCAGCGTGGCATCATCCTTAAGAGGTGAAAAGGTTCTTGCATATTCAAGTGACTCGGCCCGGTGCGCCAGCGCGAATCGGATCGAGGCATCCAGCAGATCGACCACGCGCTGAAGCGTACCAGCCCCAAACCGCGAATCCAGATCCCGCCGCACCGCGTTGGAGCCCAGAGGCAGCGGCAGCCCATGCCGGCGTTTGAACTCGACTCCCAGGTCCATCAATGCAGCCAGCCCGGCGTTCTGAAACGTCAACTGCGACTCGTGGATCAGCAAACCTAGATCCGCTATCCCCGCCGCCACCTTTCCCACGATCTGGTCAAACGGCGTTTCGACAATCTCGAAGCTTTCCGCCGAGCCAAGCACCGAACACAGACATGCCCAGGCCGTGGTGCCTCGGCCGGGAATCGCCAGCCGGTACCGCCTGCCGTCGGCAGCCGCCGACCGGATCGACTCCAAAGTGATCTCCGGCCGCTGGCCCTGCCGCACCAGTTTCGGCCCCCAGTCATCTCCAAAGCTCGAGCCGCACACCGTCGGGGCGTACCTGTCCCAGATCCGGGGCAGTGTCGCAAAGCTCACCGCGGTAATATCCAGGTCCCCCACTGCCACCGCCCGCTGATTCAGCTTGGAGATGTCCTCCGGCACGCTGATGAACCGGATTCCGTGCGTATCGAGCACCGCCGGTGACAGCACCCGCTCTGGGCTCGCCGGATCCACCTTGCCGGTGATCGGCCACCACATAAACACATCATCTGCATCAGCCGAGTGAGCGAGCGTGAGCGTAACAGCGGTGCTGGGGGCGTTCGTTGACATCCAAGGCCATCGTACTGCGGTCGGCCTGAGGGTGCCGGCTCCCGGTCGATACACGAATATCCGCTCAGTCCGTGGGCCAGGGGGCGTTATCGATTAGCCGCACCGCGCCCAACCGGCAGGCGATCAGTGCCCGTGCCGGCCGCCCGGCCGCGACCGGCCCCAGCGTCTGAGCGTCCCGCACCGCAGCATACTGAATCTCCAGCCCGGCCCCCCGCACCAGATCGGCCATCGCCGCCTCACCCCGCTCCGGTGTGGCTTCTGCTCCTGCGGCACGGAGCGCACGCCACAAGGCACTGGCCGTCACGCGCTCCGAGGCGGTCAGGAACCGGTTCCGACTGCTCATCGCCAGGCCATCAAACTCCCGGATCGTCGGTCCGGGGATGATCTCAACGCCTAGCCCCAAATCCGCCGTCATGGCGGAGATCACTACCAGCTGCTGCCAGTCCTTCTCACCGAAGATCGCCCGGGCCGGACGTACCAGCTCAAACAGCCGCCTGACCACCTGGCAGACACCCTCAAAGTGCCCCGGCCGCAGCGCATCCTCCAGCCGCGGCAATCTGGCGGCTGCGGGCAGTGCTGGCACCGCCACCATCTGCCCCGGCGGGTAGACGGTCTCGTGTTCTGGCACAAACACGACGTCGGCCCCGCACGCCTTGCAGATCGCCAAGTCGGCATCCAGCGTCTTTGGATATCTGGCGTAATCCGCCGGATCGTTGAACTGCGTGCGGTTGACGAAAATCGAGACCACAACATCCCGCCGCTGCCCGCCCGCCGCCGTTTCAGCATCGCGCAACCGCGCAGCGTCGCGAATCAGCGAGCCGTGCCCGTCGTGCAATGCTCCCATGGTGGGAACGAAGATTCCGCCCTCCCGCCCTTCCAGCTGAGTTACGTCCGTAATCGTCACCAAGTCAGTTCGCCTCTTTCCTGTTGCGCTGCCCGTCCGCCACGAAGCCGCCCCTTCCCGCGCGAGCGTTCGCACAAGAAGGGGCGGCATCAAACACACATCACTGCTTCTTACTTGCCGGCCCGGCCAAGCAGTTCCTTCACAGCTGCTTCCAGCTGCGGGTCCTTGCCTGTCGCCTCATCGCCGGGCAGCTGCTGCACCGGAACGTCGGGCTTGGCACCGTTGTTCTCAAAGTCCTTGCCGTCGGGCAGGTACCAGCCGCGGAATGGCGTCCGAACGGTGGTACCGTCGATCAGCGTTGCCTGGCCGGTGGAGATCACGCCGCCATACGTCGCCTCGCCGATGAGTGTGCCGCGGCCGATGGTCTTGATCGCATGTGCGAAGATCTCGGCATTGGAGAATGAGTTCTCGTTGATCAGCAGCGAGATGGGCCGGGAGTAGCCGTAGATCAGCCGCCGATCCCGCGGATACGCATCCTGCTTGACCTTCGTCGGATCCACACCGCGGTTGGCGGTGTAGGCGTGCCGCGGGGCGGTCAGCGAACTGAGCAGAATGTCCGCCGTCGAGCCACCACCGTTGTCGCGGACATCGATCACGATGCCGAGCTTCCCATCGCCGGCCGCGAACAGATCGCGCTCAAAGTCGCGCACATACGGCTCGCTCATGCCGCGGATGTGCAGATAACCGAGCTTGCCACCGGAGAGCTTCTCAACCATCTCGCGGCGATCAAGCGTCGTGGTGCGGTACCGCAGATCGGTGTCCTCGGCAGATCCAATCGGCGTGATGATGATCGTCGCCGGCTTGCCGCCCTCGGCACGGATGATGTCCAGCACCGTCTCTTTGCCCGCCCGGCCGGCCATGGCCGCCAGCAGGTCCTCGCCTGCGCACGACTTGCCCTCAACAGCGTTGACGATATCGCCGACCTTCAGCCGGCTTGTCTCGCGTTCCGCCGGCCCTTGCGGCAACACGCGGGTCACCTTGTGGCCTTGAGCATCGGCGGCAAAGTCGATCCCCAGATAGCCCGTGGCGATCGCGCCGCCACTGCCGCCACCCGCGGGTGAGCGAACACCCGTATGCGAGCCGTCCAGTTCACCCATCAAGCCGTTGGCGACACGATCAAACTCCTCCCCCGTGCGAGTCTTGCCCACGATCGACATGTACCGGTCGGTCAGGCCCTTCCAGTTCAAGCCCTTCATCGTCGGGTGATAGAACCCGTTGCCCATGACCCGGGCCACCTCGCGGAACTTCTGCTTCTGCTGTTCGGCGATGTCGATGATCGTGATCGCATCGATCGGGTACGAGTCCACCTTGCCGCCCGCCAGCGAGCTGGCCGAGACGGCACCCGCCCGGATGTAGCTGATGCGGTCGCCCGTCAGGTTCAGCGTTACGCCAGATGCTGCACCGGTGATCACCGGCTTGCGGTCATCACCCTTGTACGAGAGGGACACGATCTGCGGCTCACCTTCGCCGCCCGTGAAGAAGAGCACGCGGTCGCCAGCCGGCGTGCCCAGCACTCCGCCGACAGATCCCGGCACGTTGCTGATACGCCGAATCCGCAGGTACGCATCGGCCGCATCAAACTTCAGCACCTCGGGCTTCTTCGGCCCGGCTTTCCGCTCGGGCTTCTTCTCCCCGTCGGCCTGATCCCCCTCCTTTTTCTCGCCATCAGCCGCAGCAGCCTTCGGCTCCTCCTTGGCCTTCTCAACTGCCTTCTCCGCAGCCTCCTCCTTCTTGGCCTCGTCCTTCTTTGGCTCGGGCTCATCGAACAGCACGGGTTCGATCGGCTTGCGCTTCTTCACAGCATCGCCGGCCTTCTTGAAGTACTCCTCCAGCTCGTAGGGCCGCAGGCCTTCGAGCTTTTTATCCAGGAACACCGCAAACACCTGTGTCTCGTCAGCCTCACGCCCGCGTTCGGAGCGGAAATAGAGCACCTTGCCATCCGCCGAGAGCGACGGCGAGTCGTCATTGTCGGGATGGCGCGTGAGGTTGACCGCATCGGCCATCTTGTCCGAGGGGTCCGGCTGTGTATCCATCAGGAATACGTCGTTGTTGAAGTCCTCATCTTCGCGAACGAACACGATGTGCCGCGAGTCGCCGGCCCACTGCACTGAGGGTTCGTTCCACCCTTCCATCAGCACGCGGCAGTCCTTGCTCCGCAGGTCCATCAGAATCACATCACCCAGTCCGCGAGTGAAGATCAGCTTGGTGCCGTCCGGAGAGGGGGTCGGCTGCCGCAGTTCGGCACCAAGAATGCCATCAAACCGCCCGCCCTCACGGCCCGGGGCTAGTTTGCTGGTGTCCAGCTTCTTGACCTCAAACCGGATCGCCTCCGCCCAGCGCTTGGCGTAGTCGGGCTTCTTCGGCTCCTTCTTGGCCTCGTCCTTCTTCTCGTCCTTGCCGTCCGCCTTGGCCCCGTCGGCGGGCTTCTCCGCACCGTCCTTGGCCTCTCCCTTCGCGTCCGCCTTCGCCTCCGGCTTGGCATCCGCCTTCGGCTCGTCCTTCTTCTCCGCCAGATCGTCCCGCGCCAGCGTCACCGTGGCGTAGTAGATCTGCGACGTGCCGTCCTGGTCGGAGGTGAACCACAGCACCCGCCCGTCCGGGCTCCACACGATCTCGCGGTCCCGCGCCGCGGAGTTCGTCACCCGCCGCGTCGGCAGCCCTTCATCGGTGCCACGCACGTAGATCTCACCCCGCGCCACCACCGCAAGCGTCTTGCCGTCCGGCGAGATCGCCTGCTCGGAGATTTCCTTGGAAATGTCCCGCCGCACAGTCCGCTGCAGCGGCTCATCCAGCGTTGCTGTGGCCGCCAGTGCCTTGGGCGCAGCCCCCGCCGTCGCCAGATCCAGCGTGTAGAGCGTGTCCCACACCGTGAAGGCTGCGGTCTTCCCATCAGCCGAAATCGTCAGATCGCGAACGCCGTGCGCGATCGTCAGCCCCTTGGGGTCGCTTGTCTTGGGATCAAAGTTTGTGAGTTGTGCCGCCGCGGTATCATCGCTCGCACCAGCCGGCAGCACCCACAGGTTGTGCGTGCCCGAGCGGCTGGAGGTGAACACCACACGCCCGTCCGGCAGTCCGTAGGCGTCGCCGTCGGACTTCCCGCTGCCGGTGACCTTGGTGAAGCTTCCCGACTTGACATCCATCTTCCACAGGTCGCTCGCGCCCGAGCCCTCGTACTTCGGCCTGTTGAACTCCATCACCCGACGGTGGAACAGGATCGAGTTCCCGTCCGCCGCCATCCGCGGCAGCCCGCCAAAGGCTTCGCTGATCCTCACAATCGGAGCCTGCTTGCCCGACTGGGCCGGCCCCACCGCCACACGGTACATCCGCGTCCCGCGATACGCCGTCGCGTCCAGATTGGCCGAGAACAGCTGTTCTTTGCCATCGGTCGTCCAGCCCGACAGTGACAGTGGCCGGTCCACATACGTCACCCGCTCAACCCGGCCAAGTTGGATCCGCCCGTCGCCTACCGCGCTGACCTCCGCCACAAACAGGTTCCGCCCGCCATCGCGGTCGCTCTCGAACGCCAGCTTCGTCCCGTTGGGCGAGAACATCGGCCGCCGATCCTCACCGGGATGGCTCGTCAGCCGCAATGCCGCGCCCCCGCCCACAGGCGTGCACCACAGGTCACCCGCCCAGGCAAAAACCAGCGTCTTGCCATCGGGCGAGAGCCCCGGCTGCGTCGCAAAGTCCACCGCCACCGACCCCGAAGGAACAACCGCCGGGGCTGCTGCCAGCAGCGCGGCTACGGGCGCTGCACCGGAGATCGAAGCACTCGAGCAGGCCGAGAGGCACAGACCGGAAAGGGCCAGAACGACAGTGATGCGGTTTCGCATAGGTTTTTCAATCCAGCAGGGATCTGTTCGCGATCTTCAACAGTCCGCGGGTGCCGAGAGTACGGGTCGCGGCAGGGAATCCAGACGAGGTCGCAACGATAACACCCAACAGCCAGCCGGGTTGCAAACTCTCAGCAGTTCCCGGCTCCTCTTGTCATCCCCTGTCACCCGCTACCGACAGAATCAGTTCCGCGTTACGCCGCGTCGACCCACGGTGCTCCGCGACACACTTCAGGTTCGCCCGGCTCATCGCCGCCCTGGTCTCCGAGCTCGCCAGCAACTCGGCAAAACACCCCGCCAGGTCCGCCTCGCCCAGCCGCCGCAGGCCCCCGCCCGCCTCCAGCGCATCGGCCACCGTGCTGAAGTTGTGCATGTGCCGTCCGCAGACGAGCGGCTTGCCCAGCCCCGCTGGCTCCATCGGGTCTGAGCCCCCTAGCGGCACAATGGTCCGCCCGATGACCACCACATCCGCCAGTTGGTAACATGCCCCAAGCTCCCCAAGGGTGTCGAGCAGGTAACGCCCCGTTGCCGATGCAGCCCCGCCCGCCCCCACCTGCCCGCCTCCTGCTGCCTGTTTCCGCACGCTTCGTCGCACACACCCCGGCAACGCAGCCGCCGCGGCATCAAACCGCTCGGGCTTCCGCGGCGCACAGATCAGTTGCACCCCTGCCAGTGCCGGAACGCGACGCACCGCCTCCTCCAGTGCCCCGTGCACCAGCGCCTCCTCGCCCTCTGCCGTGCTTCCCGCGACCACCACCGGCCGCGCCCGGTCCAGTCCCAGCGAGGCCGCGATCGCTTCCGCCTCTGGCCCCACTACCCCCGCACGCGACGGATCCACCGTGTCCCACTTCATCGTGCCTGTCACGCGGCAACGCTCCAACGCCACGCCCATGTAGCGGAACCGCTGGGCGTACGGCTCATCCTGCACCAGCGCAAAGTCCAGCGCGACAAACGACCGCCCGATCACCCCTCGGATCTTGCGATACCCCTTGAAACTCCGTTCGCTGAGCCGCCCGTTGACCACGCCGATCGCGATCTTCCGCCGCTTGCACGCGGCTACAAAGTTGGGCCACACTTCCAGTTCCACCAGGACCACCACATCCGGCTTGACCGCATCCAGAAACCGCCCCACCGAGCGTGAGAAGTCCAGCGGATACCGAACCACGGCCGCCACCGGCGAACCGGGCGCCTCAAACAGGGCCTTTGCTCGCGCCAGCCCCGTGTCTGTCGTCGTGGCCAAAATGACCTCCGCCCCCCCCGCCGCAAGTTCCGTCGCCAGTCCCCGCACCGCGCTCACCTCACCCACCGAGACCGCGTGCAGCAGAATCCGAGGCACGCCCATTCTCGCTGCCGCCATCACCGGCGCGTGACCGAGCCGCTGCTTCCACCCGCCCCGGGCCTTTCGTGCCCAGATCGGTGACAGCGCCACCGCCCCGATTCCGTACATGACATCGAGCAGGTTCATCGAGCATTCATCATTGACCCGGCGGCGGCCCAAGAGAAGCCCCCGACCGCTTCGAAACTCCGCCTATTCCAGCCAGGTGCCGGCATGTCCCGCCCAGCCAGAAATGCTCTACGCTTCTCACCCATGACCACCAGCGGAGCCATCCCATGAGCAACGGTCCCGAGACGTTCATCCTCGACTGGGACGACCTGAGCACGACACCTGCCACCGGAACGACTAAAGGCGTGAGCTGGCCGGAGGTCGAATCCACCCTCCGCCGCCTGTGCCAGAGCGATTCCGGTTTCGTTATTCTTGCTCGGGCTGGCGACGACCTTCACTACTGCCAGACCGCCCGCACCCAGGGTGCACGTCCCGAGGTCATCGTCGAGTGGCAGGACGGCTCGACCGACCGACACTACATGCTCTCGAAGACCCTCGAGCAGCCAGACCTGCTGGTTGAACTGTTCCGCGTCTATTACCACACATCACACCTGATCGCTGGTGCGGCGGAATGGATGCGAATTGATCTCAAGAGCCCGGCAAGTCCGTCGTCAGCGGACATCCACACTCATCGGGAGATCTCCACGTGGTATCCCCCTTCCGACGGTTGATCGTGCTTTCGGGCCCCCGGACTATCCGCACCGCGATCGGAGGATCGACCGCATACAACCGAAACACGCGACCGTGTCGCTAGATCTACTCCGACCGCCGCACGACCACCACCGTGCTACGTTCTCTTCCGCGCACCCGTCCAACCGCCCTCCTCCGCCGCCCCCATGTCCCTGACGATCATCCGCAACGCCCGCGTCGTCTCGCCCAAAGTGCCCCAGGGTCACTCCGGCCCGCTCCGCGGCAGCGCAATGGCTGAGCTTGAGATCACGCCGCTGGCCGATGTCACCATCGAATCGGGGCTGATCAAGAAGGTCCTCCCCGTCGCCGCCCCCGGCAAGCGCCGACCTCCCGTCCCCACGGGCACGAACATCATCGATGCCGACGGCCGCGTGCTGCTCCCCGGGTTCGTCGACTGCCACACCCATGCCTGCTGGGCCGGTGATCGTTACGACGAGTGGGACATGAAACGTCGAGGTGTGCCCTATCTCGAGATCCTCAAACGCGGCGGCGGCATCATGTCCACCGTTCGCGCGGTTCGCGAGGCCACCGAAGAACAGCTCGCGGAACTTCTGCTCCAGCGGCTGAATGTCATGCTCCGCTGCGGCACAACCACGGTCGAGGTCAAAAGCGGCTACGGCTTGTCAACCGCCGATGAGCTCAAGATGCTCCGCGCCATCGCCCGCGCCGCCGCCCGGTGGCCCGGGACCGTCCGCTCCACCGCTCTCCTGGGTCACGCCATAGATGAGCAGCAGCCCGGCTTCGTCGGCGTCACCGTCCGCCAGACACTCCCCGCCATCGCTCAAGAGTTCCTGCCCGGCTCCGGCCTGGCCGTCGATGCCTTCTGCGAGCAGTCCGCCTGGTCCCTGGACCAGTGCATCCTCCTGCTCTCCCGCGCCAAAGACATGGGCTACCCCATCCGCGTTCACGCCGATCAGTTCAACTCCCTGGGCATGGTTGCCGCGGCGATCCGCCTCGGCACTCGCACCGTTGACCATCTGGAAGTGACGACCAAGGAAGACATCGCCGCACTCGGCGAGTCGTCCACAATCGGCGTCTACCTGCCCATGTCCCCCCTGCACCTGTCCACCCCGCAGGGCAAGCCCCGCCAGCTCATCGCCGCTGGCGGTGCGGTCGCCGTCGCCAGCAACTTCAACCCCGGCTCAGGCCCAAGCCCCAGCATCCCGCTGACCATCGCCATGGCTGTCCGCCACCTGCAGTTGTCGCACGCCGAGGCCATCGCCGCCACCACCCACAATGCCGCCGCCGTACTCGACCTGGCCGACCGCGGAAGCATCGTCCCGGGCAAACGGGCTGATCTGGTCCTCATGCGACACCGCGACGAACGCGCTATCGCCTTTGAGCTCGGTGAGCCTGGGGTCGATGCCGTGTTCGTCGCGGGTTCGATGGTCTATCAGCAGGCAGATCCAGCCGCCGGCGGCCGGGCGGCGGGCGGTCAGAAGCTGACCGACACGCCGACGGTGAACTGAACCTCAGTCTTGTCGTCGTTGTTGGTCTTCGAGGCGTTGTCGCCCAAGAACCAGAACGTCGCGGCCATGTTCAGCTTCCAGTCGCCGGCACCCTCGCCAAACGGCAGGGGAATCGCCAGCTTCGGGCCCACGCTGAAGTAGCCGAAGACATCGTCATCGCCCGTCGCCACGTCCTGGTAGTAGTCGTGCAGGGAGAAGCCGGCGTTGATCGGAAGGTCCAGACGCGGCTTGAAGTTCTCGCTGATCGGCAGATCAATGCCCGGCGTGATGCCGACCTGCAGACCCACACCGCGGCCGATGCCATCGGTAAAGCCGTCGGCAGTCTCGATGAACACCAGAGCCGTCGGCTTCAGCGAGAAAGCACCCATCACCGCGGAGTCGTCGTACGTCGCGGCGACGATGACTTCCTCAGTCTGCGTCGCGCCGTTGTTCGGGTAGTTGTACCAGCCGTAGGTCAGGCCCACGGTGAAGTCACCTAGAACGGCCGAGAGGCCGCCCGTATAGTCCGCCTCGTACCACGATCCGCGGAAGCCATCACCGACTTTCGACAGCGTCTTCTTGTCGTGGAAGCTGTTCCACGTGCCGAAGTTCGCCGAGAGCATGATGTCATCGTTGCTGATGATGTCGTAACTGAAAGTCGCCGCCGGCTGCAGGATGAAGCCGCCAGTCTCAGTCACGATACCGCGGCTGAGATAGTGCGTCGACCAGTCCACGCTGAAGCCCAGGTGGAACGGCGACTGCTCTTCCTTCCCCGCAGCGGCATCACCCGGCTTCTTGTCCGGAGTGGCTGGCTTGCGGCCAGGACCCAGAATCGCCTCTTCAATTTCAGTAATGCCGCCTGCACCGGCGACGACCGGATCATCACCAAAGGCCGGCGAAGCAGTGCCGGCAACCGCCGCCAGCGCGACGATGGACAGGGAACGAGAAAGCGAACGAAAATCGATGGTCGTGGGGATCTGCATCATGGGAGAACCTCTTGACAGCCAGGAAAAATGGCGGAGTGAGGTTCGGGTATCGGTAGTGCGGAGGTATCGTCGCACCAGAAAGCCATGTTTTCATCAACTCCCGGGGGGCCGAAGTTCCGTTTATTCCGTTTACTCCAGTTATTCCGGGGCGAACGCCTGCTCCATCCTCCAGAATCCCCCATGTGGCACCAACCCGCGTCCGGCAGAAACGAGCTTCGTGTCCCAGCTGGCCCGCCCGCTTACCCCTTCATGGCACCGAGTAGCTCCCGGGGCTGCCGCTTGAGCAGCGACAGCGCCGACGGCATCGCCGCCCCCAGCGTGATCAGCAGCACCGCGCCGCAGCCCACAGCCATCGCTTCCAGCGGCGGGCGGAGGGCGAGGACCAAGCCAATGACCACCTCATACATCCGTTGCCCACCCCATGCCGCCTGCATGCCCATGCCGCAGCCAAGCAGGCAGGCGCCAAGTCCGATAATCAGCGCCTCCCCCAGAATCAGCCGGGCCAGCAGTCCCCGGAACGCACCGATCGCTCGCAGGACCCCGAACTCATACCGACGCGTCTGGACAGCGGCAACGATGAGATTGGCCACAGCAAAGCACGCCACCACCATGGCCCCGACCGCGACGACCGACGCGACCAGAAGGGCTCCGGAAATGAACTCCGTGATCCGAGTCTTGATCTCAACGGCCGACCCGGCGGAGAGCACGCCGCCGCCGCGGATCTGCTTGATCTCGTTCATCACCGCGTTGCCGTCAACACCGGGCTTCAGGGCGATCTGGATGAGGTTGATCGCCTCGTTTCCGAACCGGGCGATCAGGTCGTCCCGGGAGCCGAAGACCGAGGATAGGGCCTGATCCACGTACCCCTCGCCGACGTCGTAGAACTTGCTGACGATGTCCAGTCCCGGGCTGGTCACCACGCCGACGATTTCAAAGGTGTGGCTCTTGCCCTCATGCCGCAGGGTGATGTTGTTGCCGACGCCGAGACCGCGAGCCACCTGGAACTCGCGGGCCACGATGACGGCTGAGCCCTTCTTTAACTTCTCGATCGCCTCCGCCTGGGCCGCTTCATCGGCGGGCTCAACCCAGGAAACCTTGGTCATGCCAAAGAAGGTTGTCGGCTCAAAGGCGACAAAGCTCGTCTTGTACGTCGAGAGTCCCTTGACCCCAAACGCGTCGGTCTCGACTGCCTGCAGCGTGATTGCACAGGTGCTGGCTACGCCGGGCACTTCGGCGACCCGCCGGCGGGTGTTCTCGTTCATGTTCAGGCCCTGCACGAAGCCATCGGGAATCTGCAGGGCGAGCAGCCAGTCTTTGAGAATCGATCCGCCGTTGGTCCAGATGCTGACCATCATGGCCAGACCCAGCATCATCGCCCCGGCGGTAAAGCCATGGCGGAAGGGCGTCAGCGAAATCGACCGTTGCAGCAGCCCGCTCGGGAGGCCCAGCAGGCGGCCAAGCAGCGGTGAAACCACGGCGTTGATAATGGCGAGTGTCGGCACGGCCAGCAGGAACCACCCCGCCAGCAGGCAAGGCACCCCCAGGAAAATGTACAGCCAGAACAACAAGTCACCGTTCTTGACCAAGCCGATGATCGACCCGGCGGTACCAAGGCACACAACGGCCGCACCAAGAACAGCCAGCACCTGCCACGGCCGGGCCTTGCGGGAGCGGACGCTGAGCCCCTCCAGCGGGCTCACACGGGTGGCCATCACCGCGGGGAACAATGCCCCGAGCAGGCCGGAAAGCACCGAGCCCACGATGGCCAGAATCACACCGAGCCATGAGAAGGCAAAGCCGCCGGGCAGTTGTTCAGGGAATAGGTTGATGAGAATGAACGAGGCGATCAGCCCCAGCGGGGTGCCGATGAGTCCGCCGGTGCCGCCGATGATGCCGCCGACGTAGAGCTGAGAGGCCGCGAGCTGCCAGCGGAAGCCTCCTAGGCAACGGATCACCGCCAGCTCGCGAGCACGCTCGGCAACGGCGGTGGTCAGGCCGGTGGTGATGATGAACGCCGAAGCGACGAAGGCCAGAACGCTGGCGAGGACGAAGCCGATCTGCTGGCTCTGGAGGTTCTTATCCAGGCCGCTGGTGATCTTGGCCGTCGCCTGCAGCGTCAGGCCCTTCTCAAGCTCCGTCTTGTGCCGGGCGGTGAACGACGACGGGTCGGCCCCTTCGCGCAGGATGACATCAATCTCGCTGATGCGTCCGGGCTTATCAGCCAGGGCCGAGAGCTGCTCAACAGTGGTGAAACTCTCCATCCGCTCAAAGATGGCCCCCAGCGGCGGTTGACGCACAATCCCGACGACGGTGAGCGGAAGCGGCCCGATGAACAACTCCGCCTCGATGCGATCCCCAACGGCCGCCTGCAACTTGCGGGCGGTGACGGTGTCGAGCAGAACCTCACCCATGGCCACGGGGAAACGCCCCAGCGGCTTGCCGCCGGACTTGCCCGTGTCCGTCTCCAGCACAAGTTCGCGGACGCGGGCTTCGCGCTCGGCGATAACACCGACGCCGATGACGGTCTCGCGAAGCCCCTTGGCCGGGTTGTGCAGCGGGATTGTCTCCTGGGCGCGGGGTACGGCCAGGGTCACCTCGGGCCAGGCTTCCACCTTGGCCAGCAGGCCGGCATCAAAGGATGCGCCACCGACATGCTTGAGCTTGACATCAGCCCCGCCCACCGTGGCCTTGATGCGTTCGTCGAGGCCCTTGGTCAGCGAAGCCATCGCGCACGCGACAGCGCAGATCAGCATGGCGCAGAGCATCACCGAAGCGACCAGCAGGCCGCTGCGGAGTTTCCTACGCAACAAGTTGCTGATAGCGAGTTGCCACGCCGCTCGCATCGAGGCCCTCCGTTTCAAAGCTGCCGCCGATGGTGCCATCCTTGAGGATGAAAACGCGAGAACAGTGCGCCGCCGCTGCCGGCTCGTGCGTCACCATAACGATGGTCACCTGCTGCTCGGCAGCGACATCCCTGAGCAGGGCCCACAGCTTGCGGCTGCTGGCCGAGTCGAGATTGCCGGTCGGCTCATCGGCGAGGATGACACCTGGCCGGAACAGCAGGGCCCGGGCGATCGCCACACGCTGCTGCTCGCCACCGGAAAGTGAATCCGGGCGGTGCGTCAGCCGGTGGCCGACGCCGAGGATGTCCAGCAGTTCGGTGGAACGCTTCCGCAACTTGGCTGGGTCTTCACCGGCCAGAACACCGGGCAGTTCCACGTTCTCGCTGGCGGTGAGCGTGGGGATCAGATTGAACTGCTGGAAGATGATGCCGACCTTGGTGCGGCGGAACAGCGTCAGGTCCCGCTCACTGAGGGAAAGAAGGCGGGTGCCGGCAACCGTCAGTTCTCCGCTGTCGGGCTGGTCGAGCCCCGCCAGAAGGTGCAGCAGCGTGCTCTTGCCTGAGCCCGAAGCACCCATGATGCCGTAAAACCCCGGCAGGTCGATCCGCAGGTCGACGCCGCGCAGGGCCTCAACGCTCTCTCCGCCCTGGCGGTACGACTTGCGGACTTGCGAGCAGGTGATCATGAAGCGACATTCACGAGCGTTGACAGACGAAGTCCGCCCGACCTATCAAACAACTGACTGCACGGCACGGTGTGCCGCGAGGGACGGACGCACGCAACTTCGGATTCGATTCCGCAGCGTTGCAGACAGACCGTTCGGTCCATCCCCGCTGCCAGATGCAGTCAGGGCAGCCCGCCCGGAACCGGTAAAGGACGGATCAGTGCCCGGATGGGAACTGCTTGTCATAGTCGGCGGCCGACAGCAGCTTTTCCATCCCGGAGGTGTCCGTGACTTTGAGTTTCACCAGCCAGTTGCTGTACGGATCGGCGTTGAGCTTGGAGGGGTCGGAGACGACCGCCTGATTGACCTCGACGATGGTTCCGGCCACGGCCGAGTAGACATCGCTCGTGGTCTTCACACTCTCGACCTCGCCGAGTGACTTTCCGGCGGCGATGACCGTGCCGACCGGCTTGACCGTGGCATACGTCACATCGGTGAGCGCATCGACCGCGTACCGGGTCAGGCCCAGGGTCAGCACATCCCCTGAGAGGCGGTGCCACTCGTGAGAGGTCGAGTACTTGCAGTCGGTCGGTGTGGCCATCGGAGATCCTTCAAACTCGGTTCGGTGTTCTAATGCTACATTGCAGTCTGGTGCCCCGGCCGGTCGATACCGCCGCCGGTGTTGGCCTATGTTAGACGGCTCTCGCGAGAAAGTCGGGCGTTCCGGCGACCTCTGTCTGGGCCTCGTCCGCGGCTGACTTTGGCCGCGGTGCCGGTGGAGTTCAAGACGAACTATGCTGCTCACTTTGTGGGTTAAGGCGCTCAAGTCCCGCATCGCCCCGCCCGGGAGCCGCGGTCTGGCCATTACCGATGTGCCGCGGCTGGCACGCGACGAACTGGGCCTTTCGGGCCTGGTAATGACCACCGACCTGCTCAAGGGCTATGACCGGACGATGCTGGGGCGGGTGCACGAGGCGGCCGATAAGGCCCACTGCCCGGTGCTGGTGCTTGCCGAGATCGACCCGCTGCCGCTGGCCAGCGATGACCCGGAGATCGTCACCGTCGCTCAGGAGCGTTGCTTCCGGATTGCCCAGGCCGCCAACTGGCTGCAATGTGCGGCGTTTTCCATCTCTGTTTCATGCAAGAACGATGAGGACATCGCCGAGGCCGCACTGAACCTCAAGCCGGTGTCCAGGCGGGCGGAGAAACTCGAACTCAACTTGTGCATCGCCCCAGGTCTGGATGCCACGAGCTCGCCGGAAAAGATCACCGATCTGCTCAAGAAAATCGGCGGGTTCCGCGTGGGAACCCTCCCCGATATCGGGGCTGCTCTGGCAAGCGATGACCCGCAGGTGTATCTGCGCCGGCTGGCCCCTTACGCCTCGGCAATTGTGGTTCCGGCAGACACGCTGACCGGCGAAAGCCGGCCGATCCGCAAGGCCACCCCCAAGGCCGAGGCGGCACCATCAACCGAACCGCCCAAGCACAAAAAGGCGCCAAAGCGGAAAACCAGTGACCCGACTGCCCCGCTTGGTGCCAACGCCCTTGGCCCGGCCGGTGGCGAACCCGCCGTCGCGGGTGCACCGCCTAGCAAGAAGAAGGCCGCCAGCGAACCGGTCGGCTCCCTGACGGACCTGTTTAAGGTGCTCTCGGCGGTCGGGTACGACCAGTCGATCGCGCTGGATTACCGCGGCAAGTCCGACCCGATTGAGGCCATCGCCGCTGCCCGGGATGAACTCAAGCGGCAGCTTGGGCTGGACCAGCCCGAGGAAGCCGACGATCCGCTCATGTCGCTGCTCGGCGGCGACGGGGACCCGGTGGATGCCGAGCCGGAACCCGAAGAGGATTGACGCCAAGGCGGACTGCCCCCAGATAGCCAACCAACAACCGGAGTGACGGAGCCAGGCTTGCCCTGATCCACCCGGTGGTTACCATGCCACCGGGTGGTTACCCTCTCGCCAAGGGACCGCCGCAAGGAGTCACCCCGTGAGCAAAACTGCCGCATTGGCCAGCCGAAACCAGGAGCCACTTGCCTTGAGCGTGGAGGACGTCATCAAAGCCGGCGGTACACCCAGCGACGAACGCCCGACGGGCGTGATTGTGACCATTGACGGCACCGCCGGCACAGGCAAGTCCACGGTGGCCAAGCTGCTTGCCAACCGGCTGAACTTTGACTTCCTTGATACCGGGGCAATGTACCGCGCGTGCGCATTGCTCTCGATCGCCCATGGCATTCAGATCAACCAATCAGGACCGCCTCCGCACCCGCTGCTGGCGGTGGTCCAGCGGGCGGCGCTGCACTTTGACTGGTCGCTGCCAACACCGGAGATCTGCGTCTTCGGCAATCCGGTGGAGGGGCTGATCCGCACGAAGCCGGTGACGGCACGGGTGCGTGAAGTTGCCCTGATCCCTGAGCTGCGTGACCATCTGGTCCGGCTGCAGCAGCTCATCGGCAAGCAGCGGCCCTGGCTGGTCACCGAGGGACGAGACCAGGGCACGGCCGTGTTCCCCGATGCACCGGTGAAGTTCTTCCTGGATGCGGATCTGACACTGCGGGCCGAACGCCGCAAGCGGCAGGTCAAGGATCTCGCAGACACACCGATTGCTGAGATCAAGAACGAGCTTGACCTGCGAGATCGCAGCGACCGCAGTGAGCTCGGCGGCTTGCGCGAGCCCCACGATGCGGTGCGGCTGGCCAACAACAGCGACGATCCGCTGGTGATCGTTGAGCAGATGGCCACGCTGGTCCGTGAGCGGATGGCGGCTCGGAACCTGCCGGGTCGGCCCTGAATGTTGAACTCCTCTTCCTGCCGCACGGTTGCCGGGAACTGACGGCTGATCGTCCTTTTCACCTGACGAGCCATGCTTTCAAAACTCCAATCTCTTCTGGCCGCCCATCATCTCACCGGGTATCTCGTCACTGATTTTCGCGGATCCTCGCTGACACTGCCTCGGTTGTTGCCGCCGGCCGCCGGTGAGAAGCGCTGGACCACTCGCCGCGTGGGCCTGGCGATTCCTGCATCAGGCAAGCCGATGCTGCTGGTCAGCGCGATCGATGAGGGACAGTTCCCCCCGTCGAAGTATCCGAATCTGGACATCCGCGTGTACGTGAGTTGGAACCAGTGGCAGACACTGCTGCGCGAAGTTGTGGCCCGGTGCCCGCGGCTGGCGATGGACTACTCGCCGGGCTGTGCGCTGCCGGTGATCTCAAACGCCGATGCGGGGACCGTGGAGTTCATGCGTGCCGCAGGGGCGGAAGTGGTCAGTTCCGCCGACTTGATGCAAGAGGCACTCGCGGTGTGGTCGGCCGAGGCGATCAGTGGCCATGTGCGGGCCAGTGAACTGGTCAACGCGACGAAGGATCAGGCGATGGCCCTGATGCGCGATGCACTGGCTGCCGGCCGGGAACTGTGCGAGCATGAGGTTGCCGAGTTCATCCTTCGGCGGTTTGCCGAGCAGGGGCTTGAGAGCAGGGATTGCCCGGTGGTGGCGTGCAATGAGCACGCGGCGGACCCCCACTTTGAGCCGACGGCTGCCCGGCGGACGGTGATCCGCAAGGGTGATCTGGTGCTGATAGACCTGTGGGCGAGGCTGCCCGGTGAGGAGCACATCTTCAGCGATATCACCTGGATGGCGATCGCCGGTGTGCCGACGGACCGGCAGCTTTTCGTCTACAACGCCGTGCGTGACGCCCGGGATGCATCGCTGAAGGCCGCCCAGGACGGCTGGGCCGCCGGGCGGACGGTGCGAGGCTTTGAACTCGATGATGCGGCGCGGCATCTCATCGAGGGTCGCGGGCTCTCGGCGGGCATCAAGCACCGCACCGGGCACTCGCTCTCACCCGGGCAGCTGGTGCACGGTGTGGGCATGAACCTGGACAATCTCGAGACGCACGATACGCGAGTCATGCTGCCGGGCACGGGCTTTACCATTGAACCCGGGTGCTATCTCATGAGCGAGCGGATCGGGGTCCGCAGCGAGATCAACATCTTCGTTGATCCGGCCCAGGGGCCTGTCGTCACCAGCGGCGTGCAGCGCGAGCTGATCCGGCTGGCGTGAAAGATCTGTTCAACATCTGCCGCGGGGCACTGACACAGCGAGATGGCCGCCATGGCACGAGCGAACGTCCTGTTGATCCTGTTGTTTTCCTGCTTCCTGACCGGATGCGGTGCGTCGTCATGGGAGCGGTCGTTCCAACCGCTTGCCGCGGAACGACCGTCACTGGCTCCTCTTCAGGACGCATCACGCGTCACGGTTCGAGAGGTACCATGGGAGCGGCTGATGGACTTTCGATCGCAGCTGGCAGCGGAGATCCGCGGCAGCGACGTGCCGCCGGAGGAGTGGCCGGCGGAGCGGCAACAATCGGCGAAGAACCAGCTGCTCCGAACCCTCCAGGTGACACAGAGCCCGGACCGCGTCACCGTGGTCGGATCCAGCGAGTTTAAGAGCACCGCGAAGCTCAGCAGCAACGATGATGAACTCGCGGCGTTCGCTCGATCAATCGGTGCGAACACGGTCGTGTGTTCCAGTGTTTTCACCCGGACGCGGCAGACCGTCCAGCAGGAGTCGTACAACGAGTATCGCTGGGGCTCGGTTGATCGGGGACGCGATGGTCGGCGGCGGTACTACAACGAGACAAGCACGACTTTTGTACCGGTGGTGGTGGATGCCGACGAGTTTGCGTGGGTCGCGTACTTCCTGTCGATCCGTTAGGCCGGCAGTTCCTCGGGTTTTCCCCGGGATCGTGCTCGTTCCGTCAGACACTCGACCCCGCCGCAACCGGCGGCAGATGCTGCAGTACATCTTCAATCGCATCCACAACCACAGGAGCCTCTGGAATGTACGCACGCCCGACTCTCATGGTCGCCCTGACATCGTTTCTGACCGCGGCGGGTTGCCACTCGGCCGGCCATGGTGAACCGGGCAACGTCGCGGCCCTGGTTGCGCCGAAGGCTGCTGCCTCGCCGGCAACCAAGGACGCCTTTGACAAGCTTGCGGCGATGGCTGGAATGTGGGAAGTAACCGTCAAGGAGATGGAGGGGGTCAAGGGCACCTCCGTTCTGTCGGTCTCGTCCATGGGTTCGGTCGTGCGTGAGATCATGGGCCCCGGGGCCGCCCACGAGATGACCAACGTGTATCACCTTGACGGGCCGGATCTGGTCATGACGCACTACTGCGGTGCGGGGAATCAGCCCCACATGGTCGGCACGGTCGACGGCAACACCATCCGCTTCAAGCTGCAGAGCATCACGAACGTGCGACAGCCTGACGAGTCAGTCATGGCTGCTCTGGACATGACCTTTGTCGGGCCGGACCATGTGATTCAGGCCTGGACGCACTTTAAGTCGGGTGTTGCCAACGGCAACGTGACCATGGACATGAAGCGGGTCAAGAAGTAATCCGGGCGCATCGGCCATCCAGCAAGAGTCTGGAAACCGCGGCTGAGAACGGAAAGAAAAAGGGCCCGGCTCACTGCGAGCCGGGCCCATTGCTTTACTTTCAGGATCTGCTGGGTTCGCCGCTTACAGCGTCCGCTTGATCTCGACCTTCTTGTAGCACTCAAGGACGTCGCCTTCCTTGATGTCGTCGTAGCCGACGATCTTCATGCCGCACTCCATGTTGGCCTTGACGTCCTTGGCATCGTCCTTGAACCGCTTGAGCTGCTCCAGGACGCGGTCGTTGACAATGACCACGCCGTTGCGGGTAACGCGGATGAGGGCGTCACGCTGGACCTGGCCATCGGTGACGTAGCAACCGGCGATGGTGCCGACACGAGAGACGCTGAAGACCTTGCGGACCTCGGCGTGACCGATGATCTCCTGGCGGATCTCCGGCTCCAGCATACCGCTGGCGGCCTTCTTGACGTCCTCGGTGATGTCGTAGATGACCTGATAGGTGCGAACCTCAACGCCCTTCTGTTCGGCCAGGCCGCGGGCCTTGCCGGAGGGGATGACGTTGAAGCCGACGATGACAGCCTTGCTGGCCTCGGCGAGCTGGACGTCGGACTCGTTGATCCCGCCGACGGCGGCGTGCAGGACGCGGATCTTGACCTCGTCGGTGCTCAGCCGCTCGACCTCGTGCTGGATGACGTCGACGGAGCCCTGAACATCGGCCTTCAGGACGATGAGGATCTCTTTGACGTCGGCGTCCTTCATCTGACCCAGCAGGCTGTCCAGTGTGACCTTGGGCTGCTGGAGGTGCTCCTGACGCTCGCGGGTGCGGCGTGCCTCGGCGGCCTCTTCGGCCTTGCGGAGGGTGGGCGTGACGAAGAAGGGGTCACCGGCATCGGGGACCTCGTCCATACCGCTGATCTGCACGGGCATGGACGGACCGGCGATCTTGATTCGCTTGCCGAGATCGTCGGCGATGTCGCGGACGCGACCGAAGGCACGACCGACGACGATGAAGTCGCCGACCTTCAGCTCGCCTTCCTGGATGAGCACGGTGGCCAGCGGGCCACGGCCCTCATCGCGGGAGGCCTCCACCACGCGGCCGCGGGCTGCCCCGCCGAAGCCGGCCTTGAGCTCAAGAACCTGGGCCTGGAGGTCCAGCGTCTCGAGGAGTTCCTTGATGCCGTCGCCGCGGATCGCGGAGGTTTTGACCAGTTCGGTGCTGCCGCCCCACTCCTGCGGGGACAGGCCCTGCTCGGCAAGCTGGCCGTAGATCTTCTGGATCTGGGCGTCGGTGGCCTGCGGCGAGTCGATCTTGTTCAAGGCGATGACGATCGGCACCTTGGCGGCCTTGGCGTGGTTGATCGACTCGATGGTCTGGGGCATGACGCCGTCGGCGGCGGAAACGACCAGAACGATGATGTCGGTGAGGTTGGCACCGCGTGATCGCATCTCCGTGAACGCCTGGTGGCCGGGCGTGTCGAGGAACACGATGTGCTTGGTTTCGCCGTTGATCTCGACGGAGACGCGGAAGGCACTGGTCTTCTGCGTGATTCCGCCGGCTTCGCCCGCGGCGACGTTGGTGCGGCGGATCCTGTCGAGCAGCGACGTCTTGCCGTGGTCGACGTGACCCATGATCGTGACGACCGGGGAGCGGGGGCGGACATCGGTCTGCTCACGCTCGGTGAACGCGGAGGAGACGACTTCCTCGGCACTCTTCTTCGTCGTGACCTCGAGCTCGAGGTCAAAGTCGATCATGATCTCCTGGGCACGCTCCGGGTCGATGGCGACGTTCACGGTCGCAACGATGCCTTGGAGGAAGAGTTTCTTGATGATCTCAGATGCGCGGACGCCGGAGGCCTCCGCCAGTTCCTTGATCGTAAAGGGAGCCTGGATCTGCACCTTGCCCGAACTGGCTTCGTCGGCGGGTCCGCCGGCGACGCCCTCGCGAGCCTTGAGCTCGCGGCGACGCTGCTTGAGGTAGCCGCCGGACTTGGCGACACGCTCCTCACGTTCCAGAAGATCCTGCTCGCGGAACACGCCAGCATTGGCCACATCCTCGCCGCCCTTGTTGCGCTTGTTGCGGGTGGCAGTTTCGGGAACGGCCGGGCGACGATCATTGCGACGGGGCGTGCGGTTGTCCGCACCGCCGGGACCGGGGCGCACCCCGCCGCCGACGGAGGGACCACGATTGCCGAAGCCGGAACGCGCCGGGCGCGGAGCGGGGAGCGGCTCGGCCGCTTCAACACGAATGACCTTCGGGCCGAGCAGCTTGACCTGCTGCTTGACAAGCACGCTGCCAGCGGGGGCGACAACCTGAGGCCGGCGCGGCACGTTGACCGGAGCAGGAGTGACGCCACGCGGTGCGCGAGGCGGAAGCTCGATACGGGTTCCCGGAGGCGGGGGTGTGGCCCCCGGCACCACTGGTGCTGCGGGCGGCGTCGAACCGCCACCAGGTGCTGCGGGATCGCTCGATCCGGTGTCAGACTGGCGGGCGGCCGGGGCCGTCGGCTCAACGCGACGAGGCTCGGGTACTGCCAGCGGCGTGGTCGGCGGCGGGACGTTCTTCAGCGGCGGGGCGACCAGCTTGATGTATGACGCCGCGGGTGGGGGCGTTACTTTGCCAGCGGGTGTGGACTCAACCGGCTTGGCAGCGGGAACGGGGGTCGGCGCGGGAGCTACCGAAGTCGCTGAGGGCGCCGGAGCCGGGGATGCCGCAGGGGCGGCGGCGAGTGGCGGAGACACCTTGGCTTCCACATGCGGAACAGACGGCGCGGCGACGGGAGCCTCGCCTGCGGGCACCTTGCCGGCAGCCGGAGCATCGGACGCGGGCTCGGCGGCAGGCGCATGGTCAGCCTTGCCGTCCTCGGTCTCACCAGCGGACTTTGACGCCGTCCTGCGCTTGGGCTTGGCCTTGATGGCCTCGACATCGATGTGGGCCATCGTCTCGATTGCGGTGCCGCCACCGGTTCCGGCGGAGGCGAACCACTCGCGGATACTGGCTTCAAGACCCGCCTTCACAGGCGACATGTGCGTCTTGACCATGTCCGCAGGGACACCTTCATCAACGCACTTCTTGATGATCGACTTCGAGTCGACGCCGAGTTCCTTCGCGAGATCGAAAATACGTTTGGCCAATCCAAGCTCCAGGGACCATCGGACACGCCAGGCAGCACCACACGAACCAAATGCCCGGCAACACAACTATACCACCAAAACCCGACCGTCGATCCGGCACGCTTCCGAGCTGCGTGCCGCACGGCAGTACCCCACACCACTTCCCACCGCCCAATCCGCTCCCCCCTCGGTATCACCACGACCTGCCCCACAAGCGGGCTGAACCCGCCCCTGCGATGCCCTGCCCGCCCCGCCCCCGCCTCTTGCCTGCCTGCGGAACCGGATGTCTCCAGCCCGCCGATTCCGGCATCAGCCGCCAAGAATGTTGGCGGCCCGCTGGTCGTCGGAAAGCGTGGGGGCCGGACCGGCGGGGACCTCGCCAGCGGCGGTGTCCAGGACGGGGGCCGCCTCACCGCTTTCCAGCAGCTTGCGACCGGCTTCCTCGTCGGCCCGGCGCTTGGCCTCGGCCTCTTCCTTGTCCTTCTGCTGCTGGGCGGCGACTTCCTTGGCGGTAACCGAGGCGATCTCGACGACCTTCTCGGCCATGGCGGTGTCGATGCCCAGTTCCGTGGTGAGCACATCGGCGCCGACTTCCTCGACATCGAAGACGCTGACCATGCCCAGTGCGGCGAGCTTGTCGAGATGGGCTTCGGTGATGCCCTCGATGCCCTGGAGCGTCTGGGTCATGATCTCCAGGCCCTTGTTGAACTCACCCGGGGTGAGAATGTCAACATCCCAGCCGGTGAGGCGGGCAGCCAGGCGGACGTTCTGACCGCGCTTGCCGATGGCCAGGGAGAGCTGATCATCACGGACGACGACCGTGGCCCGACCAAGCTCAAAGCACAGCGAGATTTCGGAAACCTCGGCGGGCTTGAGGGCATTGCCGATCAGGATCTGGCTCGACTCGTTCCAGCGGACGATATCGATTTTCTCGCCGTTGAGTTCGTCAACGATGTTCTTGATGCGGCTGCCGCGGACACCAACGCAGGCACCGACGGGATCGACCTTGTTGTCGACGCTGGCGACGGCGAGCTTCGTGCGGAAGCCGGGCTCGCGGGCCATGGCCTTGATCTCGATGATCTTGTCGGCGACTTCGGGAACCTCGACCTCAAAGAGCCGCTTGATGAAGTCCGGGTGGGCACGAGACAGGACGATCTTGACCTGGCTGCCGGCTTCGCGGACATCCAGCACGAGGCAGCGGACCCGGTCACCGGGCTGGAACTGCTCCCCGGGGATCTGCTCGCTGCGCGGCATGAAGGCCTCGGCACGGTCAACGGTGACGGACAGTGCGCCGCCGTCGTAACGCTGGACCTGGCCCGTGACGATGTCACCGACGCGCTTGGTGAACTCAGTCAGCAGGCTGGTCCGCTCATCATCGCGGAAGCCTTGGATCATCACCTGCTTGAAGGTCTGGCCGGCGATGCGGCCGAGTTCCGTGGGGGTCAGCGCCAGGGGTTCGCCGTGACGGAAAAGGCGGATTTCGCCGCTGAGTTGATCGATCTCGCAGCGGAACTCTTCGACGTCGAGTGTGTTGAAGTGCTTGCGGGCCGCCGACACCATGGCTCGTTCGAGCACTTTGACCAGTTGGGCGCGTTCTACCTTGCGCTCACGCGCGATGGCATCGAGAACGCGGATCATTTCGGTGGTGTTGACTGAGGCCATGAGCAGACTCCAAATAAGTTACCGAGTTGGCTGGATTTGTGACCGAACCGGACGGGACCAAGGCGGGACGAGGACTCCAAAAACACGAACGAACCGACCACACGGCCGCCGAAACAGGGCGCGGATGCGGATGCATGGGAGCAAACGCAAACAGACCGGTCAAGGCGGACCAAGCGTCGGACGGTCGGGGCTGCGGATTTGGAGATCCGAAAGTCGGGGAACCGGTCGTGCTCGGTCGGCGTCCCATTATACCCGCCCGCTGTGCACCCCACGGCAGCTTGCTGGCGCCGGCCAGTTGGGAAGAGTTCCCCCAAGCACAAATTCCGCCCCCCCTTCTTCTCTGGGGGCAGGCCGGGGGAGGGATGTGGGGAAGACGGATGCTCGGCAGTCTGGGTCAGTTCCGGGGATTCCCCAAGTCAGTTGGACTCGTCCTTAACAACCTAGACTGGGTCAGTGCCGAACCTCGGATCACATCTTGCAGGCAGCGACAACCACGTGCTGGTCGTGCATCTGCCCGCACGCTTCACCGACGAGTGGATCAACCACATCCGCCGCGAGGTGGAGACCCGGCTCCGCCCGATCCCGGGTGCCGGGCTGGTACTGGACTTTGGATGCGTCGAGATCATCAACTCACTGGGCATCACCTGCCTGCTGAACCTCGACGAGCGATGCCGCCTGGCCGGGGCCGGGATGGTTCTGGCGTGTGTGAGTCCGACGACCATGGGATTCCTGTCGCGTGTGAAGCTGGACAAGAAGTTCAAGACCTCGCCCACGGTCGATGAGGCTGTCGCCCGCTTCACTCTGGCGTGACGGCGGGCTTACTCGCCCTGACGATTAAGTTCAGCCTGCACGACGGCGGAAAGGACGCTCTTGCCGTCGACGGTGAGTTTGCTCACAAGTTTGCCGTTGACCCAGACAGAGGGCACGGCCGCGAGGCCGATGCGGCTGGCCAAGGCGAGGTCGGCGGCGATGCCGTTCGTCACGCGGATGTCCTGCATCATCGTGAAGAGCTCGGTCTCATCGAGGAGCATGGCGGGGGCACCATCGCGAAGGGCCTGCTCGCTGAGACGGTCGCGGTTGTCAACCAGCCACTGAAGCATGCGCTGTTGGCACTCCTGGCCCTTGATTGCGGCCGCGGCTTCGATGGCTCGGGCCGCAAGACACCCCATCGGGTACCGGTTGGCGGCCTCGGGCAGGGAGGGGTTGCACGAGCGGTCAAGCGGAAAGTGCCGGTACTCGTAGCGGACGCGGGGATCCGCGGCGACAAGCTTCGCAAGCTCGGTGTGAGCTGCACAGGTGAAGGGGTCCTGAACATCGCCAAAGAGCACGACACGGATCCGGGCGTCCTCCGAAACGGCGCCCGCGGCTGGACGGCCAAACTCGGGCGGGATGTCACGGACCGGCGAGTTCTCCCAATCTGCAACCGCCTTGGCGAAGGCGTTAGGAGGCGTATCGGCGGCGGCACTGCGGGCCGGCACGCCGGAGGCGATCACGCTCTGGACTGCCTGGGAGACAGCGCCCGGCCGGTGGGCACCACGGAGTTCAACGCCGTTGATGAACATCATGGGAGTCTGGCTGAGTCCCAGCGAGAAGCCATCGGCGATGTCCGCCTTGACAAGATCCAGCGTTGCCTGGGACTGCATGGTGCGGGAGAACAGTCGCGGCTCCAGGCCCAGCCTGGCGACGAGCCCGGGGAACTCAGCATCGGTGAACGCTCCGCCCCGCTCGAACATCATCGCGTGGGCCTCCCAGAACTTGGCCTGGCCGCCGAGCAAGCCGGCGGCCTCCGCGAAGCGGGCAGCCCAGCACGCGTTGGGATGAAGCGTCTGGCCGATCTTCGGATTGCAGTCCGTGCAGAGCGGGAAGTGCTTGATGGAGACGGAGACTGCTGGGTTTGCTTTGACGAGCTGCGACAGTTCTGCCTCAAGCGCCTTGCAGTCCGGGCACTGGTAGTCGGTGAGCACGACGATCCGCACCTGGGCGATCTCGGGGCCGAGACGCCAGCGGCCGGTGAATCCGCCGCCGGTGGATTCCGGGACCGGCGAGGCCGCCGCGGCGGGACCGGGCGGGACCGGGGTCGGAGTCTGGGGCACGGGGGTGGATTCGGCGGTACTGGCGGGGCGGGTGGAAGCCTCGACGACTTTGGCCGTGGACTCCCGCAAAGCGGCAGCATCGCGCTCCCGCTGGGTTCTGCTCGTTTGGGCGTGCACAGCGGCCAGGACAATCGTCGCCAGAACCGCTGCGGCAGCACCCGAAGGGACAGACCAGCGTTGCTTGAGCGTGCGCCCGGCTGCCGGGACCGGCGACGGGGCCGCGGCCAGGAAAGTCAGGACGACGAAGGCCAGGTGCGCGACATTGGCGGCGATGCAGTACGGACAGAGGTAGCCGCCAACGAAACTGACAGTGAGCATGAGCAGCGAGCCGAGCGCCCCTGTGGCCAGGAACACACGAGTGACAGGGCTGCTGACGGGCCGTGACCCGGCCAGCAGGGTCCAGACCGAGAGTGCCAAGAACCAGGCGACGCCGATGAAAGCCGTGGGCCAGCCGAGGAGCGGAACGCGGCCCCAGATGCTTGCTGCCGCCGCGGCACAGCCGCCGCCGACGCGGCAACCGGGGATGCCGATCGAAGTGAGTTCGGCCAAGGCCAGCAGCGAGGTGCTCGCGAACGCGATGACAATGAGCGCGACACGTACCCAAAGTACTGCGAACGCAAGACGTTCAAGTATCCCCCCGTTTCGGGCACCTGCTGGCGGCGGGCTGCCGCTGGCGTTGTGATTTTCGACTTTCGGGTTGTTCGGCTTGGCACCCATGGGTTTCACGAGGTATTCTAAATCCCGTCCCGTCGCCGCGTCTGCCAAGTTTCGGTTTCATTCTCACCGAAAAGACAAGCAATACCCATCGCGCCGGTGCGTTACGCATCCTTCTTTCCGCCCGATCGCACCGAGTTCTTCGGCCAGCGGCGGCACCACTTTAAGGAGTACAGAACATGAGGTTGAACCTGTCCAGCGTCCGCACCATGTGTCGGTGGGCCGCCGTGCCCGTTTTCATGCTCGCCAGCATGGTGACGACCGCCTCGGCCCAGCCGGCCCCCACCACCGGGGCGTGCTGCATTCGTAGCTCCGCCGGTACGGTCACGTGCCAGGTCATGACCCCGGCAGCGTGCCTGGCGGCCCAGGGCGTTTATCGCGGCAACGGCACAACCTGCGCGAACACGACGTGTGCACCGACGCCGACTCCGGTGACCGGAGCGTGCTGCGTGACGACGCCCAACGGAACCTTCTGCGTTCAAACGACCGCCGCCAACTGCCGGACCCAGAACGGCACGTACCGCGGCGATGGCACCAACTGCACCACTGCGGGCTGCAACCCAACCCCGCCGCCAGCGACGGGCGCATGCTGCGTCCCAGTTCTTGGCACGACCAACACGATGTGCGTGGTGACCACCGAGGCACAGTGCGTCGCGCGGCAGGGTCGCTACTTGGGCAACAACACGGCGTGCTCGACGACGGCCTGTGCCCCGACGCCCCCGCCCGCCACCGGCGCGTGCTGCGCTCAGGTGCCCGGGACCACCAACACCGTGTGCGTCGTGACCACCGAGGCCCAGTGCATCGCCCGTCAGGGC
>CAILKP010000058.1 GCA_903834785.1 uncultured bacterium
GCCCGTCCTCTCGCCCATCGGTGTTGATTGGCAGCTGACCATCGGCATCGTCGCCAGCTTCGCCGCCCGCGAGGTCTTCGTCGGCACCATGTCCGTCGTCGTCGCCGGTGCAGAAGAAGGCGACGATGAGCAGGAGAACAAGCGCATCCGCGAGACGCTGACCGGCGCACTCCGCGATGACGGAAAAACCCTCGTCTTTAACCGTCCTACCAGTTGGGCCTTGCTGGTCTTCTACGTCTTGGCCATGCAGTGCCTGCCCACCCTCGCCGTCACCGCACGCGAGTCCGGCCACATGAAGTGGGCCTTCCTTCAGCTCGGCTGGATGTCCGCCGTCGCCTTCATCGCCGCCACAATCACCTATCAGCTCGCCGTTGCCCTCGGGGCCTGACCTGCCGCCGCGGCATGCCGCCCCGCCCGCCGCGTCACAGACGCCTCGCCCCAGCTACCCGGCCGGCCAACCATTCCCCACCACAGTGGCCAGTCTCACGCCCCATCTCGGTTCCCTCACCCTCGCCGGCCTGCCCATCGGCGACTGGCAGTTCTGGGTCGTCACGATCATCGCTCTCGCCGCCGGCGCCTTCCTCCTCCGGCCGCTCTGGTCCAAAGCCCGCGGCAGCGGCAAGCAGCGCCGCGCCACCCTCACCATCGGCGGCAAGCCCATCGGCAAGGATCCTACCTCCCCTCCCTCTCCTCCCTCTCCTCCCTCCCCTCCCGCCCCTTCCACCCCTCCCTAAGCTCTGCCATGATGCAGAGCGGGACCGGCAACAGACAGTTCGCAGCCACCAACCCGGCCAAGCCAGCCGTCAGCGTGCCGCCGACTTCGGGCTCTTCAGCCCCCGCGCCCGTCGCCCCTCCCGCCCCTCCCGCCCCTCCCGCCCCTCCCGACTCCACTCCCGCCGCCCCACCGCCCGACGCCTGGACCACGCGCCGCCTCCGCGCCTGGCTCACCGATGCCATGAAGAAAAACGGCATCGCCGAAGCTGGCCTCTGCGCCGAACTTCTGCTCTGCCACGCACTCAGCTGCGAGAAGCTCAAGCTCTTCACCGAATCTGACCGCATCGCCACCGACACCGAACTGGCCAAACTCCGCCAGCTCGCCGGCCGCGCCCTCAAGCACGAGCCCGTGCAGTACCTCACCGGTGAGACCTACTTCTTCTCGCTTCGCATCCGTTGCGATCGCCGCGCCCTGATCCCGCGCCACTGCACCGAGACGCTCGTCGAGCACGTCCTCCAGCACGCCGCACGCCTCGCTCAGATGTCGCGCGATGCCCGCTCCGGCGCTGCCGCCGGCCCCGCTTCGGTGGATCCCGATCCCGTCGCCGTCGATCTGCCCCCAGAGCCCATCGTCAAGCTCTTCAAGCGCGGCCGCACCGACTTGCCCCCGCTCCGCATCGCCGACCTCTGCACCGGCACCGGCTGCATCGCCCTGGCTCTGGCCAAGAACCTGCCGCAGGCCACCGTCGTCGCGACCGACCTCCATCCCGATGCCCTCGCCCTCGCACGCGAGAACGCCGAAGCACTCTCGCTGTCCGCCCGCATCGAGTTCCGCCAGGGCGACCTCCTCGCCCCCCTCGCCGTCGAGACCTTCGACGTCATCACCGCCAACCCGCCCTACATCCCCGATGGCGAGTTCGCCGAGGTTCCCGCCAACGTCAAGGACTTCGAGCCCCACTCCGCCCTCCGCGGCGGCAGCGACGGCCTCCAGTTCGTCCGCCCGCTGCTGGCTGGCGCACACAAGCATCTCCTCCCCGGCGGCATCCTCGCCGTCGAAATCGCCGCCGCCACGGCTGAAGCCTGCGTCGCCCTGCTCCAGCAAACCGGTGCCTACGACGCCGTGACCGTGCTCAAGGACCTCGAGGGTCACCCGCGCGTCGTCACCGCCAAGCGCAAGGGCTGAGCTTCCTGCCATCTCTGAACTCGGCTCCCTCGCGGCACGCTCCGCTAGTAGTTATTGCGCGGATTTCGTATTCCCCAAACCCGGCTCCACACTCCGCCTGATCACCGTTCAGGAACCGGCAGACGCGGGGCGCATATCGGTGAAAACACGTATATCACGTTTCCCTGCTTCGGACATGGGTTGATATCCAAATGGAAATCCAGTAATAGCCGATCGTGATGGATAAGGGTTTCCCGTGATCTTGTCCGGACAGCTTTAGTACATGCCCGCCCCGCGAACTCAAGATGAGTCCCGTGCCACCGCGTCCGCGGCCGGGTCATCCTTGAGCCCCGGCCGGTACTTCGGGTGGTGGCTCGATGCCCTGGCCGTCGCTTTCGTCGTCGTCGCCGTTGATCTGCTGATGACCACCGTTCACCTCTCGACGGCAAGCGGTTTCCCGCCGCTGGCTGCTCTGGGTGTCCGGCTCGTCATCGCACTTGCCATCGCCCTGCCCGTCTTCGGCTGGATCATCACCCGCCGCGCGGCCGAGGATCGGGCGGGTCCGCTCCCCCGGGCACCGGCCGGCAGTCCGCATCGAAAAGTCCGTCTCGCGGTGCTCGCTTCCGGTATCGCCGTCGCCTCGCTCGTGCTCATCGGTTCCTGGCAGCACGCTGTCGGTGCCGCGCATTCCGCCACACAGGCGGAGATCATGAACCTCGCCGGCCGGCAGCGCATGCTCAGCCAGCGCATCGGCCGCGTAGCGGCCCTCGCCGAAGCGGACGCCGCCAACGCTGGAACTCGCCTCAGCTCTCTCCTGCAGGAGTCCGTGCTTCGCATGGAGGCGGACTGCCAGCGTCTCACCGGGTTGCTCACCGATGTGCAGACAGTCGACCGGACCGGCATCGCCGCCGGTCTGGCCGCCGTTCAGGCCACCGCAAGCTGCCGTGCCGAGCTCGTCGCAGCCGTCGAACGGTTGTTCATCGCGATGCCCGACGCGTCGCCGGCCGAACTCGCCCCGCTCAAGGCCAATGTGCAGGCCGGTGCCGAGCGCTTCCTGCCCCTGATGGAGACGGCCGTCACGGAGCTGCAGCGCTACGGCGAGGTCCGCGTCGAACAGTCCATCGAGCGCGAGTGGGTTCTGGCCGCCTCAATGCTCTCGGCGATCCTCTTCGTCTCGCTTGTCATCGCCGAGCCCGTCGTGAGACTCCTCCGCCGCCAGCACGCGGCCATGGCGGCCCGCAGCGACGAACTCAGCCGTCTGGCGGCTATCGCCCAGCGTACGACCAACGCCGTCATCATCACCGGGCTTGACCGCCGGATCATCTGGGCCAACGACGGCTTCCGGCGAATCTCCGGCTACGACCCGGCCGAGGTGATCGGCCGCAATCCCGGTGAGCTCCTCCAGTGCGAGAACACCGATCCCCAGACCGTCGCACAGATCCGTGAGGCGATCTCCCGCGGGCAGTCCATCCGCCGTCAACTGCTCAACCGCGGCAAAGACGGCCGCGAGTACTGGCTCGACATCGGCATCGAGCCCCGGCACGACGAGGCCGGCCGACTCATCGGCTTCATGGCCATCGAGACGGACATCACCGAACAGGTCGCAGCGCGGCATCGCCTCAGCACCATCGTCACCTCCGTCGCCGAGGGCATCGTGCTGCTGGATGCCAGCGGATGCATCATCGAGTGCAACCCCGCCGCCGAGCGGATCATCGGCCTCTCCGCTGATCAGCTCCGCGGCTGCGCCGCCGTCGACCCACGCTGGCGCGCAGTCCGCGAAGATGGCAGCGACTTCCCCGGTGAAGAGCATCCATCGATGATCACCCTCCGCACCGGCCGCGTCTTCCGGGCGTTCCCGATGGCCCTTCGCATGCCCGACGGCGAGCTCCGCTGGATCTCCGTCAGCACCGAGCCGCTCCGCAGTTCCGACGGCACCATCACCGCGGTCGTCGCGAGCTTCTCGGACATCACCGAGCAGCGTGACCGGCAGCGCCGCATGGACATGGTCGTCCGCGGCGCACGGCTCGGCACCTGGGACTGGCACGTGCCCTCGGGCCGCGTCGTGTTCAACGAGCGATGGTGTTCCATGCTCGGCTACCGGTCCGACGAGATCGACGGCCACGTCAGCGTCTGGGAGAGTCTGCTCCACCCCGATGATCGCGAGCCGACGTTCGCCAACCTCAACGACCACCTCGCCGGTCGAAGTGACGAGTACCGCGTCGAGATGCGACTCCGCCGCAAGGACGGCTCCTGGGCCTGGATCCTCAGCGCCGGTGCGGTGACCGAACGAGCCACCGACGGCAAGCCCATCCGTGCCACCGGTGTCCATGTCGACGTGTCGGCCGCCAAGGAACTCGAGTTCAACCTTGCTGAAGCCAAACGCCAGGCCGAGTCCGCCAGCGCATCCAAGTCCGAGTTCCTGGCCAACATGAGCCACGAGATCCGCACCCCCATGACCGCCATCCTCGGCTTCGCCGACCTGCTGGCAAGCGAGGGCGACCTCGGCAAGGCACCCCGCCAGCGCATCGAGTACATCGACACCATCCGCCGCAACGGCGAGCACCTGCTCTCCATCATCAACGACATCCTCGATCTCTCCAAAATCGAGGCCGGTCGCATGTCCGTCGAGCAGATCGCCACCTCGCCGGCGGCCCTCGTGCACGATGTCCTCTCGCTCATGGACGTCAAGGCCCAGAGCAAGAACCTCCGGCTCACCGCCGATTTCCTGACCCCCGTCCCGGCAACCATTCAGTCCGACACGCTCCGGCTCCGGCAGATCCTGATGAACCTCGTCGGCAACGCCATCAAGTTCACCGAAACCGGCTCGGTCAGCATCGGCGTTCGTTGCGATCTCGCCGCAGGAACCATGCGGTTCGACGTCACCGACACCGGTATCGGCATCAGTCCCGAGCAGATCGGCCGCCTCTTTGAGGCCTTCACGCAGGCCGATACCAGCACCACCCGCCGCTTCGGCGGCACAGGCCTGGGCCTCCGCATCAGCAAGCGACTCGCCGAGATCCTCGGCGGCGATATCACCGTCGTCAGCACCCCCGGCCGCGGCAGCACGTTCACGCTCACCATCTCCACCGGCCCGCTCGCCGGGGGCACCACCATCAGCCCCGAAGAAGCCAGCAGCGTGGTCTCCGCCCCGCTCGCCGCCGATGCCCCCGCAGACACCCCTCCCCCCCAGCCATCCAACAGCCAGCCCGTGCCGCCGCCAGCTCTGCCCTTAGTCGGCGTCCGCATCCTCCTGGCCGAGGACGGCCCCGACAACCAGCGACTCATCTGCTTCCATCTCCGCAAGGCCGGGGCCGATGTCCGAACCGTCGAGAATGGCCGCATGGCCGTCGAGACCATGACCCTCGACGGAACGCTCGATGCTGAACTCGCCGAACCCCCGCCCGTCGATCTCCTTCTCACCGACATGCAGATGCCCGAGATGGACGGCTACAACGCAACCCGTCTGCTGCGGGCCAAGGGCTGCAGGCTCCCCATCGTCGCGCTGACCGCCCACGCCATGAGCGACGACCGCGACAAGTGTCTTCAGGCCGGCTGCGACAGCTACGCCACCAAGCCCATCGAGCGTGCCGCCCTCGTCGCCGTGTGCGCCGCCGCCATCGCCGCGGGCCACACCCGCTTAAACGCAGTATCCGCCGGCACGCAGCCCGCGACCGCGCAATCGCTCACCTGATTCACGCCCCGACCACAACCACATCCTCAGGCGCCACGGCCAGCTCCACCGCATCACCCGTCCCGCCGACAGCGGGGGGGTTCAGCACAGCCAGCTTCAGCACCGACTGCCCGGCCTGCGCCGACATCGTCGCATTCGCCGCCGGTTTCAGCTCCACGCTCATCTGCGCCAGTTCACCCAGGTACACCCGGTCGGTGACCCGCCCCTGCAGCACACTGTGCCCAAGTGCGCTGCTGGCCGCCACCGATGTTCCCAGCCGCAGAGCCTCCGGCCGCAGTGACACCGACACATCCGCCCCGCCCGCCCACTTCGTCGCCGAGCGCAGCTCGCCAAAGGCCGTGTGCACCAGGCAGCCCCGCGCATCGCTGGAGACCACCTTACCGCTGATGAAGTTCGTCTCGCCCAGGAACTCAGCAACAAACCGGCTGCCCGGCCGCCGGTACAGCTCCTCGGGGTGCCCGCACTGGATCAGCTTGCCCGCCTTCATGATGGCCACCTGATCGGCCATCGACAGCGCTTCCTTCTGATCGTGCGTCACGTAGATCGTCGTGATCCCGCTGGACTTGCAGATCCGCCGGATCTCCGACCGCAGTTCGATCCGCAGCTTCGCATCCAGGTTCGACAGCGGCTCATCAAGCAGCAGCACATCCGGCCGGATCACCAGCGCCCGCGCCAGTGCCACACGCTGCTGCTGCCCGCCCGACAGCGCGTTTGGCTTTCTCTCGGCGTACTGCGCCATCTGCACCACCTCCAGCGCGTCCATCACGCGCCGGTCCTTCTCCGCCGCCGAGACCTTGCGGATCTCCAGCCCGAACGCCACGTTCTGCGCCACCGTCATGTGCGGCCACAACGCATAGCTCTGAAACACCATCCCCGTGTTCCGCTTGTTCGGGGGCAGGTGCGTCACGTCCCGCTCACCGGCCGGCGTCCGAAACAGGATCCGCCCGCCAGTGGGCTCAAAGAAGCCCGCCACCATCCGCAGCAGCGTCGTCTTGCCGCACCCCGACGGCCCCAGCAGGAAGCTCAACTCCCCCGGCTCGATGCGCAGCGACACGCCATCAACCGCCGGCGGCAGGCCAGCCTGGTACGTCTTGACGATGTTCTCGATGACAACGGCCGTGGACATGGGCCCAGAGGGTAGCAATTGCCCCACGCCGCCGGCAGCCGCCTTCCCTGCTTCCCGCCCTCCCCCGCCCTATCCCACCCACCCAGCCAATCTCTTTATACCACGCTCGGTCGGTCCGGGTCCGCCGTGCTGATCTGCCCTGCGGCAAACAACTCCTCAAGCGCCTCCAGCCCGCTCGTCCGCTTGAACTGGTCCTCCTCCGGCGTGATCGGCAGCAGCCAGTAGATGCTCCGGCTGTGCCCCGCCGCATCGTGCGGACCCGCTTCCATCGACGGCCCGAACAGATACGGCAGGCTCACCAGCCCCCGCGTGCACAGCGACTCGTTCAGCCACGGCCGGTGAAAGTCAACGCTGTGCCCCACGCCCAGATGCTTCTCTCCCGCCGCGTGCCGGAGCGCGACGGCCGTCAGCAGCTCCGCCAGCCGGTCATCAGCCCGGGGAGATAGCAAAAACAGCTCAATCCGTGGCAGCACCTCCGCCTCAGCCAGCCCCAGCGTCACGTACACATGCAGAGCCCGCCTCCGCGGCTCCCCGCTGCGGGCCTCCTCCTCGGCCGCCTGCTCCGCCCCTTCATCCAGCTCCTCCTCAGCCGCGTCATCCGGCGTGCCGCTCGATGCCTCGTCAGGGTCCGCCGCCGGGTCAAACCGCCCGATCTGGAACGTCTCGGGCAGCTTCCACGGCTCGGCAATCACCGGACGGCACACCGTCAGCGACCGCCCGAAAAAGCGGTGATAGTGGTCGACCAGCGGGCGGTGAATGTCCAGCGGTTGCATCAGGTCCCCCAGCGTAGAGCCGCAAAGCCCCATCGGCAAAACGACAGCGGCCCGCGATGGGTTCATCGCGGGCCGCTTCGATGGGCTCTGTCTTGACGTGCTGCAGGTCGAACTTACCGCTTCTGCAGTTCCTTGAGCTCGCGCTCCTGCTCCTGGAACCACGCGTCATCCAGGTTGTTGAACATCGGCAGGTTCGGGTTGATGCGATTCGTGTCCTGCATCTTCCGCAGGGCCTGACGGGCACGGCCGATGGCCGCGTCCTGCCGGGCGGGGTCACCACGGAACTGCTCGGCAGCGCCACGGGCCAGGCCGTACTGCGCCTGATACTCGCGGAACCGCTTGGTCGCCGTGTCGCAGTCGATGATGTTCTTGTCGATGAAGTCGCTGGCATCCTTGGCCACAAACTCGTACTCGCTGATGCCCATCGCCTTCATCAGCTCCTCGGGCGTCGCGGCAGTGCCCTTGCTGAAGCCCACAGACAGCGCCTGCGGAGCCGTCATTGTCAGGATCTCGCCCGCCGGGTTCAGGATGATCTTGCCCGACAGGTCCTGGAAGAACTTGGCATTGCCGTTCTCGTCAACGTTCGCCGACAGCGGCTCGAGAATCTGCATCGAACGCATGATCTTCGGGTCACGGTTGGCCCAGCGGGAGACCTCCTCCATCTCAGCGAGCAGGAACTCCAGCCGGTCGCGCGGGATCTGCTGCAGGCTGCCGCCGTTGAAGGCCGTGCAGCCGCCGATGCGGCCCTCGGGCAGGAAGTACATCTCTTCCAGCGGCCAGGGGCTCATCGCCGCACAGGAAATCGCGTTCTCAATCCACGCCACCGTGCGGAAGCGCTTCTTGTACTCGTTCTGGTACAGCCGCTGGAACGGGGCCATCTCGTTGAGCGCGCCGCCGCCGGAGTTGATCCGGACCACGACCACGTCAACCTTCGCCTTCTCCAGCTTGGGGATCACCTGCTTCCAGGCGTACGCGTTGACCTCGCGGCCCACCATGTCCTCCGCACGGCCCTGGGCCGATTGGGGCAGGCCGAAGTTCAGAATCGCCACGCGGGTCGGAACGCCGGTGAGCTTCTTGCCCGCCGGCTTCTTCTCTTCGTCCTTCTTGGCGTCCTTGCTGTCCTTGGCGTCCTTCTTCTCGTCGGTCTTGGGCGCCTCCGGCTTGGTCTCCGGCGCAGGGTCGTCAAAGGCCAGATTCAGCGCCACAGCGGCGCTGGCGGTCGTCGGTGCCGCGATCCACGCGGCCGCCACAAGGGCGAGTGATGCAAACAGAGTGCTGAACGTTTTCATTGGTGTTGGCTTCCCGTTGAGTTGCTTGTGATCAGTCGTGTATCGCGATCAGTCGGTCACTGCTCCGGCTGCTTACCGGCGGTCGTACATGTTCTGCTGCTTGAGACGCTCGATCTGCACGCCCAGCTGTGTCAGTGCCTGCTCCGGATCGCCGGCCCCGAACAGGTCGCCCAGCACCTCGGGGTTCAGCGATTTGCTGTACTGCTCAATCAGCCGGCGGCAGCGTTCCAGCAGGCCGATCTGCCGGCCCCGGGCGGCCACCCGGGCATCGGGCGTGTCGTTCTCAGCACGCACGCCCTGCAGCTGCCGCATGAACTCCTCCATGTCCTGCTCCGCTCGCTGCACGCGAGTTTCCCAGTTCTTGAAGATCGTGTCCGCACGGCTGTCGAGCTTCTTGAAGTTCCTCACGATCCCCAGCTGGTCCAGCAGGTCGTCCGACGTCGCGGCGATCCCCTTGGCCATCTTCAGCTTCATCGCGGTGTCCGCCGTCAGCGTCAGCGTGTCGTTGCCGCGGCCGCGGGCCAGTTCCTCCAGCGTGTCGCGGTTGCCTTCCAGGCCGTCATCAGTCAGCATCTCCTCGCCCGTCGCGTCCGGGAACAGCTTCGGCTCGCCGCCCTCGTACGTCACCGAGAGCACGTAGCTCGTCTTGGTCATCGCCTGGATGATCATCTCGTTGTACCCGCCCTTGTTGCCAAGACCGCGCACCGCGCCCTCGCGCAGCGAGATCTGCTTCTGACGAACCGTCTCATCGACGCCACGCAGCAGAAAGTCCAGGTACCCGATGCCGCCGTGACGCGCATCCGGCGTGTAATACAGATCCTTGAACCCCAGCGCCAGAATCGCCGACGGGCCCATCGCTGTCTTGATCCACCCGATCAGCTTCGGCTTCTTCGCCCACGCCTTGTCATCGCGGATCTTGTCCGTCAGCAGCGTCGACATCTCCGACGCCGCCGCAAGACCCGAGTTCCACGTCACCATCAACTGCTGGCCTGCCTGCAGCGGCGACTGAACCGACATGCCGCCGAACGCCCACGTCAGGTCGAACGACACGATCAGATAATCCGGCTGCGCCTTGCGCGCATCCTTCAGCGCCTCTTCCAGTGATGCCGGCGAGATCCGACGGCCGAACTCTCCCGTCAGCGGCATGAAGTACACCGTCGGGGTATCACCCACCGCCTCAGCCGCCTTGTCCGCCGGCTCCGCCTTCTTCTCTTCCTTCTCCGCCGGCTGCGCCAGCGCCGCAGGGGTCACACCCAGCAGGCCAAGACTCAGCAGCAGGGCGGCAGCGTTGGTCCAGTTTTTCTTCGGCATGGTCATCGGATCTGTTCCCGTGAAAGGAATATGGGTGAACGTGCGTACGGTGCGGCAAGCCCGGCGGCCAGACCCCGCTCGTGGATCATCAGCAGATGCTCCAGGCAATCCTTCGGATTCCCAGTCTCAAGGTTAGATGCGCACCCGCCGGGCCAGTTCCAGCGCACCTGCCAAATCAGCCACCCGCCCCTCCAGTTGGGCGTCATACACCAAGTCAAGCAGCTGTTTGAATGCCGGCCCCGGCTTCAGCCCCGCCGCAATCAGCTCCGACCCGGTCAAAATCGGTGCCGGGGCAATGCCAGGTCCTATAACCTCAAGTTCCACCACCCGGGCCCGCATCCCCGCCGCCCGCACCGGCCAGTACCCACCCAGCACCGCGACCGCAACCCCAAAGTGCCCCCGCGCCGCAATCCGCTTCTGCCCTGCCACCGACCCACCCTCCCACGCCACCATCAGCAGGTCCAGCGTCGCCAGCGTCCCCGAGATCGCATGCATCTCGTCGTTGCTCAGGCACAGCCGTTCCCGCCACGCCGCGGCAACCTCGTTCCCCCACGGCGACCGCCACGCACCCTCGCCCCCGCCGTCCGCAATCGGCCCGTGCCGGTCCAACATCGCCGCGGCAAGCAGGCACCCCACATTCGCGCCCACCGGCACCGCGCTCAGCGCAGGCCACGCCCCCGGCTCACGCTCCGCCGCCTGGCCAAACACCGGCACATCCAGCTTCAACTCCGCCAGCAGCTTCATCGCCGCGGCACGCGCCGGGCCCGCCCGCGTCAACATCCGCCGCAGCTCCTCACCAATCCGCTCGCGCGACACGCCCGCCAGGTCACCCGCGTGCGCCGTAATCGCCGCCGCCGTCGCCGGCTCAATGGCCATCCCATACCGCGCCGCAAACCGCACCGCCCGCAGTGCACGCAAGTGGTCCTCCGCCAGCCGCTGATGCGGATCACCCACCGCCCGCAGCACCCCCGCGTGCAGGTCCGCCACCCCGCCCACAAAGTCAATCACCGTTCCCGCCACACTGCCCCCGCCGCGAGCCGGCGTCTTCTCGCCCGACAGCGGGTCAAGAAACAGCGCATTCATCGTAAAATCCCGCCGCTGCGCATCCTCAGTCGGTGATGAAAACACCACCGCATCCGGCCGCCGCTTGTCGGTGTACGTCCCGTCACTGCGGAACGTCGCTACCTCCACGTGCACATCCCCCGCCTTCACCAGTGTCACGCCAAACGCCTCGCCAACAAAGTGAGTCGAGAACCGCGGCAGCGGCAACAACGCCGCAATCTCCCCCGGCTTGGCGCTCGTAGCCACGTCATAGTCCGACGGATGTAGCCCCAGCAACTCATCACGCACGCACCCGCCCGCGAAGTACGCGACAAACCCCGCGCCGCGAAGCCGCTGCACCAAGTCAAGCGCCGCCGCCCGGGCCCGAACTGGATCCGCTACCTGAACCATGCAGCCGCAGGTTAGTGCGCAGCCCCGCCACCCTGCGGCATCCTCGCCCGCGCCTCGTCCATGAACTCCACGCCGCGCCGCAGATGCGGAATCACAATCGACCCGCCCACAATCAGCGCAATGTCAAAGCACTCCCACAACTCCTGATCCGTGCACCCCACCTTGATGCACTGATCAATGTGGTACGCGATGCAGTCATCACACCGCAGCACCATGCTCGCCGCCAGCCCCAGCAACTCCTTGGTCTTGCCGTCCAGCGCACCGGGCTGGTAGCAGTTGCCATCAAGCGTGAAGAACCGCTTGGTCTGCAGCGTCCCCGACGGTTTATCGGACGTCCCCTGCCCCAGGATCCGCTCATTAAGCCGGCTCCGGAACGACTGAAACTGCTCATACCGCGACGGCCCAGCACCCGAGCCGGGGGCGGCGGTGGGGGATGCAGAGTTCGACAGGGGGTTCGAGGGGGTTGCGTTACTCACTAGTGCTCCGGCTGAAAGTGCCTGACCTCTGGAAGACAAAAAACCCCGATTCCACCCCGTCACAAGGGCTCCACCGCCCCGCCCACCTCCTCCCCGTCGACGGCCACGGGCAGCGAACCCGCGAGCGGCAGCCCCCGCGGCAATCAAACTGAAAAATGTGTGAAGAAAACTTGCCGTCTTCGATCGGTTTCGTCGCTTCTTCTCATGAACACCGAACCGTACGGCCCGCCGCCACCCCGCGGCAGCCAAACCAACCCGTGTTCACACAAACGAGGACGGGCGGGAGGGGGCGGGAGGGGCCCAGTGGGTGGGAGGATCCAGCCAGGCGGGGCTGTGCGGGGGAGGCCAAGGCGGGGGTGGCAAGGGGGCGGGACCAGGGACGGAGCGGGTCCGCGGGCTTGGGTATTGGGCGGGGGGAAGGGACAGGCGGGCGGGCAAGGGTGCGGATGAGGGAAGCGGGTGGTACTGCGCCCAAAGGCACACGCCTTCGGTCAGGGACGGCGGGCAAGCGGGAGAGCGGGTGCAGGGGGGAGGGGACAACTCAAGACCTTCTTTGCCATGTGGAACTCCTTCTGCCACGGCTGTTGTAGCATGCGGCCGGGTGTGTCCACCATTGCTGGGTCAGGTCATCTACCTAAAGTGGAAGACCCCCACTGGTGTCGCCTCAAGGACGCCCTCCCCGGCCCGCCCACACCCTCGCAGCCACGACCCCTCCCGGACAAGTAAAGCACTCGTCTCCGGCCACCGATAGGTGCCTTATGTCGAGTCCCGCAGCAATTCTGGTTGTTGACGATGAGGGGTTCATCCTCACCATGCTCTCCATGCGTCTCCGCGACCATGGATACAGCGTCACCATCGCCCGAAACGGCAAGGAAGCGCTCCAGACGGCGTGCGAAAATCCGCCCGACCTGATCATCACCGACTATCAGATGCCCATCCTAAACGGTGTTGACTTTGCGCACACGCTACGGGCGGACTCTCGCACCGAGAATGTTCCGGTCATCATGCTGACGGCGCGGGGGCACAAGTTATCAGTGGCCGAACTGAAATCCACCAACATTCGCCACGTACTTCCCAAGCCATTCTCAGCCAGAGAAGTCCTGGCGCTTACCGATGAACTGCTCATGCACGAGCGTGCGATCGCCGCGAGTGTTTCGAAGGATAAAGCGGCATGAACAACCAACTGCAGCTCAAACGCGAGCCTGAGCCGAGCTCTCCGCTGACCGTCCTTCGTGACCGATTGACCGGGCTGGGTGTTGACGCAACCGTGCACTTCGCCGGCGAGCCAATCTCAAAGTCCACCCGCACAGTGGTGATCACTGACGCTGGCGGAGCCACGTTGTGCGCTCGAGCGCCCCTCGGATGCGACGTGCAGGTTTTCCGCCAAACACTCTCACAGCTTCGCGAAGAGCAAAGCCTGTTTGTTCAGCATGAAGTCATCGTGCGCGACATGGGCGACCGCCTCATGCAGTCTTACGAAGAGGCCAACGCTCTTTTCCGTGTCATCCGCTTCATGACCACCACCGATGATCCGTTGGCGCAGATGCAGCTTCTCTGCAACATCGTCCAGCAGGCCATGCCATTTCAATGGATTGCGCTGGTGTTTCACGACAATGCTCTGGTCACCCCGCACCTCCGCGGGCGCACCATCCTCGGGGGCGATGCCGCCGTCGCCGAAGTACTGGCCGCGCCGATGCGCACCATGCTCGATGCATGCAAGCTCGAATCATGGGCAAAGGTACTGGAACCTGCCACCGATGAGCTGTCCCGGGCAGTCGGCTGCGAGATCCTGCGCGATACGATCTCCCATGACGGCGTTGTCGTCGGCATCCTGCTCGCCGGCGGCAAGATCTGTGAGAATGGCGAGATCGGCAGTCCCGAGATACTCTTTTTAAACGCGCTCGCCGATTTCATCGGCACCTATCACGAAAATGCGATGCGCTTCAGCGAGCAGCGGGCGATGTCCAACGGGACGCTGCAAGCGCTCTGCGCGGCGATCGACGCCAAGGATCCCTACACACGCGGCCACTCCGAGCGCGTTGCCCTGCTGTCGATGGCCATCGCCTTGGAACTCGGGATGACCGCCGAAAGCGCCGAACGCATCCGCATCTCCGGCCTGGTGCACGATGTCGGCAAGATCGGCGTGCCCGAAGCCGTTCTCTGCAAGCCAGCCGCGCTGACAAACGAAGAGTTCGCCATGATCCGCAAGCATCCGGAGATCGGGCGGACGATCCTTGAAGGCATCCCGCTGCTCGAGGATGTCCTGCCCGGCGTCATGCATCATCATGAGCGCTATGACGGCAAGGGCTATCCACACGGGCTCGTCGGCGACGCGATCCCCTTGTCCGCCCGGATCATTGGCCTCGCCGACGCGTTTGATGCGATGTCCTCCAGCCGATCGTATCGGGCAGCAAAGCCTCGGGACACTGTTCTGGCCGAACTGCAGCGATGCGCCAATACCCAGTTTGAACCGAGCATCCTCGCGGCGTTCATGCGAGTTGACCTGACCCCCTACGACAAACTTCTGGCCCGGCACGCTCCGCCGGCGGACTGTTCAGGAACACCCAAATGAACTGGTCGAGGTACGCAAAACAGATACTCGGCCTTGATGACTCGGCCGTCGCCACGGCGGGAGCCGTCGCTGCGCTTGCAGCGATGGTAGCCGGGGCCGCCGGCTATCTATGGGCCGCCAGTGCGGACCAGGCCACAGCTGCCTTGGCCTGCTTGTTTACTGCCCTTGCCAGCGCCCTGAGCATCGCCGCGTTCTGGCACACCGCGCGTATGCGTGCCAAGGCAATCGCTGCGATACGCCACGCACTGCTTGCCGTCGCCGCCGGAGAAACCGATCTGGAAGCCGTCAGTGTTGCTCAAGCCTTCGGCAACGAAGCCCGCGTATGGAACTCACTGCTCGAAGAACTCCTGACCCTTCGCCGCGATCGTTGCGTGCGCCTCGCTCTCAATCAGGACGGCACTTCCGCCTCGCGAGATGACGGGCTCCGCAGCGCCTGCGATGCGGTGTGGCACGGCCTGATCGTTACCGATGCCTCACTGCGGATCATCTACGCCAACGGGGCAGCCGCCGTGTTTCTTGGCGTGAAGCGTGATACAACCCGCGGCACATTGCTGACCGACCTGATCACCGACCCACCCGCCCGCGCCGGGGTCGCCTCCATGGCGGCCACCGATGGGGCAAGCGAGTCGCGGTCCCGCTTTGTCATCGAAACGTCGCTGCTGACCGGCCGTGAAGAAGGTACCTTTCGCCTCAGCGCCCGCCGCTGCTCGGGCCGCGCCGGCATGATCGTTGTGATTGAAGACATAAGCCAGCAGCGCGTCGCCAACAACTCACGCAACGCCTTTGTCACCCAGGCGACCCATGAGCTCCGCACGCCCCTTACCAACATCCGCCTCTGCGTCGAGACTCTGGTAGACAAGGCCGACATGGAACCTGTCCAGCGCGGCGAACTTCTCAACACCATCTCCGGTGAGTCCCGCCGCCTGGAGCGCCTCGTCGGCGACATGCTCTGCGTCTCCGAGATCGAGGCGGGCACCATGCGCCTGGTACGCGATGATCTGCGTGTCGAAGAGACCATCCGTCAGCTCGAAGCAGACTTCAAGCACCCGGCCAGCGTCAAGCAGGTCGAACTCAGCTTCACACTCGGGCCCAAGCTCCCGGTCATACTCGCCGACCGCGACAAAGTTGTTCTGGCCATCAGCAACCTGATCGGCAATGCTCTCAAGTACACCCCCGCCGGGGGTTCTGTTAATGTCTCAACGCACACCCAAGGAGAAGCGCTCCTGGTTGAAGTGGCCGATACCGGTCTCGGGATTGCATCTGCAGAGCATGACCGTGTGTTTGATCGCTTCTACCGCGCCAAGGACGAACGCGTCGCGAATATCACCGGCTCAGGGCTCGGTCTCGCGCTCGCCCGCCAGGTCATCCGTCTTCACGGCGGGGACATCACCCTCCAAAGTGAACTCAACAAAGGTTCCACTTTCACTCTGAGCATCCCTATGACCACCCCGGTCCCTCTTGCCGCGTAATGGAAAGGAGTTTTCGATGGTCATTCGAGAGCAGCGGCACGGTGCAGTCACGGTGTTATATCCCGAGGGCCCCATCGTCGGAGAGGATGCAACCGCCTTCAAACTCGCGGCTGAAGAGGCGGCAAAGAAAACTCTCGGCCGGTTTGTTGTTGATCTCACCGGCACCCCGTTTCTCGACAGCGAGGGCCTCGTGGCGTTGCTTGAGATCAGCGAAACGCTTTCCCAAAGCGGCCACGCCCTGAGACTTTGCGCCGCGTGCGAAACCGTGCGCACAATACTCGAGCTAACAGGCATGACCGAACACTTCAATTCATTCGCCGACGCGAACTCCGCAGTCAGGAGTTTCCTTTGAGCGCTGGCTGCAAAGAAAAAACACGATTGGGCGAACTGCTGGTGCGCGAGGGCATCATCACCGCCGAGCAGCTCGCTAGCGCGATCGTCGCGCAGAGCCACTCCCAGCGCATGCTCGGGGAGCTCCTTGTCGAGCGGCAAGCGCTGCAGCCCGCAACGCTGGTGCGCGTACTGGCTCGCTCATTGGGTCTGCCCGGTGTCCTGCTCCGCCACGGTCTGATCGATCCGAAGGTCTTCAAGCTCATCGGTCCGGATGATGCGGAGCGCCTCAAGGTACTGCCGCTCTTTAAGATCCGCGACACCCTTACCGTAGCGATGGCTGAACCCCAGTCCTTGCCAACCATCGACCGGCTCCGCACGCTGACCAACTGCCGCATCCGTCCCGTCCTCGCCCTCGAGTCCAACATCATCGAGTTTGTAAAGAAGTACTCCGGCGGCGGGGTGAACGTTGATGCATTTCTGACCTCCTTGGCCGAACAGGACGTCGAGGTGGTCGAGCGTGAATCCATTGATGAGGGTCCGCAAACCGACCTTGACAAGTTCGTCAACGGCAGCCCGATCATCAACCTGGTCAACGTCGCGATGCTCACGGCCGTTCGCGACGGCGCCAGCGACATCCACATCGAGCCCGACAAGCGCGGCACTCGCATCCGCTACCGCATCGACGGGGCGCTGCGAGACCTCATGAAACCGCCGGTCGGCATGCACGCGGCCGTAGTCTCGCGCATCAAGGTTATCGGCAGAATGGACATCGCCGAAAAGCGGCTCCCGCAGGAAGGTCGGGTGCGCATCATCGCGGAGGGTCGCGAGATCGACCTGCGCGTCTCATCCATCCCAACGCTGCTTGGCGAAAAGATCGTTGTCCGTCTGCTCGACAAGGCCAACCTGCGCGTCAAGATGTCCGAACTTGGGTTCCGCGACAAAACCCTCGCCGCGTTCCAGCGAGTCCTCGATTCTCCGCACGGCTTTGTGCTGGTGACGGGTCCCACCGGGTCCGGCAAGACAACCACGCTGTACTCGGCCCTTGATCTGCTGCGCAGCCCGGAAGTCAACATCGTAACGGTTGAAGATCCTGTTGAATACCAGCTCGATCTGATCAACCAGATCCAGGTGCACGATGCGGTGGGCTTTGGCTTTGTTCGCGCCCTTCGCAGCATCCTGCGTCAGGATCCTGACATCATCATGGTGGGAGAAATCCGCGATCAGGAGACCGCCCGTGTCGCGATGCAGGCCGCCCTCACCGGCCACCTTGTCCTGGCCACACTGCACACCAACGACGCGCCCAGCGCTGTGGCCCGACTTGAAGATATGGGCATCGAGCCCTATCTGCTCAGCAGCGCCCTTTCCGGCGTCGTCGCCCAGCGTCTTGCCCGCACCAACTGCGCTGCCTGCGCCACGAAGTACTTTCCGTCCGAGCAGGTCCTTGCCGACGCAGGGCTTACCGCCCAGACGGGTCATCCGTTTCGCAAAGGTGTCGGATGCCGTCAGTGCCACGAGAGCGGCTTTAAGGGCCGCCTCGGGGTCTACGAGGTCATGGAAGTTACGTCTGATATCAAACGGCTGATTCACGCCGGTGCCGCGACCCATGAACTGCGCGAGCGCCTCCGCCGCAATGATGTCCTGACCCTCCGCCAGGAAGGCGTGTTGCTGGCAATCGAAGGCAAGACCTGCCTCGAAGAAATCATGCGAGTCACACACGTCGATGATGAGCCCGAGATGCCGCAATCGGCTGTTTCCGGCGCACATTCACTCGAGGCGCAATCCGCCAAGCCGCGGAGGTCCGCGGCATGATCATCGCATACAAAGGCTTTGATCTGGGCGGCAAGGCTGTCAAGGGCACCATCGAGGCGCCCAGCGCCGCCGACGCCTATGACTTGCTGCGCAAGCAAAGCGTTCTGGCCACCCATGTAGTCGGGACCGATCGTCCCGGCGCCACCGGCACGATCGCGGCCTCCGACAGACCGTCACGGTACCGGTCCGCCAAGGCGGGCGATCTATCGCTTTTTTTCCGCCAACTCTCCATCCTCGTCAGCACAAAAACGCCGTTGGCCGAGTCCCTGCAAGTCCTTGAGCAGCAGGCCAAGGACACCGGCATGCACCCGATCATCGCCGACCTCAGGCGCCGCGTTGAAGAAGGCGAGTCACTCGCGGAGGCCATGCGCATCCACAGCACCGTCTTTGACGCTGTCAGTTGCAGCATGGTCGCCGCGGGAGAAGCCGGCGGATCGCTCGACCAGATGCTCGCCACACTGACAACTCTGGTTCGGCAGCAGCACGTGATGCGCCGCGCAATCTCCGGCGCGATGGTGTACCCGATCATCCTGCTCTCTATCGGCAGCGTGGTCATGGTTGTCATGGTCACGTTCGTACTTCCGCAGTTTCGTGAGCTCTTTGAAACGCTGCACGCGCCTTTGCCCTGGTCCACCGCCGCACTTATGGCCGCCGGCACGGTCATTCGCACCGGATGGTTCGTGCTCATCCCCGCGGTGGTCTTTGCGATTTGGGTGGCCGTCCGCTGGGTGCGGAGCGCCGGTGGTCAGGCCGCTGTGGGTCGGGTGATCATGGCGACGCCCAAGCTCGGGCCGATGTCCTGCTCCATCTCCACCGCTCGTATTGTGCGCCTGCTCGGTTCAATGCTTGCCGCCAAAATCAATCTGCTCGCCGCACTCAAGCTCGCGCGTGAATCGACGGCCTCCGAGCCCTACATCAAGCTGCTGGAAGACGCAGAAGCTGCAGTTTCCCGCGGTCAAAGCCTCGCCAGTGTGTTCACATCCTGCTCCTTTGTTCCTGGCGCTGTTTCGGCCGCCATCGCCTCCGGGGAGCGCAGCGGCCAGCTCGCCCCAGTGCTCACACAAATTGCCGACTATCTCGACGAAGATAACCAGCAGGTGATGAAGACCATCTCCACCATCATCGAGCCGGTCATTCTCACGCTGCTCGGCATCATCATCGGCGGCGTAGCCATGAGCATGTTCCTTCCACTGTTCGATCTTGCCGGTGCCGGCGGCGGAGGTCCCGGATAATGGCACGCTCTCGAACCATCATCGGTATCGATATCGGGGCACGCGGTGTCCACGCGGTACAGTGCGTGTCTTCCTCCGACGGTCCCGTCGTCTCAGCCACGCTGTCATACCCACGGCTTTCCCGCGCTGATGCAAGGATCGCGGACGAAGCGCGCCGCCTCACCGGCGCGCTTCTGCGTCGCGGCTTTCACGGCACAGAAATGGTCATCTGTCTGCCCGACGACTACTTGCTCGCTTCGTACTTAGACCTGCCTCCTCGCTCCTCCGGGGCGCCGGTTGAACTGCTTGCCGCTGCCGAACTGGGCCGCATCTACAAAAAGGAACCGGCAACGATGGAGATCGCCGTCTGGGAACTGCCGGCCAGCGGCCGAAAGGGCGGCGGCGCAACGCAGTGCCTGGCCGTGGCCTGCGCTCACGAGCACAGCGATCCGTTTGTGGAAGCCTTTTCTGCATCGGACATGATCGTCCGAGCGATCGAACCGCGATTGGCCTCACTCGCGCGGGCAGGCTCGGCCTTTGCACACCCCGGCGCCGCCGCTGCGTTTGAGGTCATGTTCGTCCTCGACATCGGATTTGATCGCTGCCAGCTCATCGTCCTTCGCTCGGGCAAGCTCATCGATCGCCGGCCAGTTGACGCCGCCGAGGCACGATCGCTGATCGTGGAGTTGGCAAACGCGCTGCACATTGACGCCGCAACCGCCCAGCTTCTGCTCGCCAACCCCTCGGTATGGCAGTCGGATCAGGCGAAACACCAGTTCGGCTGGAACGACTCCGCCTCGGCCACCGAAACGAGTCCGGCGATCCCGAGTGCCGGACCGCGCGGCCTGGCAACCGAGCAGACCCGGCGGGAGGTCGTCACCGTCATTGAACGTTTCGCCGCGGTGCTGGCAGAAGAACTGCGGCTTTCCATGGAATACGTGGCCCACCGACACGGCGGCGTCGAATGCAGCGCCATTTTCCTCGCCGGCGAGTACGGCGGTCTGCCCGGGATGGCCGAATCCCTCGCCTCCCGCACCGCGGTCGCCGTCACGCCGATTTGCTTCGGAACCGAGGATGCTGCGGTGACGCCCCCGCTGGCCGCCGCCTTCGGCGCTGCAGTCTCCGCGTGGGAGATCCAGCGATGAGCAGTTCAAACCTCATGTCGGCGGCGACACGCACCCGGCTGCTCAAGCATGACCGTCGCCACCTTTGGATGGGCTGTCTCGGCGGATACTTCGCCCTGCTGGGCGTAGGCGCGGTCCTCACAGCCATCACCCTGCGTGCTGAAGTCACCGTCGCGCCTGCGACCGTGATAACCGCTGAGCAGCAAGCCGCGAAGAAAGATGAAAAGCTCAGCTCAATAAAGGCTCAGCTCGCAGCAATGCAAGTCAGAGCCGCCACTGACAAGGCCATCGGCCAACACCCCGATTGGAGCATTCTGCTCGGCATGTTGGCCCAAGCCCGCGGCGAAACCATCGACATGTCGATGGTGAGCATCGCGCCGGCAGTTCTGCCCGGCGGTACGAAGCGAACGACCGCACGACCAACGCGATACGCGCTGCGCATCGGCGGTCTCGCCGCTGATCACGCGTCACTGACCAGCTTTATTCTGAGAATTGAAAAGCTGAGCATCTTCGACAAAGTTGTTCTTTCCGATAATCGCATGGTTACCTCCACCAACGGCGCTCAAGGCAGCGTGTCGGCAGGAACAACCGCAAGAACACGCGTCAGCTTTGTAATCCAGGCAGAGCTTGACGACGCCCCGGCAACCCCGCCGATACCGCGGGTCACGCGGGTTGAGGGCAAGCCATGAGATACCCGATCTCCACAATGATCCCGCTGCTCAAAGTCGACGCCGCGGCGCTCGGGATTGCCATCGCCGCGACCGTATTGGTCGGCGCCGTTGTGTTTGTGCCTATTTTTCAGTCGCGGGCCGAGCAGGACGATCTTACTCGGCGCCTCGACAACGCCCGCCAGTCCTTTGAGCGCACCTCCGACGTCATTGGCGAACAGCAAAGACTCCTAAGGGCCACGGCGGCCGAACTAGCGGCCTCCCCTGTTCAACCCCAGCCGCTCTCATCGCTGAACCAGCGACTCGACCGCATCGCCGCGCTCACGGCGGAGCACGGCCTTACGCTCGAAGCGATCAATGCCGGCGAGGTCATATCGACAACAAAGACTCAATCCATACCCATTAAGATTGCTGGCAAATGCGAAGTGGCTTCCTGCCAGGCGTTGTTGCGTTCGCTGAGAACTCAATTTCCTGACACCGCTGTCATCGCTCTCTTGTTGGCCCGCCAAGATGTCGGCGAGGACACATCAACGGCCGGTTCGCCACCGGCCGGTCCGACTTCTCGCTTTACGATGGAGCTGATATGGCACGCCGCTGCTCCTTCCGCGGCCCCCGCACAATCGGTACAGCCTGCCACGGCGGACGTCAATTAAACGTGGCGTGGCCCTCGCTCAATTGCATGATAGTGCTATGTGGATCAGCACGAAGCGCAAAGCGTACGTAGCGATACTTGTTGTCGCCGCGGGTTTCTGGGGGGCCGATAAGTTCTTTTTCGGAACACTCGGTCCAACAGCAGCATCCGCGGCCACGGGCAAGCCCGGCGGAAAACCCGCACCGTCACTCGTGACTGCAGCGGAAGGTCCCCAGACCAAGCCACAACCCAAAGGCGATGCGGCCAAAGGCGCGGATTTGCAACCCGGGCGACTCGCGGAGGCACTCGGGGCCCTCTCCGCAAACACGGCCGACGCAGCATCGCTCTTCGACACCACGCTCATTGAGATCGTCGAGACGACGCCGCTGAGGCCCTTGATCACGCCGGTCGCTGAACCCGAGCAGGAGATCGTTTTACCTCCACTGAAGGTGTCCTCGGTGATGATGGGAGCCGCTGGGGGGGCGGCGATTGTCAACAAGAAAGTCGTTGCGTGCGGCGAGACAATCGACGGGGCGACGCTCGTGCGGATGCAACCCGGCGAGGTGGAGTTTTCCTTCTCGGGTAAAATGTTTGTTGTATTCGTTCAGCGATAGTCGTTATCGGAGGAGTCCTCCCGCAGTGGCGGGGAGAAAGTCGACAGAAAGAATCAGTTAAGGCTTCGGTACGTCGATGATACGAACAGCCATGTGGAATGTCGCTGTGTATCTTCCTGGAGTGCAAATCGTGAGAAAGTACAAGTCCGCTCGTCGGTCCGCCTTTTCGCTCATCGAGCTTGTGATCGTCGTCGTCATCATCGGCATCCTGGCCGCCATCGCTGTTCCGCGTATGAGCCGCGGCGCCTCCGCGGCGGCGGAGGCCTCCGTTGCCTCCAACCTGGCGACGATTCGCAACGCGCTGGACGTGTTCTACACTGAGCACGGTGATACGTACCCAACGCTGGCGACGCTGCCGAACTGCCTCACGCAGTACTCCGACACCAGTGCCACAATGTTTGGCACCGCCAAAGAGTCCAGCAAGGGGATCATCTACGGCCCGTATCTCCGCAACATTCCTTCACTGCCCGTCGGTAGCAACCGCGGCAAGGTCGCGTTCGTAGACGCAATTGGCGGGGACGGCGGCTGGGTGTACGACGCAGCAACAGGTACCGTGAAGGCCAATTGCGCTGACAGCGAGGTTGACGCCCGTGGCGTGAAGTTCAACACCTACTAAGCTCATCTGGCATTCGGTTCGCGGAAAGAACACGAATTGCAACGGACAGGCGCTCGCCATCGAGCGCCCGTCTTTTTGTTGCAAGAGGGTCCAGCAGTCACGTTCCGCCTGAGAGAGCATTCCACACCGGGACCCAGCGGGTGACACGATCAGACGATGTGCGGGGGTAGAAGAGGCGTACCAACAACGGCTCAAACCGGAGGCCAATACCTCCGCGGCATTTCTTTACCCTATCGGTTTAGTTCACAGACCGCTGCCAGGATCCGGGCGTTGGCCGCATGTACACGGCGCCGCTGGTGAATCCTGGCGGCGGGGTGTTCAGATACACACTCTTGTAGTTGACCTGGAGGGTTGTCCCCTGCAAAGTCGTCTTACCCGAGACCACCACGCCACCGTCAATGACCGTGTTTGCGTCCATCACAAAGTCATCACCGGCATACACCAAACCGTTGATAGCGGACGGGTACGAATCAGTCGCCGTTGCGTTGGTGAACGTGCCCGTCCCCGCTTGATACGGGTACGCCGCTCCCACCGGATTGAAGTTAACCCCCAGGCCAGTCTCGCTGAGTGCCGTTGATGAAAGCGCCACGGTAATCGATCCGTCGGTCATGAGCGCCGGGTAGTTGGTCACCGCCGGCTCAATGTTCATCGACCCTTGAACAGTCGTATCTGAGCCCGGGTTCAGCAGCAGCAGTGTCCCAACGATTCGCGAATTGCTCACCACAACGTCTTTGCCGCCGCAGTCGAGAACATACACGCCCTCCGGGTTCGGCGCGCCGTACGGGTTCTTCGTGGGAGACAGCAATTGTCCGTCCATCACGTACGTGTCTTCAGGAAAGCTCGAATCAACAAACATGAGGGCATCGAGGTAATAGCTGGACGTCGCGCTGGACTGTACGGTGAGCGTTGCTTTGGTCACCGCACCGGTCCAACTCGGAGTCAGCCTGCCCGACCCGCCCGGAACCAGCGAGGTCCATTCTCGAGCGCTCACCGCTTTTGCCGGTGTTGATGTCGTGTACGTCCCCGTATCGGTCGTGACTGTGAGGGTCACCTGCATCGTTGAAGCTGCGATGGAATACACCGGAAAGTCGACCGCGTATGAGCGTCCGAGCACCATCGAATTGATCGGCAGGTCCGTTGCCGCAACTGCGGCGGAACTCCCGCGGGCCGTGACCCGAAGCGAGGTTGTTCCCCTCTTGGAATAGGCCGTAGACGACAGCAAGGTGCACCCGCCTTGAGCGTACCAATCCGCAGTATTCGTCTCAAAGTTATTGTTGCTGACAAGGTTGGTGGTTCCGGCTCGCGTCAGCTTGCTGTACGAAATCGCCGTGCCGTTGGCCTTGTAGTAGTCAAGCACACGGGCTGCATCCGGCATCGTTCGGCGCACGCCGGTGACGGTCGTAGCTTTCGAATAATCGCTTCCGGAAATGCCTTTCCTGGCTTCCACATTCGCGCTGATGATTGAGGATTTTGACGAGTCTACGCTCTCGTTCGAGGAAATCACCTGGTTGCTAGTCAGGTTCACGCCTTTGATGCGCAGGTCGTCGGAGCTGCATATCGCCACCTCCAGGCACGAACCAAGGCGAGCGCCCACATCAACCCGCGTGCTGACAATGTACTTGGCCGCACCTTTGATTCCCGTGGACGTGAGCACGACCGGGTCGCTCTGGCCCGTCGCGACATCGCCATCGATGGGATCAGCGACGCTGAGCGTAAAGGTTCCGTTACCGATGGGCTTGCCGCTGAACCAGACACCGTTGCCCAGGTTAGTGCGCCAATACGGGTCGTTGGCGATTGCCATCATGGCCAGTTCAATGCCCGAGCGGGCGTAAATTCTTGCCTGCGCAAAGTCGTTGGAGGTCGTCGCCGATCGGGCCTGCACCCGACCCACATACACGGCGGTAAGTCCGATCATCACCACCATCGTCGTTACGCCCAGGACCGTCACATAAATGCTGCCCCGACCCGCCAGCGGTTTGGAGTGGTTCTTTGCAATCATGGCGTCACCGACAGAACGACCGAAGCGCTCTGCACTCCTCCCTTGCCATCGCTGACCGTCACCGTCGCGGTGTACATCCCCACCGAGGTATAGGTGTGGCTCGGGTTACCGCCGGTGCCTGTTCCGCCGTCGCCGAAGCTCCAGGAGTACGTAATGGAATCTCCGTCGGGGTCGCTCGAGCCGGTTGCGTCCAGCGTGGTGGTCAGCGATGATTTCGCCGTGGTTTGGCTTGCGACAACAACCGCCAAGGGGGCACGGTTTCCGACGGGGTCTATCGATGCCGGTATCACATCGACCCACGCAAAGCTGCGGTAGCCAGCGACCGTCCCTACTACGGCCGCGCCGTTGGACACTTCGACCGTGATCAACTTCAACCCTGTATTCGGGGTGCTGGTCTGCAGCCACGTGACCGGGTCGGCAAACACCACTGTTGCCGATCGCACCCAACCGTTCACGCCCGCCAGCGCATTGCCACACTTGTCCCGGGGCGGCGTTTCACTCCAGCCGTCGTAATCATCGACATCAGTAAACTGCGATCGATTGGCACCTGACTTGCCCGCCTCCAGCCCAAATACGGGCGGATTGCCGGCCGTCATATATCGCTGTGTCAGGATTTCGTTCATCAGATCAACGGCCAGTTGCTGCCCGCGGGCGTTGTCAGAGAGCACCTTCTGAGTTTTTCGCGAGATACCCACGTTGCTGAGCGCCGCCGCCAGCAAGCCACCGACAATCATGATCGAAACAACCGCCTCAACGAGAGTTATACCGCGAGCGACAGCGGATGCGGCGGGCGGGCCATCGCGACGGGATTCGAATTGCACGGGCGGCAACATCATGGAATCGCCTTGAGCACACGGATCTTCGCACTTTCAAACTTCGCCGGCCCACCGGATGCAAAAAGAGACGCGGTTGGCGTCGCGCCCGGGATCGTGGCCCGCACAAACGGAAATGCCCCGCGCTGTATGCCATTGATGCTTACCGCAACGCCCATCGCCGCCGGATCAACAATCAAATGCAGGCTCAGCGCACCGGAGGGCAGCAGCGCGTAGGTGATAAGCTGCGCACTCGTGCCCGAACCCGTCGCCTGCGACAACGTCAGTGTCTGCGTGCCATCGGTCTGAAGCACCAGAGCGGCGATAAGGCTCGCACACTGCCCGTCCGACCACGCTGCGTTGATGGAGAATCCCGCCGTAGCCCCCACCGCCGCCGACTGCATCCTGACATCAACAACGGTGTTGCCGGAAAAGTCATTGGCGAGCCGCGTTACCAAACCGTCACCACTGACGGTCCAAACCCCGCCCGACAGCCCCGCCATGGGAAACGGATTGCCCGAAACCAGCGCCCAGTCCGCCGCACCGTCCCCGTTTGCATCAACCGTGCAGGGGTTCTGATCAAACCCCAATTCCCAGAGTGCGGCGACCATCTCAGGCGTATTGGAGGCCAGCGAGGTCGTCTGAGCAATGGGGCTGCTGCTGCTGCCGGCGCGAAGAGACATACTCACGGTCTGCAAGTACTGCGTGGTCGCTGTTTGCGATGCTCCAGCCCGCATCAGGACGCCGGTGAGCGATGACGCTAAGCAACTGGTGGTGTCGTACGACCAGTTCGTCGGGCCGAGCGAGGTTCTCTGCAGGCCGGGAAAGGATGCGCTGCCCAGGAATCTGCCGGGCCCCGCCCCGCTGTCCCACATGATCGCCAACGACAGCGGATTGCCCGGAGCTTGCCTGCCGAGTGTTGAAAAGTTGTAGATCCGCGGCAGCATCACAAACGGCGGCAGCAAAGCCGCGTTGACCACTTTCTCCTCAAGAACCGTGCCCGTGGGGACCAGCGATGTACTCGCCGTTCGCACCTGAACGCGAAACGTACCGGGCGTTTTGTTGATGGCCGCTGAGATCCGCGCTTGGGTTGGCCGCCAACCGATGACATCGGACTTGAATGTGGGCGCAAAGTACTGGCCGTAGTTCGTTGTATTGGTGCTGCCCAGCAACAAGGTCGAAGCGCCGCCAAGAATGGAGGTAAAGTCTTGCAATACCGATGGCAGCAGATCCTCAACCCCCGGGCCCGGATAGGTTTCGGACACGTAACGAACGTTGGGTACAAGGTTCAGAACATCAACAGCGTCAAGAACATTCGCTGCCACACCGTTGTACGTGCGCACCAGCGGGGCACCCGCGACGCCCGACCACGAATAACCGATGCGCTCCGGCAGCCCGTCGCTGTTTCGGTCCGCCACGGTAAACGCGATAGACGTTGCAGTAAGCTGCGAAACGTAAATCGCTGATTCAATTTCACCCGCGATCCGGTCCAGCGCCTGCGCCGACTGCACGCTGGTGCGCATCGTGTCGCTTTTTTCCGGTAGTGCTTTGCTGGCAATGACAATCGCATTTCCCAGAGCCAGAAACAAAACGCCACTCACCGCCAGAGCAGTCACCAGCTCCGAAAGTGTGAAAGCCCTGCCTTTGAAATGCTTGCTCACGGCGTTGTGACTCTCCCTGTCCCGGCGTCAACCGTTACCGTCGCAGTCCGCGTCGCCACCGCTACGGTCAGTACTGCTCCGGCGGTGGGCAATCCGTAGCCGTTGAAGGTCAGCTGCGTTGTGCCGCTACTCTTGAAAGCACCACCGATGGCTGTGCTTTCAATGACCGCGTAAAACGGCTGCGAACTCAAGTCCGCGGTGTAGGGCATAACGCCCGTGTTCAAGTCGGGCACACCCGCCATCGTGTACTTGCCGGTGCCTACTGCAAACGTAATCGTCACCGGAGTGCTTGTTACATTCGCCCGGGTCTGGGCCAACGACACATCCGCCGCCAACCGCTGCGCTGCCGCACTGAGCTTGCGATGTTGCGTCGCGCCGGCAAACCGCGGCACGGCAATCGCCGACACGATCCCGATTATCGCTACAACCAGCACAAGCTCAACGAGCGAAAAACCTCGCCGCTCTGCGCACGAGACACCCACATCCGCATCTGCAGCGGCCCGATGCCGATTTGCGACGGTTGAGAGTTGATCAGCCACGCCATACTTATCGGCTGATATCCCTCACCACTAAACGATTTTGACATTGCCGCACGGGCGTTGTTATCGGGACCCGAGTGAAGATTCGGGTGGCCGATGCGATACACGCTCGCGAGTGTTGCGGCCAGCCGCGTAACTAATGTGCAACGTCGGGCTAGTTATCTGCCCGGGCCCAATCGATCAAGCGGTCACCCGACGACCGGGTGCACGTGGGCCAACTGCGGGGCGATCAAACCGGCTGTATTGCTGCGGAGTCTTTGGCAAACCGGCCAGCGGCGTTTAACGCCTGCCAGCCGTTAACCAAAGCGGCCCCGACAGAGGCAGGGCCGTTCAAAGCTCGGAAGGAAACTCCTTTAGAATCGGGCCTTTCGGACGCATGGCGCCGTGAGTCTACTCAGACATCTTCGCCTTCGGCGCGATGATCTTGATCGCGCCATCGTCGTGCCTGACGGCCCACTCGGGGTAGCCCGAGGCCGGCCCGATGAACCAGACCGAAACATCTCGACGCAAGACTTCGCGGCTCTCGGTTTCGACCTTGTAGTGGACACGGAGAACCTCGAGATCCTCTGAATTCGCAGCCCGCCACGGCCCGGGGTGTTTGCCGAAACAGCCGCCCAAGGCCAGGAGGAGGCAGGGCGACGCGATGGTTGCGAGGATGTGAGCGGGGGAGAGCCGAATGGGTTTCATGTTCTGTCCTTTCAGTGGTTTCCTATTTCAGACTTTATGCTTGAGGCGTTGCTGATTGCCCGACGCGATCCGGTTGCTGGCTCTCAACTACCGGAGGGACATTCTCGAACAGCTGGCACGCTTCTCGAAGAACCACCACGGCGTTCGACGTCGGGAGTAGCGATTGGAGCCAAGTCCCAAGCTCGCGCGCGTGCCTGTTAACCCGCCCCGCACCGTCCACCAGAGAACGCGAGAGCGAGAGAGGTGTTTGACGCACCGATCCCAAGACGCATGGTGTCCGGACTTCGACCCTCTGAAACGGCCTTGACCCGCGCGGGAGTTGGTCTTGATGCACTGACGCGTCGCCGCCGGGTGTCACAAGGGGTGCTACTCTGCGTCGGTTGGCGGCCCCGGCGGGCGGGGCCTATCGTCAGGCATGCCACGTCGTCTCATCTCTTCGGGCTCCTCGTTCGAGCGTGAGATCGGATACTCGCGAGCGGTCGTCTGCGGTGACCGCGTGTACGTCTCCGGTACAACCGGCTTCGACTACACAACCATGACGAGCTCCGCCGACGTCGCGGTGCAGACGGAGCAATGTCTCCGGAACATCGAGTATGCGCTGCGCGAGGCCGGAGCGGCGATGCGCGATGTCGTGCGAGTGCGCTACATCCTGCCGGACGCCCGGGACTTCCCGGCGACCTGGCCCGCCCTCCGCGCGGCCTTCGGCGAAATCCGACCCGCGGCGACCATGATCCAGGCGGGCCTTGCGGACCCGCGGATGAGGATCGAGATCGATGTGGATGCGATCATCGGATCCGCTTGATCCTGCGGGCGTGATTCAGTCGACGATGAACAGCCTTGCGCCGCTGGTCGTGCGCGACATGTGCGGCTCGGCGCCATCGGCCACCTGGTACGACATGCCGGGCTTGAGCGTGAACACCCGGCCATCGGCCAGAACGGTTTCAAGCTCGCCCTCCAGCACCAGTAGTACGTGCCCCTTCTGGCACCAATGATCGGCCACGTAGCCCGGCGTGTACTCGACCATCCGCACACGGATGCGGTTGCTTTCCGGGCCAATGTGCCGCGTGCGCCAGAACGCCTCACCCGAGAGGCCGGTGTGGCGGGTGGACTCGATTTCAGACCAGGTGGTCGTTTCGAACGCAATGTCGGAGATCTTCATGCGATGTTCCTGTCGGCGGGGCCGGTGCGTAACCTCTTAAACTAGGCCGACTGCAGCGATCAGCCTGCTGTCGGGGCGATGCTGGCTTTCAGCTGCCACTCCAGCGCGTCGAGGTCGGGGAGCTGATCGCTGACGCCGGGCACGTTGAGGCGGCGAAGTATATTCAGGCACTGCGCGCGGTGGTGCATGCCGTGCGTGGTGACATGCACGAGCATCGCCCCGAGCGTGAAGCGGTAGGGTGTCCCGCCGAGCGTGATATCGACCTGAGTGCCGAGCCCGCGCTGGCGAGCCCGCGCGGCGCTCGCTGCTAGATCCGCCGCCGCCCCTTCCAACAGCGTCCGGAGCTCCGCCGGCGTGCGCCGGGTTCCGTCCTCGATCGTCGGCCGCAACGCGCGGGGTGGTCCATCGATGCGATCAGCCCACCGCAGCATCGCACCGACGATATGGGTCAGCGTGTCGTGCAGCGATCCCGGGCCGATGTCAAAACGCCGGTGCCACTGCTCTTCGCTCAGACCGGCGCACGCACGCAGCACCTCGCCTGTCCCCCACGCGTCATGACCCAGCAGCAGGTCGAGCGGGTCCGCAGATCGCGCGGGCGGCACGGCGCCCTGCTTGACCACCGCCACCAGCAGCCCGTCGTAGCCCTTGGCCCCGACGGTCTGAATACCGGCGGCATGCAGCCGGGGATGGCGCGAGATGAGGTCCATCATCGTCCGAACGCCATTGACACTCGGGTCGCCGGTGCCGGCTTCGATGACGCGGCCCCTGCAGATGACATTGTCGACGATGATGATGGTCCCGGTGCGGGACAAGGCGACCGCACGTTCGAGGTACTGCGGGCAACTCTGCTTGTCTGCGTCGATGAAGATCAGGTCAAACGGCGGTGCGCCCGCGGCGATCAACGTGTCGAGCGACTGTGCCGCCGGACCCGTCATCACCTCGACCCGCGCTGAAGGACCAGCGCCGTCGATATTCTCCCGCGCCAGCCGCGCCCGATCCGGATCCAGCTCCAGCGTCACCAGCTCGCCACCCGGCGGCAGGGCCCGCGCGAGCCAGATCGTGCTGTAGCCCGCGAGCGTACCGACCTCAAGGATGCGCCGCGCGCCGATCGCCCGGGCCAGCACCTCGAGCAGGCGTCCCTGCGCGGGCGCCACGGCGATCTCCGGAAGGCCGGCCCGCGCCGCCGATGTAATCGTCCGCGTCAGTGCCTCGTCCGCGGGAGCAAGCCATCCCTCAAGCGCCCGATCGACCGCGTTCCACATCGCCTGCTGCGATTTCTCGGACACGGGAATGTTCCAGACGCGGCCGTAGACCAGCTCCACCGAGTTGCCGGCGGGATCGCGCACGTAGAGGGAACGCCCGCCGAGCGGCCAATCGACCTCACGCTCGATCGCGATGCCGCGCTGCGAAAGCCGCGCTCGCCACTCATCGAGATCCGGAACCGAAAGGGCCACGTGCCCCTCGCCCGTCGCTCCGTGACTGGGCACCTGCTCGTGAGGCGCTCGAGTCTTCAAAGCATCGAACACAATGAGCACGGATTTGTCGTTGACCCGGAACACCGCACCACGATCACCGTTGCGAGGCAGGGGCTCCAAGCCAAGTACACCCGCGTAAAACGCCTCCGCCGCGCCGAGTTCGGGGGCGTACAGGACTGTCTCGTAGACACGGGTGATCGATGGCATGGGATCGAATGGTATTCGAGGTCCTGCCGGGTGCACTCTTTCGCCTGCACGTTCTTCGACCAACCCGGAACGCCATGCCCGTCACGATCACGCTCGAGCCAGCCCGTCAGGACCTCGACGCCATCCACCGGATCCTCGCCGGCACGTACTGGTCGCCCGGCATCCGGCGCAACATCGTCGCCGAGGCGCTGCGGAACAGCATCACCGCGGTCGCGATCGAAGACACGACCTCCAGAGGGATTTCCTCTTCAGCAAGCCGCTTGGCTCGCATGATCGAACTGCCAAGTCGCGAGAATCGGGGATGGCTCTCGCGAACGGCGTCGACGAATCGGGCAGAGGTGTGGGTGATGAACCGACTAACGCCTGAAATCGCGGGCATCGCCCTCCCAACAACAGTTCGCAGCGAAGCCCCGCGGTGGCCTTTCGGAGGCGTCTGTTGCCACGCCAGCGCCGGAGTGCGGGCGTTATCGAGCGCAACGGCCATGGTTGCCGGGTTTGTGATTCTCAGGCAGCTGGTGACGTATGAGATTAAGCCGCGGACAGTTTCTTGGGATAGACCTGGCCGGACTCAGTACGGCGGCGTTCGTGGTGCGGATCACTCGCTATGTGCCGGGGGCGCGGCTGGAGATGCACGACCATAGAAATGCGAATCTGTGCCTGATCGTCGGCGGGGGCTTTGAGGATCTGGCGGTCGGTTGGGGGCGTGCGGGGATTGGTGCGGCGGTGATGCACCCGGGCGGTATGGGGCACGCACAGCGGTTCGCGGATGGCGGCTCGCTGGCGGTGAATGTGGAGTTGGATCGTGCCTGGCTGCGAGACGTGGGTGGGAGCGATGCTGCGGGACTGCTGCGGATATCGCCCCGTGAGGTGCTGGAAGCGGCGTGGCGTGTGAGGCTCGCGCTGCGGGCGCGCGAGACGGAAACATATGTCGCGGCGACGCTGGCTCGCGTGGTATGTGGGACGGGCATCGGCCCGGCAGAGCAGGGAGCGGCGGCACGCGGGATTGGGTGTGTGCAAGCGGGCGGGAAGGTCGAACTGGTGGCGCGGGAAGTCGGCGTGCACGCATCACACCTGGGGAGGGAGTTTGTGAAGCGGGTCGGGTGTTCGCCTTCGCGGATGATGCGGTGGGAGCGTGTGGCACGAGCCGCTAAGATGCTGGAGGATACGGATTTGCCTCTTGCGGTGGTGGCGATGCGCGCGGGGTATTGCGACCAAAGTCACCTTTGCCGCGAGATCAGGAATGTGCTGGGGCTTACGCCGCGGGCGGTGCGGGCCGGGCATGAGAATTTTCGTGACTGGGCGCAGGAAACATCCAAGACAGGATGATCGTGTGGGAAGACACTAATAGAGACGCGTGCCGCACGGTGCGGCGACGTGTGCCGCGTTCCAGGCATCCTCCGTCTCGCGGGGGTCATGGAGCGCACCGTCGGTCCGCCCGACGGCCCACGATTGAACCACGGGTGATGGCGGATCACTCGCGTACAAGGTCAGACTCACCATGTCCGGATCACTCCACAAGTCTCAGATCAGTTCAATGCGGATCGCGGCGGTCACCGCGGCGTGCATCTCAGTGTTTGTCGGCGTGACAGGCGCCCAACCGCTGCAGGCGGCCGCGACCGCAGAGTCGTCCGCACCAGCAGCGCCTGCCTCGGTCGAGACCAACGCCAACCTGCGGGACTTCGACTTCGTCACCGAGAAACTGCGCGTCAACTACGCGGGCTGGGACACGAAGGTCACCGATGCGACGCGCCCGAAGCTCGAGGCCTTGACCGCGAAGCTGCGCGCGGAGGCCGCAACGGCCGCGCCCGAGCGCTTCACCGAGATCCTTCGGGAGTGGCTCGCATTCTTCGGCGACCGACACATCGGTGCGTTCCCACTCTCAGTCGAGCAGCCCTCGCCGGCGGAGGCTGCGGCTGCCGCAACTCGCACCCCCAGTCTCGACCGGACCGAGGCGAGTGTGCGAGCGAGCGTGGCGGAGCTCGGCGAGCGCCGCGACCCGCTCGAGGGCATCTGGAACATCAGCGACCGCTACCGAATTGGTGTGCTGCGCACGCCCGGCAAGGAAGGCATGTTCACCGCGGTGGTGCTGACGACCGTCGCGGAGGGCTGGAGCCCTGGACAAGTCAAGGCCGAGTTCACCCGCCTGAAGGACGACACGATCGAACTGATGTTCCGCGCAGGCGACCACTCCGAACATCGCCAGCTTGCCAAGCTGCTGCTTGACGGGGCCATGCTGCGCTCCGATCGCTGGGGTGTCTGGGTCCGCGAGTACCCCGCGTCGGCCGTGCCGGTTTCAGCGGACATGATCGCCCGCATTTCACCTTCGGACTCGATGTTCCTGAAGCCGCTCTCCGACGGAACCATGTGGCTACGTCTTCCGGACTTCGATCCCAGCCGCCTGAAGCCCCTGAAGGAGATACTGGCCGCTCACGAGGCGCGGCTCGCCTCCTGCACGAACCTCCTGATCGACCTGCGAAACAATGGCGGCGGCTCGGACTTCGTGTACGCGCCGATCATGCCGATGCTCTACACGCGACCGATCTACGGCATCGGCGTGGAGTTGCGTGCAACGGCCGACAACCTCGCCCTGCGCAAGCGCGTGGCCGACGAACTGCGCACGCAGGAGCCCGAGGCGGCGCAGAGCTTGGACGAGCAGAACGCCCGCATGGAGCGCAACCTCGGGGGCTGGATTCAACACGGCACCAAGCCATTCGACATCGAGCGCATGGACAGCGTGATGCCCTTCCCGAAGCGCGTGGCGATTCTGATCGACGGCGCGGGCAGTTCCGGGGAGCAGTTCCTGCTGGAGGCCCGACAGAGCCGCAAGGTCACGCTGTTCGGCCAGCGGAACTCCTTGGGCGTGCTCGACTTCGCCAACGTGGTGCGCATGGACACGCCCTCGGGACGCCACGGCATGTACTGGGCCACCTCCCGCTCGCTGCGGCTGCCCGATGAGCCGGTGGATCCCGACGGCATTCCTCCCGACATCCGCATTCCGATGGAGGTGGTCGATCCGGTCGGTTTCGCGCAGGCGTGGCTTGAGCGGCAGGTTGACTAGGTTCTGACTGACTGATCCCTGGGCATCAATTCGCGCGGCATCACGGCCGGCCACGATTCAACGTTGTAGGCTTCAGCCCTCTGGATCGCTGCGGATGCAGCTTCGTTTCGCTTGCTTCCCAGCCGGGCGTTGCACGAAACTCTGGTCTTCGGCGAGCCGTCAGACAAAGCCTCGCCGGCTGGGCAAAGACGGCCCCAATGCCTGGCGCCGCCGGCGAGGAATCATGGACTTGATCAGATTCCTTTTGAAATGTGTGCAAGCAAACGAAGGGAGCGGCTCGGGAGCGCATCTTTACGTCCATCGCCTCGAACATAGGAGCCTCTATGCCATATCGAACGTTGATCTGGTCTCTTGTCGGAATCGTCCTCATCCAGGCAGTCGTCGGCTGCGCATCGCACCCGAACCCTCCCGCAACCGCTGCCACAGGCAAGCCGACACCGTTTCCGACGGAGGACGGCGTGCCGGTCAACCAGTGGTACATGAACACCAAGGATGCGGACGGCACAAAGCTGCAGCACTACATCGCCGAGTACGGCATCGAGTCGAAGCCCGGCAATACCATCATCGTGCTGCACGGCGGATGGGGAGCAGAGCACAGCTACCTCGTGCCCGCGATCAAGCCGC
>CAILKP010000059.1 GCA_903834785.1 uncultured bacterium
ATCGGTGAACCGGGTACACAGCTTACCCTTCGTACCTTCCACACGGGTGGTGCTGCAGGTGGTGGAGCTATCGATGCCGACATCCGTGCGAAATACGCAGGTACAGTTGAAATCGAAGAATTACGCAGCGTAGAAAGCATGAACGATAATGGTGAAATGCGTACGATTGTGGTTTCACGTTCTTCAGAAATGAAGATTATCGATCCAAAGTCGGGAACCGTGCTCACCAATGCAAACATTCCATATGGTGCCATTCTTCATACGAAGCCAGGCACATCAGTGAAAAAGGGCGACCTTATTTGCGAATGGGATCCATACAACAGTGTAATCATCACAGAAGAAGATGGTACTATCCAGTTCGACGCTGTTGAAGAAGGCATCACCTTCAAGACAGAGCTCGACGAACAAACCGGCTTCTCTGAGAAAGTAATTATCGAAACCAAAGACAAGAAGAAGAACCCTGCCATCGAAATTGTGCGTAACAAAGAAGTGGTTAAGGTCTACTCTCTTCCTGTAGGAGCCCACTTGAACATCGACAACAAGGCTAAAGTTGGAAAAGGAACTATCCTCGTGAAAATTCCACGTATGTCGGGTAAAACAAGCGATATCACTGGTGGTCTTCCACGTGTTACCGAGTTGTTTGAAGCCCGTAACCCATCTAACCCGGCTACAGTAGCTGAGATTGACGGTGTGGTTCGTTTTGGAGGCATTAAGCGTGGTAACCGCGAGGTGAATGGAGGTCGAAATTGTTGGGCGGCGAGGAACAGTTGGAGCAGCACGGGTGATCCAGGACGGGCAGCGGCGGTTTACAAATTACGGTCCATGATGGCTGCGGCTGCGAGGGTTAACGGCGAAGATCGGCGGAAATTTGAGGTGAACGGATTATGCGGTCCCAGCAGCCAACAGCAAGGGCAAAGGTCCACAAGTGAACCCTGCTCAAGCTCTGTCTGAGGAATGCTCCGAAAGCCGAAAACCGAAAACTTTTTGATCCCAAAATTCGAAAGAGATGAGTACAACGTTTCCAGCGAGGAACATTGAGCGAAATCCAACTGGAAAATCGAAGGAGAGAGCAGCAAAGCGATGGAAAACCGGCGCTCTGCTGAAATGGTCTCTCTCAGCGTACCACGGGGTCACGTTACTCGGTGCAGGGAGTGCACCCCTGCAAAACCTTCACTAGAGCGGGCAACCTGCACGAGCTGGAGGCCGCTGCCTCGTCACCATGCCGAGTCGTCCGGGCCCGCAGGGTCCGTGTCACGTGCTGCCTCCCCAGGCCTGCGGTCGCGCGGCGCCGGCTCGTATCCGAGTCAGTACCCCACACCTGCCGGTCTGCTGGCGTCCGCTGGCCGGTCTGACTGACACGGTGGTGGGGAGGGCTGACTGGGGTCGGCCTGCTGGCTGACTGAGGAGAGCGGCCCGAGCCGGTTCCGGCCCGTCCGCGGGCCCGGGCCCGGAGGTCACATGGTGATGCGGCCGACTGGCCGGCGAGCAGTGGTGGCCCTGGTAGTGACGCCGAGGCGGTCCGGCCCGGCCGCGGGCCCGGGCCCGTAGTGCGCGCGGGAAGGCTGCCGACTGGCCTGCGGTGGTGGGAGGCAGCGACGTGCTGACAGTGTGATGACAGCCTCCGGCGGTCGGGGTCACGCGCCCCGCCCGGATGGCCATCGCAGGTACCGCGCGGCCAGCTGGCCGACTGACGGTGAGATGACAGTCTCCGGCGATCGGGGAGCGCGCGGCGCCGAGCACGTGCACCCCCGCCCGGATGACAGTCGCAGGTACCGCGCGGCCGACTGGCCGACTGACGGTGAGATGACAGCCACCGGCGATCACGGGGCTGCTGCACCCGCGCCCGGTCGGCCATCGCAGGTACCGTGCGGCCACTGGCCGTAGACGATGAGTCGGCAGTCCCCGGCGATCAGGAGTCACGTGACCCTGCCCGGGTGGCCGCCGCGGCCCGGTGGCCGTAGTGAGGTGGTGCGACCGCTCCGGCGGTCGTGGGGCAGTGCGCCCCCGCCAGGAGTGGAGCCCGCGTGCCCTGCCCGGCTGGGTGCCGGCAGGCGCGAAGAGGAACCGCCACTGGCGGGCGAGGGTAGACCCGAGCGCGGGCGTGGGCGCATCGGCCCGGGCCGGAGAAGGACGGCCGGCCGCACAGATGCGGACCCGGCGGCACCGGGCCGGCCGCTGATGCGGCCGGCACTCGGTGCCGGAGGTGACGGTCGACGTCGACGGCGTAGTCGTAGTCCTTGAGTCGTCGCGTCGGAGGAGATGCGTGCGACGCCCGCTGCCGTCAGACGCCGGCTCGAGTCCGAAGGATACCCAGCCCAGCAAGCAGATCTGTGCATCCGAACAGACTCGAGTCGGCGCTGAGCTCCCGCGGCCGCAGACACAGAGTGGATTGAAGGCGCATTCATTAAGCCCGGCCAGCGGGCCCGCGTCGGTGGCCAGTCGCTGCGCCCCGCGAGGATCGAGCTCGCGCCGCCAGAGAGACGGGCCCACCGGGCAGGAGCGGAGCTACGCAGGGGCCGCACAGTACCCCTGCGCAGAACACAGAGGCGGTTGACCGCGCGCCGCTCCTAGTTCTACCCCGTCGAATCCCGGGCTCGAAGCCCGGGTACACCTGTTGTGCCCAATTGGGCCATAAACAGTTGCCTTGGGTGATGGGCTCTCCCCCATCAGGAACCGTGCGGTCGATCACGTCCCTGCCGGGCCCCGGCCCGAGCAGCTCTACCCACGCGTCCACAAGCGGGACGGGGGTGGACGGTCGCAACCTTGTCGGCGCACAGCCGGACAGCGTAGCCCTGGCGCATCCTCGAGTGAGTCGCGGGGCGGCGGGCGAAGCGTGCCCGCCCGTCGTAGCGGTCGGGTCCGGCCTGAGTGGCACGTCCCCTCCCGGCCCGGAGAGGGCGGTCGTGACCAACAGGCGGGCGTCCCCCATCGCGGCGAGGGCGCCGTGACCGTCGGGGTCACGGCGCACGGTGTAAAGCGGTTCAGGCCCGCGGGGCCGGGAGCGGCCCGCGGGCCGACTCGGAGAAGGGGGGCCGGCCCGCCGGGGCCGGCCGGATAATGCCATCCCATCCACGTGACGAAGGCACAAAGCACAGTACGGACCACACAGTAGGAAGACAGGACCCCGCCGATCGTTCAATCCGCAACGCCGCCGCCCCCAACCCCCCACTGAGCCAGCAGAGCGTCACGCAGGCGCAGCCG
>CAILKP010000060.1 GCA_903834785.1 uncultured bacterium
AGGGGAGACGCGGCCCCTCTCCCCTCTCAAACTCACCCCTCTACCCCCCTCCCCTGTGGCGTGCAACGTGCAGCTGCAGGGGCTGGTACCATCAACAGACTCTCATAGCGGCTGGTACAGGAAATGGGGGCAGGTCACGATCTGGTACAGAAATCATCGGTCTGGTCACAGAGAGTTGATCTGTCGTCGGATGGCGAGTTCCAAGACCCGTATGCCATCCAACAAGAGTTCGATTGGTGTATTGACACCCTGCTTTTTTGTCCTTGTGTGGCTTCGTTTGGATGTTCGCAAGTGCTGCCGCGGAAACTGGAACATTGGCTGACGGAGGAAGGCGGCAAGGTCGTCGAGAAGGCTGCCGCACTGGGAGGTGCATCGTTGTCATCCGACGAGCGGCTGCTTCGCGAGGTGTGGTTGTTCGACACGGAGATTCGAAACGGGGGTGTTTCGCAGTACTTCGGCAACTGGGGAAACGAACAGTGGGCCACGCTGTGTAAAGGGGCGCGTCCCACTCTGCCGTCATTCTCAGAGTTCGCCGGCATGGTCGACAAGATCGTCGTCGGCCAGGAGGACCCATACCTGTCAGTCATCGGTGCGGGGGACACGCTTGATCGTGCCTACTACGCTGTGCAGACGCGCCTTGTGACCGAACTGCGTGCGTATCTTCGGGGCCGCAGACGTCAGGTCTAGGCCGAGCACCCAAACGCCAGAAGGCCGTGGAGAGAAGGTCGAATTGGCGCACCGTTGTCGAGTGGCCCCTGCTCGCGGTTCGCCAGCATGTAAGTGGGGCGCGGCGGCCCGGTACCTCGCTAACAATCGAGACATGTCAGACCCGAAGAACAAGCCGTTTCGACGCCGCGCTGGCCAGATACGCCCGCTAGCGGTGGGCCATGGGGGCTGCTTTGCCAGTAAGCTGATCACCTGCGAGGGGCACAAGGTTGGGTACATGTACCGTGAAGAGCGTGACTTCTCCGAGGACAGCGGTTGGCGGTTCCTCGCCGGCTGCGAGTCTGACGAATTCATGGACAATCCCAAGAATCACGGAGTGTACGACGTAAACACGATCGCCAACTACGACCCGGACATCATCCCGTTCCTTGATGCCCCAGTTGGCACTGCGTTTGAGCGGGCCAACGGAACAGGGCCGCTCGTGGAGATCGAGGACTTTCAGCTCCCCAATGATTAGTCGAGTGTGGAGTGCGCCCGAGCTTCAGTGCAAGAGTGCCCGCCACAAGCCCCGGGCGTGCTTCCTCCCGCAGGCGAACCGCAAACGCAGGACAGGCACCGAGTCTTTCGGCCATGAGTATCTACAGACGAGATGGCGTGTGTCCGGAATGGGAGCCGATCCCGTGGGATGCCACTGGCCCAGCGGTCGATGCCCAAGAACGTGGCTTCCACGAGCGGGCTGGCAAGCCGCTGGTTTGGATGAAGATCGATTGGCAGGACTTTCCTTCGCACGGTATCTTCGGTCAGGATCGCGATTGGTTTGTGAGTCGGGATATTGCGTACGTCACCACCTTCGACGATGAAGACTTCGTTCTGATTCAGAATACATGGCATGGCTTTCCTGATCCGCCGGAGTGGGGCTTGGCAACACGGTTGACGGCGAACCCTCGGGCCGGCTGGTCAACGTGGGGCCACTTTGCGAGTCTGCCCAAGGCGTGGTCGGTTCCCGATGTGCATTAAACAGATTGCTTGACGTCTACCCCACGCCGAGCAGTGCAGCACTGTCCCAGTGCACTTGCCGCGGTCGTGTTTGAAGTCAATCGGACTCGTCAGCCGGAAGCCGAGTGATGCCCGGGAGCAACTCCGCAGCGTGAGCCATCCAGCAGTCTGACCTCTCTGTGCCAACTTCATGTCCGGCGGAGCAAACGAGGTTCGGGCCGTCGCCTCCAGCACGCCCACAGCAGCCGGAGTGGCGTCGTGCATCCGGATGATGGCTAGTACCCGACAGATCGGCCAGGTTGACCAGCACACGGCCTGTGGATCCCGAGTGATAGTCGTCATCGCTCAACGCAAAGAAGCCGACCGGGACAGCCGGCTGGCCATCCTCCAGGCAGACAGCGCGATCCGACGGAAGCGGTGTCAGCGGGCGTGTGATCACCTGGTGGCACACGGGGCACGCAAAGACCACTGGCTTGGCCGTCATGTCGGTAGTTTATCGCCGCATCGTGCCAAGGCCGCCGGTCGACTTCTTCCGTCCTGCCGCTGCCTTCTTCTTCGTGGTCTTCCGTTTCGCCGCCGGGGCGGTCTTCGCGGCAGCCTTCGCAGCGGGCTTGCCTGTCACCTTCTTCTTCAGCGGCTTGCCGTCCGGACCTTTGCCGATGCTCGCGAGCATGTCGGTGTGGTCTTTGAGGTACTTGTCCACCGGCATCCGGTCGATCGCCTGGCCGATGACTTCCAGCGAGAGGTCCTCGAGCTTCTTGAACCGCAGGCAGCAGCCCGCGCCGCCGACCTGGATGTGCAGTGTGCGGCCCGTGACCGTCCATGCCTTGTCGAACCACTGCCGCATCGGCGTGTTCTGAAACAGGAAGAGCATGTAGACGACCATGTCGTTCTTCTGCGATGACAGGCCCATGTACATCAGCGGCCGTTCCGGCCGCGTGTGGTGCCCGTGCGGCCAGATGCTGTGGGGCACGCAGTAGCCGATGATGCCGTACTGCATGACCTCCTGAAAGTCCTTGTCCAGCTTGCCGCGGATGAACGTGCGGACCTCGGAAACAGCCTTCCGCCGCGGCTCGGGCAGCGAGGCAAGATACTCTGGCACGGTGGCGGCCGCGGACTTCATGGGGCACGGTAGGGGAGGCGGTACGCAGGCCCGCACGGCGTGGGTTTCGTGCTGCAGCGGCCGGGCCAAGCGTCAGTACTCCATTACGCCGTGCCGCTTTGGGTTGCTCAGTTCGCTCACTGCTCCCCGCTCTTGAACCTGATCTTTCCGACGTTCTCCATTGGGGCCCAGTCGTGAGATTACTATCGCCGCTTGCCCCCTGTGCCCGAGCAACCTGAGGATGCCACGCTGCTGATGGCTGCCGCGGCGGGTGGGGATCGGGCGGCCGCGGATCGGCTGCTGCCGCTGGTGTATGAGCAGCTTCGCAAGGCGGCCCAGCTTGGGCTGGCCGGCGAGCGGGCGGGCCACACCCTTTCGGCGACGGCTCTGGTTCACGAGGCCTACTTGAAGCTGGTCGGACCGCGTGAGGTGGCCTGGGCCAGCCGGGGGCACTTTTATGCCGCCGCGGCGGAGGCGATGCGCCGGGTGCTGCTGGACCATGCCCGAGCCCGCGGCAGGCAGAAGCGGGGCCCGACGCCGGTGCCGCTGGATGAAGCGTTGGCCGTGCTGAACGTGGCCGATCTGGCCCTGGACGCACATTCCGACCAAATCGTGAGGCTGGACGAGGCGGTCCGACGCTTGGAGGCTGAGGACCCGGATGTGGCCCAGATCGTTCGGCTCCGGTTTTATGCCGGGCTCAGCGGCGAGGAAACCGCATCGGCCCTGGGTCGCTCGCCAGCCACGGTGGACCGTGACTGGGCGTGGGCACGCGCGTGGTTGTATCGGCAACTGCGGCCGGCTGGTTCATAGGTGCGGGCGGCGGTACGGAGTTGATCATGAGCGCGAGTCGCCAGTACATCCGGGAAGTCTTCGACACCGCGCGGCGGCTGCCCAAGGCAGAGCGGGCGGCGTTCCTTGACGGTCTGGCGGCTGAACAAGGGCCGGTGCGTGCGCAGGTCGAGGACATGCTCGCGGCACTGGAGGAAGCGGGGGGGTTCATGTCCGAACCGACGATCAACTCATCCTCCGAGGCTCCGACGCTGGGCAACCCGGCGTATCCGGATTCCGCAGGGCTGGATGCGAGCGCGGCCGCACCGCTGCACGAGGCACCGGGCACGCGCATCGGTCCGTACAAGCTGCTGCAGCTCATTGGTGAGGGCGGATTCGGCTCGGTGTTTATGGCCGAGCAGGAGCGGCCGGTGCAGCGCAAGGTCGCGCTGAAGATCATCAAGCTCGGCATGGACACGCGGCAGGTTGTTGCCCGCTTCGAGCAGGAGCGGCAGGCACTGGCGATGATGGACCACCCCAACATCGCGCGGGTGCTGGATGCCGGGGCGACGGAGACGGGGCGGCCGTTCTTTGTGATGGAGCTGGTCAAGGGCGACCCGATCGTTGAGTACTGCGACAAGAACAACCTGAGCATCGAGGATCGGATCGAGCTGTTCGCGCAGGTCTGCGGTGCGGTGCAGCACGCCCATACCAAGGGCATCATCCACCGCGACATCAAGCCAAGCAACATTCTGGTTTCAACCCAGGACGGGCGGCCGCACACGCGCGTGATCGACTTTGGCATCGCCAAAGCAACCGCCAGCAAGCTGACGGAAAAGACGCTGTTTACCGAGCACCGGCAGCTCATCGGCACGCCGGAGTACATGAGTCCCGAGCAGGCCGAGGGCAATCTCGACATCGACACGCGGACGGATGTGTACTCGCTTGGTGTGCTGCTCTACGAGCTGCTGACCGGTACGACGCCGTTTACCAGCAAGGAGCTGCGGTCGGCGGCGTATGCCGAGCTGCAGCGGATCATCCGCGAGGTGGAGCCGCCCAAGCCCAGCACGCGGCTAAGCAGCAATATCGACACCATTGCCAGTGTGGCCGCCCGCCGGCATACCGAGCCGAAGCGTTTGGGCACTGTGGTGCGCGGGGAGCTGGACTGGATTGTGATGAAGGCGCTGGAGAAGGACCGCCACCGGCGGTACGAGACCGCCAGCGGCCTGGCGATGGACATTCAGCGGTATCTCCGCGGCGAGGCGATTCAGGCCGCCCCGCCAGGCGTGGGGTACCGGGTCAAGAAGTTCTTGCGCCGCAACCGGGTGATCGTGGCCGCGGGCAGCGCGGTGGGTGCTGCGCTGCTCATCGGTGCCGTGGCGTCCGCCTGGCAGGCCACGCTGGCCAGAGAGCAGCGTGACCTCGCGCTGGCGGCCCAGCAGGCCGAGGCCGGTGAGCGCAAACGGGCCGATGCGGCCAAGGATGAGGAAGCGGTGGCACGCAAGCGGGCTGAAACCATCAGCAGCTTCGTCATCACCGCGCTGAAGGCCGGCGATGCCCAGAACGCGGCCAACGGCGGCGGGGCGGGTGCCGCATCGGATGCCGGGCAGGATGTGACCATTTTCGCGGCGATGGACAACGCGATCGCGGATCTGGACTCGGCCCGGTTCAAGGATGATCCGGAGACAGAGGCGGCTCTGCGGTACACCATCAGCATTATTCTGCGGAACAACGGCCGCACCGTTGATGCCGAGAAGCTCGCGGCCAAATCGCTGGAGATCCGGCGGCGGATCCACAGCGGTGACCACCAGGCGGTGGCGCTGAGTCTGAGCAACCTGGCGACGATGCGGGGCGAACTCGGGCGTGCGGCCGAGGCTGAACTGCTGATGACGCAGTCGTATGAGATGTACAAGCGGCTGTACCAGGGCGATCATCCCGACCTGGCACGGGCCATGGACAACTTCGCGCGATCGCGGCAGGCGACGGGCCACCTTAGTGAAGCACGCGACCTGCTGGAGCAGGCGCTGGAGATGCGCAAGCGGCTGTATCAAGGCGACAATGCCGATCTGGCGACCGGCATGAACAACCTTGCCCTGGCCGAGCAGGATGTGGGACGCAATGAGAAGGCCGAGCCGCTGTATCAGGGCGCGCTGGAGATGTGGAAGCGGCTCTACAAGGGCGACCACCCGGATATTGCCACGGGTCTGAACAACCTGGCTCACGTGCGGCTGGGCCTCGGCCGCCCGGCGGATGCCGAGCCGCTGCTGGTGCAGGCACTGGACATGTGGAAGCGGCTGTATAAGGGTGATCACGAGGATGTCGCCGCGGGGCTCAACGCGCTGGCCAGCGTGCGGCGAACGCTGAAGCGGCCGGCGGAAGCCGAGCCCCTGCAACTGCAGTCGCTGGAGATGTACCAGCGGCTGTACAAGGGCGACCACCCCGGAGTGGCGACGGGGCTGAGCAATCTGGCCTCGGTGCGGCAACTCCTCGGCCGCGACGAAGAAGCCGAGCGGTTGTATGCCCAGGCGCTGGAGATGTACCTGCGGCTGCATAACGGTGACCACCCGAACGTGGCCAACGCGTTTGGCAATCTCGCTCGGGCTCGGCAGACACTGGGCAAGGCGGCTGAGGCGCGGGTGGGATTCGATCAGGCGGTGGCGATGCACCGCCGGCTGACGCCGCAGGGCTCGCTGAGACTGGTCCGCGCCCTGTGGCGTTCCGGCAGTGCCCGGATGGAGGGGAAAAACGCGGGCGATGCCGCCGCGGCGGTGGTGGAACTGCAGGAGGCCGCGACCATGGCGGAGAAGGTGCTGCCGGCGGACCACTCGCAGATTCAGGAGTGTCGTGAGACGCTGGCCAAGGCAAAGGCGGCGTTGGGCGAGCAGGGCGAGGCGCGGCCCGGGCGATGAGACCGTGGGCTTGATGCGGTCTGCAGCGTGCCGGCTCTCTACCTGCGGGGTTAGCGTGCGAAGCCTGGTTCGCCCGCGACGGCAGTCCGATGCTACCTACGTTCTCAGCCCGCCACCCGGAGCACCGACATGGCCATTGCCCAGGACATCCTCGCGTACAACGCGGCGCAGGCCCAGGAGGATCAGCGCATCTGTGAGGCGCTGAGCAAGGCCATTGACCGGCACCTGCCGGGGGCGGAGTGCAAAATCTGGCATCGGCACCCGGTGTGGTTCATCGATGGCAACCCGCTGGTGGGCTACAGCAAACTCAAGGGCTGCATTCGCCTGCTGTTCTGGAGCGGCCGGTCCTTCGATGAGCCGGGGTTGACGGCCGAGGGGAGTTTTCAGGCCGCCGAGGCGCGGTATACCTCCGCCGATGAGATCGTCGCTTCGGATATGAAGCGGTGGCTGGGCAAGGCGGTGGCGATCCAGTGGGATTACAAGAACATCGTCAAGCGGAAGGGGAAGCTGGAGCGGCTGAAGTAGCGGGCAGTGGTGACGCGCTGATCCTGAAGGCAGGCGGAACGGTCACGCCAGCTCGATATCAATCACGCTCATCGGCTTGCGCTTGCCCTTTTCCAAGATGTCCAGGGTCATCCAGGTGACGGAATCCCGAGAGGTCGCATCGCACGGGTATTCAAAGCCGATGGACAGCCGACCGATGAGCGGCTGGCCGGAGAGCTTGGCTGCTTCGGCAGCGGTGAGCTTGCCAGCCTTGACGCCCTCGAGCATGGTCTGCTTGGACTCCCACTCGCGGCGGAACACAACGTGCCACGGGCCGTCGGGCTTGCGGACGGCCAGCAGAGAGACGAAGCCAGCTCCGCCACCGTTGCCGTCTTCATCGCCGATGATCTCCTCCTCGCTGAGGGTGTCATCGAAGATGCCGTCGATGTGAAGCTCCTCGGCACCGTCGATGACGATGTCAAAGACCGTCATGGTCGGTTCGCCGTGGCCGCAGAACTCGCCCTTGAGCAGTTGCTTGGCGCTGGCGGAGTCTTTGGTTGACTCTCTGACCAGACCATCGAGAAAAGTCGGCGGCTGTGCACCGAGGATCTGCTTCTTGGGATCGTCGAACCGGAAGCCTGGTGAACCTTCGGCCGGATCACAGAACTGGTGGTTACCCAGCACAAAGCCCTTGGTCTGCTCTTTCTTTGCCATGCACGCACTCCTTAACCTGATGAAGACCCCAGCGAGACCGCCAAATGTAGCAGCCGCAGTCTCCCGTCAAGACGCGGCCGGAATCCACATTTACTGCGTGCCCGTGACTTCCGGTCCGAAGTCGATGCCCTTGAGCCCGCCGCGGGTCCAGCGATAGCGGCCCACAAAGCTCTCGGTCGCGGCACCCGTTGAAGTGGGGGGCTCGTAGCTGAACGGTGCGTAGACGATGGTGGTGGGTCCGGCGGTCGGCGCGTTGGGCTGCCAGCCGGCGCCGGAGTCGCGCGTCTTACGCTCGATCACGGAGCCGTCGAAGTGCAGCACGGGCTGGGAGGCGTTGGGATGTGCGAAGAACAGCTGCCGCCGACCGTGCCGCTGATGCGTGTCGTGCAACTGCACCTTCAGGGCCGGGAAGGCGACCTGATCAAGCCGCGTGGCACCGAATCGCGTGTTGCTGGTGATGCCGTAGGCATAATGCGAGAGGTTGGACTGCACAATGCGGCTGCCGACGGCGCTGCGGTCGTACGTTGCCGGTGGTGTTTCGTAGCTGCTGCTAAAGGGCTTGGCCCGCATGACATCACCGCCGAAACCGGTGAACTGCGGCTGGCGGATGCCGAACGCACCGGCGTTGAACGCGGCAATGTCACTCTGCCAGAGCTGTAGCGGCCGATCCTCCGGACAGGCCGCGATGGACACCGGGAGCGGAACGGACATGTAGTCGAGCAGCACGAGATGGCTGTAGTCAATCGCCGGGCCCCAGAGGAACACGAACCCGAAGTTCGGCGACGATGGAGCGCGGCGGCGGATGATGTCCGTTGCCTGGGCCGAATGTGCGGCGGAGGCAAACGAGCCGACCGGCTGGATCAGATCCGTGTACGTCGTCGGCGTGCGGCCGGGCGTCCAGGAGAACATGGCCGTCAGACCCTTGAAGTCGATGCCGTAGGTCGCGCTGGACGTTGCCAGCTGCCTGAGGTTCGACATGCACACGCTCTGTCGTGCGGCGCGGCGAGCGCCGGCTAGTGAGGGCAGCAGAATACCCACCAGCAGCGCGATGATGCTGATGACCACCAGCAACTCGATGAGTGTGAAGCCGCGTGCCACCCGGCCGCGGGCGCGGTCGGTCTCCTGCGGTGCAACAGATGCCGCGAGAGGGCTAAGGAGCATGCCGAATGGTACCAGTGCAGTTGACTCTGGCTGTACAAGCTTCCCAAGTGTCAACCAGCGTCCCTGCCTCCCACTTTCCCTCCCTCCCCGGCCGTCCCGGGGCAGCACGGACGCCGCCGGGCGTCGTTGCTTGCAGAACGACCCCCCCGTGGACCGATTAGAACCCAGACATAGCCGCTGTCCCGGCCCTCCTCCCTCCCCCCTCCCCTCCCCCTCCGCCCTCTCCGCCCCCTCCGCCTTCCGACCACCCTCCAGCGCCTTCGCCGCCCCTGCCCACCAATGCCCACCGCTGCCTGCTACCCGCTTTCGTTTCGTCCGATGCTGTACCCCAAGGTGTGGGGTGGCCGCGCGCTGGCCCGGCTGGCCAAGCCGCTGCCGGACTTTCCGCCTCATTTAGCAGATGCGATTCCGACGCCCGCGGAGTTTCCCGCCGGGTTTATCGGCGAGTCATGGGAACTTGCAGATCTCGCCAGCACCAGCGCGTCAGGTGCTGGCGGCTCTGCCGCGCGGTCTGTGATTGCCGCCGGGCCGCTGGCCGGGCGGGCGGTCAGCGATGCGATGGCCGAGTGGGGCGCGGATCTGCTGGGCTCAGCCAAGACCGCGGCTGGTGGCGGCTTCCCGCTGCTGATCAAGTTTCTCGATGCCCGCGAGCATCTCTCGGTACAGGTCCATCCTTCCCCGGCGTATGCCAAGGCGCACCCGGACGCGAAGCTCAAAACCGAGTGCTGGTACATCCTGCACGCCGAGCCGGGGGCCGTGATTTACAAGGGCATCCGGCCGGGCTGCACGCCGGAGCAGTTTGCCCGTGCGATTGCCGAAGGTACGGTCGAGCAGGCGATGATCGCGGTGCCCGCCATCGCCGGTGAGTGCCACAACCTGCCCTCGGGCACGTGCCACGCGCTGGGAGCTGGTGTGCTGGTGGCGGAGGTTCAGACGCCCAGCGACACGACGTTCCGAGTCTTTGACTGGGGGCGCTCCGGGCGCGAGTTGCACGTTGCCCAGGCCTTGGAGTGCATCGACTTTGGCCCGGCGCCTGCCGCGGCGTTCCTGCCGGGTGACCTGGATTCCGCCCGGCTGGTCTCAACGGAGTTTTTTACACTCGATGAGGTCCGCTGCTCGACCGGGGAGCCGGTGGAACTGGGTCGCGGCGCGAAGGCCTGCGAGGTGGTGATTGTGACCCGGGGCGGGGGCACCCTTCGGTCGTCCGACGGCCAGTTTGCGCCGGTCCGGTGCAACTTGGGCTCCACCACGCTCGTGCCTTTTCGTGTTTTGGCAGGGTGTGTCTTCAATCCGGAGTCGGAAACCACGCTGCTGCGGGCGGTTCCGCGCTAGTACTTGCCGAGGCGGAACGGTGGGCTACGCTTTCCTGCAGGGTAAACCCTGTCAGAGTTTGGCCCAACGATCGCCGGTTGTGCTGCGGATCTCCTCACTGCAAGCAACCGGCGATTGCTTTAGAAAGGGCCGCACCTGCCGCGGGTTCCAGCTTGGAAGCCGGCCACTCGATGCCCAGACCGCGGTCATCATCGGGCTTGGGGATGATGTGAAAATGTACATGGAAGACGGCCTGATGGGCTGCTGAACCGTTGTTCTGCAGCACGTTGTACGCGGTGCAGCCGGTAGCACTCATGATCGCGCGGCATATCCGCGGCAGGACGCGTCCGATCGCGGCGGCAGACTCATCGCTGAGTTCATCGAGCTGGGCCTTGGCCTCCTTGGGGATCACCAGCGTGTGGCCGGGCGCGATGGGGTTGACATCCAGGAAGGCCAGCACGTGCGCATCCTCGAACACCTTGTGGCAGGGGATTGAGCCATCGATGATTTTGCTGAAGATCGTCATGGCGGAAGTGTTGCCCGGCTGCCGACGCTCGGGCGGCCGGGCGGTGGGATGGTGGTGAGGGCGGGTGCATCCGGCTGGGCGGCCGGGCCGATACACTCAAAGCCGCGCGTCATTGCCCTGTCGGCAGGCCGCAGCTTCTCGGACTACGAACTTGTTTTTGTTCGCGTTCTATGCCTGCGGCGTCTGGTATCTGGCTCTGCGTTTTCGCAGGCAGTGGCCGGCGTTTGTCATCGTTCCGGCCGCCGCGGCGGTGACCGCGCTGCTGGTTCCGGTGCTGATGGCGGCCAACATCGCGGATGTGGGTCTGTATCTGATGCTCTCGGCCGAGGCGGCGGTGATCCTGCTCGTCGGGCTGTTCATCGCGATCCTGCCGCGGGCGCCGCAGCATCCGCATTGTGCGTACTGCCGGTATGACCTGCGGGGCCTGGTTGGTGAAACGGGCAGGGCGGTAAGCGACGGCCCGCAGCAGTGTCCGGAGTGCGGGATGCCGATTGACGGCTTTGCCTCCGTGCGCCGGCAGCGGGCCAAGGTCTTTGCCAGTGCCACGGATGTGCAGCCGCTCAACGGCCGGGATGTGGCTGCGGAAGTGCGGTCGATGAGTGCGGGGGCGTCGGGTGCACCGGCACCGGGGAAGGTTTGAGCTTCGTTTGACGGCGGTCCCTGGGTCGGTTGCTTCGTCCGGTGGCCAGTACCGCCAGTGGCTCAGCCCCGGACGATGCGCCAGATGCCCCCGAGCAGCAGCACACCCAGCGGCAGCACGGCGATGACCAGCAGGCGAATAGCCCCGAGCTGGCCTTCACTCAGACCGGCGATCACGGGCACGCTGCTGGCCTGGGCGGAGCGGCGGATGAGGCCCTCCTCATTGCTGAGCCAGCGGATGGAGGAGACGAACAGTTCGGTGTTGCCGGGGAACTCAAAGACCGCGCGGCCGTCGACGACGCTGGCGGCATCGGTGATGGCATCGGCGTACCAGCCCTGGCTGCCGACCACGATGATGCGCTGCCGGCCCTTGCCCTCGGTGCGAGCACGTTCCGCTGCCGCGGCAAGGACCCAGCTTGTGTTGCCGTCACCGGGTGCCGCGAGATCTTTCGGGCCGCCTGGTTCGGCGCTTGGCGCATTGGCCGGGTCGCCGCGGAAGGTGCGCAGCCGGAGCCACTCGGCCTCGGCCCAGCGATCCGCCGAGGCGGGCAGAGCGAGTACTGGACGGACGGTGACGCCGTCGACCTTCTGCAACAACAAGGTGACGGGCCAGATCAGACGGGTCTTAAGCCCGGCGACGCTCTGGGAGATCAGCCCGGCGGCCTGTGATTCAGCATCGCCGCCGGCGGTCGATCCTGGCGGCAGCGGGTCGGTCAGTACAGCGTCAGTCAGCACGCCTATGCCGGCGGCAGACTTGACGCGCTCCATCAGCACATGGCCTGAATCGGCCTTGATGCCCAGTGCCTCGAGCGGCTTGACCATGGCGTCCTCGGCACCGCCGGCGGGCAGTGGGGAGGGGACCACGCTGACGAGCAGGTTGTGCCCGCCCTTGAGTAGCAACTCGATGGCACCGGAGAGTTTGCCGACGCGAGTGGCCTGCTCGACCATGGCCGCCTGCTCACCTGGAATGAGCGCGGGGGAAACGGTCGCGAAGATGACCGGCCGCCCGGAGGCGAGGGCCTGCTGGACGGTGCTGGGGATACCTGCATCGACGACGACGCGCCACTCGCCGACATCGATGCCCAGCAGCGACAGCCTGTCGGCGAGCTTGCGGATCGGCGCGAAGTTGGGGGCCAGTTGGCCTTTGTCGGCGTGCACGAAGACAACCAGCGGGCGCGGGCGCTGCACGAAGGCATCGAGCCCGGCGACCAGCAGTTCCTCCATGCGGAAGCGTCGGTCAACAACCTCGCCGGCACCGGCGGCTTCACCGCTGGCGGGGCCGAGCAGTTCGTCGATATCAACGGCCGTCAGGCTCGGCGGCAGGGCACCGGTGCCGCCGGCCAGGACGGACTTGGGGTCACCGGAAAGCGGTGCACCGATCAGAATGCAGCCGCGGGAGCGGCCGATGGCCGAGGCAACCTTCAGCACGCGGAGCGTGCCGAGTTTGTCCAGGCCGCTGGCCAGACGGGCAGTTCGGTCACGCAGTGCGGAAAGACGTGTGCTGACCTCGCGGGCGACGGCCTTAGCCTCAGGAGGAACGGCGGCAGAGAGCACGACCTGATCGGCCGTGTCGTTGATGCGTGGAAGCTCGCTGCTGGTGCTGACTAAGGCCTCGCGCAGAACGCGCAACGCCTCATCGGCAGCGGGGACCGGCAGCGGCTCGAGCGGCTTGGCGAGGATCTCGCGGCTGCGGGAGACGGCGGTCGTCAGGCGATCGCTAAAGAGTCGTGCATCCGCGGCGTTGGCTTCCCATGCGGCTTTGAGGCGATCGGCGTTGCCGCCGACGGGCATCGTGCGGATGAGCTCATCACCCAGTCGCTTGAGTTCATCACCGGCGGTATTGAGCCGCGAGGCGATGTCGGTCGTTTCCTCGGATGCGACCTTCAGCGCAGTGAGGTGGTCGTCAATGACGGCCTTGTCCTCAACGGCCATGGATCGGATCAGCTGCTCGTAGGCCTGCTGGCCGGCGGCGCTGGAGGTGTCCATCAGTTTGGTGCTGATGCGCGGGCTGGAGCCGGAAAGCGTGTCGAGCACGTCGCGGAGCCGCTGAGTGGTGAGCTTGTTCAGGCCGGTCAGATCGGCCGCGACGGCGACGGTGACCGAGCGTTCGAGCTTGCCGAGCACGAGTCGCGACTGCTCGCTGAGTTGGTGCTGGCGCGTAGCGGTCATGTCAAGCCGGGTGCCGTAACGCTCGGAGAGAACCAGCAGCAGCACGGTGCAGGTGGTCAGCGAGAAGAGCACGATGGCCAGTTGCAGACTCAGTGAAAGACGGCTTTTCATCGCCACCTCCGTGCCTTGAGCACAAGCGCCGTGCATGCGACAAAGAAGCCGGAGAGCACGACCATGAAGACGACGTGACGTGTATCGATGATGCCGCGGGCGAAATCGCCGATCCGCAGCGAGACAGAGAGTTTCAGAGCCGCCGCGTCGTACGGCGCGGGCAGGCGGATGGTCAACTGCTGGGCGCCAAGCTCGGCACTGAGGATGACAAAGAGCGTGCCAAGGAACGCAAGCGTCTGGCTCGCCGTCAGCGAACTGAGCAGCAGGCCCACGGCAAGGTACAGCCATCCGAGCAGAAGTACGCCGAGGTAGCCAGCCAGCATCGGCCCGGCATCGGGGCGTGAGACCAGCATCAGAATCGCCGGGTACACCAGCGTGGGCACCAGGCAGGTGGCCAGGAACGCGCCGGCGGCGCCGAACTTGCCGACGGCAATAGTCAGTTCTCCGGCAGGGCTGCACAGCAGCGGCTCAATGGTGCCGGTGCGGAGTTCATCGGCAACCAGACGCATGGAGACCGCCGGGGCGATGACCGCCAGCAGCGACCACCAGAGCGTGAAGAACTCACGGAGACTGGCGACCTCGCCGGGCACCAGCACGCTGCGGGCAAAGACAAGCCCGGAAAGGAACAGGAACAGCGCACAGACCACCCAACCCAGCGGGGTGCGAAAGAAGCTCGCGTACTCGCGTTTGAAAACCGCTGCAAGCTGGTTCATGCCGCGGCCTCCGATGGGGCGGGCACATCGGTGACGACCGACATGAAGACCTCTTCGAGCGTCGGCTCCTGCCGGCGAAGTTCGGTTGTCAGCCAGGCCAGCGGACCGCGTGCTTGGCTGGCTCGCTGAAGGGCAAAGGCGAGCGCCTCGTGCAGGTCGCCAGCGGTGTTAGCCGGGGTCACCGTCAGCTGCACGCCGCGGCGGCCGCCGGCGGTGGTCGTCGGGAGCGGCTCGTGGCTGACGGCGGCCACGCCCGGGACCGTGGCCAGCGCGGCGGCGGCATCGGCACCCGCGGTGGAATCACCCGCAGTGGGGGCCACAACGGCGATGTACCGGGTGCTGCCCCGGCTGGCAACCAGTGCCGCGGGTGTGCCCGAGGCGCGGACCCGCCCGCGGGCCATGATGACCACGGCATCACAGGTGGCCTGCACTTCAGCGAGGATGTGCGAACTCAGCAGGACCACCTTGGGGCCATCGCCGCTGCCATCGGCCAGCGAGCGAATGAGGCCGCGGAGTTCGAGGATCTGGGCAGGGTCCAGGCCGGTGGTCGGTTCATCCAGCACCACGACCCGCGGATCGTGCAGGATGGCTCCGGCCAAGCCCACGCGCTGGCGGTAGCCCTTGCTGAGCTGGCCGATCCGGCGGCGGGCGACTTCCCTGAGCCAACAGCGTTCAATCGACCGGTCGATGGCGGCGGATCGCTTTGCAATCGGAATACTGTATAATCCTGCTTTATACGCAAGAAAGTCGACGACCCGCATTTCCGGGTAGGCAGGGGCGGATTCGGGCAGGTATCCGATGACCTCGCGGGCCCGCTGGGACTCGGTGACGGTGTCGAAGCCGCAGACCGTGACACTGCCCGTGGTGGGCAGGAGGTAGCTGGTCAGCATGCGGATGAGGGTCGATTTTCCGGCCCCATTGGGTCCGAGGAGCCCGGTGACCACCCCGGCCGTGACGGTCAGGTCGACGCCGGAGACGGCGACAACGGGGCCGTAGTGTTTGCTGATGTGGCGGCACTCGATCATCAGGGGCAGGGTACGGGCCCTGAGGGCTTCATGTTCCAATAACCAAGGAGGGGCCGGTTGATGTGCCGATAGCACGGGGAATCGGTTTTCTGTGGAACAGTGGTGGAGGGAGTGCGGATACCCTACTTTCAGTACAACTGCTCAGCCGGCGACCGCGAATCCACGACATGTGGAGGGTGAGCCCAGATCCCGGGTGAGTCCGAGTTCGCACCGATTATGTCCGATGCGTTGACAAGACCTCTGGCGCCAGTTCGGCCCTCTATCCCTGAATCGGATAGTCCGGGGGTTCTACCGTCCGCCTCAGCGACCGATCCAGACTCCCACCCGTCCCCTTGCGTTGACCACATGCCGGTCCCCGATTCGCTTGCCATTCCGGCCCTGGTGCTTGAATCGCTCTCCGAAGGCGTCTGCCTTTGTGACATCGAGGGGCAGATTGTCTGGTCGAATACGGCGTTCAAGCAGCTGGACCCCACGGCAACAAGCAACATCGCGGCCGCCTGTCGTCAGGCGGCCCGGTCGTTTTTGGACCCGGCGGTGGTCGGGGGCGGCGCGGGGGCGGCTCCCCGGACCCGCTACGACATCGGCACGCAAGATGAGGCACGGTGGTTTGAGGCCTCGATCTCGCCGGTCTGCGGCCCGAGCGGGGCCAAGCTGGTGCACGTGGCGGCCGTGATCAACGATGTTTCGGCTGCTCGCCGCATCCAGAGCAAGATGGACGCGATCGACCGGGCCGGCACGGAGCTCGTCCGGCTGGATGCCGACACGATCCGCAAGATGAACACGGCCGAGCGCCTGCGGGTGCTTGAGCAGAAGATCATCAAGTTCGCCCACGATCTGCTGCACTTTGACCACTTCGCCATCCGGCTGGTTGATGAGAAGACCAGCAAGCTGGAGCTGGTGATGTCCTGCGGGCTGCCGCAGGAAGCGATGGAAGTCGAGCTGTACGCCCGTCGCGAAGGTAACGGCATTTCGGGCTTCGTCGCGGCGACGGGCCGGAGCTACATCTGCACCGATGCGGCGACGGACCCGCGGTACGTGCTGGGCATTGTTGCGGCCCGCTCGTCGATCACCATCCCGCTGCGGATGAGCGATAAGGTGATCGGTGTGTTCAACATCGAATCGACCCAGCTGGGGGCGTTCAACGAGGAAGACCGGCAGTTCGGTGAGATGTTCGCCACGTACATCGCACTGGCGCTGCACATCCTGGATCTGCTGGTTGTCGAGCGGTCGACGACCGGCAAGGCCGTGACCGGAACGGTTGAGGGAGAGCTCAGCGAGCCGCTGGAGGACATCGCCGTGGTTTCGGCCCGGCTCAAGACCGCGCTGGCGGCCATTGCCCCGGTGCCGGGTGCACCCAACACCGCACCTGTGCCTGTCCTCGACCCGTCGATTTCCCGGTTTGTCGAGCGGATCATCGCCGATGTGGACTCCATCAAGCGCCGCATGAAGGATGTGGCTGCCGGCCCGGCGACCATTCTGGGTGCGGAGAAGTCCATCGCCGAGGCCGCGCTGGATCCGGCGCTCGTTGGCCGGCACGTGCTGGTGGCCGATGACGATCAGCGCATCCGCCAGATCATTCGGGACGTGCTCCGCGGCCGCGGGGCTGAGGTCACGGTGTGCGAGAACGGCACGCAGGCCATCGAGGCGATCGCCCGCATGGTCGCCGGCAAGGGCTCGGCCAGCTCGGCTGTCGGCAGTTCGGCGCCAGGTCAGGAACGCCAGATCGAGGCGACGCCGGGCATCGGCCAGCCGGGCAAGTTTGATCTGATCGTCTCGGACATCAAGATGCCGGATCAGACCGGCTACGAGATCTTCGCCGCGGCACGCAAGGTGATGGCGGGCATCCCGGTCATTCTGATGACCGGATTCGGCTACGACCCGCACCACAGCATTGTGCGGGCCAGCCAGGAAGGCCTTTCGTGCGTGCTGTTCAAGCCATTCCAGGCCGAGCGGCTGATCGAAGAGGTTCACAAGGCGCTGCTGAAGAAGTGAGCCGAGGATGGCCGAGCGGGCCGGCACCTGGCAACTTTCCGGGCCCGCGAGCCGCCGACGGTCAATGATCGCGCGTGCAAACCTCCGCACCGACACCCCGAATCAGTCACCCGCGATGGCGCACCACGGCCTTGTCCGCGCACGAGCTTGACACGCTGCTGAGTTCGCCCCGAATCGCGGTGCTCAAGCGGGATGGGCGGGATCTGGTCCTGGCCGATGAGCGGGTGGTGATCAAGTGTCGCCAGCCGAGCGGGTTTGCCGACCGCCTGCGCAGCACCTTCGGGCGGGGCCGGCTGGCGCGCCAGGCCGCGGGGGCGGCGATGCTGGCGGGGCTGGGGATCCGTACCGCGACTGTGCTGGGCGCGGGCACGGCCGAGGTTGATGGCACGCGGGCGGAGGTGCTGGTGCTGGAGCGGCTTGCGGGGCAGAGCTTGCTTCGTGTGATGGCTGATGGGGCAACGGCGATTGAGGTCGAGTTCGACATCGCCGGTGCGGTGGCCCGCCAGTTGGCTGCCTTGCTGATGGCGGGGATGTACAACCGGGATCACAAGCCGTCGAATCTGATTGTGAGCGCGGGGGCGGGCGGCGGCCCTGCGCAGGTGAGCATCATCGATACGGTGGACATCCTGCCCATCAAACCGCGGGCGAAGTTTGTCGAGCAGACGGTGCGGATGCTCTCGGCCCTGATGCTGGAGCCGACGGGGTGCGCGTGTGTTCCACGCCGCACAATCAGGCGGCGGATGCTCCGTGACTTGCAGCGCGAGCTGTGGCGTCTGCAGGGCGATGCGGCGACAGCGGAGGCCGAAGATGTGATGGACGAGAGCTGGGAGATCAAGTCCAGCCGCGCCATGTGGAAACTGACCGATGAGCGGATGCGCAAGCATCTGCAGCGGCACGGAACGGCGGTGCCGGAAGTGGACCCGCTGGGGATGCCGTGAGGCTTCTTGCGGCGACTTAGTGCTGGTGCTCCAACACCGACCACACATCGCGGACGACCCAGCTCATGTTGGTGTTGGCCAGTTCAGTCGCCGCGGCGATGTGCGGTGAAAGGTGGACGTTGGCGATGTCCAGCAGCGGGTAGTCGGCACCGAAGGGTTCGGGCTCGTGGACATCGAGCATGGCGGTGGCGGCCGGGTGGGCGATCATGAACTCGGCGGTGGCATGCGGGTCGACGATGAAGCCGCGGGAGGTGTTGATGAAGACCACATCGGACTTCATTCTTCCGAAGGCGTCCGTGCTGACCAGGTTCGTGTTCTCATGGCGGCCGTCGACGTGAACGGTCAGGATGTCGGCCCCTGCGCAGAGTTGCTCCCGGCTCACGGGCTCGGCACCGTGACGCTGATCCGGCGGGATGTCCAGCAGGTCGTGGTAGATGACTTTCATGCCGAGGCCCGCTCCAAGCCGGGCGATCCGCTTGCCGATTTTGCCAAGGCCCCAGATGCCCAGAGTCATCTGACACAGTTGGCGGCGAGCGAGCAGGCCGGTGCGGACTTTCTTCCATTCCGCTGCAGGCAGGGCCTTGTCCAGGAAGACGCGTGGCCGCAGTGCGTCGAGCATCAGACAGGCCACATACTCCACAACGGCCGTGCCGTTGGCGTCGGGCGTGTTAAACACCGCCACGCCGCGGCGGAGGCAGGCCTCCTGATCCACATTGTCCAGCCCGACGCCTGCCCTGCCAACCACCCGCAGTTTGGGGGCCCGGGCCAGCATGGCCTCGTCGACGTTGGTGTAGGTCCGGATCACCAGGCCGCTGGCGCGGGCAAGCAGAGCCGGGAAGGCCTCATCTTCACTGGCACACTTCACCAGTTCTACGCGTTCGGCCAGCCATGCTGCCGCGGCGGCATCGAGGTGCTCGGTCTGAATGACCAGGGGCCGGTTACTGCTGCCGGCGGCGGCTGAGGAGGATGGAACTCCCAGAGGGGCTGGCTGATTCGGGGTTGCCATGCGCTGACCGTAAGCCGGTCGGAAGCGGGCCGGATTATCACGACCAGCACACCGGAGGAACTGGCGGCCGGTCGGGTCGAAGCCCGCCGCGGGTTCCGGGCGTGCCGTAGACTCGGCACCTGTATGTTCCGCTGGGTTGCCCGCCAATACGCCAAGCGCATCGTCAACATCAACGTGAACATCGTTGTGGCGGGGCTGCTCGCGATCATGCTGACGGCGATTCCGCTGCACCTTTCGCGGTACGTGGGTGTCAAGGATGATGACAAGTGGACGATCCTGATCATCACGTTCGCCAGTGACTGGGTCTTTGATCTTCTGATCGCCGTCGGGCTTCACTGGCTGGCCAATCACTGGCCGCAGCGGCTCAAGGGCAAGCAGCTGATTCAGAGGGCCGAGGAGGCGATCGAGTCGACCCCGCCGCCGATCCCGTTCATCAAGGATGCGACGATTATCCAGCTGCAGCGGGCCTGTCTGAGCCCGCTGCTGTACGCCATTGCTCTGGGGCTTCAGTGGCTGCTCATCTACGAGGGCATGGGCCGCGAGGTTGCGGCGCTGATCGGCTTTACCGCTGGCATTCTGGTGTGCCGGGTGATCCATACCTTCTGGCTCATCCGGATCGACCGGCAGCATCTGGCCGACTGGGAGCGGCAGCGTGCCGAGCGGCTGGCCGAACTGGAGCGCAAGCGGGCGATCAGCGAGCAGGAGCGGGCGCAGGAACTCACCGAGCAGGCCCGGCAGGCGACCCAGCGTGCCGCGGCCCACACCAGTGCCGCCACATCGCTGGAGCAGCAGGTTCAACGGCTGAGCAGTTCGCGGATCGGGCCGGCTCTGGGGGATGGCGACGGGCCGTCGGACCGGGGGCATGATCCACTTCCTGCCGCGGGTTCACCGCGGCCACCAGCGGCCGATGCATCGGTCTCGTGAGCGGATCCAACCGTGATCAAGTACCTCGGGTCAAAGCGAACGCTGCTGCCGGTGATCATCGATGCCGTGCGGCAGGTCGAGGGTGCACGGACGGTTCTTGACCTGTTCAGCGGGACAGCCCGGGTGGGCCATGCGCTCAAGGTGGCGGGGTTCCGGGTCATTTCCAACGACCACAACGCCTACGCGGCGACGCTGGCCCGTTGCTACGTGCAGGCCGACCGCGAGGATGTGCTGGCCGATGCAGAGCGGCTGGTGGCCGAGTTCAACGCCCTGCCGGGGCGGGCCGGGTACATCACGGCGACGTTCTGCGAGCAGGCCCGGTTCTTTCAGCCCCGCAACGGTGAAAGGATCGACGCGATTCGTGATGCGATTGCCGCCAAGTCGCTGGAGCCCGAGCTCGAAGCGGTCATGCTCGTTTCGCTGATGGAGGCGGCGGACCGGGTGGACTCGACGACCGGCGTGCAGATGGCGTATCTCAAGAAGTGGGCGCCGCGGTCGTTCAACACGATGGAGCTGAGAGTTCCGGCGGTTCTGCCGCGGGCAGCGGGGGGCAAGGGCCAGTCGCTCGGGCTCGATGCGCTGGAGGCCGCGGCAACGGTGGATGCGGATATCGCGTACATCGACCCGCCGTACAACCAGCATTCGTACCTGGGCAACTACCACATCTGGGAAACGCTGGTGCGGTGGGACGCACCGCCCATCTACGGCGTGGCGTGCAAGCGGGATGATGTTCGCCGCAGGCAGAGCGTGTTTAACTCGCGACCCCGGTTTGAGCAGGCCATGCGGGACATGCTCTCGGCCGTCCGTGCGCCGGTGCTGATCGTCAGTTTCAGCAATGAGGGTTTCCTGGAGCGGGAGCGATTTGAAGAGCTTCTGGCAGGGCTGTGGGGCGGTGCGTGCACGGTGGAGACCATCGAGAACGACTACCGCCGGTATGTCGGGGCGAAGATCGGCATCTACAACCCGCAGGGTGCCAAGGTCGGCAAGGTCAGCCATGTGACGAACAAGGAGTTTGTGTACATCGTCCGCCGTGCGGCATCGCCGGTGGCGGCTGTGTGACGGGAGGCGGCCGGAAAAGACAATCGCCGCCCTTGTCAGGCGGCGATTGCGTTACAGAGTGCGGAGTTCGAGCTTACTTGGCCGGGACCAGCCGGACGACATGGTCGGGGCCGTTGAGCACGACGAAGATGCTGCCGTCCGGGGCGGTGGCCACATCGCGGACGCGACCGATGCCCTGGACAACTTCCTCACGCTCGGTCACCTTGCCGTCGACGATGCGGAGGCGGTCGACCACCTCACCGGCCAGGCCGCCGGCGAACAGGTCGCCCTTCCACTTGGGGAAGGCCTCGCCGGCGGGGCCTGCCTTGGCGACATCAAGGCCGCAGGCGGCGATGGAAGGAAGCCAGAGCATCGTGGGCATGTTCACATCGAGCTCTTCGACAGCCTTGCCCGCGACATCGGGCCACGGCACGCCGAGGGCGGCGCCGTTGTAGTTGATGCCGTAGCTGACCTTCGGCCAGCCGTGGTTACGGCCCTTCTTGACGAGGTTCAGTTCGTCGCCGCCGCGGGGCCCGTGCTCGGTATCCCACAGGTTGCCGTTGAGGTCCAGCACCAGTCCCTGCGGGTTGCGGTGGCCGTAGGACCAGATGCTGGGGATGGCCTTGTCCGTGGCGACAAACGGGTTGTCGCTGGGAATCTGGCCGTCCTCCCAGACGCGGTGGACCTTGCCGTTGGGCAGCTTGAGGTCCTGGGCGTTGTCGCCGCGGCCACGCTCGCCGATGCAGAAGAAGGCGTAGCGGCGGCCGTCCTTGTCTTCCTTGCTGGGCTCGGTGAAGACGATGCGGGCGCCAAAGTGCAGGCCGCCGCCGACGTAGGTCGCGGCGGGTGCCTGGAAGATGGTCTGCTGCTCAACCCACGCGCCGTCCTTGAGCTTGCCGCGGACGATCTCGGTCATGCCCTTGTTGCCCTTCTCATCGGGGTCAGACAGGGCGAGGTAGATCCAGCCGTTCTTGGCGTAGTCGGGGTGAACGGTGACCTCCATGAGGCCGCCCTGGCCGCTGGCGTAGACCTTGGGCACGCCGGTGATCGGGGCGCTGAGCTTGCCCTTGCCGTCCTCGGCACCGAAGTCGAACGTGCGGAGCTTGCCGGACCGCTCGGTGATGAGCATCAGGCCGCTCTTGCCGGGGACCGCATCGGGCAGGAAGTCGACGGCCCAGGGGGTGTCCAGGCCCTTGGTGACCACCTTGTCAATCGTGTAGTTGTGGTGCTTGGAGGTGTACACGCCGCCGGGGCCGGCCTTCAGATCACCCTCGATGTTGCGGCGGGCCTGGTGCTGCTGCTCACGGAGGTGATTGACCAGGCCCCAGATCTCGGCATCCTTGAGGGTCTGTCCGAAGGCGGCCATCATGGTGCCTTCCTTGCCGTTCTTGATCGCGTCGAACAGTTCGCGGTTGGTCTTGCCGCCGCGGCCGGGGAACGCGTCCTTGTCGCGGTGCAGGTCATCGAGCAGCGTGGGGGCGCTGCCGCCGCCGCCGTTCTTGCCGTGGCATGAGACGCAGTTGTTGGCCCAGATCTGGCCGATGCTTTGGGCGTGGGCGGCGGCGCTCAGCCCGGTCAGGGCGGTGCCGGCGGCAAGGAGCACGAGGTGACGACGGACGGTTGAGGTGGTGAACATGGTTTTGGATTCGTTTGTGGCCAGGGCTTGGAGGCAACGATGTTCGTACGGCTTCGTGTCAGCATCCGCCAGAGTGGATCCGCGGACGGTCATGACGCGTGAGGATAGCGGTCAGTCTGGTGAGTTCGACTCCACCGGGTTGTTCCGCGACCGGCTGACGCGGTTTCACGCTCAAATCCGATGGATTGGCCCGGTTCGACAGGAATCAACGGGCCGCCGTGGAGGTTGGGATCGTGTGTTTGACTGCGCGATAACCGTCGGTTGGTTCGTTCATCAGGCGAGGTCTCGACGGGTTTGTCACCTTGCCGCGCATACCGTGCTGCTATGCGTCGAGGAATGGAACAACGAAGCGACCTGTACGGTCATGATGCGGACAACGGCTGGACCAAGGCCGTGCTCGTCGAGACGGCCGGAATCTCGACGAAAACCTTCGACACGCTGCGGAAGGCCGCCCGCGTCAAGGGGCCCAGCCACGGCGGGCTCAACTGGGTGTTCAACGGCGAGGACCTGATCCGCCTGATCCGCAAGGCCGAGAGCGGGAACTTCACCGAGCGCGGCCGCCCGGCGGCCAATGCCTGGCGGACGCTGCTGACGGAAAAGGGCCTGAAGATGCCGGAGGAATGATGGGCCCCTACGGCCCCGCTCGGCCGTCGTCGATCAGGGATCAATGGCTATCACGATGACCGACTGGTCATCCCCCTGCGGCCCATGGGCACGGGAGGCAGCGATCAGGCCGTCACACAGTTGCTGGGGTGAGGCCGGGCCCAGCCGGTCCAGCGTCCGTCGGATGCCGTCGTTGCCGAACTCGACCCCAGAGAGGCCGAAGGCCTCGGTCAGCCCGTCGGTCAGGATCACAAGCCGGTCACCCGGGCCAAGGGGCAGGGTGCGGGCCGGGAAGACCTCTTCGGCCACAACCCCCAGGGGCAGGCAGTCGTTGTCGATCTCAACCCATTGCTTCCGGGCTGCGACAAAGTGCAGCAGCGGACCGTGGCCGGCGGTGCACAGCTCGGCCTGACGGATGCCGCGGTCGTCGGCCGCCAGCGGAACACGCAGGGCCACGAAGGTGGCGAACATGCCCGGCTCGCTGAGCTCTGCCAGAACGCGGCTGATCTCCCGAGTGCTCGATGCCAGATCCGCCCGCGCCGGGCCGCTAGTGCCCAGCAGTGTGCGGACCGAGGCCTTGAGCATTGCCATGATGATGCCGGCCTTGACGCCATGCCCAGAGACATCCGCCAGCACGACATCAATGCCGCCGGTGTGCCGGACGGTGTCGATGAGGTCGCCACCCATGACACTGGAGGCGTCGCTTCTTCCGACGACACGTATTCCTCCTGCGGCAATGTCCACCGCCGGGACGATTGCCCGGTGCATCTCCGCGGCGATGGCCAGCTGCGTCCGCTGCTCGGTTGCCAGGCGTCCGAGGCGGCGGCCAAAGGCCAGCAGGAAGATGTACCCGCAGGCGATGGCGAGGATGGCGGTCACAATCGCCCGGATTCGAGCGAGATCAACATCTTCCGGAGCGACGGTCCAGATCAACCCCGCACGAATGGCAATCTTGAACAGCTCGGTGCCACCGTACAGCTGAAAGAGGACCACCGCGGGGATGAGCCAGGCCTTTCGGAAGACGCCGCTGTAGGCGTAGCCCAGGGCGATGCAGCCGCCGATGGTGCCCGAAAGCAGCATCCCGCCGAGGTTGTACGGCTTGGCCCGGAGCAGTTCCGACATCGGGCCGATGGAGAAGAACGTGGCGAACGCGCCCAGCAGCAGGTAGATCGCATCACGCGGTGCCGGCGGTTCAAAGACCAGCAGCCGCCGATAGACGGAACGGAGCACGTTGGCGGCGGTCTGCATCGGCCGGAGTGTAGAGAGCGGGCTCGACGCCCCTTGAACTGACGGCGGTGTTTTCATCGCTGCTGGGGCACCAGTCAAGAGCCTTCGCTGGAAGTCGTGCATGCCCTGTCTCGGGGGGCAGTCTGATTCCTAGGGAACCCCCTGAATCTGTCCCCCCGTCGAATCCGGTCGTCCTGTCGGGCGAAGCTCAGGACAATCATCGCAGCGTTCTCCCGCGGCAAGGCCACGCCCTGAGGTGGGTTGTGTCGGCCGGCACACCGTCATTTGTTCGCCGCGGCGGCTGCAACGCTTTTTGCTTGAAGGACTCCATATGAACTCATCGACCCGCGCGTTCTCCCTGTTCGCCCTGCTGTGTGCCGGAAGCCTGCTGCTGACCCAGCCCGCTGTGGCCCAGACCAAGGAAACCGCAAAGCCGGCCGCGACCCCGGCCGCACCGGCAGCTCCCGCCAAGCCAGCCGACAAGGCCCCGGCTGCCCCTGCTGCCCCGGCCAAGGCCGATGCTCCCAAGGCCGATGCCCCCAAGGGCGATGCCAAGCCCGCCGCCGGCATGCCCCCCGCCGATGAGGCCGGCAAGAACCACGAGATCTTCAAGCAGATGGAGGGTGAGTGGACCTGCGTTGTCAAGCAGTTTGGGCCCGATGGGGCCGAGATGAGCGGCGGCACCGGCACCATGATCAGCAAGCTGGTCATGGGCAACCGCTTTGTTGTTTCCGAGTTCGACGGCCGCATGATGGGCCGCTTCTTCCGCGGCATGGGCACGATGGGTTACAGCAACACCGACAAGCGGTACGAGGGCACCTGGATCGACTCCATGGGCACGGGCACCATGTTCCTGACCGGCTCGACGGACTCGGCCGGCAAGGTCCTGACCATGACCGGCGAGATGATGGATATGGAAACCGGCAAGCCCGGCAAGATGAAGGAAGTCACGACCATGCTGACCAAGGACACGTACAAGTCCGAGTTCTTCATGGTCGCCGGCGGCAAGGACATCAAGGTGATGGAAATCAGCTACGCCAAGGGCAAGGCCGCCAAGGAAGAGGCCAAGAGCGACAAGAAGGATGAGAAGAAGGACGAAAAGGCCGACAAGAAGGACAAGAAGTAATCTGCTAATCTGCGTGCCGCACGCAGATCAACACACAGATGTGACCAGGGCCCGCCGTGACTGGCGGGCCCTGAACTTTTAATGGGGGGTTGACAGGGTGCGATTCGACGCGGAACGGCAGTGCGTGCCGGCCTGACCGCGGTGGCTTGCTTTACGGGGCCACGATCAGCACTGGAATACTGACGGACTGCCACTGCAGCGGGGGCCGGGTCCACCATCCGGGAACTTCCGGTCCCATGAAGGGTGACTCGCGGACTGTTGCCGTAGTGGGGGCATCGAGCGTGAGCAGTTCGACCTTGACGCCCCGGTTTCCCGCGAGACGTCTCTTGAGGATGTCCAGAGTCTTGTCGTGATCGCGCACCGTCAGCATGTACCCGCCAGCAGCTCTTGGCTGCAGCCACTCGAGACCGGCGTCGGCGACCTCTTGGCCGCTGCGGCCGACCCACCAGGGCATGGCCGAGGTCTCCAGCGCGCGGTCGATCGGGCGGGATGAACTGGCGAAGGGCAGCGAGGGGACGCCCGAACCGGTGCCGGCACCGCGAGCAAAGTCGGAGGTCCGCACCATCGGCTCGGCGGCGGATGCCATCAGCGCCTGCTGACCGGCTTCGTCGAGTTTGGCGGTGGCCAGCACTTCGCTTGCACTGCGGCTGAGCCCACTGACGGCGCGGGTTGTGCGTTCCGGGGAAGTCGACCGCACGATCACCACCAGCCGCCCCTGACGGGCCAGTTCGAGCATGGTGGGAGGGGCGACGGGCTCGCTTGCGGCAAGAGCGGTGGCCGGGGATGGGTCCGATGGCCCCTCGGGATTTCCAACTGCAGATGGAGCGTTTTCGCCCGCCGGCGTGTTCGTGGCAATCACCATCTCTGGTGTCGCCGTCGGACCGGGGGCAGCCTCGCGTGCCGTGCGCTCGGCGAGTTGGCGCTGCTGCCAGTCGCTGACCCGGGTGCTGACGGCGGAAACAGCTGCCCAGCCGCCCCAAGCCATGAGGCCGACTGCCGCGGCAACGGCAAAGCGGCGCGGCCAGGCGGTTTCGCCCAAGCGTTCCCAGATGCCGCGGCGTTCAACGCGGAAGGTTGAGACTGGGATAGCGGCCGGGGCGTTGAGTTCGGAGAGGATGCCCTCGCTTTCCAGCATGGAGGCCACATTGTCGAGCATGGCCTCCGAGCTGGCGGCCTCTCCGGCCAGGGCAACGAGCTGCTGCCGCTGGGCCCGCATGGCACGCACGGTCTGGGCATCGGCCGGGCTCAAGCCGCGAAGTTCGTCCATCGCCGCAAATGCCGCACCGTCGGCTTCGATCAACTCGAGCAGCCGCTGCTGGTGTGCACTGATTGGGTCCGCATCGCGGTGAGCCATGGGCGGGTGGTGTGTGGAGCGGGGAGGGAGGGGGGAGGGGGGTCGAAGGGGTCAGTCGGGGTCGGCGTTGCCAGGAGTCGTCGTCTCGGAGGCGAGTTGTTCCACCGCGGTCTTGAGGGCTTCACGGGCCCTGAACAGGCGGCTCTTGACGGTGCCTTCGGCGATTCCAAGGACCGAGGCGATCTGGCTGTAGTCCAAGCCGCGGACGTCCCGCAGCACCAGAATCGCTCGTCGCTCGGCATCCAGCGTGGCCAAGGCCCGGGTCAATAGCCCGGAGAGCTCACTGGATTGGATGCGCTCCTCGGCCCCGGGTTCCACAGGCCGCCAATCACCACGGGGCCCGCGGCTGGCCGCACCGGGCTCCGGCGGCCCAGGCTCGGCGTCTGAGGGGGAATAAGGTGATAGCGACTCAGTACGACGTATTTTCTCGGACCTTCGGTAGCTGAGGCAGGCGTTGATGGTGATCCGAGTGCTCCAGGTGCCAAAGCCGGACTGAAAGTCAAAGCCGGCCAGCCCGCGGACGATGTTCAGCAGGGCTGACTGGCAGACATCCGCCGCGGCGTCGCGCCCCACCATCGCGGTGCAGACGGCCAGAAGGCGTGGCTGATGCCGGCCCAGTAGGGTTCGCCAGCCATCCGGAGCGGCCGAGCCGTCCCGGATCGCCCGGATGAGATCGTCATCAGTTGGTGCACCGCCATGCTCCGGCATCGGTGATGAGGTTAGTGCCCCAGCAGGCGCTTGCGCGATTCGGTCAGCCCGGAGGTCTACCTTTCGGCGCAGAAGTCCGGCCGTCGCGGGTCTCGGGTCAATCGAGGATCCGGTGGTTCGGGTTCCTGCTGTCAGTGCCACGGGCGGCCGCGCGTGCCACTGATGCGGAATGTTCTCTGGCCTTCCATGCCTTTCGCCCCGGATTCACCATGACCAGCGCACCGGTTCCGACAGAAACGACCCGCGGCTACGACCTTCCGGTGGTGACGCAGTTCTCGGTCTTCCTGCCCAACCGTGTCGGCCGCCTGCTCGACCTGATCAAGCGGTTTGATGACAACATGGTGCGGATCTGCTCGCTGGCGGTGCTGGACTCAACGGACCACGCCGTGGTGCGTCTGATCACCAGTTCCACCGAGGGCACGCGGAAGATCCTCGCTGAGCAGCAGTTGGCGTACATGGAGAGCTCGGTCCTGGTGGTGTGCATCGAACGCAACCACACCCTTTCGGCCATGTGTCAGTTCCTGCTCGGGGCTGAACTGAACATCCGCTTTGCCTATCCGCTCTTTGCCTGGCCCGGTGCGTGTCAGACCGTGGTGCTTGCGGTGGATGACCCGACGCTGGCGGGGCAGATCCTGCGGCGGAAGGAGTTCCGGCTGCTGGCTGAGGGCGACTTGCCGAAGTACACCGACTGATCGGACCCGGATGGGTTGCCAGTACAAGCGGGCGGCCGAGGGGATAAGCAGCGGGGGGTGAGCCAGGCCGGTGGGCCTTACTCGCTCATGCGGGCAACGAACAACTCGATAATCACGTAGCACGCGGCGGCCAGCCCGATCATGGCCAGGACGATCTGCACGGCCATGCTGGCGACCTGCGGCCAGTAGCGGTCCATCGTGGGGAGGCGAATCGCCTTGTACGCCATTGAAATGAACAAGGCGATGGGCAGGAGCGTCAGCCACCAGAGGGCATGAACGTCCAGCGGATCAATGAAGAATCGGTGGGCCAGAGTGAACATCACGCGCCACCCCCGGCGGTGCGGCGGACCCTGGGCCGGTGCCAGGACGCGTCGATGATCGCGATGAGGTTCAGCAGCCCGGCCAGCATGCATGCCAGTGTGCCAACCTCACCGACGCGGGCCATCGCGCGGCGGTAGCTCGGCACGTTTCCAGGTGCGCGACCGGCGGTCTGGCCGGTGTTTGAATCACGGGCTTCATCCGGCAGCGGGGGACGGAACTTGATGGCTCCGTCAGGGCCGGCGGTCAGCGGCTCGCGGATCTTGAAGCCGTACTGATGAACTGCATCGACGGCGAAGGCGACCGGTCCGACGAACATCTGACCGGCAAACCAGATCGCATCACCGCCTTCAGCGACGTGAGGGGGTTTGTTCTGGAACGCACGGATCCGATTGGCAAAGTACAGACCGGAGTCGACGGCATCGAGCCCGGCGACGAGGATGCCGCCGAAGAAAAGCCCCAGAATACCGGCGGCGATGAATATGCCTCTGCGGACCTGGCCCAAATAGGCGTGACCGAGACCGGGCAGAACGAAGGCGAGCAGGCCGGCGACCGGTTGAAGCTGCTCGTCGGAATGGTCGGATGTGTGTTCGGTCATGCGCGTGCGTCGGCCCGGACGGCCGATGGGAGTTCGCAGGGTACCCGGCCGCGGCCACCGGGAAAGGCGGGGCGGCCAGAATCATTCTTCACTGGATCACGGGAAGGGGTGGCAGCCAGGACCCAAGGATCGGGGGGAGGCGGGAATCTCCCGGGATCGTCATGAAACGGTGAGGTTCGTTCCAAAAACAAGTGAACCGGCGTGCCGCCGGAGACCGATCCTAGCGGCGTCCGTGAGGCGGGCGCAAAGTGGGAATGGCCCTCCTTGCCCTCCTGCCGGTTCGAGGCATACAAGGGGCATCGAAAACTCGCACCGTTCCGCATCGTTGCGGGAGGGCGGCGGGACATTCCCCCGCAACGGTGCAGCAGAGATCTCCGCATGGCAACCACGCTGATCGCTCAATACGTCGACTCTCACACTGTCCCGGCCACCGGTCGAGACGAGGCACCCAGTTGGTTTGGCGAGGGTGTCTGGTCCGCCGATGAACTTGGCCTGGGTTACACCCTCGGCGGCACCGCGCTGGAAGTTCTGGGCGCCAAGAAGCCCAAGGACGATGAAGACGACCTTGATCCGCCCGGCAAGGGCGAGGATGAGGACGAGCTCGATGACGAGGATGAGCTCGACGATGAAGACGACGAGGACGAACTCGATGACGAGGACGACCTTGACGATGATGACGGCCTTGACGATGATGAGGAAGATGAGGACGATGACGAGGAGGAGGAGGACGACGAGTTCGCTGGCGACGAAACCGAAGACGCGGAGTTCGGTGAGGGCGATAGCGAAGAGTTCGGCGACGCGTTTGACGATGAAGACGACGATGAGGAGTGATCCGCTCTGCCGCTGAAGGCTGGTGAGATCGCTTCGTTTCCCCGGAGCGTCGTCCGTGAGCCACCGCAGCAGCAAGCCCGATCACGACCACAACCATGACTCCAACCGGAGCCGCCGCGCCGATGTGCCGGGCGGCACCGCTGCTTCCGGCCCGGCTGCGGGCCAGCCGCGGCCTGCTGAGAACGCTCCCGTCCCGCCCCAGGCGGCCGCCAAACCGGCGGAAGCAAGCGGGTGTGCGGATCGCTGTGCCGAGCCGTGCGCAAACTGCTCGAACAAGCCCCACCACGAGCCCCCGGCTTGGGCCGGCGACTGGTCGGCGAACAACGTGGTTGATCGCCGCAGCGGCATCCCCTGCCGCCGGGGAGGCAATCCCGCGGCGTCGCGCCGAGTGGCGGCGTTCGATCCGGTTACCGGTGAGCCGGTGCAGGCAACGCAGGACGCGGCCGGGGCGGACGCCGCAGGCGACGAACTGGCCGACCTCAGCCGCCGCCGCGGTGCTGGCCGGCGACTTTCAGACTTCACCCGCTGCGCCGAAGAGGGCGACTTTAACCGCGAGCAGTTCCTGTTCGTGATGGCGATGGACGGCTTTAAGCGTGCCAACGGCAAGACCTTCCCCACCTGGACTGATGTGCTGGAGGTCATTCGCCTGCTGGGCTACCGCAAGACGTGCAAGAGCGAGCTGAACATCCGCGCGGCCGAGGACTGGACCGAGCACCACGATGTTCCCAGTAACGTCCGTTCCACCGGCTGGGACCGCTGGGCAGCCTGAGTTCAGGTGCCGCTGAGCATCGGGAACAGCCGCAGGAAGTTGCCGCTTGTAAAGCCACGAATGTCCGCATCGGCCCAGCCCAGGCGAGTGAGCTCATCGATGAGCTTGCTGTAGTCGCTCGGCAGATTAATGCCCTCGGGCAGCCGGGCTGCGGAGAACCCTCCGTCGGCATCCGTGCCCAGGCCCACATGGCGACGCGAGCCGACGAGCTGGCAGATCTGCTCGACATGCCGCACGGCCGTGGTCACCGTGCAGCGGCCGGATTTGTCGCAGGCCGGATCGAGGAATCGCGAGTACAGGTTCAAGCCGATCACCCCGCCGCGGGAGGCGATCGCGCGGATCTGCTCATCGGTCAGGTGCCGCTGGTTCTTCGCATCGCCCAGCAGCGTGCGGCAGTTGGAGTGAGACGCCATCACCACGCGGTCGGTCGTGTCGAGCAGTTCCGCAAAGGCCCTGTCAGCCAGGTGCGAGGCATCGTGGACGAGGCCGAGGCGATCCATCTCCACGACCATGGCGCGGCCGGAGGAGGACAGCCCTGCCCGCGGGTCATCCGGCGGCGTGCCATTGCCCCCGGCGTATCGGGAGGCGTGCCACCATGCCAAGCCCACGGCCACCACGCCATAGCGTGCCCACCAGGTAAGTTCGGCGGGCTCACGGACGATGTCCGCGCCCTCGATGAGAATGCCGATCCGAAGGGAGGAGTTCCCGCTGAGCGGCGCGACGGCCGCCTCTGCCGTGGCGGCCGGCAGCGAGCACAGGCCGGCATCGGCCCACCGGCGATAGATCTGCAACTGGCGGGTGCCGACGGTGAATGCCGACTGGGCATCGCCCAGCGGGTAGCCGATGCGGCGGTCGATCCCGCCGCCCTCGGTGAAAATGGTCCCCAGTGCGGCCCGCACGCTCCCGGCTGCCAGCGAGGGCAGGGTCACTGAGGCGGGCAGATCCGGGCCGCCAGCCTCGGCCGGCGATGCGGTCATGTTCCGACCGAGCGCTTCCATCATGGCCAGGTCCAGATGGGCGTCAAACCAGGGCATGTTGTCGATCTGTGCCATGACCGCGAGGGTACCGCACTGCGGGCGAAGCTGCGCGGATCAGGAGTCCAGGAGCTTGCGGAGCGTGGTGGCGACTTCTGCCGCGCTCGCGGCCGCAAGCCGGCGGCTTTTCATGAGCGCGGGCATGAATGCCAGCGGAATGGAAACCACGGCGAGCGGGAAGTACCACCACCACACGGTGTCCCAGAGCCACGTTGCCCCGGGGGCCAGCGTCCGCAGCATCGAGCCGGTGAGGATGACGCCGGGATAGGCGGCCAGCACCAGCGAGATCATGAAGATCCACGGCATCCGGGGTTTGAGCCGCACACTCAGCGTCAGCATCGTGCCGCCGCCATCGGTCGCTGGTGAAGCGACCGCGACGACCATGCCCTCAAAGGGCACCGCGTCCGCTTCAGCGTGGAATGCCGCGGCAGCGCCGTTGATGGCCGGTCCGCCGCGCTCAAAGCCCGGAAGTTCGCCCCGGCGAGCCGCCTTCTCCAGCCGCTTGAGGACCTGCTCGGTATTGTGCGGGGTGCGCACGAGCAGAGGGGGCGATCCGGCGGTCGCCTGTAGACTCGCATTTGCATCAAGGTCGCCAGGCTGCATCGCGGGTTTCGTCATGGAAATCCGGAGTTCCGTATCAACAACCCCTCGCACTTCCAGCACGCGGCGATCGGCGCAGTTCTGCCGGCCACACCCGGTGGAACTCCTGATAGTACCTCTGCCGGGAGACGTTCGCCCGGCACGCGGTGTGCATGTATCGGCTCAGAACGCATGCCACCGACACCGCCAAAGGGCACCATCCCGTTTGAGTCCTTTCTGAGCCGCCTTGCTGCTCCGCAAACGCCAGCTGGGCCGGAACAGCCAAGCCCCGTGTTGCGTCTGGTCGACACCGCGGCGAGCGATCCTGCAACAGCTGGTGTTGCCCCAAAGCAACACCAGCGACCCCGACGGGCGCTTCGGCTGGCGGATCGGGCCGCCGAACGATTGAGGCGCGAGCCGGAATCGGCCACGGCTCGTGCCGCACGCGAGGCGTACGCGGCCCGCCAGGTCACTGCTGAGAATCGTCGCTCCGCCATGCTCGACCCGGAAGATGCCCGCTGGACGGTGGCCGTGGCGACGGCCATGGCCCTGCAAGGTGGCCGGGCCGCGCTGATCACCAGTGAGAAGCGGGCGGAGATCAACAAGCTGGCGACGCGAAGCGGCCTGCGGCCCTTTGATGCAGCGCTGGTCATGGGCATTGTTCAGGAGGCCGCGCGAAGCGGCGAGCCGGCCCTCTCGTTGGGCGTTCAGAGCCGCCTGAAGCTGGTGACGGCGGGGCTGCGCGCCGCGGGCGACGAGGTGTCGGCTCAGGACAAGCGAGCGATGCTGTCGCGGCAGCGGCTGGTACTGATCGCCGTGTGGGGTGTGCTGCTGGGAGCATGCCTGATGTGGTGGCTGGCGAAGTGGGTGACGCAATAAAAAAGCTCCCGCCGGTGGGCGGGAGCAGGGGGCATGGTTCGGTGTCGCCGCAGGCGAAGTCGCTTCCGCGGCGCTGGTGCTTACTGGCCCTGTGCCAGCGAGTAGCCCTTGATGCCGTCGAAGGTCCGCAGCAGTTCGTAGGAGCAGACGGTGAACTTCTCGGCGATTTTGTCCATCAAGGCGACGCAGCGGCTCTGGCCGAAGCTGCCCGGGACAACGTTTTCGCGGATCTCAAACCGCACGCGGTAGTAGTCGACGCACTCGGTGTAGGCCGAACCGGTCGGCCACACCTGGGTACCTCGGTTGGAGATGACCGTGAGCTTAAACGGCGTGTCCTGGCAGATGCGCTGCATTTCTTCAGCGAGAGACACGGTTGAGAGCGGCGTGTCGAGGTAGATATCGCAACCGACGACCTGGCGGACGACGTCGGTGAAGGTGCGGATGACCTCCTGACGCTCGGGCTTGTTGCCCGGGATCGCGCTGAGGGCCTCGGTCTCGGGCACCGGAGTTGCCGCGATGGTCTTGGGGCCCTTGCCCAGGCGGTCGATGATGGCGTGGGTGAACTGCGCGGTGTTGAGCACCGGCTTGCCGGCATCGCCGAAGTCGCCGGTGCGGATGCCCTCTTCCAGGGCGCAGATCAGGGCGTTCTCCACAAGCGCCGCGGTCCGCAGCAGGCCGATGTGGCGGATCATCATCAGGCCGGAGAGTATCAGCGACGTCGGATTGGCGATGCCCTTGCCGGCGATGTCCGGTGCGGTGCCGTGCACGGCCTCGAAGATGCTGATGTGCTTGCCGATGTTGGCCGAGGGAGCAAAGCCCAGGCCGCCGACCAGGCCGGCGCACAGGTCGCTGACGATGTCGCCCTGAAGGTTGGGCAGAACCACCATCTGATACTGCTGCGGCTTGACCACCAGGTTCATGCACAGCGCATCGACGATGACGTCGCCGGTTTCAATCTCCGGGAAGTCGCGTGCGGCGACCTTGAAGCGGTCCAGGAACAGACCGTCGGTCATCTTCATGATGTTGGCCTTGTGGCCGCAGTGCACCTTCTTGATGCCCATGCGATGGGCGGTCTGGAAGGCGAAGCGGGAGACCTCATCGCAGCCGGGGGCCGAGATGAGCCGCTTGCACTGGATCATGTCGTTGCTGAGCCGGTGCTCGACGCCGCCGTAGGTGTCCTCGATGTTCTCGCGGACGATGTACATGCTGATCGGGATGCCGGCCTTGGAGTACGGGGTGTGCACGCCGGGCAGCGTCTGGAAGTAGCGGAGGTTCGCGAAGGCGTTGAACATCTTCCGCAGGGTGACGTTGATGGACTTGCCGCCGCCGCCCTTGGGAGTTTCCATCGGACCCTTGAACATCAGGCCGCATTCCTCGACGGTCTTGATGGCCGCCTCGCTCATGCCGCGGCTATTGCCCTTGTCAAACTCGCTCTTGCCCATCTGGGCGGGCAGGAACTCGACGTGCTTCATCACGCCAGCTGCCTTGAACAGCTCCAGCGTCGCGTCCATGATCTCCGGGCCGATGCCGTCACCGGGGGCCAGGGCGATTTTGCGGGAGCTTGGGGTGATCATCGATGAGGAGGGGTTGGCCATGGCAGGTTTTCCTTTGCTGTTGGGGCCTGTGAAACGGGACGAAACAACGCCGCCTCCCGGCGCGGGTGCTCCACCGGACTGACGATGAAACACCCCCGGAATCCGGGAGTGGGAGACGATTTGAAAGTTTAGCAGAGCGGGGGCGGGTTGTCCCTTGCGGCGTGTGAAGCCGGATGGCGCAGCAAGGGCCCGCTCGTCGCCGGCGCGGCGGAGACAATCAGGCCTTCGCAAGGTCTGTGAACGGGCAGGCGATGAGAGATGTCGCCGGCGACGGATGCCGAGTGATCACACGTGCTTGACTCCGCCACGCTCGGCCTGGGCGGCCTTGATGATGCGCTCGGCGGTGCGGACGTTGGCCAGACCGGCGGTCGCATCGACCTCCGGGCGGGTACCGGTCTTGACGGCATCCAGGAAGGCCTGAATCTCCGCCACGATCGGCTCGCCCTCGTCAACCTGCAACTCTTCGATGTTGACCAACTCGGCCCAGTTCAGGTGCGTGAGGTCAGCACCCTGACGGATGAGGTCGCGGACCTCGACCATCTGCGCCTGGTTGCCGGTGCGGCGGATCATCGTGCCGGTCTTGGCGCCGTAGTCGATCTTGACGTACGCGTTCTCACCGGTGATGCGGGTCACACGCTCGGTTTTGAGTGCCAGGCGCGAGGACGTGATGTTGGCCGTGCACACGCCGCCGGGCGTGCGGAAGACCAGGCGGGCGTTGCAGATGTCCTCGTGCTCGGTGATCACCGGCACACCGGAGGCGTAGACCTCGTCGGGCTCGCGGCCGCCCATGAGCATGAGCACCACGTCCAGATCGTGGATCATCATGTCCATGACCACGGAGGTGTCCACCGAGCGGAACGTCATCGGGCTGACGCGGCTGATTTCCATGAAGCGCGGAACGATGGGCTGGCCGCGCTCCTGCTCGCGCTTAAAGGCCCGCATGATCGGGTTGAACCGCTCGATGTGGCCGACCATCAGCACCGCGCCGGACGCCTCTGCGGCGGCCTTGATCTGCATGGCCTCGCTGACGTCACCGGCCAGCGGCTTTTCGATCAGGCAGGCCACGCCCGCTTCGAGCAGCGGCTTGCACATCTCAAGGTGGTGCGAGGTAGGCACCGCGACGGAGCAGACATCAACGCCTGCTTCCAGCAGTGACTGCACGCTGTAGAAGGCCTGGCAGCGGTACTGCTCGGCGATGGTCTCGGCCCGGTCGGGGTTGGCATCGACGACACCAACGAGGGTGGTGTCCTCAAGCTGGGAGTACACGCGGGCGTGATGCCGGCCCATGCGGCCGACGCCGACTACTGCAGCACGCAGCGGCCGGCGGGTCATGTCGGGCTTCATCGTCGGCTTGGGGGATGCTTTGGCGGCCATGGTGTATTGAAGTCAGGCGGAGCGGCGTAAACATGCACAAGCCACAGCGGCCTGTGAGTGAGTAATCGCTAACATCGCATCATTGGATGCAAAGCTCAGCTGGTCAGCAGAACCGACAAAAAAGCCACCGCTAACTCAGTAAATAGTAGTAAGTCGTTTCCTGATCGCTACTTCGGCTTGCCGCTGATGACCTCGCCCAGCGATTTCTTCAGCCCCTCGTTCTTTCCCGCCCGGTCGATGCGATCCTGCACCATGCGTCGGGCGGCCTCGGCACCGCGACGTGTGGAAAGAAGATTATGCAGCCATCGGGTATCCCGAACCACGATCTCGTCCTGTCCTGGCCGGGGCAGGTTCGCCAGAGCGGTCAGTACATCCTCGTTCAGGTCGCTGGCTTTGGGGCTTGCATCCACCGCCAGTGCCAGCATCCAGAGAGCTTCCAGCGGCTCGGCCTCGCCGGGAGTGGCGTTGCTGGGCGGGGCCTTGCCCTTGAAGGTTGCTTCGTACGCGGTGGCCAACTTGGCGACCAGTGGCAGGTCGCCGGTGCGGAAGGCGGCGAGGGTGGCCTGGCCCAGCGTGGTGCGGTCGAGCGCGGCTTTCACCTCGGTCGCTTCACCGGCATTCAGTGCCGCGGCGATGACGGCAGCGGCTTTGGCGTCATCGCCGCGGAGCAGGAAGACGGCGGCGGCTCCGGTCGGCGACTTGCTGGCCACTGCTGCCTTGGTGCGGTCCTCGAGCGTGGTCACGCTCGCGCCGCCGGCAAGCGCGGCGATACGTGAGGGGGAGGGCGAGAGCGGCATGGCCATCGCGTCCCCGAGTACGTTGATGCGCCATGGCGGGGAACCTTCCTGACGTGCGGCGGTACCGAGCGTCATGCCCGAGACCATGCGGGCGGCGTACAGCCCCTGCGGCACGAAGGCCTGCAGATAGGGCTCGTGCATCGAGCCGATGTACGCGAAGCCGCCATGGGCGAAGAACCGCCCGGCGATGGTGTTCCAGTTCTCAGGGCCCTGTGCACTCCAGGAGTGCACGAAGTGGGCTGTGGCCGGCTTGGTCATCAGCGGGATGTCACCCGCCAGTGCGCGGCCGGGTTTGAGGTCAAAGAAGTCTGCATTGCCCGAGGTGTTGACCATCCAGAGTGCGGCAGAGACGCCGCGGCCGGTGGTGGCTATCCAGCTTGAGGCCGAGCCATCGGGCTTGGTTCTGATCACCACCGCCTCGGGTGCCTGGTTGAGCGTGCGGATCACCGGGCCGATGACCTCGGTTGCCTTGGCGATGGAGTACTGGTTGAACGGCGCGGTGTCGTCGTAGCCGTCGAAGCCAAAGAGCGAGTCGGCCTGGAGGCAGACCGAGCACATGACGCGGTAGAGCGCCTCGGTTGCCGGGGCGGCAATCAGTCCTGTCCAGGCCCAGCGATCCATGCCAAAGACGCGTGTGGCCGGGGCTGCGGCCGCGCCAGGCGCGGCTGGTGTTGTGCGCTCGACGACCACCCGGCCGATCAGGTCGGTCAGGGCGAGTTGCTCGCCGGGCTTGCACGTGAAGGTGGGGTTGATGCCCGGGGTCAGGGGCAGGTGCCTTGCATCCTCGAACTTCACCTTGGAGGGAAACGGCGCGACGATGGTGATGGCCTCAACACCATCGCCAAGTTTGTCGTAGCTCAGCGCATAGCCCTTGAGCGTGCGGGTGATCTCGTCGCTGAGTGCCACCGCGGCATCGGGCAGGATGTGGTCCCACGGCTTGGGCGCCTTGACCGCCAGCAGTGGGGCGCGGCGGGCTCGGGCCAGGGCGGCGGCGGCGATGCACGATTCATCCTCGGGGTCGGTGGCGACCACTCCGGTGCCGGGGGCCCACGCGGTCTTGCCCTCGGCTGGTTCCTTGAACAGTGCTGCGGCACGCAGAGCGGCCATGCGTTCGCCTGTCGCGGGCAGTGGGGGGGTGGCATCATCAAAGCGAATGACCGCGGGCTTGAACGCGCGGACGAAGCGGATGATGTTCTCGCGGGCGGCGATGGTGCCGTCATCGATCAGCACCGGGCGGAAGGTGCCCTGCTCGGCACTGGAAATCGCCGTCAGGGCGGCACCGGGCGTGCGCACGATCAGGAGTTCATCGTGGATGCGGAGCGTCTGGTGGACGGCGAAGCTGAGCTGGCCGAGCCGCAGGCCGGCCTGGGTCGTCGGGCTGAGCTGCTGCTGGGATTGCTGCTGGGGTTGCTGTGCGGGCTGGGGCGTGGTCGGCTGCGATGCCGGGGCCGCGGCAGGGGTGCTTCCGCCGGCCGGCTGGAGGGCCGAGCACATCAACACCAACGCCAGCGGCAGGGTCGTCATGACTCAATGGTAAGGCCGGGTGCGGATGGCTTGGTTGCTCGCTCCCCGGCCGCTGCCGGGGCAGGACGGGCGAGATCGGGCGGGAGGGACGGAACGGGCGGGAGGGGTCGGAGGGGTCGGAGGGGTGGCGATATAGTGCCCGACTCATGCCGCCGAAAGTACCCAACTTCAGCCAAAGCGTCGACGACCTGTTTAAGCACCTGGCGGCCGATCTGGGCCATCGGGTGACTGATACCAAAGACTGGCTGTTCACGCTCCGCTCGGACGACAAAGCCGTACTGGAGGGCATCGCCGAGTCGCTGGCCGGCGAGTTCCACGTGCGGATTGAGCCGGTGGTGGGCCCGGATGGGGCTGCCGATGCCGGTGGTGAGCACATGCTTGGGATCGTCGTCCGTGATGCGCTGCCGCCCAAGGCGGTCAAGTCGCTGGGCAAGCGCTTCGTTGCACTGGCCCAGGAGCACAAGGTGATTTTCGATGGCATCTCCTGCCATGAGCCGGCCGATGATGAGGATCTCTTTGAATGGGTGCCCGTGCCGGTCGCCGCAGCTCAGGTGCAGACACTGGCCGAGCGGGGTGTGGCGGCGGATGCTCCGGTGCTCTATCAGTTCTGCATCGTGGCCCGCAGCGAGAAGGCGGCGGACACGTTCGCCTCGTCACTGGCCAAGCGGGGCTACACCGATGTGGAGCTTATCGAAGACGAGAGCGGCCAGCCCGGGCTGATCGTGACCGTCCGCGGGACTGCCAGCCAGACAGAGTTTACCACTTCGGCCCTGATGCTCCAGCAGCTGATGAACCCCAAGTCCACGCTGCTTGTCGGCGTGCAGTTGCTGTTGCCAGATGATGCCGACTGACCAGTCCGTGTCCGCCATCGGCATCGCCGATCGTGTGATCGTGTCCAGCGACGTTCAGCGAAGCTGGGCGATTTCGCGTTCCAGCAGCTGGCTGGTGCGCACGGCATCGACGATGCCCGCGTGCATGGGTCCGCCCGTGCGCAGGTGGGCGATGAGATGGCGAACCTCGCGGTCGTACCCCGTGTGCGGGCCCATATCCAGCGTCTCGCTCTTTCCGCCGCTGTGCCACAGCAGCGGGGGGGTGCGGGTGATGTCAAAGTCCGCGGTGCCCGCTTCAAAGTTGACCAGATAGCGCATGCGGAACGGGAAGCCCTGGGCGTAGTCCCAGCCGCCGTGGGCCACCACATGGGGTACGTGGGCGTAGCGGTAGAGGGTTGTCAGATGGTGCAGTGTGCCCGTCGCGCTGACGCTCTCGGGCTCGCCGAAGCAGTACCGGATGAAGTCAGTGTCGTGAATGTGCAGGTCCACCGCCGCGCCGCCGCTGCGGGCGGTGTTGTGGTAAAAGTCCTTGCTCCATGCCGGCGGTGAGGCCAGCCGCTGGAAGACCGCGCTGGTCACGCGGCCGTAGGTACCGGAGTCGATCTTGTCCTTCAGCCAGGCCCACGCCGGCCAGAAACGCATGCACATGGCCACCATGCACACCTTGCCGCTGCCCGCGGCGGCATCCGCGACTTTCTGTGCATCGGCCGCGGCAAGGGCGACGGGTTTTTCCAGCAGCACGTGCTTGCCGGCGTGCAGTGCGGCGGAGGCGAGTTCGACATGCGTGTCGGTATGGGTGCAGATGCTCACCACATCAACGCCCGCATCAGCCAGCAAGTCGGCCGATTCGGTGTAGGTGCGAACGTGAGCGGGGTCGAACAGCCGCTGCGGCTTGCTCTGGGCGTCGAGGTTGCCTGCTGCCGTGTACTCGCCGGTCAGCGATGCAGGGTTGCGATCGGCCACGGCGACCACCTTGCACGGCAGGCCGTCGGCCTCCGCGGCGTTCCACGCGCCGATATGCGTGCGGCCCATGATGCCAAGGCCGATGACGCCAACCCGAAGAACGCCCTGCTGCTGACTGCCGACTGAGGTGCTCATGGCCGAGCGTATGAGCGTTGCCCGCATCGAGGGTGCAACTCCTTTACCGGCCCTTGGCTCAACCTTGGTCTGATCTTCGCCGGCACGTGGTCGAAACCCGGTGGTTGTCCTGTTACGTTCCGCTCCAACCTGCCACGGTGCCCGCGGTAGGGAACAGTTTGATCCTCAACCAGGAGATCTTGAGATGAAGTCCCTTGCCATTGTCGCCCTCCTCGCCGCTGCGGCGGCACCCGTCGCCGCCCAGGTCACCTCCATCAACTTCCTGGCCGAGCGGACCCTCGCCACCGGCCTGCAGTACGGCGGGACCACCACCGGCGGCATCTCCGGCCTGGCGTACGACGCGTCGACCGGTCGCTACGTCGGCCTCTCCGACGACCGTTCGCAGCTCAACCCGGCGCGGTTCTACGACCTGGACATCAGCTACGCGGCTGGCTCACTGAACGTCGGCTTCTCCGGCGTCACCACCCTGCGCCGCGCTGACGGCATCGCGTACCCCACCCTCTCGCTCGATCCCGAGGGCATCGCCCTGGCCAACGGTAACCGCATCGTGGTCACCAGCGAGGGTGACACCGCCAACGGCATCGCCCCGTTCATCAGCACCTACGACCGCACCTCCGGCCAGCTCGTCTCGAGCTTCAACGTTGCTAACCGGTACATCCCCGATGGCACGACGCCTGCCACGCAGACTCGCGGCGTGCGCAATAACCTGGCCTTCGAGTCGATGACCCGCACCCCCGATGCCAGCAGCTACTTCTCCGCTACGGAGAACGCCCTGGCCCAGGACGGTCCCACCGCCACCCCGACCAACGGCACCAACAACCGCATTATGCGGTTTGATGCTGCAGGCAACCGCACCGGCGAGTTCGTGTACGTCGCCGACCCGGTCGTGGCGGCCCCGATCCCGTCCAACCAGTTCTTCACCAGCGGTCTGGTGGAGATGCTCGCCCTGGATAACAACCACCTGATCGTCATGGAGCGTTCGTTCTCCATCGGTGTGGGCTTCGCCGTCAAGCTCTACGAGGTCACCCTCGATGGCGCGACCGACGTCACCAGCATCGACTCGGTGGCCAACCTCAGCGGCATCACGACCGTGTCCAAGCGGCTCATTCTCGATCTGGGCACCCTCGGCCTGACGCTCGACAACCTCGAGGCCCTCGCCCTTGGCCCCACCCTTCCCTCCGGCGGTCAGCTGCTGATCATCGCCAGCGACAACAACTTCTCGTCGGCTCAGGTCCAGCAGTTCCTCGCCTTCGATCTGGCCACGGTTCCCACCCCCGGCGCTGCCGGGCTGCTCGCGCTGGGCGGCCTGGTTGCCACCCGCCGCCGCCGCTAATGAGGGCTTAGCCCCGCACCGCGGCCGGAGTAGAACGTTCCGCCGAGGTTGCAGCCTCAACTCCACACCGCCGCCTGATCTGTTCCGAATCAGGCCCGGATCAACGCTCACACCCCGCGGCTGCAAACCCGCGGGGTGTGGTCGTTTTGTCCGGTTGGCACCGCCCGTGAGGCGGTGCAGGGCCCTGATAACTCACGACCCGCGGTAACTCCTGCGCTTTCCCCGATCAGCCGGTGCAGCCCGTCCGTATATCTGTCGAAGACAACCAGTGTCCGCGCCCACAGATGTGCCACGGATAGGCAGGCGGCGGCACGGCCCGATGATCGGCGGAGCAGCGAGGACCGCACCATGATCAACAAAATCGAGCAGGACCACGGCCGGTTCAAACAGATCGTGCGAGGCAAGATCCGCAAGGACCTGCGGAAGTTCATCGCCAAGAACGACATGATCGGCAAGGAGGGCGAGCGGTTCGTCTCCATCCCGATCCACGATATCGACCTGCCGACCTTCCGCTACGGCGACAACTCCGGCGGGCTGGGCACCGGCGAAGGCGAGGAGGGCGAGGGTGTCGGCAAGGGGCAGGGCGGGGAGAAGGAAGGCCGGCATCTGCTCGAAGTCGACATCTCGCTGGAGGAACTCGCCGACATGCTTGGTGAGGACCTGCAGCTGCCGCGAATCGAGCCAAAGGGCCATCACACGATCACCACGACCAAGGACAAGTACAACGGTGTGCGGCCGATCGGCCCCGCCGCCTTGCGGCATTTCAAGCGGACGTATCGCGAGGCGCTCCGCCGCCAGCTGACCATCGGCACGTATGACCCCGAGAACCCGGTCATCATCCCCATCAAGCGCGACCTGCGGTTCCGCTCCTGGACGGAGGTTCGCAAGCCCCAGTCCAACGCCGCGATCATCTACATGATGGACGTCTCGGGTTCCATGGGGCAGGAGCAAAAGCAGCTCGTTCGCCAGCAGGCCTTCTGGATCGACGCGTGGCTGAAACGCAACTACCAGGGCGTTGAATCCCGCTATATCGTGCACGATGTCACCGCGCGGGAGGTAGACCGCGCCGCGTTCTTCTCCATGAAGGAAGACGGCGGAACGCGGATCAGTTCGGCGCTGGAGGCGGCCCGCGACATGATCGATGAGCACTACGACCCGGAGGTATGGAACACCTACCTGTTCCACTTCTCCGATGGTGACAACTCATCCGATGCCGACAACAAGCTGTGCGTGAACATGCTCAAGCAGACGATCCTGCCCCGCATCAACATGTTCGGCTACACCCAGGTCAAGTCCGCCTACGGCTCCGGCCAGTTCTATCCGGTGCTGCGTGAGGAGTTCGGCGAGCCCGGTCGCACGCCGCCCGCTGCGGGCGTGGCCCCCGCTCTGGCCGAGAAGGTCGCACTGGCCAAAGTTGGCGAGCGGTCCGACATCTACGAATCGCTGCGATCGCTATTCAAGGCCGGCCGCTGAGAACACGGGCTCTTCGGTCGGGTCGCACCTGGGGCCGGCTGGTCTACCCCGAATCCGGGTGCCAGTCGGTCGCCGCCGCGTCATCGCCGCGCCGTAAGGCATCTATCCTGCGGCCATGGCCACCACCAAACGCCGCTCGTCTTCATCCTCGCCCGCCAGGAAAGCCGCCAAAGCCGCCGGCCCGTCCAAGCTGCCCAAGGGCTCGCGGGCACTGACGTCCGGCTCGGACATTGACATGGTGCATCTGGACACCTGGATCAAGCAGAACCAGAAGAACCTGCTGCCGCCGGTCAGCAACAAGCAACTGTTCGGCCACTCCAAGGATGCGGTGGTGTTCGTCTCCGGCGGGCCCAACACCCGCAACGACTACCACGTCAACCCGACCGAGGAACTGTTCTATCAGATCAAGGGTGACATCGCCGTCCGCGTCCGCCCGCTCGACGGCAGTGCACCGCACGAGGTGATCATCAAGGAAGGCGACTTGTACCTGCTGCCCCGCTGGCTGCCGCACCGCCCGCAGCGCCCGGCCGGCACGCTCGGCCTGATCGTCGAGTTCCCCCGGCCCAAGGGCCAGCTCGACGGCCTGCGCTGGTACTGCCCCAAGTGCGATGATCTGGTCTGCGAGATCAACTGGCGGCTCAAGAAGATCGATGAGGATCTCAAGAAGATCATGCACGGCTTCTGGGGCGGCTCCGAGTCGGCACGCACCTGCCGGTCCTGCGGCTATGTGATCCAGAAGGCCGGCGCCATCGAGCTCAGCGGCGGCAAGGTGCAGGCGGCACGCAAGAAGTCCAAGCGCTGATTGTCCTCGCACGCCATGATCGACCTGCACACCCACATCCTGCCCGAACGCTGGCCCAGTTGGACGGCTCGCAGCGGCTACGCGGGCTGGATCGAACTGGCCCACCACAAGCCCGGCTGCGCCAGGATGCAGGCGAGCACCAGCATCGACGGCTTCACCCCGCCGAAGTTCTTCCGCGAGATCAGCGCGAACTGCTGGGACCCCGCCGTCCGCCTTGCCGAGATGGACGGATTTGGCCTGCGGGCTCAGGTGCTCTCGACCGTCCCGGTCATGTTCAGCACGTGGGCCAAGCCAGCCGATGCGCTGGACCTGCACCGTCTGCTCAACGACCACATCGCCGAGATCTGCCGCCGCCATCCGGGGCGGTTCTACGGCCTGGGCTGCGTGCCGATGCACGAGCCGGAGCTGGCCTGCCGTGAGCTGGACCGCTGCATGGGTGAGCTCGGCATGCGGGGGATTCAGATCGGTACGCACATCGGCGGCCTGAACCTCGACGAGCCCGGCCCGCGGCGGGTGCTGGCCCACGCTGCCAGCGTGAACGCTGCGGTCTTCGTGCACCCGTGGGACATGATCGGCTCGGCCGGTCCGGACGCCCGACGCATGGCCCGCTACTGGATGCCCTGGCTCGTCGGCATGCCCACCGAGACGACGATCGCCATCATGTCGCTGCTGTTCGGCGGCGTGCTTGATGAGTCCCCATCGCTGCGGTGCTGCTTCGCCCACGGCGGCGGCAGCTTCCCGGGCACCATCGGTCGCATCCGCCACGGCCTGACAGGCCGGCCGGATCTTTTCCGGCCCGGAGCCAAGGACCCGCTAGAGTACCTGGCCAAGGTCGGGCCGGGCGGCATCACGCCGGCGCAGTTCTGGGTTGATTCACTCACGCACGATGCTGCCCCGCTGCGTCAGCTGCTGGCCATGTTCTCACCCAGCCGCGTGTGCCTGGGAACGGATTATCCGTTCCCGCTGGGTGAGCAGACTCCTGGCGAGCTGCTGGCCAGCATGCCCGAGATCACCGAGCACGCCCGGCACCTCGTGCTCGAAGGTGCCGCCCGTGAGTTCCTGCGGCTCTGATTTCCTCGCAGTGGCGGCAGGTTGCCGACTAGGGAAGCAGTCGGGCTCGCAGGGCCGCCGATGGAACCCCGCACGTCTCGCTGGTCCCGAACCACCGGTATCGGTTCCGCGCGATGAGGTCGTACGCCGCATCACGCATGCTCAGCGGGCAGAGCCTGCTGATCCGCGACAGCAACGCCCAGCTCCCTCCAAGCACCTCGAGCATCATCAGTGAGCCGTCGCTGCGCAGGTGGAGTTTGCCGTCGTGGAGAAAGACCAGTGAGCCGGTGTCCGTCGGCTTGCTTGTGATGCTGAGCGCTCGATAGGTCTCACCTTGCAGTGGCGCAAAGAAGACACGGCCGTGGCGGTCCAATCGACTGATCAGGCGGACCGAGCGGCTGCAGAAGGCGCACTGACCATCGAAGAACAACGTGGAGTGGTTTTGTGCCAACACGAAAGGGTACAGCACAAACGCGCACAATCCGCTGATTCAAACGAGAAAAGTCCGGCTGGGCAGGGTCTGCTCTGCGCTGCGTCCGGCAGTTTGTCCATATCCGTCCATGGCATCGTTCAACCTGCCGATACTGCGGCTGTCCCCCTGTTGCTGCGGATCACTGTGTACCCCCCTGCGGAGAGCCGGTATGTCACTGTCCATTCGAGCTCGGTTGTACTTTGGATTTGCCCTTATGGCGTCCCTGCCGGTTGCTGCCGCCGTGGTGACCTATCTCGGTGTTCAGTCGCTCAACCGCTCGGCCAATCTCGTTGCCGAAGTGCGCTTCCCGGCGGCACTGGCCGCTGAGGAACTCCGCAGTGACCTTCGTCTGGCCCGCTTTGCCACGCGCGGAATCATCCTGCGTATGGGCGAGCCCGAGGAAGTCAAGAAGGCAACCACCCAGCGTGATCAGTCCTGGAAGGCGCTGCAGGAGGACATTGACGATATCAAGGCGATCGCCGCCAACTGGACCGAACCGGCCGATCGTGAGCGCCCGCAGATCATGCAGGACGCGTTCGACGGCTTTAAGAAGGCCCAGCTGGAGATCGCCGAACTGGCCAACACCGGCAAGCGAGCGGAGGCCCTTGCGCTGCTGAGCGGCCAGTCACGCACGCTCGGTGACACGATCGACAAGCAGGTCGCGGAGATCATTCAGTCGCAGCGGAAGCTGCTCGAGGAAGATCGGGCCAATCTGCAGGCCACCTCGGCCCGGATGAACACCATCGCCATCAGCGCCGCGGCGATCGCCGCGACCCTGGGCGGGTTCATCGCCGCCGTCATCGGCCGCAGCATCCTTGGCCCGCTGTCCAAGCTCGAGAGCCGCCTGAAGGACATCGCCCAGGGCCAAGGTGACCTGACCGTGCAGCTCGAAGTCTCTTCGGAGGATGAACTCGGCCGCGTCGCGCGGTTCTTCAACGAGTTTGTGGCCAAGATTCGCGGCGTGATCCAGCAGACCTCCGCGACGACCAAGAACGTCGCCGCCGCTGCGACGCAGGTCGCCGCCAGCAGCGAGGAACTCGCCACCACCGTCCGGAATCAGGAGCAGGCCGCCCGTCAGGTCGCTTCCGCCGTGACCGAGCTCTCCGCGAGCGTGACGGAGGTTGCCACCAAGAGTGCCGAGGCGAGCAACGCGTCGCAGCAGTCAATGCATCAGGCCAGCACCGGCGCCGATCTGGTGGACCAGACCGTCACCCAGCTCGGCCAGATCAACGAGCGGTTCAACGAGGTCGCCGGCGTCGTCGCGACGCTCGAGCGTCAAGGTGACGAAGTCGGACGCGTGGTCCAGGTGATCCAGGAGATCGCCGACCAGACCAACCTGCTGGCCCTCAACGCCGCTATCGAGGCCGCCCGCGCCGGCGAGCACGGCCGCGGCTTCGCAGTCGTTGCCGATGAGGTCCGCAAGCTGGCCGAGCGCACGACCCAGGCGACCGGCGAGGTCGGCAAGACGATCTCCGGCATGCGTGGCGGGACCCAGCAGGCGGCCGATGCCATGAAGACCGGCCGCGAGACCGTCGAGCAGGGTCGCAAGATGGGTACCGGCACCGGCGAGGCTGTTCGCGCCATCGTCACCGCCCAGCGCTCAGCCGAACAGATGGCACTTTCCATCGCCGCGGCGACCAAGCAGCAGTCCACCGCGACGGAAGAAATCTCCCGGACGATCGAGGAGATGACCAGCTCGAACACCCAGTCCGCCAGTGCGGCCGATCAGGCCGCGCGGGCCGCCGGCAGCCTCTCCAAGGAAGCCGAGACCCTCAAGCGGCTCATGGGCCAGTTCAGGGTCTGATCCTCGTCAGGGCTCCCAGCTCGCCAGGTGCATCGCGGAATCTCACCCTTCGACGGTGATTTCCACTGGCATATTGCCCCGTGTTGCGGCGGAGTACGGGCACACCTGATGCGCCGCGTGCGCCAGCGCGGTGGCGACCTCGGTGGTCACCCCGCCCAGGCGGACGACCAGCTTGGTCGCCAGCGCGAAGCCGCCGGCGGCGGTGGTTCCCAGTGAGACGTGCGCGGTGATGCGGATGCTGCTGAGCTCGAGCTGTTTTTGACGAGCGACAAAGTCCACAGCGCTGCCGAAGCAGGCGGAGTAGCCGCACGCAAACAGCTGCTCAGGGTTGGTCTTGCCGCCGCCTGTTCCCGGTGTTGAAAGCTCGTGCCGAACCAGCCCGTCACTCGTTGAAACCGTGCCGCTGCGCGCGCCGGTGGAAGTTGCGGTGGCCGTGTACAAAAGCTTTTCCATGATGTGATTCCTAGCTCGCTGAAGAATGCACACCGACCGTGGTTCCCTGTTATGTCACCTCGCAGAGGGACTGCGGGAAACACCGAGTCCGACGGGCGCGTGGTCGGCATGGGAGCGGAGATGTGGTGCCGCGTAACGAATCGGCTGCGAGACCTGACAATGGAAAAGGCTACACCAAGTTTGCCCGATCGTCGAGAAATATTGTCAGCTCGCGGTTCAGTGTTTCCGGGTACGAACTTACCCAGACTACCTCAGCCAAGTCGGGATACTCGAGTGGCACAACGCGTTGAAGTGTAAGTGTTATCACTGATATCGGTGGGGCTGACGTCCAGTTCCCGCATGCCTGTCGCGCTGTGCCGGCGGGCTCCATTGGCCACTCTCCTTCATCGCCTTGTGCCGCTCGAAGGCCTGCACGTCATGCCACACCCACGCGCCGAAGCCGACGACCGCCAGCGTGCTCAGGGCGAACGGGATCGTCCCGAAGAGGTGGCCGTTGCCACGAAGCCTGGAGCTTTCCCGGGTGCCGGGGATGAACTCCACTTCGACTGATGTCCCGTTGTTGCCGGCGATGGAGGCATTTTCGTGGCCGGGCGCGATCGGCACGAACTCCGTCTGGTGCGCATCGTGCCAGTCGGGTGAAACTCGGTCGCTCTCGGCCCGCACCGTGCCGTCGGTGTCCTTGAACGCGTACTTGACGCTCACAAAGACTTCTCGTCTGCCGCGGCGGCCTGCGGGCATGTCCAGCAAAGTGCCCAGCGAGCCCGCTCCTTCCATCAGCACGGCGGAGGTGGTCTTGCCGAAGACCAGGTAACGCGCCTCGTTGTACGAGTAGTAGCCGGAAACCAGGAACACCAGCAGTGCACCGATGAACAGGTACATCTTGGCGGCCTGCACGTACGAAATCCCATGACCATACCAGGAACCAAAGTGCATCAGCATGCCATCGAGTATACCAGAAATCGCCCGAAGCTTGCTTCGCAAGGGCACTGACTGTGCGTCCGGGGCTCGGCGATCCGATAATGGGGTATGCAAACCGGGCTCCTGACAGTCTTGCTGGCGATGGCCGTGAACAGTCCCGGGGCTGCCGGTCTGGATGCACCCGCCGGGAGCGGGGAGGTCCCAACCTCGCCACCAGCCCAGCCCGTAGCCCGGCCGCATACGCCTGCCCCGCCGCCGGCGGCCAAACCCGCCCCGGCTGAGAGCGAGGTCACCCGTGCCGCTCGGTTGCAGACCATTCTCGCCCGCAGCGGATTCTCGCCCGGCCTGATCGACGGCAAGCCCGGCCGCAAGACCAAGATCGCCATCGAGCACTTTCAGACTGCCAAGGGGTTGACAGTCTCCGGGACTGCCGATGAGCCGACCATGGAGGCCCTCAAGGCGGCCTCCGGGCTGGAGACTGCCGCCGGAGGCGTGTGGACCCGCAAGTACAAGGTCACCGCCGCGGACCTGGCCCTGCTCACAGGCCCGGTCCCCACGGACTGGAACGAGCGTGCCCTGCTCGAGCGTTCCGGCTACGCCGATCTGCAGGAGTTGCTTGCCGAGCGGGGCTGGTGCTCAGCCGACTTCGTGGCCTCGCTGAACCCCGGCGTTGAGTTTGCAGGCCTGACTGCCGGCGACGAGGTCACCCTCCCGGATGTGCCCGACGCCTGGAACCCCAAGGCCAAGGCCCTGCCCAAACTGGCCCGGCTGGAGGTGAACCTGGCGGAGAAACTGGTCCAGGGCTTCGATGAGGCCGGAACACAGGTGCTGCTGCTGCATTGCTCAATCGCCAAGGCGCAGGAGAAACGGCCGGTCGGTGAACTCAAGGTCAAGGTGGTGGCCACCGATCCGGAGTACACGTTCGACCCCAAAGACTGGCCGGAGGTTGACAACGTGACCAGCAAGCTCCGCATTGCCCCCGGCCCGCGCAACCCGGTTGGCTCCGCGTGGATCGGCCTGGACAAGCTCGGCTACGGCATGCACGGCACCGTCCGCCCGCAGGACATCGGCAAGACCGGCAGCCACGGCTGCTTCCGTCTGGCCAACTGGGACGCGCTGCGGCTGGCCCGGGCGGTGAAAATCGGAATGGTTGTTGAGGTCAAGGAGTAGCGGGAGCAGCAAATTACCGCTGAGAAACGACAACCGCCCGCGGAGCATGCTCCGCGGGCGGTTGATTTGAAACGGTTCATGCCGCCCGTTGACCGGGCTGCTGGTTACCTCAGTCCATGTGCTTGATTACCGCATCGCCGAACTCCGAGCACTTGACTTTCTTGACGCTCGTGTCGCCCTCGGCCTTCATCAGGCGCTCAAAGTCGTACGTCACGGTCTTGGCCGAGATCGCCCCGTCCATGCCCTTGATGATCAGGTCGGCGGCTTCAATCCAGCCCATGTACCGCAGCATCATCTCGCCGGAGAGGATCACCGAGCCCGGGTTGACCTGGTCCAGATTGGCGTACTTGGGGGCCGTGCCGTGGGTGGCCTCGAAGATCGCATGGCCGGTCACGTAGTTGATGTTGGCGCCCGGCGCGATGCCGATGCCGCCGATCTGAGCCGCCAGCGCATCGGACAGATAGTCGCCGTTGAGGTTCATGCACGCGATGACATCAAAGTCCTTCGGCCGCGTCAGCACCTGCTGCAGGGTGATGTCCGCGATGGAGTCCTTGATCAGCAGCATCTTCTTCCACGCGCCGCTGCCGTGGGTGGCCCACAGCGAACTCAGCACGCCCTCGACTTCCTTGACGATCTTGGCCTTCTGGTCGGCCGTCATCATGTCGTAGCCGGGGTCGATGAGCTTGGCGTTGGCCTCGGCGGACAGATCGGTGTTCGCCTCCTTGTTGCCCAGGATCCAGCTCTCGCGCTCGGTGACGACCTGGCCGCGGAAGAACGTGGTGGCCACCTTGTAGCCCCAGTCCTTAAACGCGCCCTCGGTGAACTTCATGATGTTGCCCTTGTGCACCAGCGTCACCGACTTCTTCTTCTCCTTGAGCGCAAAGCCGATGGCCGAGTGCACCAGACGCTCCGTACCCAGGTAGCTGACCGGCTTGAAGCCGATGCCGCACTGCAGGGCCACCTCACGGTGTGGCATGCCGATGGCTTCGAGCATCTTCTGCCAGTCATTCCCCGACTGCTGGGTGCCGAAGCGGACCTTGGAAAAATCCTTGGGGAAGTTGGCCGCCAGGAACTCCAGCACCTTGGCCGCCTCGGGCGAGCCCGCGGCGTATTCGATACCGGCGTAGATGTCCTCCGTGTTCTCGCGGAAGATCGTCATGTCGCAGTCCTGCGGGCGCTTGACCGGGCTGGGAACACCCTTGAACCACCGCACCGGCCGCAGGCAGACGTACAGGTCCAGCATCTGCCGCAGGGCCACGTTCAGCGAGCGGATGCCGCCGCCCACCGGCGTGGTCAGCGGTCCCTTGATGCCCACCAGGTGCGAGCGGAACGCCGACAGCGTCTCATCGGGCAGCCAGTTGCCGGTCTTGTTGAAGGCCTTCTCGCCGGCGAGCACTTCCAGCCACGAGATCTTCCGCTTGCCGCCGTAGGCCTTGGCCACGGCGCCATCGATCACGCGGACCGACGACTTCCAGATGTCCGGGCCGGTGCCGTCGCCCTCAATAAACGGGAGAATGGGCTGATCGGGGACATTGAGTTTGCCGCCGGACATCGTAATCGAGGAAGGCATCAGTCGCTCCTTGCAAGGGGTTCGGTTTGGGAGGGGAGTGTACGGGCAGCTCGGGCGCAGTTGTCAAAGTCGCAGGTGAGCAAAGTGCCTCCACCGCTCCCAACCCCTCCCAAATCCTCCCAACCCCTCACAACCCCTCACAACCCCTCACAACCTCGGAACCTGCCCACCGCCGGTACCCCGCCTCCAGTCGCCGCTTCCGAGCCAACCTCACCCCTTGGGGCCCGGCACCTGCGCCTTGGGCACCGGTCCCAGCCACGTCCGGAAAATCTCTGGCTGGGACGCCATCCAGTCCCGGCTCCAGGCCTGATCGCCGACCGCTCCCAGGATGCCCGCCCGGAACTCGGCCTCGGTCAGCCCGATTGACGGCCCATGCTGCCGCAGAAGTTCGAGCGTGACATCCCCCCGCCCGGCCGCCAGGTTGGTGATCACGTGCCGCAGCAGCACCGCCCGCAGGTTCGGGTCGCTGGGCGTGGGAATCGGTGTCAAGGCATTGAGACGACGCTGGTTGTGCGCCGCTGTCAGAGCGGCATCAAAGACGTACTCGCCCCGCTGCGTGTCTCGCCGCAGCACCACCACCGGCTCCGTCCCCTCCGCCCGGCTGCTGAAGGCGTGCTTGAAGTCCGGCAGGAAGGTGACAAACTCCGCCACCCCGTCCCCGTCGAAATCGTGCAGGCAGCCGTTCTCAAGCTGAAAGGAGATCAGCCCGGACTTCGTTCCCGCCGTCCCAGCTGCACCGGTTGGGGCTGGTGAGTACACCGTGATGGTATTCGAACTACTCCCGGTAGGCTCCTCAACCGCCAAGTCAGGGCTGCCATCGCCGGTCAGATCCTCGCCGCGCCCGACCAGCGGCATGGGGCGAGTAGAGGCACCTCCATCGTCAAGTTCCGACCAGTCATGGACCCCCAATACTGGCCGCCACAAGCTCCGCCGAGCCAGTTCGCCTTCTGAGCCGGTGATCACCAGCATGTCGAACATGAAGTCGCTGGCCTTCTCCGCTTCACTGAGCCACTCATAGTCCCACTGGAGCCGGCGATGCTCGGCCCGCAGCGGGCCGAACGTCACCGTGTCCACCAAGCCGTGCGACGGCAGCACCAGCCGCGCGGTCCGGATAAACGCCCACGGCCACGTCGCACAGATCGGCGAAGCCATGATCAGCACCGCCGCCACCACCAGCATCAATCCCGGTGGTCGCCGTCGCGTCAGCCACTGCGCTGGTGATGCAACCGTCGTCCCGCACTCTGGGCATTGCAGCGTGGGTGAGGTGGCCGTGAGCTGCGGCGAGGTGTCGTACCGGCACTTCGGGCACGTCGCGTGCTGATGGCGGGGCGGCCGCAGGTAGAACGCCAGCGTGCCAACTCCACCAATCAGCACGAGGCCGGCGATGACCAGCAGCAGCGGGTTTGATGACCAGTGAATCATGAACGACCGGGAGGCAGGATAGTGCGACGGAACCGGACGGCAGGCAGTCGCTGCGCACCGACAGGGCCCGCGGTGATGCGGGCAGGGGTCGGGACGGTCGTTGGTGTGGATGATCCGGGGATAGAACCGGATGGCCGGCTATCCGGACGTTGGTTCTCAGTGCGATAACGCCGCCGCCGTGTCACCGCGTTTGTCTTCGCATCGACTTTTGGTTCTGAAAATCAAACACTACGGGAAACCGCTCGATCACGAAGGGGCACCACTGTCCTTTGTAAGGTTGTAACCGGGTGAAAGACGCCTCCACATCCCGTCCGCCGCGCGTGCTGATCGTTGAGGACGATCGGTGCATCCGGCTCATGTTGCGAGAGGTCTTTGCTGAGCGTGGTTTCGAGGTCACCGCGGTATGCACCGGTATCGAAGGGCTCAAAGAGGCAGCCCAGGGCATCCCGGACGTGATCGTCACAGATTGGTCCATGCCCGACATGGACGGCGTCGAGATGCTCCAGCGGCTCATGCGCAGCGAGCGGACCAGCGAGATCCCCGCCGTGCTGCTGACCGGCGTCGGACACCGGCTGAACCCCGCCGCGCTGCGTGACAGCGGGCTGCGGATGATCATGGGAAAGCCGTTCAGTACCCGCGAGCTTCTCATGCAGGTCGATTCGCTCCTGGGGTGGTCCGATGACTCCAGAGCCGTTCCCGGCGCGTGTGATCGGAGGGCGGCGTGAGCCCTGCTTTGCGCGGAAACCGGTTGAGTGCCGTTGAGACCGTCTACAGCCGGCTCGTTGGCCTGGGTCTGGATGCCGCGGTGGCCGGTGCCGATGGCCAGCTGACTTCCGCCACGCCATGGTGGGAGCAATCAGTCCCGCGGGATCACATCGCCGAACTGTGCGCCAGTGCAGTCAGTGACGATGTGGCCCGTCAGTTCGGCGGCGCCCACTTTGTCGCCGGTATTCGCTCCGGTGACGGTCAGGTCCTGCTGGTCCGCGCTGCCGCCGGCACCTCCGAGGCCGCTTTCCAGCTTGCTCAGACCATGCGCCGCATGCTCAGCGACGCCTACTCCCAGCTCGAAACAGGTGGAATGGTCAGAGAGTTCTCCACCAAACTCGCCGCGGCCTACGACGAAACCAACGCCGTCTTCCGCATCATGCGGATGATGACCAGCCACGGCGATGCTGTCGAGCAGCTCAGTCTGGTCTGCAACGCCGTTCAGCAGGCCATGTCCTTCGGTTGGGTCGCCGCCGCCTTCAAGACCGACGCGGGCGTTATCGCTCAGCTCAGCGGCAACGTGATCGTGGCCGGCAACTCCCGCGGGGATGGCGAAACCCTCCGTGCCGCACTCGTCCAGCTGACCGGCCAGCTCAAGATCGACGGCTGGACACAGGTGCAGCTGCCGACACCCGGGACGGTCGCCGGTGTCACCGGCGGCGAGGTCATATTCGACCCGATCACCCACGACGGCCGCGTCATCGGTCTGCTCGCCGCCGGCGACAAGGCCAGCCGCGACCCGCGCGTCGTCAGCAGCGAGCTGCAGTTCATCGACGCCTGCTCTGACTTCATCGGCGTCTTCCACGAGAACCTCGCCCGCTTCCACGAGCAGAAGATGATGTCCATGGGCGTGCTCAAGTCGCTCGTGGCGGCTATCGATGCCAAGGACCCCTACACCCGCGGCCACAGCGAACGCGTCGCCGTACTCTCGCGGCTTATCGCCATCGGCACCGGCTTTACCGAGGAACAAGCCGAGCGTGTCCACGTCGCCGGGCTCGTGCACGATGTCGGCAAGATCGGTGTCCCCGACTGGGTGCTCCGCAAGCCCAGCAAGCTCGACGATGCCGAGTTTGCGATGATCCGTCGGCACCCCGAGACGGGCCACCGCATCCTCAAGGATGTGCCCCTGCTCGCTGATGTGCTGCCCGCCGTGCTCGAGCACCATGAACGCTTCGACGGCAAAGGCTACCCCTGCGGAATCAGCGGCGAGAACATCTCGCTGCTCGGTCGCATCGTCGGCCTGGCCGACAGCTTCGATGCGATGTGCTCCAGCCGCGCATACCGCGTGGGCCTCAGCCGCGAGAACGCCGTGCAGGAAATCCGCCGCTGCTCCGGGGCCCAGTACGACCCGCGACTCGTTGAGATCTTCCTCAAGCTCGACCTCGCCGAGTACGACGTGCTGCTGCTCCGTCAGGATGCACAGTTGCCAGCGCCCAAGATGGCCGCCTGAAGCCAGAGCAACTGCTCCCGCTACGCATTCGGCTTGCCAACCCTTGGTCATGGCCATCGCCCCCTACGCCTCCCGCTCGATCCTCCCGCTCGCGCTGCTGATCCTCACCGGCCTGCTCTCCGCAGGTTTCTTCGCCGCGGCGGCACCCTCCGACGCTGCTGCTCATGCAGCTCCATCGGCACCCCAGCCCGGGGCCGAGGCCGATGAGCAGCTCCCCGCAGTGACCGCACCTGCGCACGAAGCTGCAAAGCGGCTGGCCGAACTCGTCGCCTCCAGCGACCTTGTCACCGCCCAGCGGGGCCAGATCCCCGTGATCCTTGTCGCGCCGCACGGCGGCCTCGTCCGCATCCCGGGTGTGCCCGACCGCAAGGCCGGCGTCACCGTTACCGATACCGGCACCGCCGAACTGGCCCTGCTCATCTCTCAGCGCGTGACCGCCAAACTCGGCGGCAAGCCCTACCTGGTGGTGGCCCAGTTTGTGCGCAAGAACGCCGATGCCAATCGCCCCGCCGCCGAAGCCTTCGAAGCTGATGCCGCCCGTCCCCACTACGAGGCGTTCCACGCCGCCGCGCGGGCCGCTGTTGATGAATGCCGCACACGGTTCGGCGGCGCAATCCTTATCGATGTCCACGGCCAGGCCCGCGTGCCCGATGCCATCGTCCGCGGCACCCGCAACGGCAAAACCGTCAGCCGCCTCCTCGAGCGATCCGGTGCCGAAGCCCTCACCGGCCCGGACTCCATCCCCGGTCGCCTCGCCGCGGCAGGCTATCAGATTCTGCCCGTGGCCGAGGATGGCCCGGCCGGTGAACCCGCGATGGGCCGCGAGACGTTCTTCGATGGCGGATTCATCGTCGCGAGTTACGGAAGCCACAACGCCAACGGCGTCGATGCCATTCAACTCGAGTTCGGCAAGATGCGCCGTGACGACCCGATCAAGCTTGCCCGCGATGTCGGTGACGCGATCGCAGCATTCGTGCGGCGTTACGGGCCGCAGAAGTCTGATGCTGTCGGCAAGTGACGGCCAACCGACGCCCGCTCAACAACGAAAAACCCAGGCCGCCGATCTCCTGAAGTGCGTCATAAGACTGGCGGCCTGGGGTGCTGAATGTGCAGTTCACAACCGGAAGCGCTGCGACCTGTCAGTCAGAGCGAAGAGCATGCGATACATGTGCCGCCGGGGGATAAAGAATACTTCAGATTTGTGTTATCAGACGTAAAAATCTGGACGCCGGCCTTGACAAGTCGGTCTATGTATGGTAAATTGGTTTATGTTCGTGCTACGGTAGCAGAACGTGATGGTTCGTATGTGTTAGGGTTGCTGTCAGCCGGCTGGGTGCTTCGAGGTATCGAGAGACCCTGGCTCAGCGGACAGCCAACTGCTCGAACCCAGGTCTGAGGTGTGGTGTGCAAGTAACCGCAATCGACAAGTCGCTGGTCCGGGAACGTGGAGTGATCTGGCGTTGATGGAACGGGCGGGTATGCTGGCGGGAGGTCGTGCTTCCCGATGCAGGATGCCAAGCCGCAGGGAACCGAGTTGTACAGAAGTCAAAACCGAGTAGTTTCAAGGAGTATCTGCGTATGGCACGTTGTGTAAATCGAGTGACGCTCATGGGCAACCTGACCCGCGACGTTGAGACCAAGTTCACCCCGGCCAACACCGCCGTGGGCAACTTCGGCATGGCCCTCAATCGCGAGTGGAAGACGCCGAACGGCGAAACCAAGGAAGAAGTCACGTTCGTTGACTGCGAAGTCTGGGGCAAGGGTGCCGAGATCCTCTCCAAGTTCGTCCGCAAGGGCAGCCGGCTCTATGTCGAAGGCCGCCTGAAGCTCGACACCTGGAAGGACAAGACTGACGGTTCCAACCGTTCCAAGCTCAAGATCGTCGTCGAGGATTTCAGCTTCATCGACTCGCCCCGCAGCGGCGGCCCCGGTGGCCCCGGCGGAGGTGGTGAGAGCCACAGCGAGTACGACGGCGGCGAGCCCGGTGGATACTCCTCCGCCCCCGAGCCGGTCGTCCGCACCAACCGCGGCGCCCCGGCTCCGTCCGCCCCGCTGGGTGATGCCGACATCCCGTTCTGACCCTTCCGCCCTCTCGCGGCAGGTCCTTCAAACCGAACAACACCGACGCGGACCATGAATTCATGGTCCGCGTTCTGTTATTGCAAGAGCTGCCGCCGGCTCCGGCCGCTCGTCTTTGACCCCTGTCCCCGCTATCATCTCGACCCACTTCCGCTGGGGTCGCCTCGGGCGTGTTGCCCGGTTTCGGCGGCTCCTAACTCTCGGTCCGGACGTGTGATCCCGCTTCGGCCTCGCCGATGCAGGTCCCACCGGACACTGAAAGGACAGCACTATGGCTCGTACGCTCGAACTGCTTCTGGTTGAAAACGTCGAAGGCTCCGGCATCGTCGGCGATGTCGTCAAGGTCCGTAAGGGCTTCGCCCGCAACTACCTCCTCCCCCGCGGCATGGCCACGCAGCCCAGCCCGGAGAAGATCAAGGAACTCGCCGGCAAGCGTGCCGAGGCCGAGCGTCAGATCGCCGAGCTCCGTCGCCAGCGCGAGGACCTCATCAAGAAGCTCGATGGCTACAAGCTGGAGATGGTCCGCTCCTGCAACGATCTGGGCATCCTCTACGGCGCGATCACGCAGCACGAGATTTCCCAGGCTCTGGCCAAGGCTGGCTTCGCTGGCATCAAGGACCGCGAGGTCCGCATCGGCTCGGCCATGAAGCGCGTCGACACCTACGACCTGGACGTCAAGTTCGCTTCCGACCTGGTCGCCTCGATCAAGCTCGAGATCAAGCCCGACCGTCCGCTGGACCTCCGCCGCATGGGCGCTGAGGAGCCGGCCGCTGCCGCCGCCGCTCCGGCCGCCGATGGCCAGGCTGTTCTCCCCGCTGAGAAGAACACCAAGGACAAGACCGCCAAGGCCCCCAAGGCTGAGAAGGCTGAGGGCGAGAAGGCCGAGAAGCCCGCCAAGGCTGAGAAGGCCGACAAGGGCGAGGCCAAGGCCAAGAAGGCCAAGTAATCGCCATCGCTGCGGCCTGCCGCAGTGCATCAGGATTCATTCAAAGAACTCGCCGTGTCCCGGCGGGTTCTTTGCTTTTTTGGTCAGTTCAAGCTTGGCATGCCCGGTCCGGATCGCACCGTCACCCCGCCGCAACCCCGGCGTCAGCCAATGCACCCGGGCTCACTCCGCCAGCTGACGGCGGAACATCAGAATGGAGACGGTGCCCACAATGCCAAGAAGTGCCGCAAACCCGCCGACCAGCGGCGTCAGCTTGCCGGCGAAGCCCAGAACGATTGACGAGATGACAATGCTGGTCCACATCATGCTCAGCGCGGTGATCCGCGCCTTGCGTGACATCGGCTCCTTGGAGCGGATGAAGGTGGCATACGGCCGGAGCAGGGGGATCGCCAGCATCCGATCCTCAATCCACGGGCAACTGCGTGTGACGAAGAACGAACCCAGCAGCAGGAAGATGGTCGTCGGCATCCCCGGCACCAAAGCTCCGATGATGCCCAGAACAAAGCACGCCACGCCAATGGCCGCCAGCGACCACCGCAGCGGCAGAGCCATGCCGGGTCCAGGTGGCAGAGGATGCCCGGCCACCGTCGGGGGTGCAGAGGCAGTCGAGTTGGGCAGTTCTGGGGACATGAGCCTGTCAGTGAAACGGGGTTGCTCCGCAAGCCGCGGCGGATCGTGCTGATTCCGCAAGCTTGTTCGCGCCCGTGCAGCGTTTGATGCTGCGCCGAGGGAACTCCGTTCAATGCGTCGTCAGACCGTCGCAAGGGTAGAGCCGCCAACCCTTTCCACCCCCGGACTGCCGTCGTTTTTTTGCCCGCGGCACGCTGCCCGGCCGTCAGGATCGGGTAAATCCGGGATGCCGCCCCGGGCGGCCGCTCCTGCAGGTGCCCCTACCATGCCGCGACGGGTCCGATGCGTCCCCGTCTGCACCGTTCCGCGCCCCGGCCACCCCCGCCATTCGGCCCGGTACGGCAGGTATTCAGCCCGCATCTGCCTTCACGAAACACCAAGGCATTCGAGCATGTCGAACTCCAAGTCCCCCTCTCTTCACACCGGCAACAACGGTCACGGCGGTTCTGCGGGCACAGCGCCCGTCGGCGTGCCGGTCGCATCACTCCCGGCCCAGGTCGCCTCGGCCCGGGAGATCTCGCCCCGCCGCAAGACCAGCGGCGCCACCACCGTTGATGGCCTGGTTGCCGAGCAACTGGCGCACTTCGGGCTCGACCCCGCCAGCGACTTCGGCAAGCGCATGGGTGATGTGGCCCGCAGCGTGTACAACTCCCACGCCGACACCAAGCTCATGTGGTCGACGCTGACCAGCGAACTGGCTCACCTTGACCGCAAGGACCGCGCCGCCCGCTTTGCCGCCCAGAAGTTCCTGTGCTTCCAGATGGCCAAGGTCATGGACACGCTGATGCACCCGTTCCGGCGGACGTACCAGTCCGTCATCGACACGCAGTCAGCCCGCACCGTTCACGGCGCGTACCCGATCTTCGACAACCTCACCGCCCTGTTCAGCGCCAAGCCCGTCATCACGCGCACCGCGACGTACATCTATGCCTGCTCGGAATGGGTCGATGACGCCTTCCAGGGCAAGGAGCTGATGCTTGAGGTCTACTCCCGACTGCTCAACCCCACCAGCGTCTCGCTGGCCAACCACGTCGTCGATCTCGAAGCCGGCCCGCTCGCCGGCGAGTACTTTGCCTGGAACTTCAACAGCGGCATGGCCGCCATCGACGCGATGCTCAGCCATCTCGTCGGCTACCAGGACGTCATCCTCGTCAGCCGCAACGTTTACGGCGGCACCTACCAGTTGCTGCACGACTGGCTCAGCAAGCCCTCCAACCTTGATGCCGGTGTCGAGTTCTTCGACGGCTACACCGAGGCCGACTTCCTCAAGGCCCTCGATGCGGCCAAGGTCAAGTACGCCGATCGTCTCGCCCGCGGCCGCCACATCTACCTCTACGTCGAAAGCCCCTGCAACCCGCACGGCTACGTGCTCGATGTCCCGGCCATGGCCAAGGCCGCTCACGAGCGCGGCATGACCGTGATCTGCGACTCGACGGTCGGCACGCCCTTCCTGCACCGCCCGCTGCAGCGCAAGGACCCCATGGAACGTCCCGACTTCGTCATCCACAGCTACACCAAGGACATGGCCGGCATGGGCGGAACCACCGCCGGTGTCATCATCGGTCGCAACGAGCGCATGTTCATCAGCAAGGGTGACTCGGTGCAGGGCCTCGATGTCGACGGCAAGCCGCGCGTCTGGCACTGGAACGAGTCTCTGTTCTGGAACGTCTACTACATCAAGGGTGCGTTCCTCGATGCCGACAAGGCCTATGAGGTCATGAACGGCCTGCACACACTGGAACTCCGACTGCTGGAAAAGGCCATCAACACCCTCACGCTGGCCGAGGTGCTGGACATGCACCCCGACATCAACGTCAAGTGCAACGGTGCGCCCGGCAACCCCAACGGGGCCCTGCGTGAGAAGTGCCTGTACCTGGGCATGCCCGCGCCCCTGTTTACCATTGACTTTGAAGGCAAGCAGGGCCAGCCCCACGACACCTTCACCCGCGAGCAGTTCAAGAGCTTCTTCGATGCGCTCGACCCGGTCTTCGGCCATCAGGTCTCCCTGGGCCAGACCAACACCGTCGTGCTCTGCCCGGCGATCACCAGCCACAGCGAGATGAGCACCGAGGCCCTGCGTGCCGCCGGCATCGAGCCCACGACCATCCGCATCGCTATCGGTCTTGAGGACCCGCGGACCCTCATCGCCCACATGATGAAGGTCGGCGAGCTCACACTCGAACCCCACGCCCCCGGCTTTACCGCCAAGTTCCCCTCGCCCGAGAAGATCGACGAGATCTACCGCAAGCACTACATGGCGGTGCACACGAAGTTCGTGAACTCTCGCGAGACCATGAAGCAGCTGCTCAAGTAAGCCGCCCGTGCGGCCACGGCTTCCGCCGCTGCGACCCGCCGTTACACCAGATCGGCCCCGCCGGAGTCCCTCCGGCGGGGCTCTTTTCTTGGCTCGCTTGCTCCCCCCGCGCCCGAAGCGACTCCCGCACATGGCAGCTCCTCAGCCCGCACAGCCCGCGTACCTCTCGGATGTCCCCGGAGGCATCCGCATCGCCATCAAGGCCGTGCCCGGGGCCAGCCGCGATCAGATCGCCGGCCCCTTGGGTGACCGTCTGAAGGTCAAGGTGGCCGCTGCACCGGAGGATGGCAAGGCCAACGATGCCATCTGCCGCCTGCTGGCTCGCACGCTCGGGCTTGCGCCGCGCAGCGTGGAGGTCGAATCAGGTCACAGCCGCCCGGAGAAGCTCATCCTGGCAAAGGGCATCACCGCGGCACAGGCAACCGTCAAGCTGGCCTGAACTGCGACGCTCGACGGCGAACCCCCCGAGTCACGGGCGGTGAGGCGAGCCGCCCGGCAGCGTGATCGTCGGTGATATCGCTGGCGACCTGGTCGGCTCGGCCACTCCCGCCCACGCCGGTGCAAACGGGTGGCTGATCCGCTCGAACGCCGCGGCAGGTACATCCACCGTCCGCCACTTGGCGCTCCGCGGCTTACAGCACGCGGCGTAGTCCTCGACCAGCACGCCGCGCATGGCGTACCACTTGCCGTCGTGCTCCATGATCTCATGGAACATCCCGTCCGGTGGAGCCTCCGGACACCAGTACATGAAAACGAACGCGGCCTTGAAGCCCTTGCCGAACAGGCCCTCCCAGATCGTCAGGGCCTTGACGTCGTCTTCCGTCACCCACGAGTCAAGCCGTGCCACCGCCAGTTGCGGCGTGCGATGATGCCGCTCGAGCTGGATGTCCGTCAGCGTGTCCTGCACGGACTGGCTGCGTCGACCGCCCAGCCGGCGACCCTTGACATCGATCAGCAGATTGCGGTGCTTGCCGTAGATGATGAAGTCAAAGCTCTTGAGCGCATCGGGTGTGGCACCGTCGGCTTCGATCTGTGCGAGCCGCAGATGGCCCGCCTTGGGCAGCAGTGACTTGCGCGCCTCGTTGACTCCGACATACGGAATCCGCCTCGCCCGGAGGTACGCCTCAAACGCCCGTTCATAGTGGTGCCGGACCATCGCCACATTCAGAGTGTACACAGTTTCCGTCGCGATGCTTGCCAAGTCGGCACAGATCCGGCACATCTGCTTTCAGCGATCGCACCGAAACGCTCATCCAATGTCCAGATAGTGAATGAACTGGACGATTTGAACGGGGTTGGACGTTTGCTTCAGGAAAATCATGTATCATCCGCTGTGACCGCTTCGCGTGTCATCCTGCACGTTGACATGGATGCCTTCTTCGCATCAGTGGAGCAGCGCGACGATCCATCGCTCCGCGGCAAGCCGGTGCTCGTCGGTGGCACCTCCGGCCGCGGCGTGGTGACTGCGGCCAGTTACGAGGCACGCAAGTTCGGTTGTCGCAGCGCGATGCCCATGGCCCAGGCCATGCGGCTGTGCCCGCAGGCCCTGATTGTCAAGGGCCGCCACGGCGTGTACTCCGCCGTCTCACGTCAGGTCATGACCATCCTCGAGAGCTTCTCGCCTGATGTGCAGCCAGTTTCCATCGATGAGGCGTACCTCGACTGCAGCGGCGTGCTGCGGCATCATGCCACCGGCCAGCCAGATGCCGACGGCTTCGGCGCCGGCCAGCTCATCGCCGAGCAGATCCGCCGCCGCGTGCGAGCGGAACTGGGACTGACCTGCTCAGTCGGTGTGGCGGGCAACAAGTTCGTCGCCAAAGTCGCCAGCGACCTCAATAAGCCCGACGGTCTGTGTGTCATCCGCCCGGAGGAAGCACGCGATGTGCTCGGGCCGCTGCCCATCGGCGTCCTCCGTGGTGTCGGCCCGCACGCGGCGGAGAAGTTCACCGCCCTGGGCATCCGCACCGTCGCCGAGCTCCGCGAAGCCGATGCTGCCACGCTCCTGGCCCTGACCTCACAGTTCGGCGATCAACTTGACGCCTGGCAGCGGATGTGCCACGGCCACGACGACCGCCGCGTGCACGCGGGTGAAGCACAAAAGAGCATCGGCAAGGAACAGACGTTCCGGCAGGATGATGGCGACCTGGGGCGACTGCTGGCGGTCCTCATGAAGCAGGCCGAGCACGTCTGCCGCGAGCTGCGTGAGGCCAAGCTGCTCTGCCGCACGGTGACGATCAAGATCCGCACCGGTGATTTCCTGACCGTGACCCGTTCTTGCACGCTTGATCGTCCTGCCAGCAGCGTGGCGGATGTCTTCCCCGTGGCTGAGCGGCTGCTGCGGGAGTGGGGGGCCGGCAACCGCGTACCCGGCGGCGGCGTGCTCCCGCTGCGATTGCTCGGCATCTCTCTGCACCAGCTCACCGATCAGCAGCAGTTGGACCTGTTTGCCGCCAAAGCCGATGAGCGCCACGACAAGCTCGATGCCGTCAGCGATGCGATCGTGGCCAAGTTCGGCAGCGGGGCGATCTCGCGGCTTCGTTCGCTCGGAGCCTCCAGACCCGACGATTCAAACCGGCGATAGTCGCCGAATGCACGCCCTTCACTGCGATGGAAGCAGTTTCTCAAGCTCGCGTTGAATGGTGTCGATCAGCTCGATGAGATTAAGCCCCGGGACAAAGGCCAGCGGGTCATCGACCAGGATCACCTTCGTCTCACTGTCGGGTTCCAGGCCCACGCTCGAGCGCAGCGAGCTCGCGTTGAATGTCACCGGCTCGACCGGGGTTGCAGACAGCGAGAGCTTCTGCGGCTTGAGCACGATCAGCACGGACGGGTTGATTCGCCGCACGGTCTCGCGGTCCAGCGTCTGATACGCGTTGCCTGTCGTGATCGCCGGTGTGGCGCCCAGCAGTGAGAGGATCTCATAGTGGTACGACCCTGGTCCCGCCGCGGCGGCGGGTTCCCGATCGTTGTAGAGCATCAGTACCGGGCCGGCCTGAGCCATGAACTCGCGGAAGGTCTCGCTGCGGATGGCCGTCGCCGCGGCCCAGCCTCTTCCAAGAAGGGAATCAGCGAAGCGCTCCGCCGCCAGCGACGGCGGCCGAAGCGATTCGGGCAGGGCCTTGCGCGCATCGCTGTACAGCTCATCCGCGGCGGCCCCGATCTGTTGCAGGCTGAGCAGATGGAAATTCCTGACGGTCCACCGCTCTTTCTCAGCCAGCGTGCGGATCGTCGCGGGCAGCTCCCGCTGGCCCCACTGCACATACAGGTGCGTCGGGCGGACGTGCAGCAGATTCTCGGCATCAAGACCGGACTGATCGCCGCAGACCAGCACAGTGCTGGGCGCCCACGCATCGAAGCCGTGCCGTCCGACGACCGCGCCACCGAGCTGCATGCGTCGCAACGTTTCGGTCAGCCCCGGGGCCAGCGCAACGATCCGCAGGTGTGCGCTCAGTTCGATGGCACTCGGGCTGGTCACCGGCGGCTGGACGGAGGGCGGCCTCCCTGCCCGCACCAGCATCGCCGCCGCGGCCAGGGCGGCGGCGAGAGCCAGGATCCAGATGGCGGTGCGAGACGACATGGCAGCGCAGCGTATACGGCGGCGGGGATGCCCGTAAAGATGAAAAAAGCCCCGCCGATGAGGACGGGGCTGTGATCGGGAAACTGGAAAGTGCCGCGGAGCACAGATCTCGGCCGCCGGTGTTCGGCGGACCGGCGATCAATCCTCCGGAACGGCGTCGGAGGTCACCACGGCGCGGAACGCGTCACGCAGGCGGCGGGTCACGGGGCCCTCGCCACCGGAGCCCACGCGGATGTCGTCGATCTGGGTCACCGCGATGATCTCGGCAGCCGAGCCGGTCAGGAAGACCTCGTCGGCACCCTTGACCTCCTCTGGCGTCATGTTCTTGACGTTGCAGGGGATGTTCAGCTCGGTGCACAGGTCCATCACGAAGCGGCGGGTGATGCCCTCAAGAATGCCCGAGTCGCTCGGCGGCGTGAAGACCTGGCCGTTCTTGATCACAAAGATGTTGTCGCCTGTGCACTCGCAGACGTAGCCGTCGATGTTGAGCATGATCGCCTCATCGCAGCCGACATCGATGGCCTCGACCTTGGCCAGGATGTTGTTGAGGTAGTTGAGGCTCTTGACGCGGGGGTCAAGGCAGGCGATCGGCGTGCGCGGCCGCTTGGCCACGATGATGCCCATGCCCTTCTCGTACTTCTCCTTGGAGTACAGCTGGATCTGGTCGGCGATGCAGACCACGCCGGCGACCGGGCACTTCCGCGGGTCCAGGCCCAGCGTGCCGTAGCCGCGGGTGACCAGCAGGCGGATGTAGCCCTCGACGATGCCGTTGGCCTCGATGCAGTCGCGGAGGACCTGCACCATCGCCTCCCGCGCCAGCGGGATCTTCATGTGGATGGCCTCGGCCGAGCGCCACAGACGCTCCATGTGCTGGCCGCACTTGAAGATCTTGCCCTTGTACACGCGGATGCCCTCGAAGATGCCGTCACCGTAGAGCAGGCCGTGGTCGTACACGCTCACCATCGCCTGGTTCTTGGGCACCATGCGGCCGTTGACGTACACAATCGGCAGCTCTTCCTTGGCCGTGGCGTTGACGAAGGCGTTGAACGTCGCGTGCGGGCCAAGGAACGAGCGGCCCGACTTGGCCGCGGCCTTGCGGGCCAGGGGCTTGGCGGCCGCGCGGGCCTTGGGTGCTGCCTTGGCGGCGGTCTTTGCGGCCGGCTTCGCCGCTGGCTTGGCGGCGGGCTTGGTGGTGGCCTTCGTGACGGTCTTGGCGGACTTCTTCGCAGGGGACTTGACGCGCATGGCGGCTCCTTGGCGAGCGGACAAAAGGCAGAACACAGTCGCAAACGACCATCAAGTATCGGCCCGGGCAGGCCGGTGTTCAAGGAGATTGGCCGAAATGCGGCAGCACCGCAAGTGCCTGTATACCTAGATAAACTACAGGTAGTCGCCCAGGTCGCCCGCTGCCGGCAGTGCCAGCACAGCCTCCACCGCGCGGCTCGCATCGCGCCACAGTGTGATCTGCCTCCGCAGTTCGCGTCGTCCCGCAACAGTCAGCCTGCAGTTCTTCACGCGACGTCCGGTCGGACCGGTTCCGGCCTGCCGCACTAAAAACCCGCCGCTTTCAAGACGTTTCAGGCACGGAAACAGCGATCCTTCCTCGATGGCCACCACGCGTCCGGTGACGGCAGTGATCCGGCGGGCCAGCTCGTACGCATGGCACGGCGAGCGATCGAGCATCGACAGGACCATCAGATCAAGCGTGCCCGGAAGAACCTGCGGACGCGGTGGAGCGGAGTGTGGCATACCTAGAAAGGCTATGCAATGCCGCCCTCAGCTGCCTTTGTAAGTTTTTTTCTGCCTTGGGGACGAGCTGTCGATAACGCACCCGCCGCCGCACCCGCGGAAGGTTACCGGTCACCAGAATTCCCTGAATCGGGTGCTCGCCGTCTGCATCAGTATCGGCATCAGCACGCACAGCATGGCCGCGGGCGTCACTGTTCAGCTCCGCAGCGCCGTCGAGTCCGTCACGCCCAAGTTGGCGTACACCTCGCGCGTCGCCGTCGACTTGTTGAGCGTGTAGAAGTGAATCCCGTCGGCTTCCTGATCGATCAGGTCCGCGCACTGCTGTGTCGCCCAGTGCAGGCCCACCCGCCGCACCGCCTCAGGGTTGTCGCCCGCCCGGGCCACCATCCGCAGCAGCGCCGCCGGGAAGCGGCACCCCAGCGCCATGTCCGCCATCGCGTGCATGCCCTTGATCGAGACAATCGGCATGATGCCCGCGACAATCGGAACCTTGATGCCCGCCAGCCGGCACCGCTCGCGGAAGTCCAGGTAATCGCGGTTGTCAAAGAACAGCTGCGTGACGATGCAGTCCGCCCCGGCATCCACCTTTGCCTTCAGCAGCTCAATCTCCCGTACCCGGTTCGGTGTTCCCGGGTGTCCCTCTGGATAGCCCGCCACGCAGATGCCCAGCGGCGAACTTCCACCATTGTTCAGCGAGCGGATGTGCCTCACCAGATCGGTGGCGTACCGGAACGTGTCCTTGGACCGGTCAAACCCCGCCGCCGCCAGCGACTTAGGGATGTCGCCACCCAGTGCCAGCACGTTGCTGATGCCCACCTGCCGGTACCGGTTCAGGATCCCCGTGATCTCCGGTTCCGTGTGCCCCACGCACGTCAGGTGCGGCACCGCCTCCAGCGAGGTCTCCTGCTTCAGCCGCACCACCAGGTCGTGCGTCAGTTCCCGGGTCGAGCCGCCCGCGCCATACGTCACCGACACAAAGCTCGGCTTTAGGGGTTCGAGCTCGCGAATCGCATCAAACAACGCCGCCGCGGCATCGGGCGACTTGGGCGGGAAGAACTCAAACGAGAACGTCCTGCGCTGCTTGGCGAAAATGTCGCTGATGTGCATAGGCAGGTCCAGAGCGGGTGCATCGAAAACAAGGCGACGTGATTCTATGCCTGCTTGTTCCATTTATCCGCATGAACGGATGGATGGGTGGAGCTCGCCCGTGACGGAGCCGCCGTAACGTTGCAATATCTCCGTTCGGTACAGGAGAATACCTAGCGCATCTTGAAGACAGGAAAATGATTACGCTTGCACGTTCAAACTCCGCCAAGAACTACTGAGACTGTTTGACGCTCCACGACGAATGAGGTAATGTGTTGTCGGTGCCCGGCTTCGGCTTGGCACCCGGCTGGCCATGGATTGGCAGGTCGCTCCTGAACTGGCCCTGGAAAGCCAGTTTCAGGATGGGGATGTACCAGCGAGCCGGTCCAACTGGCCCCGCGATACAGAGCCCCGGATGGATGAGAGAGTCAGCCAAACACCGGTTTTGAGTTTCGGAACCTGTTTGGAATTGCGAGGAGTTTGAGAGTGAGTACCCCGTTTCGTCAACGCCTGAGCTTCTTCATTCCCGCGCTGGCGTGCCTGTTCTGTCTCGGCTCTGCCTTCGCCGTTTCCACGCGCGTTGAGCGTCCGATGCAGGTCAAGACCGCCGAAGTGGCCACCACCGCCTCGGATGCCAAGGACAGCAGCAGCTTCCGCTTCGCCAGCCCCGCCACCGTCGTCCTCGGCCTGATGGGCTTCGCAGCCATGATGCGTCGTCCGAGCTAACCGCAGCGACTCGCAGAATCCTGATCACCCAAAGAAAAACGGGCCGAACGGCCCGTTTCTCATTGTCGCAGGGTTTGTAGTGAGTCCAGGGGGACCCGATCCCGTCCGCTCAAGCCGCGGCACGGTACCGGCCGGTTCGCAGCTCGGCCAGCAGCCGCTCGCGGTCGCCAGCCCGGGCAAACCGGGTAAAGGCAATGGCCATCCGGATCGGGCCGGGCTCGTCTTCATCCTCAAGCCACACCACGTTGCCGAACACAAAGATCGCGCGGCCGGGGCCAGCGATGGATGACTGCATCGTCGGCAGCGTCAGCTGCATGGCGATGGGTGTGCCCATTTCAATGCCACGATCCAGCTCGAAGCGGCAGCCGCCCTCGGAAACGTCGTAGGCGTGACCCTCGTAATCGAAGGTGTCGCGGTCGAGGAACCGCACCTTGATCGCCGTGTACATGGGCTCGACGGAGAACCGGGGGTACCGCCGACGCTCGATCGGGAACCGGATCGAACTGCGGGCAGGCAGTTCGTCCTTGCCGGCGGCCGGGTTCGTAATCGGCCCGCTGATCGGGCTGCGAACGCCGTCAGACGGCGGCGGACGGGTCGGGTCAAATGAGTCGAAAATGCTGGCGGCACTGCCGAATGCCATGGGAACGCTCCTTGGGTCTGGTAACAGACTCTGGTGGTATCGGACCGGATCCGGACCGACTCAAGGGGCTGACACAAAAACGGGGCGACGACCCCACCGGGCGGCCAAATCGAACTGACTCCCGTCATGAACTCGTCAGCTTCGTATTCTTTGCGAGCGATCGGCTGTGAACCGATAGGTCGTAGGTTGTGGTCCGCAGCGACCCGGAAGGACCGGGCCGTCCGCCTCAGCACGCCTGCGAGCCCGTCTGGTCCCCGTGCAGTTCGATCCGCACCTGGTCAATCCGCACGCCCAGCCGGTCCTCAATCTGCTCGATCACATCCGCCGGCAGCTTGGAAAGCAGGTCCACGCCAAGGTCCGCCGGAATGTCGCGCAGCCGCCCAGTCTGATCATCGATAAAGTGAATATGCGAGCGAGTATCCGCGTCGTACCGCGCTGCTTCCTCGCGGCCGCCGGTTGAGGCCGACGTATGCACATACCGCCTGGTCAGCCCCTTGCGGGTCAGCAGCTCCAGCGTGTTGTACACCGTCGCCAGCGAGATCCCACCCGCCTTCTTGGCCACCATGCCGTGCAGCTCCAGGGCCGTGGGGTGGCTCTCGGTTGCCTCCAGTGCAGAGTAAACCGCCTCTCGCTGCGGCGTGCAGCGGATGTTGTGACGGGCAAAAAGGGCGGGAATGCGGTCCAAAGGGGGCGTCGGCAAAAGGTCAGGATCGGGCCGGAACACTCCGGCCGCAATCCCACCCGGATTCTATGGTTTTCCGCCCCTCCCGGTTCCCGTGTGTCATGAGTTTCGCGATGGGTATTTGGTGAGCCCTTGGCGGTTATCCATGACCCCGCAGCCGCGGCAGCTACGCTTAACCGGCTGGAAATAACCCACCCCCGGAGCGCACTGGCGACCCGGGTTTCTCGCACTCTCGGCAGGACGCATTGAGCATGAACATCGGCGCGATCGGTATCGACTCTGGCCACGTTGAGGCCTTCACCCGGCTCATCAACGCCCGCAACAAGGCCGGCACCACCAAGTGCAAGGTCACCCACATCTGGACCGACGGCACCAACGACTGGGTCCAGAAGCCAGGCAAAGCCGACAAGGAGCGTCTCGCCCACGTCGCCAAGTGGAAGCAGGGCGCGCTGGACCACGGCGCCGTCGAGGCCGGCTCACTCAAGGAACTCCTTGCCAGCTGCGACGGCTTCATGGTCCTGAACGTCTCGGGCAAGCGCCACGCCAAGTTCGCCCTCGAGTGCCTCAAGACCGGCAAGCCCACGTACATCGACAAGCCGCTGGCCTGCTCTCTGGCCGATGCCAAGAAGATCATGGCCGCCGCCAAGAAGAAGAAAACCCCGTGCTACTCGGCCAGCTCGCTGCGTTTCATCAGCGCGTTTGACGGTGTCGACTTCGCCAAGCTCGGCAAGATCATCGCCGTCGACGCTTACGCCCCCGGCGAACTGCTCAAGGCCGACCCCGACCTCTGGCACTACGGCTGCCACGCCATCGAGATGGTTGACTCCATCTTCGCCCGCAGCGGCCAAGGCGCCGGCGTCAAGCGCGTCTCGGCCGTGAAGATGGCCGACCGCCACCTGCTGGACATGGAGTACCGCGACGGCCGCTACGTCCGCATCCGCATGGAGCGCAAGGCCAACTGGGAGTTCGGCGCGATCATCCACGGCGAGAAGGGTGCCGCCACCATCCGCGAAACCTTCAGCGACGGCGGCGCCATCTACGACCGCCTCATCGGCGGCATGGTCGGCTTCTTTGAAGGCAAGGGCGCCCCGGTCGCCCTCCGTGACATCGTCGAGACCGTCGGCGTCATGGAAATGGGCAACAAGTCCATCAAGAAGAACGGCGCCTGGATCAACGTCCCCGCCGTCAAGTAAGCCTGCCCGCATGGCTGCCACCTGCTCGGCGCCCCGCCGCCGCGCAGAATCGGCCTGCGATTCGCCCGCCCGATCCACCAACGGACACCCCATAACGGGGTGTCCGTTCTGCTTTGTTTGTGCCGCTCCGCGGTCGCGCCGGTGAACGGGTTTTGCCCGCGTGGCGTACAGTTGTCGGTCCGATGTGACATTCTCATGCTTCACCCGGCGCTTCGAAACCTGATCACACTGCTGCTGGCGATCTGGTCGCCGCTGTGCTGCTGTCAGGCTGCCGGCCTGCTTGGGAGCCGGTGCAGCGACCTCACCGGCCGATCAGCGGTTCGTCATCACGACCGGCCAGCCGTTCACTCCTGCTGTTCCACCAATCGTTGCGATGCCCGCACACCGGGCAGTCAGCCGGCGGATGATCAGACTCACGACCGCGATGCGGATTGCGCGGCCTGCAAAGGCCGGTCGGTAGTCACCAGTGTGGCTGATCCTGTCAAGCTCTCGCTTTCCGAGCCGCTGCCCGATGCGCTGGCAGCGATGCTGCTCGCTGGTCGCACCAGCGTCGGAACCGAGTTTGCAGGCGCATCCGTCACGCCGGATCGGCGATCCAACTGCAGGCCGGTGGCAATCTGTGCCAACCGCGAGCTGCTGCGCCGAGAGTGCGCGCTGATCGTCTAGCAACAACCCCGACACCGCCGCCCCGCCCGCCTCGCCGGACCTGGTCCGCCTGTGCCGTGCGGGCTTGGTCGGTGCATGTGAGTCATCCCCGACTGCATCAGCGCGCTCGCCTGCGTGCAGTCAGGGCCGGCGATGCCGCGTTGCTCCTGCTCGCACTCTCCCCGAATGGAACTCCATGAACGCTACGAAGGTTGATCTCCGTGCGCTCTCGCGCCCGGCCGGACTTGGTGGCACCGCCGCATTCGCTGCCGGTGCGTCCGCCGAAGTCCCCCGTCCCCGCTCCCGCTGGCGCACCCGGCTGCTCGTCCCACTGGCCGTGCTGCTGTCCTTTGGCGGCGTGCTCGTGTACGCCGCCCGCGATGCCCTGCGCCCGGCGCTGGAGGTGTACGTTGTCCCGGTGGTGCCGAAGTCGCAAGCCCTTCGCTCCGAAGCACCAGCCGCTCCGCAGGCCGGTACCACGCATGCCGCCCGCTCGGGCACATCACCAGCTTCCGCGGGAGCCGCCGCCAGCTCCGGCGCCGTGCTGGCCCAGGCCCCAGGCTGGGTCGAGCCCGCGCCCTACCCCGTCATCGTGCCTGCACTGGCCGAGGGCGTCGTCCGTGAGGTCCTTGTTTTAGAGGGCCAAGCTGTCGCCGCCGACCAGGTCGTCGTCCGCATGATCGATCAGGATGCACAACTGCTGCTGCGTGCCGCCGAGGCCGCCCTGGCCCAGCGCCGCGCCGATGCCGACCGTGCCCGGGCCGACATCGCCACCGCCGAGGCCCAGATCCGTGTTGAGCAGGCCGCGGCAGAAGAGGTCCGCGACAACGTCAATCGCAGCCGCCCGCTGGTGGCCAGCGGCGCTGTGGGTGCCGCCGACTTCCGCGCCAGCGAGATCCGCCTCGATGGCATGGAGGCCAAGGTCGCCGCCGCCCGCCGCGCGGCCGATGCCATGCGCAGCAGCCTGGCCCAGGCCGAGGCGGCCATGTCCGCCGCGGCAGTGACGCGGGATGAAGCCGCACTCCGGCTGTCTCGCATGGAGGTCCGCTCCCCGGTCGCCGGCGTCGTCATGTCGCGCCTTGTCGAGCCCGGCACCCGCATCGCCATGGACTCCACCAACCGCGATCCCTCGGCCATGTCCGGTGCCGTGCTGCGGCTGTACAACCCCCAGCACCTGCAGGTGCGCGTCGATGTCCCGCTCGCCGATGCCGCCAAGATTAGCATCGGCACCCGTGCCATCATCACCACCGAGTCGCTCCCTGGCCAGACGTTCACCGGCAGCATCGTCCGCGCCGTGCACGAGGCCAACATCCAGCGCAACACCGTGCAGTTCAAGGTCGAACTCGAGAGCCCCTCGCCGGTGATGAAGCCCGAGATGCTCGCCCGCGTCAAGCTCGTCGGCACATCCGCCCAGCCCAGCGGCATGTCGACCGACCCCCACCACGCCGATGCGGCAGGTGGAACGCCAGCCGCAACTACCGCCGCATCTGACGGCACCCTTCTGGTCCTACCGGCCTCAGTCCTCAGCCGCACGGGCGAGGGCAAAGCCACTGTCTGGCTCGTCGATTCTGCTGGCGGCAGTCCCGTCGCCCAGCTGCGTGAGGTCGCCACCGAGCCGACCGAAGACACGGCGCTCGTGGCCATCACCGCCGGCCTCCGCCTGGCCGACCGCGTCGTCATCGATGCCCCCGCAGGTCTCCGCGACGGAGTGCGGCTGAAAGTCCTCGGCGAGCGCACTGCCGGCACAACCCCCTGAGCACCGGCCACCCGTCCCGCCCCGCCACCACGTCACGCCACCACCTCATACTACCGCGTCACCACACAAGGGCACCCCACCCATGACCACCACAGCCGCAACCAGCCAAGCCGGCGCGATGGCCGCAAGCAACATCATCCCGTCGGCCGATCGTCCCCCGCAGCGGATCCTCATCGAGTGCCGCCGCCTGACCAAGTCCTACCGCAAGGGCGACAACATCATCACGCCTTTAGCCGAGCTTGATCTGCTCGTGCCTGAGGGTGACTTCCTGGCCCTCATGGGCCCCTCCGGCAGCGGCAAGACCACGCTGCTGAACCTCATCGCCGGGATCGATCGTCCCACCGGCGGCCAGCTCATCATCGGCGGCACCGACATTTCCACGCTCTCCCGCGGCAAGCTCGCCGACTGGCGCAGCCGGCAGATCGGCTACGTCTTCCAGCTCTACAACCTCGTTCCCGTGCTCACGGCCTACGAGAACATCGAGCTGCCCCTGCTCCTGTCATCCATGAGTTCCGCCGAGCGCCACGACCGCGTCCGCAGTGCGCTCCAGCTCGTCGGCATCACCGACCGCCACGATCACTACCCCCGCCAGCTCTCCGGCGGCCAGGAGCAGCGCGTCGCCATCGCCCGTGCCATCGTCACCGATCCGACCATCATCGTCGGTGATGAGCCCACCGGCGACCTGGACCAGGAGTCAGCCCGCGCCATCATGGAACTGATGCAGCGGCTCTGCAACGAACTGGGCAAGACCCTCATCATCGTCACCCACGATGCCAAGTGCGCCGCCTACGCCCGGCGCACGCTGCACCTGGAAAAGGGCCGCCTCGTGGCTGACGGCCCTGCCATCTCCGGCAGCGTCGCTTCACAAGGAGGCAACTGACCCATGATCGCCCCCAGACTCATCCCCGTTGTTCTCAAGCAGTTGGTTCGCCACCGCGTGCGCAGCGTGCTCACCGTCGCGGGCGTTGGTGTGGCCATGTTCCTGTTTATCGCCGTCCAGACGCTCCAGCAGGGCGTCAAGGACGCGACGGAAGCCGCCGCCGGAGACACCACAATGGTCGTTTACCGGGAGAACCGCTTCTGCCCGGCCACCAGCCGCCTGCCGCAGTATTACGTTGATCGCATCCGGTCGGTCCCCGGCGTGGTCTCGGCCGTCCCGGTCAAGATCATCGTCAACAACTGCCGCGCTTCGCTGGATGTCATCACCTACCGCGGCGTCCCGGCTGAGGAAATGGCCGTCGGTTCCGCCTCCGGCTGGACCGGCAAGTGGCAGTTCCTCTCCGGCTCGCTCGACGAGTGGCGCAAACGCTCCGACTCGGCCATCGTCGGTGAAACACTCGCCGTCCGCCGCGGCTTTAAGGTTGGCCAGTCATTTGACTCCTCAGGCGTCACCGTCACCGTCGCGGGCATCATCCGCTCGCCGGAACCGCAGGACCAGAACGTCGCCTACGTCCACCTCGATTTCCTCCAGCAGTCCGCCGGCAAGGGCGGCGGCCTCGGCAGCGTGACCCAGTTCACGGTGCGGGTCGATGATCCCTCCCGCATGCAGGCCATCGGCCTTGCGATCGATGAGAAGTTCAAGACCCAGGCCGAGCCAACCACCACCCGCCCCGAGAAGGCCTTCGTCGCTCAGGCGGGCGCCGACATCATCGAGATCGTCCGCTTTACGCGCTGGCTCGGCTGGGGCTGCCTCGGGGCTGTGCTGGCACTGGTGGCCAACGCCATCGTCCTGAGCGTCCAGGACCGCATCCGCGAGCACGCCGTGCTGCAGACGCTCGGCTTCCGCTCCGGGCTCATCGCCCGCATGATCGTCAGCGAGGGCATGCTCATCGGCCTGGTCGGCGGGGCCATCGGCACGCTGCTGGCCCTGGCTGTCGTTCACTTCGGCCGCTTCAGTCTCTCCCAGGATGGTCTGAGTATCTCTGTTTCCGCCGACTGGTCAGTCTTCATCCGCGGCCTGCTCATCTCCGCCGGTGTCGGCGTCGTCGCCGGGCTCGTTCCTGCCTTGCGTGCCGGCCGCCGTGAGATCGCCTCCTGCTTCCGAGCCGTCTAACCCAGAAGCCCTCTATGCGACTGATCCCCTTTGAGTACGCCGTCCGCAACCTGGGCCGCGCCCCCTCGCGACTGGTGCTCTCCATCGCCGGCTCGGCCATGGTCGTCCTGCTCATCCTCGTTGCGGGCGGCTTCGTCCGCGGCATGAGCATGGCCCTCCGCGCCACCGGCGGGGAGAGCAACGTCATCCTGCTGGGCGCCGGAAGCGAGGACAGCATCGAGCGCAGTGAGATCGAAGCCAGCACGCCCAGCGTCGTTGCCGCGAGCATTCCGGGCATCCGCAGCCGCGCCGGCGTGGCCTACGTCTCGCCGGAGGTCAGCGTCATGCTCCCCGTCGCCATACCCGTCGCCCTACCCGGCGGCATCGCCACCAGCGGCCCCCACGCCGGGCACGACATGGGCCGCACCGCCGAAACCGCGGAGCCCAAGCAGGCGATGTTCCGTGGCGTCACTCCCGTCGCCGCGCTCGTGCACGACAACATCACCCTAATGCAGGGTCGCTGGCCCCGCGCCGGCGAGGACGAGCTCATGCTCGGGCGGACAGTCCCCACCGTCCTTGGCCTGCGTGAGCAGAATCTCCGGCTCGGCGAGAAACTGGTCATCGACAAGCGACTCTGGACCATCGTCGGTACCTTCGCCGCTCCGGGCACCGTTGTGGAGGCCGAGATCTGGCTGCCCCTGACGGACATCAAGGCCGTCACCCGCCGCGAGACTATCTCCTGCGTCGTGCTCACGCTCGATCCGTACAACGAGGCGACCGGACAAGGTGCCGAGTTCTCCGATGTCGCCGCCTTCACCAAGACACGCCCGGACCTGGAACTCTTCGCCCTGCCCGAGCGTGACTACTACGCCAAGCTCTCAAGCTTCTTTGGCCCCATCCGCGCCGTGGCATGGGTCACCGCCGGGCTTATCGCCCTCGGCGGCCTCTTCGGCGGGCTCAACACCATGTACGCCGCTTTCGCCACCCGCATCCGCGAACTCGGCACGCTCCAGTCGCTGGGCTTCCGCCGCTCGGCCATCGTCATCTCCATGGTCCAGGAGTCCACGCTGGCCACCGCTGCCGGCGGGCTCATCGCCTGCGCCATCGCGGTCTTCCTGCTCGATGGCATCTCCGTCCGATTCTCCATGGGCGCCTTCGGGCTCGTGATCGATGAGCAGGTCATCGGCCTGGGTCTGCTCGCCGGGCTGGTCCTGGGCATCATCGGTGCCATTCCTCCGGCCATCCGCTGCCTGCGGCCCAGCATCCCGCTGGCGCTCAAAGCCGTCTAGTCGTCAGTGATGCAGCAGTGGGGGGGAAGAAATCTCGAGGGTGGTGTCAGTCGTTCGTCGGTGTTCAAGTCTCTCGCTGCTGAGGCCCTGCCGGGCCAAACAAGATCAAGGAGCTTCGCAATGAAACGTGTCAAGATGTCAGCCAGTGGCCTTCTCCACTCCATCGGTCTGGGCCTGCTCGCCGCCGCCATGCTCGGTGTGCCCGGTCCGCAGCTGCTGCCCGCGGCCTTCGGCCCCGCCGCCGCGAGGGCCCAGCCCAAGGCAATTGACGACCTCAAGTCGATCTTCGTTCCCGCGCTGCCTGCCGATGCCAGGGAAGTTACCGCTGCTGTTTCCGCCGCCAAGGCCGGTGAAGCCGTCACCCTCCGCGGCTACATCACGGCCGACGGTCTCGCCGCCGACACCGCCACCGTCACGCTGGCCGAGGCCGGCAAGCCCGCCGCCGGTGCGCCGACTGTCACCGTGAAGTTCGTCGATGCCAAGGGCACCCCCATCGTCGGCTCACTGGCCGGCAAGCACGGCCTCAAGCCCGGTGCCGAGGTCTTCATCACCGGCAAGGTCGACGCCGCCGATGGCAAGACCACACTGACCGTGACCGCCACCAGCGCACACGTCCCGCGGGCATCGCTGCCCGAGGGCTTCTTTGCCGCCAAACCAGCCGACGATGCCAAGGACGTCTCCGAGACCCGGAAGAAGGGCGGCCTCAAGGCCGGCGACACCGTGGTGCTCAAAGGCCGCGTCGGCGGCGCCAAGGATCCCTTCGTCGCCGGGCGGGCCGTCTTCACCCTCATGGGTCGCGGCCTGAACTCCTGCGCCGAGAACCCCGGCGACAGCTGCAAGACCCCATGGGACTACTGCTGCGAGACCAAGGCCGACATCGCCGCCAACTCCGTTGTCGTTCAGTTCGTTGACGACAAGGGCCAGGTGCTCCGGACCGACTTCAAGGGCCGCCGCGGCATCAAGGAACTCACCGAACTCGTCGTCACCGGCAAGGTCAGCGTTGCCGATGGCAAAACAGTCGTGGTCAACGTGACTTCCATGGCCGTCGTGCAGTAACGCCGCGTTCTTCGTCGCATCAGCCGCCGAAATGAAAAGGGCCCCGCCGATCCGGCGGGGCCCTTTGTATTGCATCGTCCTTCGCGTGATCTCAGATCACGGGAAGATGCCGCGGACGGCGTACGCCTTGCCCACGGTTTCCAGCGCCGCGCAGTACGCCGCGGTACGCATGTCGCACTTGTACTTGCTGCGGGCGGCCTTGGTCCGGCCCGCCGCGGCAACCATCATGCGGTTGAGCTCGGTGTCCACCTTCTCGGCCGACCAGCTCGTGCAGCTCTTGTTCTGCACCCATTCAAAGTAGCTCACCGTCACGCCGCCGGCGTTGGCCAGAATGGCCGGGAAGATCTCGACGCCGCGGCTCTCCAGCACGCGGTCGCCCGCGGGGGTGCTGGGGGCGTTGGCGCCCTCGGCAATCACCTTGGCGTTGATGATGTTCGCCTGCTCGGTCTGGATCATCTGCTCCAGTGCGGCGGGAACCAGCACATCCACCGGAGTCTTGTAGAACTCCTCAGCGCTGATGCGGGTCGCGCCCTGGCTGCCCTTCTTGCCCGACGAAGAGCCGGCGCCCTTCTCGAACCCGGCCACGCCGCCGACCTTCGACACGTGCGACGCCAGAGCGTGCGCATCGATGCCGCCGTCGTTGCGGATGCCGCCGGTGTGGTCCATCACGGCCACGAGCTTGGCGCCCATGTCGTGGAAGATGCGGGCCGTCCAGCTGCCCACGTTGCCGTAGCCGATCACGCTGAACTTCATGCCCTTGATGTTGATGCCCAGTTCCGGCAGCAGCTCGGCGCACACGTCAACAACGCCCTGGCCCGTGGCCTTCTCGCGGCCCAGCGAGCCGCCGACCTCGACGGGCTTGCCCGTCACGACGCGGAACGCGTCCCACGTCGAGCGGTTCGAGTCCGTCAGCGAGTCGTACGTGTCGGCGAACCACGCCATCACCTGGGCGTTGGTGCCCACGTCCGGCGCGGGGATGTCATAGTCCGGACCGATCGCGTGGCTGATGGCCGCGCAGAACCGACGCGTCACACGCATCAGCTCGTTGGAGCTCATCGACCGCGGATCGCACTTCACGCCGCCCTTGCCGCCGCCGAACGGCAGCTTCATCAGGGCGCACTTCATCGTCATCAGGAACGCCAGCGACTTGACGTCATCCAGGTGCACGTCGTGGTGGAACCGCAGGCCGCCCTTGTACGGGCCCAGCGCGTTGTTGTGCTGCACGCGGTAGCCCTTAAACAGCTTGTACTCGCCGTTGTCCAGCCGCACCGGGAAGTGCACCATGATCTCGTTCTTCGGCTGCGCCAGGATGATCTTCACCTCGTGCGGCAGGCCGATCAGCTCGCTGGCCTGCAGCATCGTGGCAACCGTCTGCGTGTACAGGTTGTCGGCATCCCGCGGCAGGCCGACTTCGTCGAAAATCGTCGAACGATTGATCACGTTCTCCGCCGCCGACTTGCCGGCACTGGCGGGTTTCTTGCTGGGGCCTTGGCCGTTCTTGGCGCCCTTCTTGGTGGTCAGCGTGCTCATGAGAGTGTCCTAAATGCGTCAATCTGGGAGGTTGTAACCGGTTTCAGTATCCAAAAACCGAATGCCCGGCTTTCCAGCGTACGCCCTTGCTCAGGGCCCGTGGAGTATCGGCTGATCAAGTCCGCTGCAGCGATGTTCAGCCGCAAATCCTCGAAACTCCATCATCCCAACCTGCCCGAGCAGGCCCGCCAGCCTCGCCGCCAGCCAGCCCGCAGCATGGCCCCTGTTTAGGGTGTGTTTGGGTCTGGAATCCGCCCCGCTCCACCGCCCCCCGGCGGCGTCGGGCGCGATTCACCCTCGACGTTCGTGCTCGGCAGTCGGGCCCGCGCCCGGTGGCCCGTACCATCCGCCCCTTATGGCTGGATCACACGATGTGCTTGCTGTTCTCAAGGACCGTTTCGCTGATGCGATCGCGCGGGCGTTCCCGCAGCTCGCCGGTCAGGCGGTCGATCCCGCCATCGCGCCGGGCAAGAACCCCAAGTTCGGCGACTATCAGTGCAACGCCGCCATGGCCGTGGCCAAGCTCGTCGGCGGCAACCCGCGCGAAGTGGCCAAGGCCATCCTCGCCGCTGTTGATGTCTCCGACCTGGCCGAGCCGCTGACCGACGCTTCCATCGCCGGTCCCGGCTTCATCAACGTCACGATCCGCACCGATGCGCTCGCCGGCCTGCTGACGGCGATGGACACGCCCACGCTGGGCCTTGAGCCCGCCACCGGCGCCGCACGCCAGACCATCGTCGTCGATCTCTGCGGCGTCAACCTGGCCAAGCAGCTCCACGTCGGCCACCTCCGCTCCACCGTCATCGGTGACACCCTCGCCCGTGTGCTCGCACGCCTGGGCCACAACGTCATCCGCCAGAACCACGTCGGCGACTGGGGCCTGCCCATCGCCATGGTCGCCTCCCGCCTCATGGATCAGGCCGCCGCCGGCCAGATCGACCTCGCACGCATCACCCTGGCTGATCTCGACTCAGCGTACAAGGAAGCCAAGAAGGCCGGCACATCCGAGTCCGCCGCCCTGGCCGCCTGCCGCAAGTACGCCATGGGCAGCAAGCTCGAGGCCGAGATCCTCGCCCAGGTTGAGGATGCCAAAGCCATCGAGAACCGCGGCAAGGAAGTGCTCGTCAAGCTCCAGGCCAAGGACCCCGCCGTTTACAAGGTCTGGCAGCTCATCAGCGATGTCACGATGCAGCAGTGCCTGGCCACCTGCCGCGACCTCAACGCCATCGTCCTGCCCGAGCACACCGCCGGCGAGTCCGCCTACGCCGAGGCCCTCGGCCCGCTGGTTGACGACCTGCTCAGCCGCGGCGTGGCCGAGATCTCCCAGGGCGCCGCCATCGTCCGCGTCGATGATCTCGAGCCCGGGCCACCGCCAGCCCCGCCCGTGCTCATCCGCAAGTCCGACGGTGGCTATCTCTACGCCACCACCGACATGGCCGCGATCCGCCACCGCTGCCAGACGCTCAAGGCCGACCGTGTTGTCTACGTCGTCGGCGCACCGCAGATGCTGCACTTCAAGCAGGTCTTCGCCGCCGCCCGCAAGGCCGGATACGCCGAGCGCGCCGGCAAGCCGGTCTCGCTGGAGCACGCGGCCTTCGGCGCCATCCTCGGTGAGGACGGCAAGCCGTTTAAGACCCGCTCCGGTCAGTCCGCCAAGCTTCAGGACCTCGTCGAGCTCGCCCAGGAGCGTGCCCAGGCCGTGCTGGCCGAGCGTGCCGAGCTCTCCGAGTACGACCGCACCACCATCGCCAGCGCGGTCTCCATCGCCGCACTCCGCTACACGGACATGTCCAGCGAGCGTCTGCGCGACTATGTGTTCTCCCCCGAGCGCATGGTTGCCTTTGAGGGCAACACCGGCCCGTACCTGCTCTACGCCCTCGTCCGCATCAAGAGCATCTTCCGCAAGGCCGCCGAGCGCTTCGGCCCCGCCGAATCCGCCGCAGCCGCAGCAGCGCCGCTCACCCTCGGCCAGAGTGCCGAGAAGAACCTGGCCATGGCTCTCCTCCGCTACTCATCGGTCACGCAGGACGTCGGCCGCACGCTCGAGCCGCACCGCCTCTGCGCCTTCATCTACGAGCTCGCCGGGGCCTATGCCAGCTTCTTTGATGCCTGCCCGGTGCTCACCGCTCCCGATGAAGCCACCCGCCGCTCACGCCTGCGTCTCTGCTCGCTGACCGAGCGCGTGCTCGTCGATGCTCTCACCTTGCTGGGCATCCCCGTCATCGACCGCATGTGATTCTCGCTGCGTTCCCCCGCCGTCTCACCTGGCACAACTCACTGCCCGGGCGGTGACGCCTGCCGCAGTTCAACTTCCAGCAGCACGCCAGTCGGCGTCTCGCGCGTAATCCGCCAGCTCAGCAGTTCCACGCTCCGCAGAATGTCGGCCATCGGTGCCTGTCCGCCCGGCTGGTCGAGAATCCCGGCCATCACGCCCGGTCGCAGCAGGCCTTGGGCAATCACATCCGCCGCCGGGCCGGTGTTCTGCGTCTCCGTGCCCGTCGGTGGCGCGGGCAGTGGTGTGTGCGTCCATGCGGCAGCGGCGGGTTCGCCGCGGTTCACGCCCGCTGATACTGCCGCCGGTGCAAGCCGCCCGTTGATCATCGTCTGCCCGGCCCCGGGCAGCACGCCGGCACGCCACGTCAGTTCCGGACGTGAGCCCGCCAGCCGCGCGACGAGCGTCGCCGGATCAAGCCGCAGCCGCACCTGCCGCAGCGAGCCCGGGGCAAAGGTCGGCAGCTCTGTCACCGGTGCTCCAGCCCGGGCGGCCTCGGCCTTGCCCAGTTGCTCCAGCCGGCGAACCGTCTCGGCCATCACCGCATCCGCCCTCGCCTCGGCCTTCTCCGTTCTGGCGGTCGTGTCAATCCACATCGAATCTGCCGCGTACGTCGCGCGCGCCGCCTCCGCGCCCGTTGTGGTCACCTGCCGCACAGCCAGAAACCCCGCAGTATCCGCCGGCATCGGCGTGCCCACGGTCAGCCAGTTCAGCGGTGCGGGCAACGCGGCCAGCGCAGCCGGATCAACCTGCTCGACCAGGAGCCCCACCTCCGACAGTGCTGGTTCCGCCAGTCGCGGTCGATCCCGGACCCAGTCGGGCAGCTCTGCCTCGCCTGCCGCTCGCGCTGCCGATGCAACGCTCGCCCGCAGCAGCAGTGACTTGCCGCTGATCGCCAGCCCGCACGCAAACGCCGGGGTCCGCTCATCACCAGCGGGCGCACCGCCCTGAGAAATCAGCCACGCCTGCTTGCCCGCGCCAATTGGCCGCCCGGTGCGAATCGCGCTGATGCTCATCGCTGTCCCCGAAACCGCCGGGGCGTTTCCCTCGCCGCTAAGCAGCCGCACCGAGGCACGCAGCATCTCCGGCCCTCGCCCTTCCGGCGGCGCGAGCACCACAATAAACGGTTGCCGCCGCATCGTCGCTGTCAGCCACGCCGGCCGATCAACAATCGCAAGCCGCATGCTGCCACGTTCAATCGTCAGGATCGGTCGTCCTTCAACCAGTTCAGTCGGCACCGCCTCCAGCTTGCCCCGCAGCAGTTCCGCCGCCTCCGCCGTCACACCCGCCAGCAGCACAAACCCCTCGTGGCCCTCCGGCGCAGTGCTCACCACCACCGGCCCGCTCAGCAGCACGCGGTCGGCGCCGCCCGGCAGCGCAAGCTTCGCATCCAGCTTCTCCCAGGCCGACTCAGTTGCTTTGAGAAATCCAAACCGCCGCGCCACCGACAGCAGCGGCATCGCGCGCACCGCTCGCAGCACCGCCAACGCATCATCGGCCCCCGCAACGGTGGATACCGCTGCTGGCACCGCTCGCAGCAGTTCGAGAGATGCGCTGCTCGACGGTACTGCAATCTCCTCGCCGCCCGCACCGCCGCGGTTTGCCGCGACCGGCAACGGCTGTGCGCCGTCCGCAACTCCGGCCAAAAGTGCAAGCGGCAGCGCGACCAAGCCCGCCGCCAAACGAAGTATCACCATCCGCATCGACCGTCGATCCGGCCGAGCAATGCACGTTGCAACTTCAACTCGTAGCGTCGCAGGGTTGCGCATGGGCCGCACGCGCCGGGCGTTAGTGGGGGACCTCAAGGGGCGGCTCATCCACCGGGCTCGCCAGCGGCGTGCCGCCAACGATCTGGCCGGGGATCCCGGTCGTCGCCGCACCGCCCGTCAGTGCTGTGGCCGGCAACTCCGACAGCGGGTCAGCCGGCGTGCCCGAAGGAGCAACCGACCGCGTCAGCGGCAGGCCCAGCAGCAGATCGGCGGACTGTGACAGATCAGTCGTCGGCCGCGCAAGCCGCGGTGCCGATGTCGCAGGCAGCACCTGCGTGAAGCGAACGCTCTGCAGCGTGCGAACCGCCTCCGACAAGTCCTTTTCCGCGGCAGAGACAACTGTCGTCAGCCCGGTCCGCTCCGCAGGCGGCGTCAGCATGCCCGGCAGGAACCACGCCGCCGCAGCACCAGCGCCGGCCAGTCCGGCAAGCGACAGCACCGCAATCGTGCGGCGGATCCGCCGCTGCCGACGCTGAATCTCGGAGGCAAACGGGACGTGAATGGCGGCACGCGCCAGCACATCCTGCACGCTCCCGCCCGTCGCCAGGGCGTCGGGGGAAAGCGGCTCGGCGCTCTGCAACTCGGCGAGGCAGTCAACGAGCTTGCGACCCGGGTTCGGCCGGGAGGCGGGGGCGTCAAACTGGTCGTCTCGCAAGTCCATTGTTTCAGCAGAAAAACAAGCTTTAAACAAGCAGGGGTCTTCAGGTTCGCTCAGCCGCACCACTCAGCCCAGCAGCGCCTCGCGGACCTGCTCGGCCACGCGTGCGTCCTGTTCCAGGGCAGTTCGCATCCGCGACCGAGCCCGATGCAGGTGGCTCTTGATCGTGCCCGTGGGCATGTCCAGGTACTCGCCGATCTGCTCGATCGGCCACTGCAACTGATAGAAAAGCACCACCACCTCACGCTGCTCCGGTGAGAGAAACTCCAGTGCGATTTTCAGCGCATCTTCAACATTGCTCCGCCGCTCGGCCGTGCCGGCGATGTTGGCCTGCCGGCCGTCGTTCTTCGATGCCTCGTATTCAACAACCTCGGTGTCGTACGACGGCGCCAGCCGCTGGCACGCATTGACATGCAGCCGCTTGGCGATCGTAAACAGCCACGTCGAAAAGCGGAACTTCTCGTCGTACCGCGACAGGTGGGTCAGGGCCCGCACCAGTGCCTCCTGCGTCACATCCTCAGCAACCTCGGGGCGGCTGGTCATGCGAAGCATGTACGCGTATAGCGACGGCTGGTGATGACGAACAAGCTCCTCAGCGGCCTGACGGTCGCCTGCAAGGATGCTCCGGATGAGGGCACGTTCGTGCTTCGCGGTCATCACGTGGAGTGTACCACACGCTAATAGAAGGGTTGCCGGAATCCCTTTTTCCAAGAAAGTGCCACGGCGGGACCCCGCCGCAAGGCAGCTTACTGCCGGTAGGTCAGTTATCCGGACTAAAACGCCATCCAGTACCAATCTGAAGCCATCTCGGTACCCCGTGCGGCCCGTTCTATCCACATCTGGGTCAATCTTCACCCCACCCGACACACCGGCTTAAGAAGTGGACCGGTCTGTCCGTTACTTGTTGAGACTCAGTCTCAGCTGTGATATCATTCCCCGTATGAGCATCTCCCTCCCCCAAGTCGCCTCACCGCTCAGTGAACTGCCGCCTGGCACCATGGCCATCGTCGACTCGCTGGACATGGAGGCCGCCGACGCCGCGCTGTTGCGGGCGATGGGTCTTGGCTGCTCATGCCACGTCAAGCTCTGCCGCGCCGGCCACCCCTGCATCGTCGCCGTCCTCACGGAGATGGCCGGAGCTCAGGAGACCTGCGAGTCAGTACACGAGTCTCGCGCCGTCGGCTTCTCCAGTTGCTCAAGCCGCATCGGCTTGGCACAGGAACTCGCCAAGCGCGTCATGGTCCGCCTGGTCGATTCGACCGGCCAGTCAGCCCCCTCAACCCCCGGGCAGTAACACATCGTGGAATCCGGCGAGACGACGCTTCGAGTCACACTTGGCGCCCTCGGTTCGCGTCCGCACGCTGCCGATGCCAACCCCGATCACCCCCGCCGTGTCGCGCTCGTTGGTAACCCCAACACCGGCAAGACCACGACCTTCAACGCCCTCACCGGCCTGCGGCACAAAACCAGCAACTTCCCCGGCACCACCGTTGAAGCACGCCTCGGCTCCGCCGCCCTTGGCGGCCAGGTCGGCACCGCAGAGATCATCGATCTTCCCGGCATCTACTCACTTGAGCTTGAGCAGCTCGAGTCCTCCATCTGCCGCGAAGTTCTCGCCGGCCGCGCCACCCCGCAGGGCGAGCCCCTGGCCGAGCCCGATGCAGTCTGCGTCATGCTCGATGCGACCAACCTTCCGCGCAACCTCGCGCTGCTCGGCGAGGTCCTTCGTCGCCGCCTGCCCACCGTTGTCGCTGTTAACATGATCGATCTGGCCACCAGGGCCCAGATCACCGTCGACTGCGCCGCCCTCGCCCGCGCCGTCGGCTGCGCGGTCGTGCCCATCTGCGCCAAGTCCGGCGAAGGTGTGCCCAAGCTGCGCGAAGTCATGGCCGAGACGCTCAGCACCGGCGTCGTCCCCACCTTCACCCCGCCCGGTGATGAGCCCGGCCTCCGCGCCTGGGCCCACGCCACCTTCGCCCGCGTCGTCACCATCGGCAAGCCAAACGCCGGCGGCCGCAACGGGCTCGACCCGCTCGCCGACACGGCAACCGACCGCATCGACCGGGTCCTCACGCACCCCATCGCCGGCTCGCTGGTCTTCGCGGCCGTCATGGCCGTGCTGTTCTTTGCCATCTTCTCGCTGGCCAAGCTCCCGATGGACCTCATCAGCGGTATCTTCGGCACGCTGGGCGATTCCGTCGCCGGCCTCCTGCCTCAGGGGCTCCTGTCGGACCTGCTCGTCCACGGCGTCATCGCCGGTGTCGGCTCCACCGTCATCTTCCTCCCGCAGATCCTCCTGCTCTTCTTCCTCATCGGCCTGCTGGAGGACACCGGTTACCTCGCCCGCGGCGCGTTTGTCATGGATCGCCTCCTGCGGCCCTTCGGCCTGCCCGGCCACAGCTTCGTCCCGCTGCTCAGCAGCCACGCCTGTGCCCTGCCAGGCATCATGAGCACCCGCTGCATCCCGGATCCCAAAGAGCGCCTCGCCACCATCCTCGTCGCGCCCTTCATGACCTGCTCGGCACGCCTGCCGGTCTACGTTCTGCTCGCCGGTGTTCTTTTCCCCGCCGATCCCCTCGCCGCGGCACTGGCCTTCATCGGCTGCTACGTTCTGGGCATCGCCGCTGGTGTGCTCTCCGCCCTCGTCGCTCGCCGCACCATCCTGCGCGGCCGCGCCCGCCCCATGGCCCTGGAGCTTCCCAGCTACAAGGTCCCCTCGCTCCGCACCGCCGCCATCAACACCTTCGACCGCGGCCTGGTCTTCCTCAAAAAGGCCGGCACCGTCATCATGTGCATCTGCATCGTGCTCTGGTGGCTCGGCGCGTTCCCCCATGTTGATCCGCCCGCCGAGGCCGTCTCCCTCCGCGCCGCCGCCGAGCAACTCCGTGCCGATCTCCCCGCCACCCCCTCCGCACAGCCTGCGGACATCACCCCCGCCAACCCCTCCGATTCCGCCGAGTACAAAATCGCCGCGATGGAATCCGAGGCCGATCGTCTCGAGCACCGCCACGCCAAAGCCTCCAGTTTCCTGGGCACCATCGGCCGCACCATCCAGCCCGTCCTCTCGCCCATCGGTGTTGATTGGCAGCTGACCATCGGCATCGTCGCCAGCTTCGCCGCCCGCGAGGTCTTCGTCGGCACCATGTCCGTCGTCGTCGCCGGTGCAGAAGAAGGCGACGATGAGCAGGAGAACAA
>CAILKP010000061.1 GCA_903834785.1 uncultured bacterium
CGCAAGCAGACGCGGTGACATGCCCGGGCCAACTCCACCGGCAAATACAGCGCGGTTGTTTGCCCCGTTGACTCCAAGCCCTGAAAGACCCGCGATGTAGCCGATGCGGCCGTTGCCGGTCACCGCTGGAGCCGAAAGCGAACTGACGCGAACGCCCGATGGTGCACCTGCCGCCTGCGTACCCGTGCTCGCGATGGGCTGCTGACTCAACTGTGCCAAGGCACCAGTCGTGCCCGAGAGCACCAGCAGAGCAGCGCCGCACCGAGCGGCAGTGGCCTTGGCGGAAAACAGTGGCATACAGAACTCCAATGCGGGCGGCCCATGCCGTCGCCGCGAAGTGCGACACGTCGATCAGAACACACACCCTGCGTCGCGTCTGCATGCCCGGCGGCCTGGTCGGCCACCTGCACGCTAAATGTTCGTATTTGATTGCGCCGCCTGCAAACCCGGCAAGCCGGGAAACGTCGGCAGCCGCGGCAAACTCTGCGGCCTGCAACGGTCAGTCAACGACAGACCCGATCAACACACACTCGCGGGTCAACACCGGAGCACAATAACACATGTCAGCACGAGCAAAGCCCGTCGCCCCACCGCGTTCCGCCCACCAAGACGTAGCGAATGGTCCGCTCGTCGCTGCGGCGGCAATGCCAGCACGACCCAAGTCAGCGATCACGCCGCGGCGGTCACCTGCATCCGTTTGCTCATCAACTTCCGCAGAGCCGGATGACGTTCCAGAACTGTGCGGGGCACGGTGAGTTGTGCTGCTCGCAGGATCGGTTCAACGTCCGATTCGGTGAGCACCCCGGCGGGTCGTTCGGCAGAGTCGCGCCGGCAGAGTTCTAGGTACAGTGCCACGGCGGCTGCGAGGGCCACCGTTCGCTGAGGCCCGACTCCCGTGCTTGCGTGCCACAGGTCGACCGCTCGCCTCGCGATAACGTGGATATCGGACGTTGGCGCGAAGGCGAGTTCGCAAAGCCTCGTCAGGCCGGCAATCGAACTCCCGAGCAGATCACTCTGGTTCCGATTCTCAGTCGGATCGAGCACTGTTGCTCGCTGGTGCCTGCCTCGGGCCGACAGGACGGCCCCACCCTGGACTGGACTCGGGCTGTCACCCGACCTGCGATTGTACTGGAGGTCAAACAACCGCCCTTCTGAGGCAAGCACTGAAATGCGGCTGGTCTTGATCATGTTCAACTCCCACTACCAAACTAATCTATACACGACAACACGGTAAGTGTACGGTATAATCCGCTTCCGTCAAGTTTCTGTTTGGAATTTCGTCCTTGAGGCTGAGTCCGGTCGGCAGTTATGGGGCTTAGTCTGGAATGCGGCCCCCAAACCAATCTCGACCATCGTGTCAATTCTGCCGGATTGCCCCGGCCAAGCTGCCTTGACCACGTGCACTCCGGCACGCTGGCGGTAAACTCTACACGACTTCTCAACGGCCCAGGCCGCCCCCGAGCCGGGTTGGCGACGCTGGCGTGCTTCCAACTTCGGTTCGAGTTTGTTCATGCCCACGCCCGAAGCATCAACCTCGACTTCCTCAGCAGCCACGACTGCTGCGGGGCACGCCGACCCTCACCCGGACGGCGGTGGAACTGCCCATCCAAACAGTGCATCCGCACACCTCGACGAGAGACCCGTCTCACCCGGCAAGCCGCGGATGAGGATCTGCGTCATCGACATCGGGTCCAACTCCGTCCGCCTGGTGATTGCTGACTGCCGGGCCACCCCGGCGGCTGAACGTCGGGCAAAGGCCTCGGAGACAGCCGACAGCAAGTCCTCTGAGCCTGCGGCGACCACTGCCGAGACCAAGCCGCGGAAAGCTGAGCGAGCCAGGATCAAACACCGCCTGACCGACGTGCGGTACAGCGTCGTGGCCGAGGAAAAGGCCACCACGCGGCTAGCAAGCGGACTTGACTCAACCGGGCGGCTGGATCTGGGCGCGATGGAGCAGTCCGCCCGAGCTATCGCCGAGATGGTGAAGCTTGCCGAGAGTTTCGGAATCGCGCCCGAGCAGATCCGGGCCGTGGCGACGTGCGCCGTGCGGGAGGCGGACAACAGCGAGGAGTTCCTGGACTTGGTCCGGCGATGGGCGGGAGTGAAGGTCAAGGTCATCTCCGCCAAGCGCGAGGCCAAGCTCGCCTTTGCATCGGCAAGGGTTGCATTTGACCTTGCCCGGGGCCTGCCCCGTGAGCAAGCAACCGACCAAACACCCCCCACCGCCACCGGCGGTGCCGCAGTGGTCGATATCGGCGGCGGCAGCACGGAGGTCATTCTGACCGGCGCAAGGAAGAAAGCCGGCCGCATCAAGCGCGTGTTTCTACTGCCCATCGGCGCGGTCCGGGCGACGGAGCGGTTCGGCGGGCCGGAGGTTGCCGGGGCGGAGCGTCATGCCGAGCTCATGGCGTTCATGCGGCGAATGGTCACCAAGCGAATCTGGGAACTGGGAGGCAAGCCACGGGTGCTTGTCGGCACGGGCGGGACGATCAACAGTCTGGGGCAGATGCTGCTGTTGGCCGGGATCATCGAGCCCGGGTCCGACCGTCCGGGCATCGCCGCTCGCGACCGCGTTCAGGCCTCGGCGATCACGTTTGACCAGGTCGAGTCGGCGATGCTGCACCTTCGCTCGCTGGATCCCCAGACGCGGCAACTGGTTCCGGGCCTCGGCCGCGAGCGGGCGGACCTGATCATCGGCGGCTTGGCCATCCTGCTGGCCGTGATGGAGCGACTCGGCAAGCCGACACTGCTCGTCCACCTCGGTGGCATCCGTGACGGGCTGATCCGCCGCGTCGCCGCAAAGGCTCTTGATGAGCAGGCCGGCGGCGACGAGTAGTCTGACCGCTGCTGCCCGCTCGCACCCGTCGAACCCCTCGAACCCGCGACGGACTTCCGCCCCCCACCTCTTGAGAACTCAGTTGCGCACACGCCGGAGCCTCTTTGTCGCCGTGACCGCCACCTGCGTGGTCGGTATTGGTGCTGTTGCTTTAGCGCCGGCCATCCGTCGGGAGCTCCGGTCCCGCTTCTCGAGCGCCTCGGTTCAGCAACGCGTTGCCGAAGTTTCGGGCCGCGTGCTGCCGGTCTGGGAGTCACGACTTCAGGCGGTCGGTCTGCCCGCCATTCCTGAACGGTTGATACTGGTGGCGGACAAGACGGCTCGCGCGTGTCTGGTGCTCGCTCCGGCGGGTGCGGACGGCAGCTGGGTTCAGCTGGCACGCTACAGCTTCACAGCAGCAAGCGGCACAACGGGCCCAAAGCTGCGAGAAGGCGATCATCAGGTTCCTGAGGGCTTCTACGGAGTCGAGTCGCTGAATCCGAACAGCCGGTTCCATCTGGCCCTGCGCGTCGGCTATCCAAGCCCGGCCGACCTTGATGCCGCCGCGGCAGATGCGCGTCCGCGCGACACCCTCGGCGGAGACATCATGATCCACGGCGGCGCCTCATCCGTCGGCTGCATCGCTCTGGGCGATTCGGCGATCGAGGAGCTGTTCTGGCTCGTCGCAACCGTGGGCAAGGAGCATGTCGAGCTTCTGATCACACCCGGCTGCCAGCCCACGAAGCTGGTCTCAGCAACTACGCCCGGCTGGCTGGCTCGACGTTACGGTCAGCTCGAAGCTCGCTTCGTCGAACTCGGCATCAGCTCCCCAGCCGCTGGCCCGCCGTGAAGAATCACGGTTTGCGAGGAGGTGATGCTGCCCCTCCGGAGAGGAAGCGGTGCAGCTCTGACGCCGGGATGACAAACGAGATGTTCTCCAGGCCGTGGCCGACGAGCTTGGAGGTGACGGTCCCGATCCAGTGACCGTCACCATCAAACGCCGGGCCGCCCGAGTTGCCGGGGGAGACCGCGGCGGTGATCTGAATGATCTCCGTCTTCTCCACCTCGCCGACGCGGCGACGTGCGGAGATGATCCCTTCAGTCAGCGTCCAGCCGAGGCCCGCCGGATGGCCGATCACGTAGACCTTGCTACCAACAATGGGAGGGTCCTCGGCGATGGGCATCACACCTTGCCACTGGATGTCTGTGGGGTCTGCGCTGATCAAAGCCAGGTCGATGCCCATCCCGCGCCGGACAACAACGCCGCGGATCATGTCGCCCCGGTATGTCTCGAGCGTCACGGTTGCCGAGTCGCCGACCACATGAGCGTTGGTCAGGACGGTTCCGTTGTTGTCGATCACCACGCCGGTCCCCAGACTGCTGCCAGCCCGGATCCGCACCACGCTGTCGCGCCGGAGTTCGTAGACCTCGCAGATCGGACAGGTGCCGGGCGTCTCGGCGACAACGTGCACACCGCCCGCGTGAACGTGCGCCTGATCCACCTGCCCCGGAGAGTGGCCGCCGGTGCAGCCACCGAGCAGGGCGAGTGTGATTCCTGCCGCCGCCAACACGAACCGGGAAATGCTCAAGCCCATGGGCCGCTCCGATCGCCAAGTGTGTAAGAACGGCCGCGACGCTCGCGAACGCTCGGTTCTTGGATGCCGGCGGGCGCGCGAGGTAACGCCAAAGTGGTGCCCAGCCTGGAGGCAAAAAAGAAACAGGCCCCGGCAAGGTACCGGGGCCTGTCGATTCAAACTTGCGAGAGCGGCCGCCGCGAACTGCGGGGCGGGCTACTCAGGCCACCGGCTCGCCAACGGCCCAGCGCCAGAAGCCCAGGATCTTGCCCGAGCCGACGATGTCCTTGACCTTCTTGCTGGGGTCGATGACGTAGACCTGCTCGACGAGGGCGATTTCTTCGTAGAACTTACGCATGCCGCCCTCGACGATCTTCTCGGCAATTTCCTTGGGCTTGCCGGAGTCCATCGCCTGGGAGATGCGGAAGTTCCGCTCCTTCTCGACGATGTCTGCGGGGATGTCCGAGGCGGTCACACCTTTGGGGGTGGGCACGGCGGCAACGATGTGCATGCCGATCTGACGCAGGGCCTCGGGCGAGACGCCCTCGGCCTTGATCAGTGCGCCGGTCTTGCCGTCGTGGTGAACGTACTGGCCGAAGACCACACCGGGGCCGCCGGCGACATGAGCGCCGCGGGCCAGCGTGATGGTCTCGCCGGTCTTGATGCGAAGGTCCTGCAGGGCCGCCTCGGCATCACCACCGGAGGCGAAGTTGCCGGCGGGCTGGGTCAGACCGTGCTGGGCCAGCTTGTCAGTCAGGTTGACGAACATCTCGTTCTTGGCGGTAAAGTCGGTGTTGCAGCGCAGCTCAACAATCGTTGCGCTGCCTGCACCGAGGGCGATGGCCACGCGGCCTTCACCGGTCGGCTTGTCGCCCTTGCTGTCGAGCTTGCCCTTCATCGCCTTGCGGAGGATGTCCTCGGCCTTGGCCAGGTCGCCACCGGCCTCGATCAGGGCCTTCTTGCACTCCATCATCGACAGCCCGGTCTGGTTCCGGAGCTTCATCACAACGTCTGCCTTGATTTCCACTGCAAACTCCTTGAGTTCTGTTATCAGTATGCTCGTCGCCGAGGGGGTGGACACCGCCCGCGGCATCCGTCAGTCGTGCTGATCGGACTTGGACAGCCCGCCCGGTGTTCCCCGCCGCGAAACGGCGGGGAACACCCACGGGGGATTCATTCGGAAATGGCCTGCCAGCCACGGGCCAGGCGGGCCATTGGTGACATCACCGGATCACTTGACGGCGGCGGGCTCGCTGCCAGCCTTCTCGCCGTAGTTGTTCTGCGGGCGGGAGGAGCGGCGGGGAGCGCCCTTGTCGGCCTTGTCGCCACCGAGCTGGCCACCGGCGGTCGGGTCCGCACCGGAAGCGTCGGCCGTCTTGGCCGCACGCATGGTCTTGCCCTCGCTGACGGCCAGGCACAGCTCGCGGATGATCACGTCGATCGACCGCATCGAGTCGTCGTTGCCCGGGATGGCGATGTCCGCCAGGTCCGGGTCACCGTCGGTGTCGATCAGGCAGATCGTCGGGATGCCCAGCTTGCGGGCCTCGTTGACGGCGTTCATTTCACGCTTGACGTCGATGACGACCATCACGCCCGGGAGCTTGTCCATGTGGCGGATGCCCTCGAGGTTGGTCTTGATCTTGGTCATCTCGCGCTTGAGCTGCGACTCCATCTTCTTGGAGTAGTTCGCGAACGCGCCGGACTCCTGGATCGCCTCGATTTCCTCGAGACGCTTGAGGCGGCTGCGGATGGTGCGGAAGTTCGTGAAGGTACCACCGAGCCAACGCTCGGTGACGTAGTGCATCTTGACGTCCGTGACGCGCTGCTCAAGCACGCCGCGGGCCTGACGCTTGGTACCGACGAAGCAGACGTCCTTGCCGTCAGCGACGACGCGGGCGATGAACTTCTTGGCCAGCAGAAGACCCTTGATGGTCTCCTTGATGTCGATGATGTGGATGCCGTTACGCTTGCCCCAGATGTACGGGGCCATCTTGGGGTTCCAGCCGGCGGAACGCTGGCCGAAGTGAATGCCCGACTCGATCAGATCAGAAACCAGTTGGCTAGCCATTACAAGACCTCCATTGAGGCAGCGACACCGGCATCACCAACTCGGCACCGAAGCACCCCGCGGCAGGGCCGTGGGTCCATCGGGTGATGCTCAAGGGCGCTTACAGGGTTTTGTCTGCCCGTCCATGGCAAGATGGGCAAACCCGAAAGGCCATCCCAGAACGCCTGGAACCGTCCGGAGCCGAATCTCCCCGGACGCCCGATCATAGCGAACGCCCCGCGTTACCTCAAGGCCAAACGGCATCCATTCACTGGCAAATGGCCGGATAAACCGCCACCAGCGACGAGGCCGAATGCATATTCACTGCTTTGTGACAGTTATCAGACCTTTGCTGCGCTCGTCGGGGCGGCCGCGCCGGCCGGAGCCAGTGTGGCGCCGTTGGTCGCGATGACCTCGCGGTACCAGTGGGCCGACTCTTTGAGCTTCCGCTCCTGAGTCACAAAGTCGACGTAGATCATGCCGAAGCGGTCCTTGTAGCCCTCGGCCCACTCGAAGTTGTCCATGATGGACCAGTGGAAATAGCCGTTGACGGGGACACCATCGGCGATGGCCCGGTGAAGCGCGAGCAGGTGGCGGCGGGTGTAGTCGATGCGCTGGGGGTCGCGGACGACACCGTCGACGTCCGGCGAATCGAGGTTCGTCATTCCGTTCTCGGTGATGACGATCGGCAGCTGGTACCGCTCGTAGAGGAACTTGGGGCCCCAGTACAGACACTCGGGGGTGATCGGCCAGCTCAGGGCGTTGCGGGCGTGGCCCGGCGCGTGTGCGACAGCCTCGGCCTTGCCATTGGCCCCGAGACGAACCGGCGCGCCGGAGTAGATGTTCACACCGTAGAAATCCAGCGGCTGCTTCATCAGCTCCATGTCGCCGGGCTCAATCTTGGGGACGGCGGCTCCGTAGTACTTCAGGCCGTCCTCGGGATAGTGGCCGAAGATGACCGGATCGCCGAACCACGTGTTGTTCCAGTGGCCCAGGTTGTCAACCGCGAAGGTGTTGGCGCGTGCCGCGGCGACACACTCGGGGGAGCCGGGATCAACCGGGAAATCAACGCGGCCGACCGGTGCCCAGCCCACGTGCGAGGGCTTCTTGGCCAGGCCGCGGATTGCCATCACTGAGGCACCGTGTGCCATCAGCGTGTGGTGGGTAGCCAGGAGCTGCTCGCGGAGCGACATGGCCAGCCCCGGGGCGTGCTTGGCCTGGTTGTGGCCCAGGTTGATGTAAATCTGCGGTTCGTTGATCGTGATCCAGTCCGTCACGCGGTCGGACAGTGCCGTGACGACGTGGCGCGTGTACTCGCTGAACCAGTGCACGCTTTCGCGGTTGAGCCAGCCGCCGCGGTTTTGGAGTGCCTGGGGCATGTCCCAGTGGTAGAGCGTGACGAAGGGACGGATGCCCGCCTCGAGCAGGCAGTCGGTCAGGCGGCGATAGAAGTCGACACCCTTGGTGTTGGCCGGGCCGACACCGTCGGGCTGGATCCGCGGCCAGGCGATGGAGAAGCGGTAGCTTTTAAGCCCCATGGACTTCATCAGGGCCACATCGTCACGGAAGCGGTGGTAGTGGTCGCAGGCCACATCGCCGGTGTGTCCGCCGACGATGGCGCCGGAACGGGTGCAGAGCGTGTCCCACACACTCGGGCCGCGGCCGTCGACATTGACGGCACCCTCGATCTGATAGCTGCTTGAGCCAGCGCCCCACAGGAAGCCCCGTGGGAAGACGCTGCCGCCACCCTGGACGCCTCGCGGGTTGTTCGTAGAACCGTTTTGTTTGGAGTAGTCGTTCATAAATCCGTTAACCTTTCACAGCGCCGCTGGTCAGGCCGCTGATGAACTCTCGCTGAAGAAGCAGGAACAGAACCAGGACCGGAAGCACGCTCACCAGGGTGCCCGCCATCATCATCGCATATTCCTGGTAGTAGGTGCCGCGGAGCTGGGCCACGACCACCGCAAGCGGGAACTTGCCGGGACTCTGCAGCACCACCTGCGGGCCGATGTAGTTGGTCCACACCCCCAAGAAGGTAATGAGCATAAACGCGCCGACCATAGGCCGCAGGAGGGGCAGGGCCACCGTCAGGAAGATTCGGAACTCGCCGCAGCCGTCGATACGGGCGGCCTCGATCAGCGTGTCAGGGACACTGGACATTGCAGCCTGGCGGAACAGAAAGACGCCGAACGCCGGTGCCGCGGCTGGCAGCACCAGCCCCCAGTAGCTGTCGAGAAGACCCATCTGATGAAGGATCACAAAACCGGGGGCCAGCAGCAGCGGGCCGGGGATGATCACCGCGCCCAGCACCAGGTTTGTCGCCAGCGACCGGCCCTTGAAGTTCAGTTTGGCCAGGGCATAGCCGGCCATGGAGCTCAGCAGCGTCGCTGATACCGCCGTGACGGAGGCCAGAAACGTGCTGGCCAGCAGGCCGGAGACAATCGGCGACTCGTTAAACAGTTTTCGGTAGCCGTCGAGGTTGAGCCGATCCCACGCGACGCCGAACAGGCCGTCGCCCATGGGCAGCAGGACGCTGCCGCCGACGTCCTCGTTGGTCTTAAAGCTCGTAGCCACAAGCCATGCGAAGGGCAGCAGGAACGCGATCGCCATGACGATCAGGATTCCGTGCATCAGCAGGCGCGAGACAAGCTGGCTGGTCCGCTGGTTCATGCTCCGGCCTCCGAATCGCCCGACACCTTGCGCTGCACCACGGCCAGGCCGATGAGCACCACCGCCAGCACCCAGCCGATGGCCGATGCATAGCCCAAGTTGCCCGACTCAAAGCCCATCTGAAAGAGATACATCACAATCGTCAGCCCGCGGTTCTCAGGCCCGCCGGAGCTTGAGAGCATGATGTACGGCAGTTCAAAGAGCTGCATCGAGCCGATGATCGAGAGCAGGACCACAAACCCGGCCACGGGTCGGATCGCCGGCATGATGACGAGCCAGAACCGGCGGATCGGGCCGGCACCATCGAGGCGAGCGGCCTCGAGCAGATCCTGCCGCACGTTCTGCAGGGCGGCGAGGAAATAGACCATGTTGAACCCCGTCCACTGCCAGAGCGAGGCGATGATCAGCGCGGGGAGGATGTGCCGCTCGAGCCACGGGAAGTTGACATCGAGGCCGACCAACCGATTCAGCAGCAGGTTCATCAGACCCGTCCGCTTCTCGAGAATGACCGCGAACATCATCGAGCTGAACGCCGCACCGACCAGTGCGGGAGAGAAGATGATCAGGCGGAACCACGCCCGTGCGCGAATGTCAGGCCGGTTCAGCAGCAGGGCCAGGCCGAGGGCCAGCGGCAGCTGGATGAAGACCGAGCCCAGCGTGTACAGCACGGTGTTCTTGCAGGCCAGCAGGAACAGCGGGTCCTCCGCCAGATCGCGGAAGTTGGCAAAGCCGACACCCGTCGACGCACCGGGGCCGAAGGTCTGGCTGCCCGCGAGCTTGCCGGCCATGGCCAGCGGCCACATCGTGAACACCGCGAACAGCAGCAACCAGGGGGCGAGCATCAGCCAGCCGGCGATCGCGCCGCGTCGGGCGATTGGTCCGTTCACTGTGCCCCCCCACCGCTTCCGCCGGCGGCCGCACCACCGGCACCTTCAGAGAGGAACCGGTTGCGCTTCAAGACCCGCTCCACGGCCTCCTGGGCAATGGCCATCTGCTTGGCGGTCTCCGGCATCAGATCATCGGGAGTCGGATTCTTCATCTTCCTGGCGGCATCGCGGACGGCGAACAACGCATCCTGCACGCGGGCCTGGGCGATGCCGAAGAATGGCGAGCTGCTCCGGCGGGGAACATCGCCCGCAAGATCGATATACATCCGCCCCTTGGCCTGTCCGCCGAAGAATGCGTCCGGTTTGTCGAACATCGGGTTGGACCACATCGCCTTGTTCGGCGCGATGATCTCGCCTTCCTTCCAGAGCGTCTCGGCGAGTTCATCCGACAGGTAGAGCTTCTTGGCCATGTCCCAGAAGCGTTCAAAGTCCTCGGGTGACTTGACCGCAGTCCGCGAAATGCCGAGCATGGTGCCGCCGTACACACTGGTGCGGCGTGTACTCAGGCCGTCGGCACCATCGGCACTCCAGGCGGGAAGCGGCATCAGCTTCATCTTGCCGTCAAGCTGCGGCATCTCGTGGCGATAGATGCCGCACATCCAGTCGGGCATCAGGTAGCAGAGCACATCGCCGTTGATCTTGCGGTTGTTGCCTGCGGCGGTGAAGTCCTGGGCATCCCCAGCGATTCGGCTGCCCTTGGGGAAGGGCTCACCGGAGCACCAGGCGGCCAGCGAAGCGATCACCCGGCGGTTGACCGGCGAATCAACGGTACACTTGCCGCTGTCATCAAAGTACGCACCGCCGGCCTGGAGCAGCAGCACCTCGATGAGGTCGACGTGGGTCGGCCAGAAGTTCAGGATTCCGCGCTTTGGCTCCCCGTCCGGGTCGACCGGCCCCATCAGTGGTGCCAGCGCGACAAACAGGTCAGTCCAGGTCCGCACCTTGGACATGTCGACGCCGGCGGCCTCGATGATGTCGGCCCGGTACCCGAGCATCACCGGGTGCACATCGTGCGGGATGCCGAAGATCCGGCCGCGGCTGGACCACGGGCTGAAGCTGGGTCCGTTGAGCTTCTCGAGCAGCCCCTCGGCCTTGAGGCGGTCGGTCAGATCGACAAAGCCGACTGAGCTGAGTGGACCGGCAAATGCGCGGGCGGCGATGCGACGCTCGACTTCGAGCAACTCGGCGGTCGGCGTGCCGGAGAGGAATCCAGAGAGCATGCGCTGCTCAAGCGCCGGCTGGCTGAGCAGGGTCATAGAGATCTGATCGCGGGACAGCGGTGCGGACTGATTCCACTTGTCGACCACCGGCTGGTACATGTAGTAGTGCTGCCGGGCACTGGTCCAGAGTTCCACCTCGCCCTTGTGACCGCTGGGCCGAGCCGCGACGACGATCATCGAGACGATTGCCAGCAGCAAAATGACCATCGCGCCACCCGAGAACGGGAGCGAGTGCCACCAGTCGGCAAATCCTCCGCGTTCCGGATTGGGTACACGTTCGGGCATCACACAACACCACCAAGCCCGGCCGCGTCTGGGCGGCCGCTCCCGAGCGTAGCACCGAAGCGCCACTGCGGGTCTTCGATCAAATCCGTGGCGCCGGGTCTCCCCGGCGCCACGTCGTGCGACAAGCGTGCTGAATGGGCAGGCTTGCTGAATGGGACAGGATCACTTCCGTGCGGTCGGCTCTTAGCAGCCGGCCGAGAAGGCGTTGATGAACTCGATGAAGTCCGTACCGTCGATCGTGCCGTCGACGATGACGTCGGCGGTGGGATCAACGTTGGCATCACCGATCGCAAACGAGTTGATGAAGGCGATGAAGTCGCCGCCGTCGACGCTGCCATCGGCAACGACATCGGCCAGGCAGGTGGGGGCCGCAGTGACATCATCGAACGTGATGTCGTCCCAGAAAACGGTGCCCGGGGTCGCGCTGCCGCCGTCGGCCGGGGCGAATCGCAGGTTCAGGCAGACGATGCGGCAGGACACCGCACCGGCCGGAGCCTCGCCGATGGTCTCGATGAGGCGGTACTCGTTGAGCGGCGTGGTGGAGTCCGCGGCCACCGAGGAGATAAAGCTCATCTGGGCGCCGCCGGCGTTGAACCACTCGATGTTCAGCACCGCACGGTCAGCAAAGCCGGTGATCGCGCCGAAGAGGTCGGACTGCGCGGCGTACGCGGCCAGCTTGTAGGTCCGGCCGGCGGTCACCGGAAGAGCCTGGAACGCGCCGTTGGGAGAGAAGCCCGCGCCCGGGACGCCGTTGGTGTTCAGGCACCACGTGCCGGTGCGAGCGACACCGGTGTTGGTACGGCCGGCGGCGTTGAAGTAGATCCAGTTCGCGCCGCCCGAATCCTCGAACGAGGGGTTGGTCAGCGGCACGGCGACACCGTTCTTCGTCACGGCGGCATCGTCGATCCAGGCCGCGCCGCCGGAGAACACATTGTCACCAACGAACACGACGGCCAGCTTGGCACGGGCCGTGTTGGGGGGAGCCGTGTGGGTCACGGTGAACTGCGGGGCGATGTTCTCGAAGTTCGTCGGCGTCGACGCATCAATCATCAGCACCTCGGGTGACGATACGGTGTAGTTGCCGGCGGCATCGAAGTAGTCGAACTTCAGAACGCAGCGGTTGAGACCGCGGAGCGTGTCACCGGCGACGTGCTGGGCGTAGATCGTGCCGACGAGGACGTCGCCCTCGGCTGCATCGAAGCCCTGCGCGACACCGGTGTAGTTCTCTGCACCGCTGAAGTTCTGGAACATCTTGCAGGTGCGGGTGCCAGTGCGGGCGAACAGGGCCTCGCGGTAAACGTTGGGACCGAAGTTCTCCCAGCCGGCAAAGACGCCAGGGGCGACGTTCTCTTCAAATCCGGGGCTGAAAATCGGGACGGCTGAGGCGGTCGCGACGCACAGGCCGGCACAGACGATCGAGGCGAGGACGGTGTTCTGCATTCTCATGGGCTCTCCTAAAAGTGATACGAGGGACTTGGTGACTCTCTTGGGTGCATCCCGCGGATCGCCGCGGGAAGTGTTCTGCTTTGACTTCACCGGGCGCCTTCGGGCGTCGGCAGGTTGGCGATCAGGGGGCTCCGAACTCGATCTTCTCGTCCAGCGGGCTCCACAGCACCTTCAGGCTCGAGCGGCCGTTGGGCTTGACCAGATCGGAGTACGTGTACTGGTTCACGCTGCCATCGGCCATGCAGATGTTGCTTCCGCCGGACAGCTTCGTGCGGTCCTTGTTGCGGTTGGGATGGCGGTAGTACGGCAGGTAGCTCTTGACGGGATTCGTCGCGTTTGAGTCGTTGAGTTCGAGGTTGCTCTCAGTGCGCCACTGACCGGGAAACTCCGTCAGCGGCATTCCATTGCCACCGCCGAAGCGTTCTCCTGGAGTTCCTGCATATCCGACCTGACCGATGGTGAACCACCGGGCATCAGCGGGATCCTCGGAGCGGAACAGACCCCAGGCCTCGCTGAGCAGCAGCATCTTCGATGCGTTGGACACGGAGGAATCCCAGCCGCGGCCGCGGGCGTTCTCAGTGGGGTCGATCGACGCCGGAGCGTTGCCGGGCTTGTACGTGACGAGCCGGAAGTTGCGGATCTCCCAGGTGCCAGCCGCCGCAGCCCAGTAGTTGCGGGTGTACGACCGACCCGCGTTGGGGTGATTCGGACAGGTCATCACGCCGCCACCAACTGTGTTGGAACGGGTGTTGCTCGGCAGAATGTTCGACGCGTCCATCTGCGGCAGGTACATGCCGATGCGGTTCTCGTCGTACCACTCCATCGAGCGCTTGCCAGTCAGCGGCTCGGGGGCATCGAACAGACCGGGCGGGTACTGGCCCTTGTAATCGTTGGAGTAGGTCGTCAGCGCCAGCCCCAACTGCCGCAGGCTGGACTTGCACTGCGAGTCGCGGGCGGCATCGCGGGCCTTGCCCAGAGCCGGGAGCAGGATGCCCACCAGCAGAGCGATGATTGCGATCACCACCAGCAGTTCGATGAGCGTGAAACCGGCGTGGCGGGCGGTCCGTGCAGCGTTGTTGGATCGGCTCTTCATAGTTCGTAACTCCTTGAAACTCACTCGCTGCTCCATCTGCTCGACAACGGGCTCCCGGCTCACGAGGCCCGGGACCCATCAGGAAGAATGCGTACCGCGACGTTCGGCGGACGTGCCGTCGACTTGTTGATCTCCAGGAACGTCGGACGCACCAGCCGCATCGGCGTTCGATCACCCGAAGCCAGCGACCGCGTGAGCCAGAGCGATGCTTCATATCCGAGCATCGAAGCGTCCTGACACACGGATGCATACACCGGCCAGGTATGCTGACGCGTATCGGAGTCGTCGAAGCCGACGATCGAAAGCTCACCGGGAACCGACACACCAAGTTCGTGGCAGCGGCGCAGACCGCCGACCGTCGCCAGCGGGTTGGTGAAGAACACGGCCGTCGGCGGGTTGGGCATCGTCAGCAGCCGCGTCACGGCCGCCGAACCGCCGTCCATCGAGCCGCCGTGCACCTCGACGGCCAGCGAAGGATCGACCTCGATGCCGTGCTCGCGGTGAGCCTCGGCGTAGCCATCACGACGGTCGCGGTGATCGGTATCGCTGACGTTGTGGATCACCAGCGCGATGCGGCGGTGGCCAAGGTGAATCAGATGCTCAACGGCGCGGCGCGAATCATCACGCGAGTCACACGCGATGAAGTTGACCTGCGGCTCATCGAACCTGTCGGCAACGACGATCGACGGGAAACCCTCGGAGGCGACGTCGATCACCGTTCGCCGCTGCGCATCAACGGTTCGAAGGATCACACCACGGACACCCTTACGCATAAAGAACTGCGTATACGCCTCTCCCGCGATCTTGTCCCGCTGGATGCTGATGAGCTTGACATCAAACCGCTGCTCGGCAACGCCCCGCAGGATGCCGTTGAGCAGGGCCGACTCGAATGATCCATAGTCCGGGCGAACCGGCTCACCGGGATACACCAGGCCGACGACCGTCGTGATCCGCTTGCCGACCGAAGGTGAGTAACCCGACTTGTTTGCCACCGAGAGAATCCGTTCCCGGGTGGCGGGGTCGACGCCAACCTCGTTGTTCAGAGCGCGCGAAACGGTTGCGACCGAGACGCCGACCTTCTTCGCGATGTGGCGGACTGATGACATGAGTTGCATCCTGCAAAGGACAGTCGAGTAACGCGACGTGTAACTGTTACTTACGACTCTACTTTGCCACCGGATTGCCTCGTTGCAAGGGAACTGTCAGAAAAGAACGAAAACGCTTTCAGTCTTCAAAAAGCCCGGAAACCACACCCTGAGGACCGAACACCCACCCCCCGCTTACCGTCAGCCGAACGCCCGGCCAGAGTCACTCACTGAGCCGGGCGGGATTACCTACTTCTCCAGTCGTAGACCATGGACGATCACCTTCCCCGTCGCCGGCGAGCCGGAGAGTTTGATGCTGATGTTCCGGACCGCCGTCGCGTTGATCTCGCGGCCGCCCGCCTGGTTACCCCAACCAGTCTCACCCCGGAGCATGGCCACCCGGATGCGGTACGTCGCCCGCTCTCCAGTTCCGATAACCGGTTCAGAGATGAACGCCTCGCCGTCGTCACCCGCTCCAACATCGTACTTGGTCAGGCCAGGGGCTCCCGCCGCGGCTTCGAGCAGGGTCACCTGCATCAGCACGCCCTTGGGGGCCGTCGCATCGACCACGATCACCTCATACCCGTCATAGTCAGCGGCCGGCTCGACAATGCCCTTGCGCTGGCTGCCACGGAGGGCGTACACGTCGAAGCCGCAGCCGTACTGCGTTCCCGCGACGTACGTCAGCTCAACGGCCTTCTCGACGAACTTGACCTGCATTGAGGCATCGGGGGCGTTCCACGTTCCGGGATCGCGCATCCATGGGCCCGCCAGCAAGTCCAGCGAGCTTGACCGGTCCGGATGCTGACCCGGGCGATACACCACGCCCTTGGGCTTGGGCAGTTCCGTCGGCATCGTGTACTTCGCCGCGGCGTGAACGCTCTCCAGCGTCGCGTTCGCCTGCTTCATCGCCATGAGCAGCTCGGTGTACGGCTTGTTGTCCACCGAGACGATGCCGTAGTTGCTGTCTTCCCCATCAAACCGCCCCTGCGGCGACTGATCCGCAAACTCAAACCAGTGGGCGCCGACGACGACCGGCATACTCAGGTAGTCCGGGACAGCCGAGCCGTAGGACTTCGCCCGATCCTGCTGGGTCGCGACCACCGGCCCCGCGCCACGGGTGTTCGGATTACCCGAGAGATTCTCCTTGGCGCGGAAGGAGTACTCCGTGAGCATGATCGGCTTGCCGCCGAGAATCCAGTACTTGGCGAACAGATCGCGGTCCGCATCGGGCGTGTAGCGGTAGTTGTTCACGCTCGTCACGTCCGTGTGCCTGCCGCATGCACGGATGACCCCGTCGGGAGCGTTGCCAGCAAACCGGGTTCCCAGCGTCATCATGTCTGGCAGTTCGGAGCGCACGACCTTCTCGGCCATCGCGTAGTACTTGTCGGCCAGCATCGCAACAAAGGCCGCCCGATCCGCCTTTGCCGCGTCGGTGTTGCAGCGGCTGAGGACATCGACCGAGATCTCGTCCCAAGACTTGACCTCGGCACCCCAGGCCTTGGCGAAGGCCGCAGCATCCGCGTGACGCGTCTTAAGCCAGGCGAGCGCACCCGAGCGAGCGGGGTCGTCCTTCTTCATCTCAAAGGCGCGTTCCAGCATTGTCGCCGTGGGCAGATCATCCCAGCCGTTGCGGCCGAACCACGGCATCTCGTTGTCATAGAAGACGCCGATCACGTTCTTGCGATCGGGGAACTTGCTGATGCGGTCCTTGAGGTTCTCCCGCATCTTCTTCTCGAGGTCGGGACGCAGCGGCTCAAGGCAGCGGTCATCCTCATACCCCGTCAGATAGAGCACCACCGTGCGATACAGCCCCTGACCGTCTGCGATGTCCGGACCCGACCAGCAACCAAGGGTGTTGAAACCGTGATCCAGCAGCAGCTTGCGGGTCGCCGTCGACCAGGCCGCCACATCACCACCGAACTGGGCCACCGGAGCGTTGTAGTACCTCGACCCGTCCTTGGGCCGGAAGGCCACCGGGTTGACGTTGCTGATGCCGATAGAGAGGAACCGCTTGCCCGTCTGGCCGTCCTTGAACCACCAGACACCCTTGGCATCCGCTTCCACGGAGAAGCGACGCTCGGCTGCCACGTTGACCAGTTCCGCAGTGCCCGCCGCGGCATCAAGCCGCTCAGCCGCACAGACCGCCGACGACCCAAACAAACATAGAACCAGTGATGGGGCCGCCAGCGATAGGATGAATGGAACGTATTTCAAGGATGCTCCGTACGCCGCGCTGTGCAATGCAGAAACGCTCAAGAACCGCAGTCGAAAGCGTTTTCGCGGTTCTGCTTGAAATGAAATATACCCCGCGTGTAACAGTTACGCAAGTCGTTCCATGACTTTCTTTGCCGCCAGCCCGCCATGGGTTATCTTTCAGCGTGAACCGTTCTAGAACCTTCAACACGACCCCCCGCAGAACTCCTCAAATCGGGGTGCCGCGGATCAGTCCGCATGCCTGGTGGCTGTCCGTTGTTGTGCTTTGGATGTGGATAACTTCACCCGCTCTCGCGCAGACCGTCCTGTTCCATGACGGCTTTAACATCGACGGCCCGAACATTGATCGCACCAAGTGGACAGGGCCAGCCACCTCCTACTTCCTCGGCCGCACCCAGCTTCGCCTCGCCACCTCACCAATCGCCGTCGTCGGCGGCGCCGCAGTGCTGACGTTCGACACCTTCAACTCTGCCACGCCCGGCACCTTCCGCGGCGTGGAGATCGAAACCAACCAGTACTTCCCAGTCTCCACCGGACTCGCCTTTGAGGCTCGCGTCAAACCGGCCGCCAATCTGCCGCGGGGCCTGGTGACCAGCCTCTTCTCGTACGTTTTTAGAGACCTTGGCGGCGGCGTCCGCCAGCAGGACGAGATTGACTGGGAGTTCCTGACCAATCAGCTCGTCGGGCGCACACAACCGGTCGTCTCCACCAACGTGTACGTTGATGAGTTTCTCGGCGCCGGCTCACCGGTGCTCGTCGGCCTGCCCGACACGGTCGTACTTGGCGAGTGGAACACGCTCCGTGTGGAGTGGTACCCAAACCGGGTTCGCTGGCTGGTCAACGGCCAGCTTGTCTTCGAACGAACCGACCGAGTTCCCAACGATGCCATGAGCGTGCGGCTGAACTTCTGGGCACCGGACTCAAACTGGACGGCCGCATACAGCTCTGCGCTCACGCCCGCCGCGACTGCCGCCCAGAACCAGACATTCCAGTATCTGGTCGACTACGTCACCGTTTATCGCCTCCCGGGCCTGGCCACGGCCGATCTTGACTCCGACGGACGCTTCTCCATCGACGATCTGTACCGGATCAGTCTTACCAATCAGGACGTCAACGCCAGCGGTACCATCGATTCCAATGACCAGCAGGCCGTTGCCTTCCCGCTCCGTGCACGCGAGGCCGAGCTGATGGCGGGTCGCTCGCCGCGGACCATCGTCGTGAATCCGGGCTTCGATGCGGCCGCCCCAAGCGGGCCCATCACGCGGTGGACGCTGTACGGCAACACGATCGGCAACGTCTCCCGCAGCAGCGAAGCCCCTCGCAACGATGGATCGGCACTGAAGATCTACGGCCAGTTCACCGGCGGCGCGAACGAATCCGGGGCGTATCAGGACTTTGACATCAGGGCCGGCCGCACCATCACCGCCCGGGTCTGGGCCCGCCAGCGCTGTGCCGACCGCTTCACCGGGGCCAACACCGCGACACTCAACCTCAGGTTCCTCAACGCGGCCGGGGCGATCATCTCGACCTCGACCGTGCTGGCAGGCAACGCCTCAACCCCGTGCGACCAGTACGCCCAGGTCACGCTGACAGCCACTGCCCCGCCCGGCACCGCCACAACCCGCCTGCTGCTGCGCGTCAGCCAGCCCGCCTCCGCTGCCGGCGCTGTGCACTTTGACGATGTCGAACTCAGCGTCCAGTGACCTGCCCGCACAACCCGGTTTACCTCGCGCCAGCCCGGCCCTGCGGCATTGGCTGTCTGGTGTTTTGGCCTCATCGGCCCGGCAGCCACCGTACCCTCCGTCCTTATGTCCTCTCCTGAGAATGCCGCCCAGTCCAACCCCTCAGCAGCCGCCGGCTCCATGGCCGAACTGCCCAAGACCTACACCCCTGCCGACCATGAGCCGCGCATCCGCGCCCGGTGGGAGGCCTCCAAGGCCTGGCACCCCACGCCGTCGAACGTGACCAGCGGCAAGGCCCGTCCGTACGCCATCTTCATCCCCCCGCCGAACGTCACCGCGGCCCTGCACCTGGGCCATGCGCTGAACAACACCCTGCAGGATGTGCTGACCCGCGCCCATCGCATGCGCGGCTTTGAGACGCTCTGGATGCCCGGGACGGATCACGCCGGCATCGCCACCCAGGCCGTGGTGGAAAAACGCGTCGCCAAGGACGAGAACAAGCGCCGCAAGGACTTCACTCGCGAGGCGTTCGTCGCCAAGATCCAGGCCTTTAAGGACGAGTACGAAGCGACCATCACCGGCCAGCTCAAGGCCATGGGGTGCTCGTGCGACTGGGATCGCCAGCGCTTCACAATGGACCCTCAGTGCGTCAGCTCGGTGTACGAGGCTTTCTTCCGCCTCTTCCGCGACGGGCTCATCTACCGCGGCAAGCGGCTGGTGAACTGGGACCCCGCGCTGCAGACCGCCGTGGCCGATGATGAGTGCTACGACGAAGAAGTCGACACGTCGTTCTGGTACCTCCGCTACCCGCTGGTGCAGCCCGCTCGCCCCGGCCTGACGTTCCGCCACCTTGAGAGCAAGGGCAAGCTCGGCGGCGACGATGCACGCCCCGTGACCTGGGGCGAACTCGCCCGCCGCGGCTACCCGGGTGCCGAGGCACACCCAGCCGACGCCCAGGCCACCATCACCGTGGCAACGACGCGGCCGGAAACGTACTTCGGCGATACCGCCGTGGCCATCAACCCACACGATCCGCGTGCCGCGGCACTGGCTGGCTTCTTTGTCGAGCTTCCGCTGGTCGGCCGGGTGATCCCGATCGTCAAGGACGATTACGTGGTGCTGCCCAAGGCCATCGCCCTGCAGCTGGGCCGCACCGAGGATGCGGCCGACGCAAAGGCAGAGTTCGCCAGCGGCTTCCTGAAGGTCACGCCCGCGCACGATACCAACGACTACGAGTTGGGACGCCGGCACGACCTGCCAGTGATCAACGTGATGGCTCCGGATGCCAGCATCAGCGACGAACACGGCTGGAGTGACATCGGCGATGCGGGGATGTTCGTCGGCAAGAAGCGCGATGAAGCGCGAAAAATGGTCGTCAAGGAGTTAGATGCCCGCGGCCTGGTTGAGTCCATCCGGCCCTATCGCCACAGTGTCAAGCACTCCGACCGCTCCAAGGCCGTCGTCGAGCCCTATCTCTCGGACCAGTGGTACGTGAAGGTCACCGATCCGCGTCTGGCCGCGGCGGCGAACGCTGCGCTGGTGCAGGACCAGCGCAGCCACCCGCAGCACAACGGCCACACCGCCCACGGGGCGGCACCTGGTGATGGCAAACTGCGGTTCATCCCCGCCCGTTACGCCAAGAGTTACGAAAGCTGGCACGACAACATCCGGGACTGGTGCATCAGCCGCCAGCTGTGGTGGGGCCACCAGATCCCCGTGTGGAGCCGCACGTTCACGCCCGCATCACAGCAGTCGTTCGCGGCCATGCTGACTGAGGCCGCCTCGGCGGGGCTCGTGCTGGCCAACCTGGGCTTCTGGTCCGAGGACCAGGTCGCCGTCGCACACGGTGATCAGTCCGCGCCGGCCACGCTCAAGGGCGTGATCGATGCGTCGCTGGCCGCCCTGTCCAGCGGCAAGCCGCTGTACATCTGCGTGCGTGACCCCGCTGGGGCCGAGGCCATCGGTGCGTATCTCGAGAAGCACGGCTTCACGCGCGATGAGGACGTGCTCGACACATGGTTCTCCTCGGCACTCTGGCCGCTGTCAACCCTGGGCTGGCCGAACCCGCAGGCCTTCGCCGGCAACGCCGGCCTCCTGGAGGCGTTCAATCCGTCTTCGGTCCTGTGCACCGCCCGCGAGATCATCACGCTCTGGGTCAGCCGGATGGTGATGTTCAACCGCTACTTCCTGGGCCAGGACTCGGGACACGGGGGCGGCCGCGGTCGACTGCCGTTCTCCGATGTTCTTGTCCACGCGGTCATCCAGGACGAGAAGGGACGCAAGATGAGCAAGTCCCTGGGCAACGGCGTGGACCCGCTGGACATCATCGATTCCCACGGCTCCGACGCCATGCGCTACACGCTGGCGGCGATGGCCACGCAGACGCAGGACCTCCGCCTGCCGGTGTCCAAGGACAGCCGCACCGGCAAGAACAGCAGCCCCAAGTTTGATGCCGGCCGCAACTTCTGCAACAAGCTCTGGAACGCCGCTCGTTTCACGCTGCAGATCCTCGAGAAAGCGGGCCCCTCAGGCGGCGAGCGAGTCGAGCGTTCCGAGCTGACGGAAGTCGATCGCTGGATGCTCTCGCGGCTGTGCGCCGCGACCGAGGCGGTCAACGCCGCCCTGGCCAACTACGAGTATGCCGACTACGCCACCGCGATGTACGACCTGCTCTGGCGCGACTTCTGCGACTGGTACCTGGAGTGCATCAAGCCCACCGTGGCGACCAGCCCCGCCCAGCAGGCCGTGCTGGCCCACGCACTGGAGGTCATTATCCGCCTCCTGCACCCCATCGCCCCGTTCGTCACCGAGGCGATCTACGAGCGCACCCGCCAGATCCGCACGCGGCCGGTCTCCGGAATCACACTGGGCGATGCCCGCACCGGCGAGCTGCTGGCAACGGCGCACTGGCCGGAAGTCAACGGCACCCTCCGCGATCCCGCGGCAGAATCACACTTCAAGTTCGCCCAGGAGCTGGCAAGCACCATCAACAACGCACGGGCCACCTCGGCCGTCCAGCCCAAACGCAAGATCACCCTCCACGCCCCGGCACCGATGATCGCGCAGCTCGGCGATCTGCAGCCGGTCGTCATGATCATGTGCCAGCTCGAGGCCATCACCAGTGCTCCGGCCGACGCGAGCAAGCCAGCAGCCACACTCAACTTCGCCTCCAGCGAGCTGAAGCTCTCGAACCTGGCTCATGAAGCGGTGGCACTGGACACCGGTGCCGAGAAAGAGCGGCTGACCAAGCTCATCGCCGAGAAACGCAAGTCCGCCGGGGTCATCGAGGCACGCCTGGCCAACCCGGGCTACGCCGACAAGGCGCCGGCCAAGCTCGTCGAGCAGTCCAAGGCGGAGCTTGCGCGACTGACCGCCGAGGCCGCCGCGGCGGAGGCGTCGCTTGCGAAGCTGGGCTGAGCGATCCTGTCGTTCGGGCACTCCGCTGCGGGGCTCCCGATAACTCGTCCGGAGTGCGGGCCAGCGGCGGCATTTCGCCCAGTCCGCTGGCCCGGAGCCAATCAGGAGGCATCTTTGCCCGCTCTGGCCGAGACCCCGCCCGCAGCACGTTTCCTCGATGAAATGACCCACCGCACGGATAGCCCGCCGCCCCGTCGCCGCCGCCCATCCGCGGCGGTGGTGCTTGCGCTGTGCGCTGTGGCTCCGCTCACGCTTCTGCTGCCATCGGGCTGCACCGGCACGGCCTCAACATCGCCGGCCCCGCAGGCCGGCACCCCTTCGGCGGCAGTCTTTGCCGCTGGTGAGATCCGGTCAGTAACCCCGTGGAACTTTGGCGAACATGACGGCCGCATCATCTCCACCGACAACTTCGCCATCTACACCACCGAGACCAACCCGGCGATCATCGACCGGGTGCCGCGCTTTCTGGAGCAGGCCCTGACGGCCTATCGCACCTCGCTCACGGGCGACTCACCCCTTCCCCCGCCGCCAGGACGGATGGAGTCCTTCGTCATGGGCTCGCGGCAGCAGTGGAAGGACATCACGCTCTCGGTCCTGGGCAATCAGGGCCGCGACATGCTCAACATCACTGCCGGCGGCTTCGCCATCGGAGGCCGAGCGTTCCTGTTTGATATCGGTATCGGCTCAACCTTCTATGTGGCCTCGCACGAGGGCTGGCACCAGTACACCCAGCGCACCTTCGCCGAGCCCATGCCAGTGTTCATCGAGGAAGGCATCGCCACTTACATGGAAGGCCACCGCTGGCAGGACCAGTCCGTTGCCTTCATGCCCTGGGCAAATCTCGAACGATTCGACCAACTCCGCACGGCCTTCGCTGGTGGGCGGCTCAAAAGTGTGCGCGAGCTCATCGAGACCTCGCCGCAGCGGCTGATTCAGGAACCCGGCGATGCCGCGGTGACCTATTACGCCCAGCTTTGGGCCCTGGTGCACTTCCTGCGGGAAGGCGACGGCGGCACCTACCGGCCAGCCCTGCAGCGGCTGCTGACCGATGCCCAGGCAGGACGGCTGAGCCAGTCCGTCGCAGGCGCCCTGAGCATGAACGAACGTGCCGGCCTGCTGGCCCGCCGCCAGGGCATCGCCGTCTTTCGCGCGTACTTCGACCGCGATCCTGACGCTTTTGACCGCCGCTACCAGGCCTTCATCCAGCAGTTGGTCCGCTCGGGTGCTCGCGATGCCATCAGCCAGGGACGCTCCCCGATACCTGTCGCGGCCGTGCCCCGATCGAGTTCCGATTCCCCCGCTCGCGGCGGCAACACCGCCAACGCTCGGTCCGCAATCTCCGTGGCCTCCCCGCTCCTCGGCGATCGAGCCGCGATTCCGTCGCGGGGCGTCCGCCGCACCAGCATTCCGGTGCAACCGGCACCGTCGAACTGAGTGCCCGCGTTTGCGTGCCACGATTGACGCGGCCTGCCCGCTGCTTCAGCCACCAGCAAGAGCCGCCGCCGGCATCTGGCCCACCACCTTGCCATCGACCAGCCGGATCACCGCATCGGCCCGCGCGGCGATCTCCTGATCGTGCGTGACCATGACCAGCGTCAGCCGCTTGGCCCTTCGGTACTCCTCAAGCTGGTCGAGGATCTGCCCGCCCGTGACGCGGTCCAGGTTGCCGGTCGGCTCGTCGGCCAGCAGCACCGGCGGCTCGTTGATCAGTGCCCGGGCGATGGCGACGCGCTGCCGCTCACCGCCGGAGAGTTCCGCCGGCTTGTGCCCGAGCCGGTGGCCCAGACCAAAGGTCGTCAGCAGTTCCCGGGCACGCTTGTCCACATCTGCTGCGGGATAGCCAAACCGCCCGTGGCGGATCATCGCGGCGATGATCACGTTCTCCACCACCGTCAGTTCGGGCAGCAGGTGGTAGAACTGAAACACGAAACCCACGCTCTGCCGCCGATAGGTATCCGCCTGTGCCGCGGAGAAGGTGGCGATGTCGGTCCCGCGGAACAGCACCTGGCCGGTCTTGGCCGCATCACCGGCCGCACCGGGCACGCCCCGGTCCGGTCGGTCCAGCCCGCCGAACAGGTGCATCAGCGTGCTCTTGCCCGAGCCCGATGCGCCCAGGATGGCGAGAAACGAAGCCTCCGGCACGGTGACATCCACACCGCGCAGCACCGGCACGCTGACCTTGCCGAGCCGGTAGGTCTTGTAGATGCCGCGGGCCATCAGGATGGGTTGTTCAGCGTTGCTCATACCGCAGAGTTCCAGAAAATCGCATCGTCCAGATCCGCACACCGTGCCCTCGGCCCGTTCTCCCGCCGCTGCCGGCATCACTCAAACCGCAGTGCTCGCACCGGGTCCAGGCTGGCCGCCCGGATCGCCGGGATCAGCGCCCCGAACAGCGAGAACAGCACGCCGCCGGTCAGCACCACCACCGCCTTGCTGGTCTCCACGCGGCTGGGAATCTCCGTGAAGTAGTACACCCGCGGGTCCCAGATGTACAGTCCCAGCGCGGTGCCCATCCACTCATGGATGGAGTTGATGTTGGTCACAATCAGATACGCCAGACCAAAGCCGCTGATGGAGCCCGCCACACCGATGGCGATGCCGTACCGCAGCCAGATCCACGCGATGCCCGCCCGCGAGGCACCCAGCGAGCGGAGGATGCCGATGTCCTTGGTCTTCTCGCTGATCATCGCCCAGAAGATCGCCAGAATCAGGAAGCTGGCCGTCAGTGAGATAAAGCACAGGATCAGCAGCACCAGCGACGTTTCCTTTTTCACCGCGCCGATGAACGTCGCCTGCCGCATCTCCCAGGTTTTGATCAGGTCAGACTCTCGCATGCTCATGATCGAGGGCACCTTGCCCGGGTGCCTTGCCGCGAACTTCTCGTAGACCGCGTCAGCCACGACGCGAAGCTGATCGGCCGTGGTCCCCTCCTTGGCCTTGATCAGCACCGTCGTCACCCGCGCCGGGTCCTCGCCGGTCACCACCGGCGTGCTCAGTCCGGGCTTGCCCGCATCACCCTGGAAGTCGTACGGGTTGAAGCCCGGGGCCGTTGCCTGGGCCGCATCCATCTTCAGCAGCCGCTGGCCCAGCGCCAGCGGCACAAACATGCTCCGACGGTCGTTCTCGTAGATCCCGGTCCGGAACTCATTGGCCACCGGCACCGAGGCCGAGGCCAGCTGGATATCGCGGCCGCCCCGGTCCAGCGGCAGCACGCGGATGGTGATCTGCGAGTTGGGCATCCACCGTGAGACGACTTCCTTCTGGCCATCAGCCCTGGGCCGCACCAACGCCCGCGGCTCGTAAAAGCCGCCGTCCTGCCGCTTGCTGAAGCCCGACATCTCAATGCCGATCACAGCCGCCTGCACCTCCGGCATGTCTTTGCCCGGTACCTCGGCCAGTTTCAGCCCGTCGTTGTACACATCGGCCATCAACTGCTTGCGCTTGGCGTCCAGCCGGGGATCCTCGCTGAGCTTGTCCTTGGGCAGCGGAGTCTCAATCGGCTTCCACCACAGCATGGAGGGATAGTCCACCACCCGTGAGAAGCTCTTGGGGTCAATGGCGCGGATCGTCACACCCTCCACCCGGTCATCGGACAGGCTCACCACGCCGAAGGTTTCGATCATCGGCGTCGCGGCGGCAACCTGCGGGTCCTTCTCCAGATCGGTGATCAGTTCGTCGTAATAGGCGAACCCGCTGCTGGGCCACTCAATGAAGACGTCCCCCACCATCGTCCGCCCGCTGTCGAGCAGCTTGTTGAGGAACCCCCCCATCACCGACCACACAATCAGCACCATGGCCGTGCACAGCATGACCGCCGAGGCGGCCAGAAGGGGCATGATCTTGCTTGTCAGATAACGCTTTGTCAGCAGGGATTGGTACACGGCGGCCGAGTGTAGCGGATCCTGCATCACAGGACGCAAGCTTCCTGCCCGGCCCGCGCAACAACCCGGAAAAAGGGCAGTTACGTCCTCATTGCTCTACAACCGCGTTGGCGAAGCCCGCCGCACGTGTGGCCGTCGGAAACACGAAGCCCAAGCCAACCAAAGCGGCCGCCGGAACAGCGAGGACCAATGGCTTGCCATCCAGCAGCATCACGACGGCCCCGAACAGCCCCGCCCCCTCGAGCATCGCGGATCGCATGATCACCGACTGCCCATACTCCATCATCACTGCATTCAGGCCATCCTCATCGGAAGACCGTGCCGACCAGGTCGCTTGGGCCCGGGCCCGAGCAAGACGCGGCAACATCACCGCTGCGACTATCGCGCCAAGAAGCGTGACAGCGGCAATTCCGCCCATGATGATCCAGACTTCTGGGCCAGAACGGTTTGCATCTGGGGGAGGCAATCCTCCTGGCGGGGGTGTCGCGGGACTCAGGATCGCGAAGAGCGTGAACCCCACCAGACCAATCATGAACGCAGCGATCACCTGTTGCGAGGCACGCAACGAAAACCTGCCCTCGGGCTGCCCGCCCGGTTACAGCGAAGGTCGTGGCATCTCCTGTGGGAACAAACTCAACTCCTGCATCGGGCACGCCAACGGGCCCTGGTTGGTTACGGCACATCCCGGAACTTCACATGGCAGTCCTTGCACGTCGCCGCCACCAGCTTCAGCCCGGCGGAGAGCTTGGCCACATCCTTCTCGCCGGCCGCCAGCATGTCTTCAATCGCCTGCGCCTCACGGGCGTTGCGGCGGAGCAGTTCAGCGAACTCCGCGGGCTGGCTCTTGGCCCGCCCGCCCTCGGCACTGTTCCGCAGCAGGTCGGCCAGCCGCCCCGCCTCCGCGGCAGGAACCAGATCCGGATGATCCGGCGGCACCTTCCAGCCCGCCTTCTCGATCGCATAGAGGTGCTCCATCACCACATCCATATCAACCATCGCCTGCACGAACCCCGACGGCTTGGACACCGAGGCGAACGTGCCCGGCACCGCATCGATCGCCTGCTTGCTCAGCACCGTTGCGTTCCTGGCGCAGGCCCACAACCCGGTGTACCCCGCGGCAGTCCCCGAAACCCTCATCCGCTCCAGCATCGACTGGGGGTTCGCAAGCCCAAGTGCCACCGCCACCGATGCCGCGGCACCCGCGCTGCGGTGCTTGCCATGATGACAGTGGATGTAGACCGGCCCCTGAGCCATCGCATCCCGCGTCGCCCGCACCAGTTCCAGCCGCCGGGCATCATCAAAGCCGTTGTAGCCGATCGGCAGGTGAATGTACCGGATGCCCCTGGCCTCCGCCCGGCTTATCTCCGGCTCGGCGCCATCCACGCTGATGATCGTCCGGATGCCCATCCCAGCCAGCGTATCAAACCCGGCATCACCCTCGGGCATGCTGCCGGAGATGTACCCATCGACGTAGGTCACCGCGTTGTGGATACCGGGATAGTCAACCGGTTTGGTTGCGGCGAGCGCTGGCATGGCCACCGGACGAACCTTGTTCGGGCTCGCCCCCGCGCCCTTGGCGTCAGATGGCTTCTCACGGTCAGTCAAACCGGGGTTTGAAGCGTTGCAGGCCACCAGCCCGCCACACAGCATCGCCAGACCCATCACCAATCCGCACGCAACAGTTCGTTTCATCGGGTGCTCCCAGTGCCAATCACCGGGAGTTTACCGCGCGTGCAGCACTTGTGCAACCTGTAAGCCGCTCAGGAGCTGCGAATCGGCCCACCTTGTTGCTTCAGACCGCACTCCGCATTACGCCCGCAGCCACTCAGCACCGATCCGCTCGATATCTTCAAACAGCGGCCGGTCTTCATTCACAGGCACGAAGCTGGGGAACCACGCGGGGTTCTGCACCGCCTTGCCCTCCGCCCGTCCCTTCCGCCGCAGGTAGTTCAGCTGTGCCGTCGCCATGGCGGCGATGGCCAGCACCGCAGCCAGCCGCTCAGTCTGGGCCAGTGCATGCCGCGCGGCCATGGTGCCCATGGAGACCACATCCTGGTTCCGCCCGTTGGTCGGCACGCTGGCCGTGGCGCAAGGGCCCTGGTGCTGCCGCAGTTCGGCAATCAGCGAAGACGCGGTGATCTGGGCACCGGCAAAGCCGCTGGTGGCCCCGGGGTTCCACGCCAGCAGCAGCGGCCCACCCGAAAGGTCCGGGTTGCACAGCACATCCAACTGCCGCTCGGCGAGGATCGCGGCCTGCACCGTCGCCGTGTTGATCATGTCGCTGGCAAAGGCGATCTGCTGACCCTGGAAGTTGCCGCCGTGCAGCACGCACCCGGCATCAGGCCCGGCGATCAGCGGGTTGTCGTTCACACCGTTGAGTTCGCGCTCGATGGTCTGCCGGGCGTACGTCAACTGGTCGCGGCAGGCACCAAGGAACTGCGGGGCACACCGCAGCGAGTACACCTCCTGCAGCGGCCGGCTGGCATCCTCCCACGCCCCGTAACGCTCGGCTTCAGCCCGAATCGTCGCCGCACTTCGGCACTGGCCGGCATGCCCGCGGGCCACGTGCAGCCGCGGATCCAAGGCCTGCTCGCGGCAGCCCAGCAGCCGGTACATCCACCCCGTGATCTCCTCGGCCCGCTGCACCAGCCGCTCGGCCCGAGCCAGCGCCAGCGAGGCGTACGCCGTCATGAACGCGGTACCGTTGACTAGCGCCAGAGCGTCTCGGCCGCTGAGTTGGATCGGTTCAATCCCCGCCGCGGCCAAGTGCACGCCGCAGGGGCTGGCCTTCCCATCGGTCACCACCTTTCCGCTGCCCAGCAGCACGCGGGCGATATGCGAGAGCGGGATCAGGTCTCCTGAGGCACCGACTGACCCCACCTCCGGCACCGCCGGGATCAGCCCGCTGTGCATCAGTTCAACAAACGCATCCGCCGCAGCATGCTCAATGCCTGACCCGCCGAGGCCGATCGTGTGGGCCCGAATCACCATCGTCGCCCGCACCACCTCAGCACTGGCGAGCGCGCCGCACCCGGCAGCCAGATGGCAGATCAACCCCTCACCCTGCTTGTTCGCATCGCTATCGGCCGCGTACTTGACGTGCGGGCCGAAGCCCGTGGTCAGTCCGTAGATCGCGTCACCGCGCCGAGTCGCCCTGCCGAGCCACTCGGCGGAGTCGGCCATCGCCGAACGCGACGCATCGGTGAAACGGACACGCGATGACACATCCCTGGCAAAGGCCTCGACCCGCTCGGCTGTCAGCGTGCTGCCGCGGCCGATCTGCAGGATCACCCCCGCACCGGTGCTGGCGAGCTGGCTGATCGGAGCACCGCCCGCACGCTCTGCGTGCTGCGCATCGTTCTTGAACTCCGCGATCGAAGTGCTGGGGGGGGTGCTGGTTTCAGTCGTCTGCATTGTCGTCCGTGCCATCGTGTCTTTCCTTGCCTTCCAATCCGGCTTCCGCGACCCCTGCGCGTTCCCCGCTCGCTTGCTCTGGCGGCTTCCACGCAACCCCGATGCCGCCTGGGCAATCGCCAGGAGCGCACGTTCCGCTCTTCCTCGAATCGGTCCGCCGCACCGCCACGTTTCAGACTGGCTCATGGAAAACCCCATGGTGGTGCAAACGCCCCGGGGAGTTCACTCGTCGCCATCGCGACGGCCGAGCTCGCAGCGGGGCATTCACCCCAGCTCGCAGTCCGGCGGTGCACTCATCCCCTCATCGCCGCAGCGCACAGCGTGCGCACCGGCCACGCGCAATCCGGAGCTTCCCGCAATCGAGGCACCGCCGCGCAAGGGCAAGGCCCTATCGACATCAAGGCCTTGCCGGCGATGGCCGATACCTGCGACACGGGCGTCCCCCTACCGCCGCGCCAGCGCATGACTCACTCCATGCACGCCGTCACCTCCTCGCCAATCGCCCGGTGAGCAATCCATGAGCACCATCTCTCTGCCCGTGATCACGCCCCAGCCCTCGACAGAGAGCTGCTCGCCCTCACAGACTCCCAAGGAAACCACAGTCGGCAACTACTTCGTTGCCAACTACCCGCCATTTGGCTTCTGGAAGCCCGACCACATCGGGGCTTTGCACCAGGCGATGGAGCGTCCGCCGGTCCCCGGTGTTGATCTCGGCCTCTACGCCCACATTCCCTTCTGCCGCAAACGCTGCCACTTCTGCTACTTCCGCGTCTACACCGACAAGAACTCCTCGGAGATCCGCCGCTACATCGACTCCCTGCTCACCGAGCTGCGCACCCTCAGCAGCAAGCCGGTCATCGGCGGCCGCACGCCAAGCTTCATTAACTTCGGCGGCGGCACGCCCAGCTACCTCTCTGTTGATCAGCTCACCGGGCTGTTTGCCGGGATGCGCAATCTGCTGCCCTGGGACAACGCCCGCGAGATCGGCTTTGAAGGCGAGCCCGGCACACTCAACGAACTCAAGCTCCGCGCTCTGCGCGAACTCGGCATCACGCGCCTGAGCCTGGGCATCGAACACCTCGACGATCACATCCTGGAGATCAACGGCCGCGCCCACCGTTCGAAAGAGGCCTATCGCGCCTACGCCTTCGCCCGTGAAGTCGGATTCCCGCAGATCAACATCGATCTCATCGCCGGCATGGTCGAGGAAAACGAGGCCAGGTGGGCCGAGACCGTCGCCCGCACCATCGAGCTGGAGCCCGACTCGGTCACCATCTACCAGATGGAGATCCCGTACAACACAACGATCTACCAGCGCATGAAGGCCGAGGGAACCCTCGTCGCCCCCGTGGCCGACTGGGAAACCAAACGTCGCTGGGTCGACTACGCCTTCGGTGAGTTCCAGAAGGCCGGCTACACCGTGGCCACCGCCACCACCGTCGTTCGCAAGCCAGATACGGAGTTTGCCTACCGCACTGGCCTGTTCAACGGCACCGACTTGCTCTCCGTCGGTGTCTCCAGCTTCGGCCACATCAGCGGCATCAACTACCAGAACCAGCACGACTTCAACCCGTACATCGACGCCGTAAACAACACCGGCATGGCCACCTACCGGGCCTACCCGCTCTCACGCGATGAGAACTACATCCGCGAGCTCGCACTTCAGCTCAAGGCCGGCAGTGTCAGCATCCGCGCCTTTACCGAGAAGTTCGGCATCGACCCGCGTGTCCGCTTCGCCTCCGCCCTGGAGACCTTCCGCCAGCGGGGCGTCCTGGACATCTCCGGCGATCGCCTTGGCATCAACCGCGCTGGCCTGCTGCAGATCGACAAACTGATGTTCGAGCTCTTCCTGCCCGAGCACCAGACCGGCCGGTTCGCCTGAACCTGCGTTCTCCCCCGATCTGCCCTCAACCCGCCCGATCACGCCCACAGACCATCGCTCGGAGACAACCCATGCCCGGCGCACTCGGCTCCCACGCCCGCCCCGAAGACTGCATCGCCGACTCCACCCGCCCCTACACCGGGGCCGAGTTCATGGCCAGTCTCCGCGACGGCCGCGATGTCTACTTCGATGGCCAGCGCATCGCCGATGTCACCGCCCACCCCGCACTCCGCAACAGCGTGCGCTCCATCGGCCGGCTCTACGACGCCCTGCACGACCCGGCCACGCGCGACGTCATGACCTGCGCCACCGACACCGGCTCCGGCGGGTACACCCACCGCTACTTCCGCGTCCAGCGCAGCCGTGAGGATCTCATCGCCGCCCGCGGCGCCATCGCCCACTGGTCGCGGCTGACCTACGGCTGGATGGGCCGTGCCCCCGACTACAAGGCCTCGTTCAGCAACACCCTGGGCGCCAACCCGGAGTTCTACGGCCCCTACGCCGACAACGCCCGCCGCTGGTACAAGCTCGCGCAGGAAACCCTGCCGTTCATGAACCACTCGATCGTCAACCCGCCGATCGATCGCCAGCGCCCCGTGGCGGAGGTCAAGGACGTCTTCGTCCATGCCAAGCGCGAGACCGATGCCGGCATCATCGTCAGCGGTGCCAAGGTCGTCGCAACCTCCTCGGCCTTCTGCCACTACAACTTCATCGGCCAGACATCCAAGACCGCCACTGAAGATCTCGACATGTCGCTGGCCTTCATGGTGCCCATCAACGCACCCGGCGTCAAGCTCATCTGCCGCGCGTCCTACGAGCACGCGGCCCACCGCGCCGGCTCACCGTTTGACTACCCGCTTTCCTCCCGCTTCGACGAAAACGACGCCATCCTCATCCTCGATGATGTCCTTATCCCGTGGGAAGACGTGCTGATCTACCGCGACCCCCAGCGGATCCGCAACTTCTTCCTGGGCTCGGGCTTCATGAACGGCTTCCTCTTCCACGGCTGCACACGCCTGGCCGTCAAGCTTGACTTCCTGACCGGCCTGCTGGCCCAGTGCCTCCACGTTGTCGGCGGTGACGAGTACCGCGGCAACCTGACCCTCCTGGGCGAAGTCGTCGCCCAGCGAAACCTCATCTGGTCGCTTTCCAACGCCATGGTCCACAACCCCGACCCGTGGAAGGGCGACGCCGTCCTGCCCGAGCGCCGGGCCGCCATGAACTACAACGTCTTCGGACCCGACACCTACGCCCGAATCCGCGAGATCATCCAGCGCACCATCACCAGCGGTCTGATCTACCTGCCTTCCACCGTCAGCGACCTGATCTCGCCCGAGCTTGAGCCCTACCTCCGTCGCTACGTCCGCGGCAGCCATGACATCGGCCACGTCCAGCGCATCAAGATGCTCAAGCTCCTCTGGGACAGCATCGGCACCGAGTTCGGCGGTCGCCATGAGCTCTACGAACGCAACTACGCCGGCGGCTGGGAAGACACCCGCCTAGCCGTTCTGCACGAGGCCGAACGCAGCGGCTCCATGAAGTCCATGAAGGACATGGTCGACCAGTGCATGGCCGACTATGACCAGAACGGCTGGACCGGCAACACCTGGCTGAACCCCGACCAAGCGGCCTGAACCACCGAACAGCAGCACCGGATGCGGCCGCTGCTTGACACCACAACACCCCACCCGCTCGCCGACAGCTCGGCGGCGGTCGGTTCTCCGCGCACGCACGCTCCTGTGATGCTGCTTGTTCTATCACACCGCTAGGCCGCCGTCGCAGCCGGCATCACCGCACCCAGACGACTCCGATCCACCGCACCCTTGCCCGTGAGCGGCAGCGTCCGCTGATCCAGCCGCACCAACCCGCCGAATCGGTCTGCCAGCGGCCCCAGGCACGCCGCAACAACACCCCGCTCAGGCATCTCGGCACCCGCGGCCACTACCACACCCACCATCAGCGTGTGCCCATCCGGCGAAGCAATCCACGCCTCTCGCACACCCGGCACCGCGCGCATGATGGCGTCTTCGATCAGCCCCACCTCCACAAGCCGCCCGTTCGACAGCTTGATGTTCGAGTCCGCCCGCCCCAGGAAGACAAGCCCGTCAGGGCCGCCGACCGTCGCCGCACGAACCACATCGCCGGTGTTCAACCACCGGTCCGGGTCCAGCCGCTGCAGCCGCCCCTTCGTCCAGTGGCCGATGCACACGTTCGGACCCCGCACCTCCAGCACACCATCGCTGTTCACCCTCGTGCGGCAGCCCAGCACCTGCCCCAGATACCCGCCGCACCACACACCCGGCTCGCCCAGGCTGATGCCCGGCCCCGCTTCCGTCTGCCCGTATCCCGCCCGAAGGTTCGTCTCAGCCAGCAGAGCCGCCAGATCCGGCCGCACCTGAGCACCGCCGACGATCCCGCCGGTCAGGCTCGCCAGAAGTTCACGGCCCTCAGGCAGCTCGGCCAATCGCTCGGCCTGAAGCGGCACCATGGACACATGCGTCGGCCGGTACGTCTCGGCGGCACGCAGGATGGATCCCGCATCACGACCGTTCGACGCCTCCCGCACGATCATCGCCCCGCCGAACATCGCCGGCAGCAGGTTGATGATCAGCCCGAAGGCGTGATGCCAAGGCAGCAGCGACAGCATCACCGCGCCGTTGCCGCCGCTGGCCTCCTCGACCTCCGCATCGGCGTCCACCGGAATCGCTTCGCCGAATCCCAGTAGCGGAATGTGGCACTCCAGCACGCTCATGATGTTCCGCGTCGACAGCGCCATCCACTTGCCGGCGCCCGTCGTCCCACTGGTCCGCAGCATCATGCACACATCAGGCGTCCGCTCGCCGCGGCAGGTCCGCAGCCCGTCGATGACCTCCGGCGGTCCGCTGTCGGCATCCGGCACAACACAGTGCTGGCCGCTGCCGCCCACCATCAGCCTGGCGTCCATCTCGTCAAGCAGTTCCTCGCTTCGGTTTGCCGCCTCCGGCGATGCCAGCACCAGTGTCAGCCCGTCCCACAGCGCGGCAACCAGCACCATCAGGAATGCCGGCGACGGCTCCAGAGCCAGAATGACCCGATCCCCCCGCTGAAGCCCCGCTGCCCTGAAGGCGAGCGTCCACAGCCGGGCCCCGCGCCACACCGATGCCCCGGGGATGATCCGCTCCGGGAAGACGAAGATCGGGTCGGCTTTCATGAACAGACTCGCCCGCAGCCGTCGCCGCCAGGGGCACTGGTCGTCATCCGGGGTCGTCGCCGCTCCGCTGGCTCGCTGGATCTGTGTGCTCATAATCGAAGCGGGCGTGCCGCATTTCTGCAGCACGCCCGATGTTTCGTCACTGCTCTCGCAGCGCATCAGGCGCGCTGGCAGAAGACCCAGTTCGTGCGGCTGGCCGGATCACGGTACATGTGGATCCGCACGCTGGTGGGCTTGAGCTTGAAGGTGAAAGTGTAGGGGAACGCGATGTTCAGCGAGCCCGCGGCGATGCCCTTGCGGAAGGCGCCGAAAAACAGGCCGTTGTTGGTGCAGGGGGCAATCTGCGTGAAGTAGTGCTTGTTCTCGAACTGCGGCACCGGAACGCAGCCCAGCTCGGACTGGTAGCGGTTGACCATCAGCACCTTGCCGGTGTCATCCAGCTTGATGACGCCGAAGTCGCAGCTGTCCGCATCGGCGCGGGTCAGCGAGCCGAGCTGGCTGAAGATCTCCTGCGGCACGAACGAACCGGGGTTCGAAGGGGCCGAGGTGCGGTTGGACATACGGTCACGAAGCATATTGGCGCTGCTCACTGGTTGGCTCCTTTGTTGGTGTTGGTATTGCCGTTGCTGTTATTGACTTCCTTCCACGATGCGCGAACGACGGGCTTGTCGTCTTGCATCTCGAAGGTCACCGTCTTCTCGCTAAACATGCCGTCGAGCTGGCCGCTGAGCTCCTGAACATAGTTCAGCAGCTGACCGACGCTGGCGTCGGACACCGGCGTGCGGCTGCCGTAGGTGGCGACAAAGTCGCACACCTGTGCCTCAAGATTGCGGATCATGTTCACGACGTCTTCGGCGTCGTAGCAGCCGGTCTCGGCCGCCAGCCACTCACGCTCTGCGTACAGAGCTTCGAGCTGCTCCTGGAGTGCTCCGTCAGTTGCATCCATCATGGGTAGAACCCTTTCGTGCGCGTGCGGATCTGTTCGCTTATTGCCCGGTGCCGCACGCAGCACCAAACCGCGGGACGTGTGACGCCGCTCGAACTCAGGCTGCGCGTCGAATGGGCTGTGCAAGGAAATCGGTGATCTTCGAGATGTCGTCCTGGCTGATCAGCGTCTCGACCTCGGCCAGGAACATGCTCACCCCGGTCCCGCGAAACGCCGACTCAACATCGCACTTTCCGGTACGGAAAGTCTGGTAGTTCACACGGGTGTTGATCGCGATCCACCGGCTCTTGAGCTCTATGTAGTTGATCGCCAGCGTCTGCTCGATCTGCTCGCCGTCGTCAATCTCGCGGCAGAGCGAGACCAGTTCGTCACGCAGGTGCAGGACGAACGCCACCGTCTTGTCGATCAGGTCCTGCGGCGCGTTCTCCCACGCCGCCAGGGCCTCGCGAAGCTGAACCTCAAACGCAGGGTTGTTCAGCTGCTTCTCGACGGCCTGAATCTCGATGGCCATAGCGCGGTTCCTTGATCGCAGACTTCTGCGCGTTCTGTTGGTGTGGGGCATACGCCCGGGGCGTCCAGTGGTCTGGGTCCCAAACGCTCCATTGGCATCGGCCCGCCGATCGACCGACATGAGCGACCACCTCCGTGAACTAAGAATTTTCACATAGACCGACTTCCGAACTCCCCTTAATCTACCCCCTCCGGCTGTCGATACTCCATTCCTGTACCACTGCCCGGTCGCGGCGTCTTTCTCTCCGCGCCCCCGCACACACTTGTCAGACCAGACCACCCCTCCGGACGAGGCACGCGCCGTGAGCATCTCCGACCAGAGCCACATCCTCAGCTTCGTCAGCGACGCCCACGCGCGACTCGATGCCGCTACCACACCCCAGCCCGATCAGCCCGGCGCTTCAGCGCGCTCGCTCCGCGCCGCACTTCCGCCGCTGATCACCGTCGCGCAGACCATCTGGCTACCGGGGCTCATTGACTCACTGAACACCGCACAGGCCGCCCTCGATGCACTCAGACGTCAGTCGCTCGATGCCGATCCCCTCGCCGATGCGTTCGCTACCGAGATCAGATCCGGCCTCGACCAGACACTCGATCTGATCGCCGCAGGCAACCTGGCCGCCGCGATCCCTGAAACACTCAGCAACGAACTGCGAGACCTCGTCCGCGCCGCAGGCGGATTCCTGCCTCCGTCTGTCGCCTCACGCCCCGCACCAGTGAAACGGTTCACCGCCGAGGATATGGTCCCCAAACCCGTCGAGCCGCCGGCCGACCTCGCCATGCCGGAGGTCGATCCTGCGGCTCAGACCACTGACGCACCCGACATCCAGAACGTGCAGGGCGACACGACGGCAGCCGACGTTCCGGGATCCGCCCAAGAGCCGGCAGCGGCCGAGCCCGCGCCCCTGAGTTGGGAAGTCCACCCCGAGGAGTACTTCGCTGAGGCCGACGCACTCCCGGCAGAGGTTATCGAGACTCCCGAAAGCATCGAACGAGCTGCCCCAGCAGCTACCACCGACGCGACCATCATCGCCAGCGATGACGCGATTGAACCATCACCAGACATCAGCGCGGCATCACCACTGGCACAGTCTGACTTAGTCCCGCTTCCGGATGTCGCGGATACTCAGAGCCAGAGTAGTCCCCTCAGCGGCTCCATTGAAACCACGACGCCCTGGGCGGAAACATCTCCCATCGAAGTCGAACCCACCGGCTCCTTCGAAGCACAGACCTCTCCCGTTCCGGATGCTGCCTCCCCATCCTCCGCCGATTCTGCAGCACCGACCGGTCTGGATGCCCTCGCAGACCTGCATGACAAAGTCGGCCATCTCCTGGAAGAGTTCGCGGCGACCCACGCCGCATCAGCTGTCGAGCCATCCCCTGAGACTGACCTGATCTCCACGTCCGGTTGGAGCGAGTCCGCCGCGGGACAGCCCGCCGCAATGGACATCGCTGCAGCGACGCCAGACGAGTCCATCCCGCCCGCGTCTCAAACCGCGGCGGAAGCCCCCGCCAGCCTCCTGGCTTTCGGAGATCTGCACGACAAGATCGGCCGGTTGCTGGCCGAGTTCGCGGCAACGCACCCAGTGCCAACCCTTCCACCGGAAGAGGATACCGACCTTGCCAGCGCAGGTGAGGCCGCCGAGTCCAGAGGGGACGCACCTGAATCTTCCGAGGCTCCTGCCGAGTCTGACGGCCAGAAACGTCTGGCTGCCCTCGGCGAACTCCACGAACAGGTCGGTCAGCTTCTCGCCGAGTTCGCGGCAACCCATCCCGCGGCCCCGGCGGCAGCCCAGGCAGAGTCCGTCACCACCGCCCCGGTCTCCGCGGCGATCCCCCGTGCCGAAGGTGCGAGCGACCCATGGGACATCGGTACGGAGCCCGCCGCCGAACCAGTCGCCAGTATTCCCACCGCTGAACCCGAGAGTGATCCTTGGGATGTCGGGCCCGAACCCACGTTCGCCCCGACCACCAGCGCACCTGCTGCTGACGTCTCGAACAACCCCGTCGATACCTACGCCGAGCCCACCCCCCGCGCCGACACTTCCGCGCCGATCGCCGAGCCCGCAAGCGTTGACGAGGCGGACCTGGCCTCCATTCTCGGCTCGCTGGAGACCATCGACTCCGGCACAGACGAACCGGAAGCTGTCGCCTCTGAGATGGCAGTCCCCGGCGATGCAGCCGGTGCAGCGGCCGAACCGCCCGTCGATGCCGACACGCCCCCCGGCCTGGCCGAGCTCGGCGAACTCCAGAGCAAGATCAGCCAGTTGCTGGCCAGCTTCCCGGCCACACTCGACGAGGCCGCCCCAGCCACAACCCAGCCCGAACCCGCCGCCGAGGTGCCCGCAGCCGCCAGCACGCCTGCTCCACTAGCCTGCCCTTCCGAGCCCGAGCCAGCCGCTCAGCCCGAGCTGCCAATCCATCCGGAGCCCGAGACCGCCGCGGCAGACGCTCTCGATGAAGCCGCCGTCGACGGGGTACGCACCGCGACAGACCTGACGCCGCCATCCGAGAGTCCGGACGATCCCGGTTTCGCCGGCCCTGCCGAGCTCACACCCGAGCAGATGGCCGCGATGATGAACGACATGGGCGACCCCGGCCTTGGCGGAGCCAGTGAGTTTGTCGCCTCCGAATGGGGATCCTTCCCGGTTCAGATCACCCCGGAGCAAGTCGAGAATCTGCAGTTCATGGTCGCCGATGCCAAGGCCGGCATCGAGCAGATGGCCACGAACATCACCAACCTCGCCCACTTCGGAACCCGCGATGAGGCCTGCACCTCGCTGGCTGAGACCACCGCATCCATTCAGAAGATCTGTAACTCCTTCGAGTTCGCATCCCTGCGGAGCCTCAGCACGCTCATGCACGATGTGGCCACCTCAGCGGCCACAGTGTCCGACGCACTGATGCCCGAACTGCTCGTTCGCGCCAGCGGCATCCACAGCCTCATCGAGCAGCACGTCCGCGGCCTGGAATGCGGCATGGAGATGCGATGGCCCCTGGCCACCCTCGTCCATCGCACCAAACGCCTACTGGCCGGCCTCAACGTCCATCCGCTCATCCGCGGCTGGCACAAGGGCGACGTCTTCTCGCTGCTCGAACTTGACGGCGTTTCCGAAGGTGCCGAGCCCCCACCGAAACCCGAGAACGAAGACGACTTCGTCGAGACAGGCGTCATTGCCGCCACCCCGACGCCGGCCATGCCCACCCAGGCCGAGGCCGCAGCCGCGGCATCCGCCCCCGGAGCCAAGAAGTCTGACGCCGAGTCCATCATCCGCGTCAACGCCAGCACCATCGACGGCATGCTCGAGCTGATCAGCCAGCTCGTGCTCAGCAAGAACCGCGTTTTCAATCTCAGCCGGGTGCTGCGCCTCCCGGGCGACCAGAACGCTCGCCTCGATGAACTCGCCACCGCCGCCGACGAACTGGCCATGCTCACGGCCAACCTGCAGCTGACCATGATGCAGGCCCGGATGCAGCCGACCAGCAAGCTCTTTGAGCGCTACGACCGCGTGGTGCGCGACCTGGCCGGTCTGGCCGACAAAAAGGTCAATCTCGTCACCGGCGGCCAGAACGCCATGATCGACAAGAATATGTTCGACGGGCTCGGCGAGGCCCTCGCACAGCTGCTCCGATCCATCGTCACCAAACAGGTCAGGAAGGCCGACCAGCGAACCGCCGAGGGACGCCCGGAGACCGCCACCATTACGCTCGATGCCCAGAGCCAGGGCTCCCAGATCATCATCAGCATCGAACACGACGGTGATGCGCCAGACCGCGCTGCCATCGCGTCGGTCGCTATCGAAAAGGGCCTGCAGACCGCCGAAGGCCTCGACACGCTCAGCGACAACGACCTCTTCCTGCTGCCCTTCGAACTCGACTACGGTGACACTCAGCTTTCCAGCGTGGGCCAGAACATCCAGAAGCTCGGCGGCACGATCACCATCCGCGTGACGGATGCCGGCCTGACTCGCATTGAAATCGCCCTGCCACTCTCGGTGGCCATCGTCGCGGCAATCCTCGTCGGCATCGGCACCGAAAGCTACGCCATCCCGCTCCAGAGCGTCGAGGAGATCATCCGCGTCAGCGACTTCCAGTGCTCGATGATCAACAACCGCCCGGTCATCCGCCTTCGCGAAGATGTTCTGGACATCGTCGAGGCCTCGTCGATCGTCGGATCGGTGCCGGCGGCTGAATCTCAGGCCCCCGCCGCCGATTCGACGCATCCGAACGACGGTGCCCCCGTAGGCCACGACACCACGCATGCCGCTTCTCAAGCGACAGCGACGGCCACGGCTACCGCAACCGCTGAGGCACCCGGCCGCGGCGAGTTCGGCGTTCTCCTGTCCTCCGGTGTCAGCCGCGCCGTCCTCACCGTTGATCGCATCATCGGTAAGCAGGAAATCGTCATCAAGAAGCTCACCGGCTCACTGGCACACAACCGCCACTTCGCCGGTGCCACCATCCGCAACGATGGCGGCATCTCGCTGATCTTCGAGGTCGCCGAACTGCTCCGAATCAACCGCTGAGCCTGGCCTGTCTCGCCGCTGCCGCTGGTAGTTTGACCACTTGGCACGTCAGCAGGTTCGCTACTTGCCCACACTCGCCGCCGCGACCAGGCCGTACAGCGTCAGCCCAAGCTGTACCACTGCGGCAACGCCAAAGTGCATCAGGGCCACCCGTCCGCCGATCGCCGGCTTCTTTCCAAACAGCACGCACGCCGTGGCCACATACGCCGCCGAAGCGAGCAGGAAGCTCAGCACCCCGGAGAATCCTCCCGCACCCAGCGGGATGAACAGCACGGCGAGAAACACACCTACGCACGCGGCCATCCGCCCGACCGCCAGTTCCAGGTCGCCCACCCGGTGGTCGATCCACAGCGCCGCCAGATACAGCCCACCAAGCCCGGTCAGCGTGTGAATCCCCAGCGAAAGCAGGATCAGCAGCCCCTTGGCCGGCCGCACCCACCAGGCGACATCACCTTTCAGAAAGATCGCCGCCATCAGCGCCCCACTGAAGGTCAGGATGGCCGCCGCCCACAACATCACCCGCACCGCCGAACGCGTTGCGCCTTCCGACTCTTCCGGCCCCCGATCACACAACGCCGGCCGCGTGTCAGCTGGCTCCGCCTCCGCCTTCTTGGCCACACCAGGGATGCCGCCCGCCGCGGTCTGCCCCGTCCGCAGGTCCAGCCCGCAGTGCGTGCACACAACCGAGGATGCCCCCATCGCCTTCCCGCACCGCGCACAGAAATCACCCGCCCCAGCCACCGCCGCCGCATCCACGAGCGGCGCAGGCTTGCCCCCGCGCTTGTCCTCCGGCTGCTCGATCACCTCGTACGTCTCGTCCATCGATTGCTCACTCCAAGGTGTCCACAGTCCCCACGCTCAGTTCCAGCTTCCACCGCGACCAATCCGCCTTCCGTTTGGCTCTTTGGCAATTTGGCCCTTTGGCCATTTGGCGTCCCCTACCTCCCCGCCCCCCCACTCTTCAAAAAGTACTCCATCAACTCATGGCCATGGGCGATGTGCAGGTCGCTGTCCGCAGCGTTCCGCTCGCTGTACGCGTCGATCACAACGCTCCGCACCCACGCGCCGGCCATGGCAAACGGCACCGGGGTCGCGTCATGCTTCCGCGTGCTGCACAGCGTGTAGTGGTCCGGCAGAATCAGCAGTCGCCATCCCTGCGCCCGTCCGTCCTTCTCCGGATCACCGAACGTCCGCAGCTTGGCCAGCACCGGCCCCACCACCAGCTCGTCGATCGCCTCGATTGATGCCAGCTTGGTCTTCCAGTCACCCTGGTGACTCATCTCATCGGGAGCTTCAACGTGGCAGCACACAACGTCAAAGCGATCAATCGCCTCGATCGTCGCCCTTGCCTGTGCCGCGTAGTCGTTGTCGTGATAACTCGTGACACCAGGCACATCCAGCTTCTCCCAGCCCATCAGCTTGGCGATCCCGCTGAGCAGATCCACCGCTGTCGTCATCGCACCGGTCAGCCCGTGCTGGTCGGCAAACTTCGGCAACTGCGGCTTGACCCCCTGTCCCCAGATCCAGGCCATGTTCGCTGGCCGCTTGCCCGCCGCCCGCCGCGCCGCGTTCACCGGGTGCGCCGGCAGCACCTCCGCCGAGAGTGCCATCAGCCGCCGCAGCCGCTCCGCCCCCTCGTGCGCCTCGGCGCTCGCCCCGCTGGCCACGTTTGGCAAAGCACCTTCCCACGGCTGCCCCGGAATCTCGTGCGGCGGCGTCGTCACCACGCCGCCATACCCCAGCCCGCTTCGGTCAACAAGGATCGACCTGTAGCTCACCCCGTGCTGCAGCGTCAGCTGCGCAGTCAGTTCCGGCTCCGCCCGTTTCCAGTGCTCCGCCAGTGCCCCCACCAGTTCCGCCGCCTCCGCATCGCTGATCGCGCCAGCCGAGTGATCGAGCATCTGCCCGTCCTCGGTCGTGTCCATCTCCCCCACCGTCACCAGGTTGAGCCGGAAGATCCAGTCCCGCTCCCCCATCGGCACGCCGATCGCCGCCGCCTCCAGCGGTGCCCGACCGGTGTGATACTTCTTCGGGTCGTTGCCCAACAGGCACATCGTGCACACGTCCGAGCCAGCCGCAAACCCTTCCGGCGTCGTCCTGGCCGTGCCTTGCCGTCCGGTCATTGCCACCTCGTCCATGTGCGGCGTGTTTGCCGCCTCCAGCGGCGTGCGATTGCCAAGCTCCGCGATCGGCAGGTCCGCCGCCCCATCAGCAATGATGATCACGTACTTCATGTCTTCCGTCCGTTCTTCCAGTCATGCGTGCCGAATCTGCCCGCTCCCGGCCTCGCTCAGCACGCTCGGTTCAACCCGCACCAAACAACTTCAGCGCCGCCGCCTGAATGAAGTCCATGGCGCGGAACGCGGCCGGAAACACGATGTCCCCGCCGAACACGAACACGAGCACCAGCGTGACCATGCTCACCATCGCCCCCGTCGGCGATGCATAGAACCTCGCCAGCGGAGGCACGAACACGCCCAGGATCCGCCCGCCATCGAGCGGGAACAGCGGCAGCATGTTGAGGATCGCCAGAACCATGTTCAGAATCGCCCCGATGCCAAAGAACATGGCCACCTTGTCTGATGCCGCTCCTTGGCCCTTCGTCGCCGCCGCGTAGGCGACGATCACAACGATGCTCAGCACCGACAGCCCGAGATTCGTCAGCGGCCCCGCCGCCGTCACCAGCACCTCGTCGTACCAGCGGCGCATCCGCGTCGGATCAATTGGCATCCGGCCCCAGGTCACCCCCAGCAGCGCCATCATCAGCACCCCGCTCATCCCCATGTGCACCACCGGGTTCCATGTCAGGTGCCCCAGCTCCATCGGAGTCCGATCCCCGCACCGCACCGCCGTCCACCCGTGGGCCAGTTCATGCAGCACCACGCTGAAGATCGCCCAGAACACCCACGTCGCCAGCATCGCAGGCCCGCCGACGTTCAGCAGATTCATAAACCACAGGTTCATAGCAGACTCCGTTCCGCACACCGGCGGTCACACTTCCGCCTCGGCCATTCGATCCTGCTGTATCGTAAAACGCCCCGGCCACTGGGGCCGGGGCGTCTTTGATCTTTTCACACTACACGCCGGCAGCATTCAGCCACCTGGTGTTCAACCCATTCAGGCGGCCTTGGCGGGCTTGGCGTGGGCCTTGACGGCGTCCACGGCCTGCTTGCAGATCGCGTCGAACGTAGCCGGGTGCGAAATCGCCAGTTCCGAGAGCATCTTGCGGTTCAGAAGGATGCCGGCCAGCTTGCAGCCGTTCATGAAGATGCTGTAGCGGGTGCCACGCATCTTGCACGCCGCCGTCAGACGGGTGATCCACAGGGCACGCATCTCGCGCTTGCGGTTGCGGCGGTCGCGGTAGGCGTACACGCCAGCGGTACGCACGGCGATCTTCGCCTGAGCCCGCTTGTTCTTCGCCGGGCCGAAGTACCCCTTTGCTTCCTTGAACAGTCGTTCACGACGCTGTGTACGAGACGCACCTTTACGAACGCGTGGCATGTGCCAACTCCAACTCAGTCGCCCGATGTTTCGGAGCGGGCTCTGTCGCCGGTACGCCCGGTGCAGTCAGCCCGACTTGGTTCCCGTCGGACGAGGACAAACGAATGACAAACCCCACACCGCCCCGCTGCCCGGTGCTCAGCAAAACGCCACGCACCGGCCAGTGATTCAGGCCTTCTTGCCAGCAACAGCCGCGGCAGCAGCGGCGCGGGCCGCCTTCTTCTCAGCTGGCGTCGGGCTCTTGCGGAACGCGGCGCGGGGCTGATCCTTACCACGCAGGCGGCGGAACAGCAGCGTCTCAAGGCCCTTGGTCTGGCTGGACCAGAGGTACCGATCCTTGCGGAGCCGACGCAGGCGCTTGCCCGACTTGTTGCTCTTCAAGTGCTTGCTGTTGGCGCTCTTGTGCTTGACCATCCCGGTCGCGGTGAAACGCATCCGCTTCTGGATGCCTTTATGCGGCTTGTTCGTGCTCATACGCAATCGCTCCAAACCTCGGCCGACGTGTTCACCTTCGACGCCAAATGGACGCCGAGGCACGTTCCGAGCAGGGTCGAGATCATACCGGCCTCAACTCCCCCAGTCCACTCCAAAATCCCTCTCCCACCCCCGCCGCCCGTACCCACGAAGCACCGTTCAGCCCCCGGGAGCCCGCTCGCCCGCTCGCTGCTTCGTCAAAAGGTCCAATAACTTGAATCACGGCCCCAGCAGCACGTCGCCGGTCTCCGGGACCTCGCGGCCCTCCAAAGGCTTCATCCATCGCCGCCCGGTTGACCGCGTCTGCTGCTCCAGGCTCCGGGGCAGCCAGATGTTGTCACCCGTAGCCGGATCACGGGGTGCCGTCACCCAGACCACCGTACCAAGATTGTCCAGCACCTGCTGACCCCGCCCACCGTGATTCGGGGAGTTCTCCTCCGGATCGCACATCTCACCCCGGAAAGCGCGAAGCGTCATCGGGTTCCGATCAGCCGCGACAACCCGCCGCTCGCCCTCGAGCAGCAGCACCTCACCCGCCCGCGGCACCTGCATCGAGTAGCCGATCTTCTCAAGGCACGAGTAATCACGCGAACTGGCACACAGGCCGCTCATGCACGCGGAGTTGCCAGAACACCCCATGCTCGCCACGGGCGTGTACTGCTCTCGGGCAAGCACAAAGAAGTTCTCGGAGTTCGACTGCCCCGGCTTGCCCACATTGCCCCATACGTTGCCAAACCCCGCCGTGGCAACCGGCATCCGCCCCTGATAGTCCCGGGCATACTGGCCCATCGCCAGGCCAACCTGCTTGAGGTTTGAGCCGCACCAGGCGACGCGTGCCTTCTCGCGAGCCGCCGAAACCACCGGCACACCCACACTCAGCAGCACAACCGCCGCGGCAACCGCTCCGCCCACATCCAGCATGCGAATCCCCCGCAGCCCCGAACGCGAGGCCGCGGGCGCTACCGGGTCCAGCTTCATCCGCGATTCGCTTCGCTCAATCTCCGCCTGAACCCCCGCCAGTGCCGCTGAAATGCGGGACTCGCGTGTTCCGGCGATCTCCCGCAGCGTCGCGGCATCGGTAATCTCAAGAGCCCCGAGCACGCCAGCCAGTTCTGCCGCATCCCGCGACATCGCCGCCGGCACGCGCGAGGCGTCGTAGCCGTTGTTGCTCAGCGCAAACAGCGCATCGTGCTGGGCATCTGTCAGTTCCGCGCCCTCAACACCGTCGTCTTCAGGATGAAGATCCTCGCCAACCACCGGCCGCTGGGCACCCGCCGTCTGGCGAATCCGCCCCAGCGTCTTGGCCATCAGGCTCGGGCACAGCGGGCCGACGCCATCGCAGCCTTCGCGGTCGCCATCCAGCGCACGCAGGGCCTCGACAATCGCCGGGTCCACGCGCTCGCAGCAAAGGTCCGAGAACTCCCACCCTCGCTCCACGCACGCATCCACCAGCTTCTGCTCGTGCTCGCCCAGCGATGCCGGGTGCTCGCCCTCGAACCGCTTGCCGTTGATGTTGAAAGGGTCACTCATAGAAACCGGTTCACCTTCACCAACACGCCACTGCCGCCTTGCTCGCCGCGAACAACAACCATCAGGACACGCTTCACTCTTCAGGCCGATTCTCGGCCGATTCCTTCCACTTCCGACCAAACGCCGCGACCGCCGAGTGCAACCGACTCTTGACAGTTCCCAGCGGAATCTGCAGAACATCGGCGATCTGGTTGTAGCTCATCCGCTGGAAATACGCCAGCAAGATGACCTCTCGCAAACTTGGAGGCAGTGCTGCCACTGCCCGTTGAACGCTCCGCTCTTGTTCCGCTGCCGAGACCTCGGCACCGGGTATCGGGTCCTTCCCGGCAATCAGGTCCGCGAAGGTCGTTCCTTCGCCGGATCCGCCGCCACGGCCGGCTCCTTGGATCGGAGAACTCAGATCCAACGCCCTGCGGCGATTTGTCTTACGCAGCAAGTCCCGGGCTTTGTTCGCGGCAATCGTAAAAAGCCACGGTTCAAACCGACGCTCGGCGTCATAGCTCTCCGCCGAGAGGTGAACCTGGATGAACGTCTCTTGAAAAACGTCGTCCGCCGCAGCACGATCCCCCACCAGACGCAGCAAAAACCGCATCAGCTTGTCGTGATGCCGACGCATCAGCTCCTCCAGCGCGCTCGTCTCCCCACTCCGATAAGCTCTCATCAAGTCTGGGTCGCTGCGAGAATCCAAGAAATCGGCCCTTTCGTCCATCGGCCGACGCTGATCGTCAGACGGGGGTGAAAGTGTACCGACCCCGATCCACCACTTCCCCACGCACAAACCCTTGTACTCAAACATCCGTTTCGGTGACCACTTTGACCGTTTCCCCGGTTCCGGGTGCGTGCCTGCGTCCCATTGACTTTCTCCTTCCCTTTCTTGTCCCCCACCGCTCCCCTTCCTCTACGCTCTGCCGTGCCCCCTGCTCCCTCCACCTCCTCCCCCAAACCCGCGGTCTTCCTCGACCGTGATGACACCATTCTGAACACTACCCCCCGCACCGCTCTCACCGCGGCACCCGGCGATCTCATCGATCCCGCACTGGTCGAAGTCCTGCCCGGCGCAGCCGCGGCAATCGCCCGCCTGCAGGCCGCCGGGTTCACGGTGGTCGTCATCTCCAACCAGGGCTCCGTCGCCCGCGGCCTGGCCTCGCTGGCCCAGGTCGAACTCATCAACGACACCTTCCGCAAGCTCCTACGCCCTCTGCCCCCACTGCCCGTCTACTACTGCCCCTTCCACCCCAAGCACCCGGGCAATGCCTTCGGATTTCCACACTCCTGGCAGAAGCCGGGTCCCGGCATGTTCTTCGCCGCGGCGGCCGATCTCGACCTCGATCTGGCCGCCAGCTACACCGTGGGCGACAAAGTCCGCGACCTGGCCGCCGGCATCGCCGCCGGTCTCCGGCCCGATCGCTGCTTCCTGCTGGCCACCACGGGGGAGCACCCCCGTCTGGCCGCCAACCCCGCCGCCCTCCCGGGTTCTGTCCAACTTTGTGCCGATCTCCCCGCCGCGGCCGATCTCATCGTGCAACACTCATCCAACATGTGACCGCCCCCTTCCTCCAAACCTCCCGCCGCCCCCCTCGCCTCCCTCCATTGCCACACACCAGGTCCAACCCGGCCGCCAGCATCAGCCCCGGCACCCCCGCAGCCGCACCGGCCAAGCCGCCGCGGGTGCTCATGTTCATGCCAAGCTGGCTCGGCGATACCGTGATGGCAACGCCCACGCTTCGCCTCCTGCGGCAGCATCTGCCGCAGTCCACCATCGTCGCCCTCGTTCGCCCCGGGATCGATGACCTCCTCGCCGGCCTCGACTGGCTCGACGATGTCCTGGTCGCCGACCGTACCGCCCTGCTCGGCCCCGCCAAGACGGCCTCACGCCTCATGGCCTTCAAGTTCGATGCGGCCCTGCTCCTGCCCAACAGCTTCTCCTCGGCCATGACCACGCGCCTGGCCGGTGTGCCCATCCGCCTGGGCTACGACCGCGACGGCCGCGGCATGCTGCTCACCCACCGCCTCAGCGCCAAGGAACGCCCCGCACCACAAAAGGGCTGGGCACCCGTCTCCGCAGTCAACTATTACTACGACGCCGGACTCTCCCTGCTGGCCGCTCTCGGCATCCCCGTCGCGCCCGATGCCACCTCGCCAGGCCTGCTCGAACTGGCCCTGACCCCGGCCCAGCAAGAAGCCGGCGACCGCGTGCTGCTCAGCGCGGGCGTGCAGCCCGAGACCCGCTATTGCATCCTCAACCCCGGCGGCAACAACCCAGCCAAACGCTGGCCGGTCGAGCGCTTCGCCGCCCTGGCCCACCACCTCATCACCGTCCACAAGCTCCGCGTGCTCATCAACGGCTCACCCGGTGAGGCACCACTGGCCGCGCTGATCAAGCACGTCATCGCTCTGAATCACCCCGAGGATGAGGCGATGGTCGCCTGCCTGCCCGAACTGGGAATCAAGATCGGCTCGCTCAAGCGCATCGTGCAGCGCTCATGCCTCATGGTCACCAACGACACCGGCCCGCGCCACATCGCCGCGGCATTCGGCATCCCGTGCATCGCCATGTTCGGTCCGACGGATCACCGCTGGACCACCCTCCCGCTCCGCCCCGACTCACAGGCCGAGCGCGTCCTGCTCTCCGACCCCGATCTGCCCGACGACCTCGTCGCCGATGAACACCCCGACCGCTGCCGCATCGACCGCATCACGACCGAACAAGTCTTCGCTGCGGTGGATGCCGAACTGACCCGCCAGAGCCCCGCGCCGCGCTGACCCGGCTCCACGCAGCCGCCATCGCGCTGATTGCGCCGGCGACTCAGCACACTCAGGACTCCCGCCATGCTCAGCTTCTTCGGTAACTCTCACGCACTCCGTCCGCTGCTTGCTCTGGCCTCGCTGGCCGCGATCGCGCTGCTGCCCGGCACCTCGTTGGCCAAGCTGGCAGCCCCCGCAGCACCCGCGCCCCCCGGCCCCGCAACCAAAGCTGCCCCCCGCCCCGCCACCACCGCGGTCACCAAACTCGCCGAAGAGCCGCTTCGCATGCCCGAAGTCGGCCTGACGGTCTACTACCCCGCCGACTTCCTTGCAAGCACCACGCAACTCTCTCAGATGGTCGCCGGCCAGATCGCCCCCAAGGACCGCTCCTGGGTCATCAACATCTCCACACCCAGGACGACGACCGAAACGCCCGATCCCGTCTCCAAGGCCGATGCGATCCTCGCCTCCATCAGCCGCACGGTCATCAACAAACCGCTCAAGAGCGGGCCCGACAAGTCCGGCGTCCTGGTCTTCGAACCTGAGAGCTTCGAAATCACCCCGCCAGGTGAGCGCCCGACTCGCAAAGCCACGTACCTCATCACCGGACTTGAGACCCCCGGCGATCGCTTTTATGCCTTGCTGCCCACTGCCTTTGGCAACAAGTTCGGCATCCGCGGCGTCACCGTGCACCAGCCGCGGCCGGATCAGTTCGTCGTCTTTGAGCTCTCCTGCGATGATCAGCAGCTCGAAACCGCCAAGAGCATCTACGAACTCATCATCGCCACCGCCGTCTTCGAAGACCCGGCCAAGCTCGCAGCCAGCCGCCGCGATGCCGTCGCCGCCGGCCAGCAGCTCCTCCGTCGCTTCGGACCCGAGGAACTCTTCGCCGCCCTGCCCGCCGAGCAGCAGACCTTCCGCCTCTACCGACCGGGTGCCACCGGTGATGCCGGCGAGGATGAGGAGCTTGGCTTCCGCACCGTTCGCTTCTCCCGCGCCAAACGCAGCGCGATGAACCCGAACCAGGCACCCCGAGGCGAGGACCCCGAGGGCATCCTGCTGAACATCCAGGCCCGCCTGTTCAGCAAGCTCGCCCCAGGCAGCGAGCGATACCAGCTCGTCGACACCATCGCCACCTACTTCATGACGCCCGACCGCTCCGATGAGCTCTGGAGCGTCCGCACCTCCATCCGCGACTCAGGCCAAAGCACGCCCGGCGTCCCAGCACGCAAACCCCGCACGCTGACGGAAGTCGGCGCACGCACCGGCACCTCCATCTCCGTCTCCGTCACCGAAACCGGCCAGCCCGCCAAAGCCATCACCCCCACCATCGGCGGCGATGGTTACCTCTCCCAGCTTGAGATGTACCTATTGCCCCGTATGCTGGTCCGCTCACAGCTCGAAATCGAGACCGGCTTCTACACCTACCGCTCCGAGAGCGAGTCCATCGCACTCCGCCGCGATGGCGCCCTCCGCGACCCCGCCCAGGCCGGCGCCTGGACAGTCACCACACGCTTCCGTGAAGGCGACAACCCCCAGACTGCTATCTACCGCGACAACGGCGACCTCCTCAGCGCCGCCCTGCCCGACGGCCGCATCTGGCAGGCCGCCTCCATGGACCAGCTCATTACCCTGTACAAGAAGAAGAACCTGCCGATCTCCGACAAGTAACCCCTATCCCCCGGCCACACGAGCATCTGCCTCCCGCTCCCCCTCCGCATTTCTTGACTTTTCCCATCCGCGGCCTCTGCGTTCATCCCTCTGCCTTCCCTCCCCTCCCATGGCCATCGAACGCCTCGTCACCACGCCCGCCGCACTGCCTGATGAGGAACCGCTGAACTGGTCCCTGCGGCCCACGCGCATCGGCGAATACATCGGCCAGGCGGATCTCATCGCACGCCTCTCCATCGCGCTGCAGGCCGCCCGCGGCCGCACCAGCCCGCTGGATCACGTCCTGCTCCACGGCCCGCCCGGCCTGGGCAAGACCACGCTGGCCCACGTCATCGCCGCGGAAATGGGCACCAAGGCCTACACCACCAGCGGCCCGGCGCTGAGCAAAGGCACCGACCTGGTCGCCGCACTCACGCGGCTGGAATCCGGTGACATTCTCTTCATCGATGAAATCCACCGCATGCCCATCGCCGTCGAGGAGTTCATCTACCCGGCGATGGAAGACTACCGCATCGATGTTCCCGTCGACTCCGGCATGCACGCCCGCACGGTGCAGATCAAACTCAAGCCCTTCACCCTCATCGGTGCCACCACCCGCGCTGGTCTCATCTCCGCCCCGCTCCGCTCCCGCTTCGTCCTGGCCCACCACCTCCGCTTCTACACGCCCGACGAGCTCCTGGCCATCGTCCGCCGCTCCGCCCACATGCTGGGCATGCCCCACACCGATCTGACCGCCCTCAAGCTCATCGCCGATCGCTCCCGCGGCACGCCCCGCATCGCCAACCGCCTGCTCCGCCGCGTCCGCGACTACTCGCAGGTCAAGGCCGCCGGCGAACTGAACATCAACATCGTCCAGCAGGCGCTCGCCATGGAAGGTGTCGACCCGCTCGGCCTCGATGAGCTTGATCGCCAGTACCTCCGCATCATCGGCACCACCTACAAGGGCGGCCCCTGCGGCGTCGAGGCCATCGCCGCCACCATGAGCGAGGATGCCGGAACGCTTGAAGACGTCGTCGAGCCCTTCCTGCTCCAGCTCGGCTTCCTGGCCCGCACCCGCCGCGGCCGCATGCTCACCGCCGCCGGTGCTAAACACATCGGCGTCGCCCCCCCGCCCGAGTTCGCCGCCGACCCCGAGACGTGACTCTCTGGTTAGCGGGCACATCGCAGGATGAACGCAGAGTTCGCGGAGGGAGAAACACAAGATACGCAAAGAAGAGCCATAAGCAATCGAAGGCGGAGTTTGGTAGGCAGCGGGAGCAAGCAATCGGTCGCATCCGATCGCAGGAGGACACGACAGCACGCTGGATCAACCCTCGGCCGCTCACAGTGCAGACGAACCCCGCCTCCTGCCTTCCTCCGCGTTCCTTGCCTTCCTACTCCGCGTCGTCTGCGCTCATCTTCTCACGCTTTGCCGAACCGGGCCCGCTCCGCCAGCACCGCCTCCAGCCGCGCCCGCAGTTCCAACTCAAACCCGCGCTCGCCCGGCTCGTAGTACCGCTTCTCCACACCCAGATACGCCTGACCGCTGATGCCCCCCACCGCCCCCGCGGCACCTTGGGTCTTGACATCGTGCGCATACTGATACGCCTCGCCGCCCGCCGTACCGGCAGACTTGCCCGCCGCCGTCTTGACCGTTTTGTCCTTGATCGCGTACGGCACCGGCACGGTGCGGCCGGTCCGCACATCCGCCATCGCCGCATCAATCGCCAGATAGCTCGCGTTGCTCTTGGGTGCCAGTGCCAGATACGTCACCACCTGGCCGATCGTGATCCGCGCCTCCGGCATGCCGATCCGCTCGACTAAATCCCATCCCGCCTGCGCCACCATGATCCCCCGCGGGTCCGCATTGCCGATGTCCTCACTGGCCAGAATCGCCAGTCGCCGGCAGATAAACCGCGGATCCTCCCCCGCTTCCAGCATCCGCGCCGCCCAGTACAACGCGGCATCCACATCACTTCCCCGGATGCTCTTGATCATCGCCGATGCCGCATCGTAATGCTCATCGCCGCCCGCGTCGTACGCCACGGCCTTGCGCTGAATGCTCTCCTGCGCCGCAGCGGCATCAATCACCGGCCGCGTTCTATCCGGCCGCACGCTCGACAGCACCGCAACCTCCAGCGCGCCCAGCGCCTTGCGGGCATCCCCATCACACAGCGTCGCCAGCACGCCAAGCGCCTCATCAGTCACGCTCACCCCCATCGCACCATACCCGCGCTCGCTGTCACTGATCGCACGCCGCAGCACCCCGATCACATCCGCCTCACTCAGCGGCTCCAGCCGGATCAGCGTGCTCCGCGAGGCCAGCGCCGAGTTGACCGCAAACAGCGGGTTCTCCGTCGTCGCCCCGATTAGCGTGATCACCCCGCGCTCCACATCACCCAGCAGCACATCCTGCTGCGCCCTAGTGAAGCGGTGAATCTCATCAAGAAACAGCACCGTCTGGCGGCCCCCATCCTCCAGCCGCGTCCTGGCCCCATCAATGATCTCACGGATCCTCGCCACACCCACCGCAGCCGCGTTCTCGCGAACAAACACACGGTCCGTCGCCAGCGCAACCAGTTCAGCCAGCGTCGTCTTGCCCGTGCCCGGCGGCCCGTGGATGATCAGCGAACTGACAGACCTGGCCGCGATCATCCGCCGCAGCAGCTTCCCCTCGCCCAGCACGTGCCCCTGGCCGGCAAACTCCTCCAGCGTCCGCGGGCGCATGCGAACCGCCAGCGGTTCGACCCGCCGCAGTTGCACACCTCGCTTGGCCGCAAACAAGTCGCCGCTCATGCCGGGATGATTGGCAGGCCCCGACGCTCTCGCCGTCAGGTGCCTGACACCGCGCGCCGCTCACTCCGCCCGCGGGGCCGGCACCGGTGGCGCCGCCGCCGGGTCCGCCCGCATGAACAGGATGTCACCCTTAATCAGCGGCTCACCAGGCTTCAGACTGTGGTGCTCGCCCCAGGTGGTCATGTGCGCCAGGGCCATGCCCTCTGGCGGTGCACAGTTCCACGCCTTCCACACCCGCGCCGCGGCATCAGGAATCGCCGGGCTGTGCAGCAGCGTCGCCACCCGCAGCGCCTCGGCACAGTGGTACAGAATCGCCGCCAGCCGGTCGCGCTCCGGCGAGTCGCCCGGCGTCAGCTTCTTGGCGAGCTTAAACGGCTCGGTCACATTGATGTACGCATCCACCCGCTTGACCAGCGCCACGCCCTCACCCAGCGCACCGCCGATGTCCAGCATGTCCGCCTTGGCGATTGCGCTGCGCACATGCTGGGCGATGATCCCCGGCCACTGATAGTCCGGCAGGTCCGGCAGGCTGCTCACACCCTTGGGGTCGGGCACCTTGCCGCCAAAGTACTTGTCGCACATGTTGCCCACGCGCGAGACCGCGTTGCCGAGCCCGTTGGCCAGGTCCGCGTTGAACACCTCCACAAACTTGGCATGCCGGAAGTCCGCATCCGCATTGTTCATCGGCCCCTGCGTGACCAGGAACCACCGCAGCGCATCGGTGCTGTACGCCTTGCAGTACGCGTCAATCACCTCAAGGTCGATGAAGTTGCCCAGCGACTTGCTCATCTTCACCCCGTCGCGGATGAAGTACGAGTGCGCGTACACCATCCGCGGCAGCGGCTTGTCCAGCGCCATCAGCATGCACGGCCAGATCACCGCGTGGAACCACAAAATGTCCTTGGCCAGCAGGTGCACCGCCGGCGGCCAGTACCGCCGGCGTGACTCGTTGTCCACCACGCTCAGGTAGTTAAACAGTGCATCGATCCACACGTAAATCCGGTGCGTCGGATCATCCGGCATCCGGATGCCCCACTGGCTCGTCGCATCGTCGGTAATCGCCCGCGACACCGGGATATCCGCCAGCCGCTCGCGCAGCCGCCCCAGCACCTCATTGCGCCGCGACTCGGGCATGATGAACTCGGGGTTGTTGCCGATGTACTCCATCAGCCGGTCGTGATACGCCGAGAGCTTGAAGAAGTAGTTCCGCTCCGTCCGCTTGACCAGTTCCTTGCCCGTCACCGGCGACTTGTACCCGGCCTCCTTGGCCGCCGTCTCCGTCAGGTACTCCTCCTGGCTCGCATCCCACCAGCCCACGTAGTCCCCCAGATAGATATCCCCGCGCTTCTGCAGCTCGCGGATGTACTGCTCCACCTTCTCCTTATGCCGGTGCTCCGTCGTGCGGATGAAGTCATCGTTGGAGATGTTCATCGCCGCGAAGGCCTTCTTGAACTCACCGGCGTTGATGTCCGACCACTGCTGCGGCGTCAACCCCTTGCTCGCCGCCGTCGTCACCACCTTGTCGGCGTGCTCATCGGTCCCGGTCAGGAAGAACACATCCCGCCCGAACAGCCGCTGAAACCGCGCCACCACATCCCCCAGCGTCGTGGTAAAGCAATGCCCGATATGGGGCCGGTCGTTCACGTAGTAAATCGGCGTGGTCACGTAATAGCTGGACATGCCCGCAGGATAGATCCCCCCTCCCCGCTCCGCCCGACCCCTCCGCCGGACCGCTCCGGATCCTCCGCCCATCTCCGGCAACTGTCGAGTCTTGTATACTTCACTCTTGACCCGTCCCGCCCACAACCCAGGCAGCGAACCCGCCGCACCGACGGCCAGCACCAGCCGGTTCGATGGCATCCGCTCGGCCCACCGCCTCGAGCGGGCCGAGGACTACTGCGAGGCCGTCGCCGAGCTCTCCCGCCGCACCGGCGAGGCCCGCGTCCGCGATCTGGCGGCACTCATGGGCGTCAGCCACGTCACCGTCAGCCGCATGATCACGCGGCTGACCTCCATGGGCCTGGTCGCCCAGCGGCAGGGCCGCCCCGTCGTCCTGACCGATGCCGGACGCCGCATGGCCGCCGACAGCGAAGGCCGCCACGCCGTCGTGCTCAACTTTCTGCTGGCCCTTGGCATCTCGCGCGACAACGCCGAGGTCGATGCCGAAGGCATCGAGCACCACGTCTGCGCCGAGACGATCACCGCCATGCTCGCCCACACGCGCCTGCTCCAGGAAACCGCGGCACGCGCCGCAGCACCCCGCAAGCGCCCGGCCAAGCCCGCTCCTGGCACCTCCCGCCGCAAGCGAGGCTCCGCGTGAGCTCCGCACCAGTCCCGCAGAACATCCGCATGCCCCTGCCAAGCGCCCTGGCCGCCAAAGCTCGCTTCATGCGACTCGGCCGCTCCCAGGTGCCCGCGCTGGTCGCCCACCCGGACTGGTCCACCCCGGCGCCCGTGCTCATCTGGATGCACGGCCGCACCGTCAACAAGGAACTCGACAACGGCCGGTACCTCCGCCTCATCCGCGCCGGCATCGCCGCCGTCGCCCTCGACCTTCCCGGCCACGGCGAGCGGCTGATTCCCGAGTACCACACCGGCAGCCGCAGCCCGGACATGATCGCCCAGATGGTCGCCGAACTCAATGAAGTCATCGAAGCCCTCACCGAGCCACCGGGCGCACCAGATTCCGGCCACTGCTTCGATCTCGACCGCCTCGCCATCGGTGGCATGTCCGCCGGCGGCATGTGCACGCTCCGCAAGCTCTGCATCCCCGGCCACGGCTTCTGCTGCGCCAGCATCGAGGGCACCACCGGCGACCTCGACACCCTCTACCGCGGCGGTCCCGGCCGCCCCTGGCCCGTCGATCACGATGCCGCCAAAGTCGCCGCGGTCGATCCCATCCGCCACCTCGATGGCTTTGCCCCCATCCCCCTGCTCGCCCTCCACTCCGAGGCCGACGCCGTCGTCCCCTTCGCCGGGCAACTCAACTTCCTGAGCACCCTCCGCGCCCACTACACCTCCCGCGGCAGCGACCCGGGCCTGATCGAAGTGAAAACCTGGCCCACCACCGGCGCCCCCCAGGAACACAACGGCTTCGGCCGCGTCGCCGCAGAAGCCAAGACCGCCCAGGTCGAGTTCCTGACCCGATGGCTCAAGCCGACGCCGCCGACTGAGGCGATCTAAGCGACACGCCCCCCGCGCTCATCACGCGAGGGCCGCTTTCATTTGACCATTTGACAATTTGACCCTTTGTCAATTTGGCCCCCCCGCTCACTCGGCCCGCACAAACCGCGTCCCGCTCCGCACCACCAGCCGCCGCAGCTCCAGAATCGTCAGGTCTGCCCGCACCTGCGCCGGCTCCAGCTTCGTCTCGCGGATCAGTTCATCGGCCGACAGTGCCGTAGCCGTCAGGGCCGTCACCAGTTGCCGCTGGCTCTCCGAGAGCGTCGCCGTCCGCGGCGTCGCCGGTGCCGCCGGCAGCACATTGCCGCTGGAAAACGGCAACTGTCCATCACCAGTCTCGGCCGCACGCTTCACATCGGCCGCCGGGCCGAACCTGGCGCCAAAGCTCCCCGCCTCAGCATGCCGGGCCGGCCCATCAAGCAGCTCCAGCACATCCGCCGGCGCGGTCACCATCGCGGCCCCGCCACCTTTGAGCAGCTCCAGCGTCCCCTCGCTGGCGGTCGAGTCCACCCGCCCCGGCACCGCGAACACCTCGCGTCCGTGCTCCTCAGTCGCGATCTTCGCGGTAATCAGCGAGCCCGAGTGCTTGCCCGCCTCAATGACCAGCGTGCCAAGCGAAATGCCGCTGATGATCCGGTTCCGCGCCGGGAAGTTCTCCGCACTCGGCGCTGTCGTCAGCGGCAGTTCGCTGACAATCGCCCCCCGCCCGCTGGCAATCGCCTCAAACAGCTCGGCATGCTCCTGCGGATAAATGTGCTGCAGCCCGCAGCCCAGCACCGCAATCGTCCGCCCGCCCGCTCTCATCGCCGCCCGGTGCGCCACCGCATCAATCCCCCTCGCTCCGCCCGAAACAATCGTGATCCCGCTGCTGGCCAGGTGCCCCGCGAACCGCTCGGCCTGCTCCCGCCCGTACTGCGTGCACTGCCGCGAGCCCACGATCGCCACCGGGAACCGGTCCCCCGCCAACGGCTCGATCCGGCCTCGCACGTACAGCAGCATCGGCGGGCTCGGGATGCTCGCCAGCAGATGCGGGTACTCCGCATCAAACTTGGTCACAATCCGCACGCCAAGCTGCAGCGCCAGCTCAAGTTCCTTCTCGGCCATCCGTGCCGCGGCCTCACGCCCGGCCACAATCTTCCCCGCCCGCTCCGGGCCAATACCCGGCACCGCCCGCAGCCGCTCGCTGCTGGCCTCCAGCACCGCCCCAGGCGTGCCCATCGCGCCCAGCAGCCGGTCCAGCAGCACCGGGCCCACGCCCGGCAAATGGCTGACTTTCAGCAGGTCAACCCGCTCCGGGTCCATCACGCTCGCCACGCTCATCACGCACCTCGCCGTTGCAGCCGCTCGTCCACCAAAACTTGACTCACCCGCCCGCCTGCTCCGCCGCAATCATGTCGCAGTAACTCACCGACAGCGGCTCACCCAGCGACGGCCCGAAGTGCTTCCGCAGAAAGTCCACCTTCGCGTACGACTTGGCCAGGTTGTTCTGCGGCGTCACCAGCGCCTCAAGCTCAAAGAAGTTGCCCAGCCCCTCCACCGCATCAAGGTGGATCCGCACCCCGTCGTGCATGTACACCTCACGCACCTTTTTCACCACCACCCACACCGGCGGCTCCTGCATGCCAAAGACCGTCCTCGCCTCCTGCACCGAGTAAATCTTAAACCGGCTGATCCGGTTCTTCGCCGCGTTCTCGCGGTGATAGAAGATGTACTCCGTCGGGAACCCCTCGCTCTCACGCCGCTTCAGCCGCCCATCAGCCAGCTTGAAGTACGTGTCCGTCTGCTTGAGCGTCTCAGCCAGCGGCACCCTCAGCGCCGCACACAACGCCCGCGCCAAGGCAGGGTCTCGCAGCTCACACTTGATCTCCACATTCTGCATGGGGTGCTGCCCAACCGTAGCCGCGGCCACACCCTCACGGCTTGGGCAGGAACGTGTAGTCCGCAGTCGTATTGACCACACCCCGCGGCACGCGCAGCAGCGTCCCCACATGCATGTCCAGGAACAGCAGGTTCGCCCCCGTGTCACTGGCCTTCCGCCCGTACCACACGTGCTGGCGGTCCCCATTCTCCTGATAGTTGTAAATCGTGTGGCTCCCCAGCACCCACGTGCGGCTGGTCCACAGCACCGGCGGCATCCTGCCGCCATCCGGCGGAATCAGCGTCGTGGCCTGCTCCCCATCCAGCGTGTGATCGTTCAGCGTGTAGCTGCTGCCCAGCAGCTCGTACATGCTCCCCACACGCCCGATCCCCGGCACCTCGCCCCCGGCATCACCCGGTGACTTGAACACCTCCAGCTCCACGTTCCCCGGCTGGCTGTCCGGCGGCGGGCTCGGCAGGTCCAGGTACCGGTTCAGCGGCCGCCGCTCCGCCCCGTACTCGTTGATTCCATACGCCGGCAGCGACCCCTTCTTGCCGCCAAACAACGCACCCACGTTCGTCACGTACCCGCCGCCGACATCCACCCGCACCTGCGGCAGGCAATCCTTGCTGTCCGTCAAGTACGACGTCAGCGCCACCCCCAGCTGCTGCAGCCGCGCCGAACACGCCACCGCCCTAGCCGAGTTCCTGGCCGCCCCCAGCGCGGGAAGCAGAATCCCCACCAGCAGCGCGATGATCGCAATGACCACCAGCAACTCAATGAGCGTAAAGCCGCCGCCCCAACGACACCTTCTGCTCACGTGGCCCTCTTCCAATTTGACCATTTGACCATTTCCAAATTTGACCATTTGGTCTCTCAGCCTATTGACCATTTGCCCCTCTCCCCCTTTGGCAATTTGGCCATTTAGCCATTTAGCCATTTGGCCATTTGTCACTTCCCCACAGCCGCCACAACCTTCCGCGCCGCATCCCCCAGGTCCGTCGCGGCCTGCATCGTCGGGATGTCCTTCTTGGCATCCTCCAGCAGCTTGCGGCCGGCATCCACGTTGGTGCCCTCCAGCCGCACCACCAGCGGAACCTTAAAGCCCGTGCTGCCGTCGGCGTTCTTGTAGTTGCGTGCGGCATTGATCACGCCCTGGGCGATGATGTCGCACTTCATGATGCCGCCGAAGATGTTGACCATCACACCCTTGACGCTCTTGTCAGAGAGGATGATGCCGAACGCCTCGGTCACGGCCTGCTCGCTGGCCGAGCCGCCCACATCCAGGAAGTTCGCCGGCTGGCCGCCGGAAAGTTTGATCGTGTCCATCGTCGCCATCGCCAGGCCCGCACCGTTGACCAGGCAGCCGATGTTGCCCTCCAGTGCGATATACGACAGCCCGAACTTGCGGGCCTTGATCTCCGCCGGGTTCTCCTCCGTCGGGTCAAACATCGCATCGATGTCCTTGTGACGGAAGGTCGCGTTGTCATCAAAGTCGAACTTCGCATCAATGGCCATCACTTGGCCGTCGGGGAAGTTCTCCGTCGGCGGCGTGATGATCAGCGGGTTGATCTCCGCCAGCGTGCAGTCCTTCTCAATGAACAGCTTGCTGAGGTTCAGCATGATCGCCACCGCCTGGCTGACCTGCTTGCCGACGAAGCCAAGCTTGAAGGCCACCTCGCGGGCCACGAACGGCTCCAGACCCGTCAGCGGGTTCAGTGCTGCCTTGATGATCGCCTCAGGACGATCGTGGGCAATCGCCTCGATCTCCACACCGCCCTCGCGGCTGGCAATCAGCGTGTTGCGGCGGGTCTTGCGATCTGTCGTGATCGCCAGATAAAACTCTTCCTTGCCGCCACCCTTGCGGTCGGCGATGTCCGCCGCCTGGGCAACCAGCAGCTTCTTAACCTCCAGACCCTCGGGCGGCGTCTGCGGGCTCTTCATGCGGTTGGTGAACATGAACCGCGCGGAGTCCTCCGCATCCTGATCCACCTTGACCAGTTTCACGAATCCGGCCTTGCCGCGGCCGCCCGCGTGCACCTGGGCCTTGACCACCGCCATCGGCGTCTTCATCCCGGCAACCGCCTGCTTGTACGCCTCGCGGGCCTGATCAACATTGTCAATCATCCGGCCCTTGGGCACCGGAATCCCGAACGCGGCGAGCAGGTCACGTGCCTGATATTCGTGAATCTTCATAGGTCGCCAGCGTAGGACCACGCCCCAACGTCACGCGATCAGCCGCTCGTCGCATATACCACCCAGAGCCCTAACCCGACGCTCATCCAACCCGCTCGCTCGCCCTTACTGCTTGACAGACTCATCCTCCCGGCCCCCGCCGCCACCCCCTGCTGACTTACCGCCCACCGGCCGCTCCACCTTCCACCTCGCCTCCCACTTCTCCTTGGTAAACGGCGTGCCGTCACGCATGATCGTCCGTGGCATGTCCTCATGCCACAGCTCTCGCCCCCGATCCACATCAAAGCCGTGCCCGCACTCTGGACAGATCCCTGTCGCACCAAGGCCACGGAGATCCTGCGTGCAGTTCGTACACAACGTGCCTTGGGCCTCCACAACACGCCCGGGCAACCCGGCGGCGAACATCCACGATTCAGACAGCCACCACAAGCCCGGCAGCACAAACAGCATCAACCCGCCCACCGGGCCACCAAACACCGCCAGTGTCGCCGCCCCGGCGAAGCAGGCCACTCTGAGTCGCGCGAACAACACAGCCCGCCGCCCCAAGTGCGGCGCCGCATATCGCTCACCACCCAGCAGATCAGCCCAGATCGGTTGCCTCACGTTCCAACTCCCCGCAAAAGAACCGGCACGCTCAACGCCCCTTGCCCGTACCCCGCCAGTTCAGACCCTTCCACGCCCGCACATCAAACTTCGCATGAAACGCCTTGCCGCACTCGGGGCACGTGCACTCATCGCCCAGCCCCGAGAGGTCATGAATGCAGTTGGTGCACAGCCGATAGTCCGCCCGTTCCAGCTCCCGCCGCAACCGGCGGCTCGTGCGGGCAAACATGAACATCGCCACAAACTGAGGCACGAAGATGCTCAGCGGCATGACCATCGACACCCACGGTTCCGACGCACCGGCAGTCCAGAAGCGGCTCCTGAGCACCCAGAACCCCGCGATCAGCAGCGACAGCGGCACCACCACCAGCCACCACCGGTTCATCCGACGGATGTACGCGGGCTGACTTTGCCACTGGGCCTTCATGCTCTCGATGATGGAGTAGGGCCCAGCCATGCTTGATTCTAACCCCAGATGACCCGCTCGCTGCACAATCCTGATTCAGCCTGTCCTCTTCGCGTCTTCCCCAGCTTCCCGCACGAGCCCAATGGTCGCCCACGCCTTGGCATCGTGCTCGGCATCAAACGCGTGGCCGCACTCCGGGCATCGTCCCTTGGTTCCCAGCCCAGTCAGACCATGCAGGCATGATGTGCACAGCGCGCCGCCGCTGGCCGCGAACTCCCGCACCATCCGCCGTCGCTGCCGGGCCAGCAGCAGAATCGTCGCCGACCAGGGAACAAGCGCCAGCGGGAAGAACAGCACATCCCACCACACATTCCCGCCGCCGCCGCGCAACCAGGCCGCCATCGGCGGCACCGCGATCAGCACCGCCACGCTCATCGCCAGGCCCATGATGAACCACCGCCCCCACCGCCGCACGATCGGCAGGCGGATCTGCCGCCGATCAACCAGTGTGCCGGTTGTCTTCGAATCCTGAGCCATACCCGATTATCGCCGTCCCTCCCGCGTCCGCCACAATACCAAGGCCGTCTACTTCTTACGCCGCCCCAGCCACACGCCGCTGAGCACCCACTGCACCAGCCGGCCCAGCCAATACGCGGGCGTAGCTTCACGACGCAGCAATGGCTTGTTCTAATGCTGCGCCCTGGCCAGCGAAAGCTGCTTCGGCCCCGCCAGCTCTAGATCCCGCCACCAGCGCCACCCGTCTCGCTCGCGGTCGTATGGCTCGGCACACTCCGGGCACTTGCCCTCCCGCGGCAGCCCACCGAGCGGGTAAGCACACCTGCCGCACATCGACCCACCCGAGGCCGCGAGCCTCGCCCGAAGTCGCCGCAGGAGTTCGCCCTCGATGTATCCCAGCAAAACCGGAAACAACCAGAGCACTGTCAGCAGCAGCACGATGGGCCAAGCTCGGGGCGGCCGGACGCCCCAGAACACGAGATAGAAAGCGGTCCCGTAGACCGGCACGGACGCAACCGTCCCCAAGATCCGCAGCCACGTCCGCATGGCACAGATGTATCGCGTCTGGCCGACCGGCCGCATCGCCAGCCCACCCCGGCGTTGCCATGCATCAGCAAGATTGTCCTTCAGCGACATCCCTACTTCCCCTCCATCTCCGCCAGCAGTCCCTCACACGCGGGCACCAGCATGTCAAACACGCGGTCGAACATCTCGTCCCTGTCGTAGTACGGATCCGGCACCTCGCTTGCCGCCCCCGCGTCCGCTCCATCCCGCCGGGCAAACTCCATCATCAGCCGCAGCTTGTCATCCGGGCAGCCCACCGCCCGCAGGTTGGCCATGTTGCTCCGGTCCATCGCCACAATCAGGTCGTACGTGCGAAAGTCCGCCGCCTCAACCTGCCGCGCCACATGGCTGATCGGCACGCCGCGCCTCCGGCACACCGCCACCGTCCGCCGGTCCGCACCTTCCCCCGCGTGCCAGCCACCCGTGCCGCACGAGTCAATCTCGAGCTTCTCCCGCACGCCCCGCTTGGTCGCCAGATCAATGAACACCGCCTCAGCCATCGGCGAGCGGCAGATGTTGCCAAGACACACAAACAGCACGGACTTCTGACGCATCACTGGCACTTGCCTTTCCATCGCCACCGCTGGTGGCTACTCCTCAAACCCGCCGCCGGCTCCACCGCCCAGCACCGCGGGCACCACCCGCCGCGCGGGTTCCACCAGTCCCAGTGCCTCCATCACCCGCGAACCGATGCTCGCCATCGTCCCGTCCGGGGCCAGCACCATCTTGGCCAGCACCTGCCCGCTCCCCCGCTGCTCACCGGCCAGCATCTGCACCGCTCGCGATGCCTCATCAGCCACCGCGACCACCGGCACACCGCAGCGAAGTGCCGCCAGTGCCGCCACGCTGCCACCACGGTGCGAGCCCAGCCACACCAACCCATCCATCGCCGCCAGTGCCGCCTCCACCGGTCCATCCACACCAATGAGTTCAAACTGGTCCTCGACGGTCTGGGCAAACGTTGCCGCACCGCCCATGTCGCTGTGCCCGCTATCAGCCAGCCCAACGACCGGGTAGTCGCCCAGCGCCAGCATGCCGATCACGCGGCTGAACAGCTTGCACGGGGGCTCATCACCCGCGGCAAGATCCTCACCCGGCCACGGGCCGATCAGGCCGATCGCCAGTTCCCCATCACGGACACCAAGCCCCTGCCGCAGAACCGCCCGGTCACCACCCGCCATCACCCCGTGGCCCGGTGCAAAGGCAAGCAGCTCCGTCAGCTCGACGAACCGTGCCGCGACACCTCCCGTTGCATCACCCGCACCAACTGCCTTGCCGCCGATCCCCACCGCAGCAAGTTCCAACAGCACCCCCGCCTTGCGGCAGTGTTTTTCGCTGGCCGCCAGCAACCGGCGGCTGGTCACCACAACCGCCTTGGCACCAAGCTCGCCAATGACCCGGCCCACATCCCCCGCCCGCGTGATGCGATCAAGGGCCTCAAGGCCCAGCATCTCGGCCCGCCGCTCCTGCTCGCTGTCGCACACCGTGATTACCCGCTGGCCCGCCGCCCGCGCCCGGCAGGCCATGGCACAGCCATCCGGCGCGTTTTCAGCCAGATCCACCAGCCACAGGGTGTTTGCGAGTACCGACATGCCGGGCCATCGTTGGCCGCCCGGCGGCAGCGGGCCCAGCACGCGGCATTCAGTCCTTCTGAAGCTCGCTGTGGACAAACTCCGCCGATTCCCTTATATTGACCCGTTCCCAGTCTTCCGACCTCTCTCGAAGGGAGTCCACGTTGGTTCGCAGCATGACAGGCTTTGGTGAGGCCTCAACCGTCGCCCAGGGCGTCACCTATTTCGTCGAGGTCCGGTCGCTTAACAGCAAGTATCTCAAGAGCATCATCCGCCTGCCCGAGGAGTTCCAGGGCCTCGAGGCCGAGATCGAGACGATCCTGCGCCACCGCCTCCGCCGCGGCACGGTGACCTGCATCGTCACCGTCTCCGACGCCTCCGAATCTGCGGCGTACACCGTCAACCACAAGGCCCTGTCCAGCTACATTCAGCAGATCCAGAACGCCCCGCAGATCTCCTCGGGATCCGTCAAGATCGAGATCGGCCCCCTGCTGGCCCTGCCCGGCGTGCTCCAGCCCCCGGCCAACGAGGAAGCCCGCATCGAGCGGACCCGCAAGGCGCTGCTGCCGATGGTCGAGAAGGCCTGCTCCACCGTGATCGTGCTCCGCGAGAAGGAAGGCCAGATGCTCTGCAACGAGCTGCTGACCCAGCGCGACGTCATCGCCACCGAGCTTGAGAAGGTCAAAGGCCGCGCCCCGCAGATGGTGCTGGACTACGAGATCCGCCTCAAGCAGCGCGTCGAGTCCATGCTCACCGCCGTGGGTGTGGCCGTGCAGCCCTTTGACCTCATCCGCGAGATTGCGATCTTCGCCGAACGCACCGACATTCGCGAGGAAACCACCCGTCTGGGCGGCCACATCGACCAGTTCGCCACGCTGCTGGCCTCCACCGGCGAGCAGCCCGTCGGCCGCACGCTGGACTTCCTGGCTCAGGAAATGCTCCGCGAGGCCAACACCATGGGTGCCAAGTCGGCCGACAGCGAGATCTCTCGCTCGGTCGTGGCCATCAAGGGCGCGATCGACCGAATCAAGGAACAGGTCCAGAATCTGGAGTGATCCGGCCGGGCTCGGCTCAGTCAACTCGGCCCCGCCACACCCCAGCGCAGTGAATATCCTCGGCCAATGACTTCCAGTCAGCGGATGGCTCTGCTGCTCTGCCCGTTTATGCTCCGCATGGTGCTCGGGGTCACGTTCACGTTTGCCGGGCTCGGGTATCTCTTCGGCACGGTGCAGATGCGCGGGGCCGATGCCGCGGCACTGGCCAACCTGGGAATCCCGGTCTCACCAACCAGCGGCAAGGGGCCAGGCGGCCGCGGCAACTTCCCCCCGCCCGCGGTGACACCGAGCCAGCGCGACGACCGCACCACACCAACCTTCGGCCCCGGCATCGGTCCGGCGACTATCGCCGAGAAGCCGCGGGACCCCAACGAACAGTTCCGGCGGACCGACCCCGAGCCGCTGCCGGCCGCCACCACCGAACCGCGGCGTGGTTCACCCGCACCCGGCGGGACCAAACCGGCACCCGGGACACCGTCGGGCGGCACGGCCAAGCCGGCGATCCCGCCGCCGCCGACCCTGCCAGCTGCCACCAGCATCGAGCCCGCCCGCCTCTACACTGCGGCAGACTTTCTCCAGCCCGTCACGGTCCGCAAGGCGTACGTGACGGCGTTGAAGATCCACTACGCGGCCATCCCCCCCACCGCCAGCGCGAACCCAACCGCGCTGCTGCCCACCTTCCTGGGTGAGGGCATGTGGCCAGGGCTCCTGGCCCACTCCGTAGCGGTCATCGAGCTGATGGCCGGCATGCTGCTCATCGCGGGCATCTACTGCCGCTTCTGGGCATGCCTGACCGGGCTGATCATGCTCGGTGCGCTGCTGATTGACCAGGTAGCCCCGGCGATTCGCGCGGGCAGCACCATGCTGTGGGTGCTGCCGGCACCGGCTGAAGGACAGGCCTGGCACGACATCGATGTGTACCGGGCTTTCCTGTGGCAACTTGCACTGGCCGCCGCGAGCTTCTCGGTGATGCTGATGGGTGCCGGGGCCATGGCCTTGGACAACTCGCAGTTGTTTGCCGCCAAGGGTGGCAAGCGTGGCCGTGCCGCGGCAGCGGCCGATGCCGAAGATGATGGCGAGTAAGACGGCGTCGGGATGAGCGGCCGGGCAGCACAACCGCAAGCACCAGACAACCCCGGCTCTCCCGAACAACACAGCACCAAACGACACCGCCCCGGAGTGTGTGCTCCGGGGCGGGTCGTCGTCAGTTGCGGGTGCGTCAGGTGGCGCGGCCCGCGGGTTGTGGATCAGAGAGACTCAGTGCCGATCAGCAGCCGATGGCGAAGGCGTTGATGAAGGCGATGAAGTCGCTGCCGTCGATGGTGCCATCGGGGGACAGACCGTCGTTGCCGCCGCCGGCGACATCGGCCTTGGGGTCGATGGAGGCATCACCGATGGCGAAGCTGTTGACGAAGGCGATGAAGTCGCTGCCGTCGACGGTGCCATCGGGCTCATCGCCGCCCGCACCGCCGCCGACGATGTCGGCCAGGCTGCAGGCTGAGGGCGGGACCGGGACGTTGAACCGGACGTTCATGCGGACGGGGTGGTCGGCGGTGTCCGAGTTGGTCACGTTAAAGGAGTTCGGACCGAAGGCGTTGACACCGACGCTGGCGATGTATGGCACCGCGGCGATGTAGTAGACGCCGGCTTCCAGGCCGCCGTCGCGGCCGTTGCGGGCCACGCCGGTGCCGATGGCCGGGCGAGCGGTCGTCGAGCCGAAGGTCAGCGAGGAGAGGTTGCCGGAGGCGTCATCGTCATCGGCGGCCAGACGCTGTCCGGCGTTGGCACCGTGGCCGGAGTAGACGGCGATGACGGTGTCAAACAGGGGGCTGGTGTTCTCGGTGTCGATGTCCAGGTAGCCGGCCGAGGAGGCGTCGACGCCGACGGGCATCTCGAAGCGGAACCACTTGGGCTGACCGGCGGGGATCGTGGCGACGAGGGTCTCGACGCTCTCGACACCGGGAACGGCGGCCTGGAGCAGGCCGAAGTCGCTGGCGGTGCTGCCGGGCTGTGCATCGGTGAAGAACTCGAACTTCAGGGCGTTCCAGACCGAGTCGGGGGCCTGGGCATCATCGGTTACCTCGTAGCAGTTGGCGAAGTAGTTGATGCCGAAGTAGCTGGAGCCGTCGGGGTTCGGGACGTTGCGGGTCAGCTTGGCGAAGTCATCGTTCGGGCCGACGGGGATGTCGATGGAAACCCAGCCGCTGGAGGGGATGTTGGCCGGCACGGTGACGAAGAGCTCGTCGGTGGTGTTGAAGGCCTGGGGGTCGTTGGGGCTCAGCAGGACCGACTCGCTGCGGACCAGGCGGATGCGGGCCTGGCTGGTCTGCGGGGCGCTGACGCCGGGCGATGCGGTGTAGGCGATGAGGTTGGTCAGGTAGCCGCTGACGCGGACGTGGCGGATGCGGTCGCCCACCGGGGTGTTCAGGTTGCTGAGCGTCGAGCCGGTGAAGGTGCCGACGGCCAGGGTGTCATCGGAGCGTGCACCATAGAACGTGCGGCTGGCCATGTTGCCGGTCTCGACAGCGGGCGTGTCCATGCTGGGGGCCTCATCATCAAAGGTGATGGTGATGTTGGACCACATGGCATCGGGGGTGCTGCTCGCGTCAGCGGCGTTGTCGTCGTACTGCTCGAAGAACTCGACCTGCCAGGAGCCCGGCTCAGCCAGCGAGCTGGTGTTGAAGCCGCCAGCGAAGTTCAGGCTCTCCGGCACGGGCAGTACAAAGGTGCCCTCGGGGATGGTGGCGGTGCCGTTGGCATCCCAGTTGGTGGCGGTGAAGGGCTGAGCGATGAAGGTGTGGGTGCGGATGCTGATGTTCGGAGCGACGTTGACCATGCGGGTGAAGCGGAGGGCGGCCTCACGCGGGAAGGTGCTGGTGGTGGTGCGGCTAAGCGTGCCGCTGATCGAGATCTTGCGGACGTTGCCGTTGATCGCGCCGAAGGGGATCACGCGGCTGGTGTTGCCCGCGTTACCGGCGAGCTTGTAGCTCGGCACGTTGGGGTAGTTGCCCGAGAGCATCGGCACGGCCAGTGCGGCCGGGGCGAGGATGCCCAGGCCGAGGCCGGCCAGAGCGAGCAGGGAGGCGGGAGAAGACAGCGAGCGGTTCATCTGAGCAGACATGGGTGACTCCTTGAAAGTTGGTCGTTTGCAGGTGTTGTGTTCGGTGGGCGAAGCTGGGCTTCACAGGGCAATGCGACGCGAAACGAAAAGCGGCCAGCGGAAATCTACATTTTTGTTTTTGGCATGAAAAACAGGCCAAAAAGTGCCCCGCCGGGAGGGAAAGCCGGCCGCCGAGGGGGGGCTGGCTGCACATGCCAAGAGGTATCCCGGGGGCTCGCTGGGCTGCGGGCCGCCGGGGCCAGAGCATGGGGGAAGCAGGCCGCCCATCCGGTGCGATGGCCGCACCGGGTCAGGGTTAGAGCGGAGGCGGCGGCGATGGCTGGACATCGCGGCTCACATTTTCAGCTGGCGAGATGGTGGCGGCGGTCAGACCTTGCGGTCGAGCAGGCGGTAGCCGATGGCTTCGGAGATGTGGTGAAGCTGGATGGTGTGGACGTCTTCCATGTGGGCGATGGTGCGGGCGACGCGGCGGATTTTGTCGTAGGCGCGGGCAGACAGGCCCAGCTCGGTCATGGCGGTGCCGAGGATGGCGCGGGCCTCATCGGTCATGACGGCGATGGTGTCGAGCTTGCGGGGGCCCAGGCGGCTGTTGGGGGTGGTGGCGCCCTGGCGGGCGATCTGGCGGGCGCGGGCCTTGAGGACGACTTCGCGCATCTGCGCGCTGCTCGTGCCGCGGGCTGTGGTGGAGGTGAGCTGCTTCCACGGGACGGCGGGCGCCTCGACGTGGATGTCCACCCGGTCGACAAGTGGGCCGGAGAGCTTGGAGAGGTACCGCTCCATCTGCTTGCGGCCGACTTCGTTCTGCGGGACATCGCCCTTGGGCGTGGGGTTCATCGCGGCGACGAGCATGAAGTTGGCCGGGAAGCGGACGGCCGAGTGCGAGCGGGCGATGGTGACGACGTGGTCCTCCAGCGGCTGGCGGAGGGTCTCGAGCACTTCGCGGGGGAACTCGGGCAGTTCGTCGAGGAAGAGCACGCCGCGGTGGGCCAGAGAGACTTCACCGGGCTTGGGCACGCTGCCACCGCCGATGATGGCGGCGCCGGACGCGGTGTGGTGGGGTGTGCGAACGGGGCGCACCGTGACCAGGCCCTTGCCGGGCGGCAGTGCGCCGGCGGCCGAGTAGATGCGGGTGATCTCGATGGCTTCCTCGGGGGCCAGCGGCGGGAGCACGCCGGGCAGGGCCTTGGCCATCATGCTCTTGCCGGTGCCGGCGGGGCCGAGCATGAGCAGGTTGTGGCCGCCGGCGGCGGCGATGGTGATGGCCCGCTTGACGGCTTCCTGGCCTTTGACATCGGCGAAGTCCACCTCGGCCTGGGCGGTGGTCAGGACCGAGGCGATGTCCAGCGGCGGGCAGATGTCGGGCGCGAGGCGGCCGGTGAACAGGCCGATGACCTCGGTGAGGGTGGCGACACCGATGGACTCAACACCCGGGACCACGGCGGCCTCGGTGGCGTTTTCCTTGGGCACGATGACGCCGCGGAGGCCCATGTGCTTGGCCAGCGCGGCCATGGCGATGACGCCCTTGATGGGGCGGATGCGGCCATCGAGGGCGAGCTCACCGGCGATGAGGTACTGGCGGACATCGAGCGGCTCATCGGGCTCGGCCGAAGCGGGCAGGAGGCCGGCGAGTTCATCCTCGAGCCCGTCGAGCGAGCCCGACACGACTTTGTCGCGGGCCTTGCCTGCAGCACCGGCGGCGGCCTTGGCGCCTTTCTTGACGACCTTGACCTGTGCCCCTCCAATTCCTGGCGTCGGGATGATGTTCTGGATCATCAGCAGGGCGACGGCGATGGGCAGGTCGTAGAGGGGGCCTTCCTTGCGGTTGTCGGCCGGGGCGAGGTTGATGAGGGTGCGGCCCTTGGGCCAGAACGCGCCGGAGTTGAACAGGGCGGCGCGGACGCGATCGATGGACTCGCGGACGGCGGCATCGGGCAGACCGACGATCATCGAGCGGCCTTCTTCGAGATCCTCGCACTCGTCGAAGTCGACCTCGACCTCGCAGTAGAGTGCGTCGATTCCCTGCAGCAGATAGGAGCTAGTGCGGGCGAGCATGGGCAGAGTTTACCACAAGAAGGGCCAGAATGTCGGGAGAAGTTTGGGGGTCGGGCGGGCCCGGGGGGTTCCCTAGGCGCGGGGCGGGAGGGGAGGGCAGGCGGCTCGGGCGGGCGGGCATCAGGCCGCGTGCTTGTTCAGCAGCCAGCGGTCAAACCACAGCGTGGTGAACGGGGGCACGGCGGCGATGAGGCCCAGGAGCAGGGCCTTGTTGCCCGCGCGGAGGTGCATGACGACCTCGACGACCGAGAGCACATAGAGCACGAAGAGCAGGCCGTGGATCGGGCCCATGATCTGCACGCCGATGGGATTGAAGACGACGAAATACTTGAAGAGCATGCCGATGAGCAGGCCGGCCCACGAGCAGGCCTCGGCGATGGCGGCGATGCGGAAGCGGCCGATGGGAGTGGAGAGGGAGGGCATGGGGGGAGCCAAATAGCCAAAGGGCCAAATTACCAAATTGCCAAATGGGGAAGGCGGATCAGGTGCCGTGCGGCGCGGCGGGTTCTTCGGCGGGTTTGGTGGGCAGGATTGCCGTCAGGATGAGGGCGGGGATGAGCAGAAGGGAGGTGTACCAGATGGCGTTACTGGGGCCGCCGGCGTTGGTGGCCAGTTCACCGGCGGCGAGGGTGCCCGCGGCGGTGGCCAGGCGGCCGAAGTTGTAGGTAAAGCCGGAGCCGAGGGTACGAAGGAGCGTGGGGAACAGCGGCGGGATGTAGAGCGGGAAGATGGCAAACAGGCCGAGGCCGAAGAAGGCCGTGGCGCCTGCCGCGATGTAGGCGTGGGTGAGCGTGGCGGGCTGCCGGGCGAAGCCCAGGAGCATGGCGGCGGCAGCGCAGGTGACAAAGATGGAGAAGGCGCGGTGCGGGCCGACGAGCCTGGCGGTGTAGGTGGCGGCAAAGTTGGCGATGAGGTTGACCGAGAAGTAGAACAGGGCGCAGTTGGTGACGGCGGCCTGCTGGGCGGCGGGGGCCAGGGCCTTGACCACGGGCACGGCGCGGACGACGGGGCCCATGAAAAAGATGAAGACCCACACGCAGACCAGCAGGATGGAGACGAATGAGGCGAGGGTGATGGTGGTGCGGGCGATGCCGGGAGCGAAGAGGGCACCGGGGCCGGGGAGCGGGCCGCGGGCGGTGGCGTTGTGCCAGGATTCGGGCTCGGGCACGCCGCGGCGGATCCAGAGGACGATGAAGGCGGGCAGCACACCGATGAGGAAGACGTAGCGCGGCTCGGCATTTTTGAGCAGGCCCGCGGTTGCGGTGGCGGCGAGGATGCCGACGATGTAGCCGGACTGGAGCAGCGCGCTGGCCCAGGCCTTGTGGCGGGCGGGGAGCGTTTCACTGACCAGCGCACTGCCGGCGGCCCACTCGCCGCCGATGCCCAGGGCGGCAATAAAGCGGAAGATCAGCAGGTGCCACCACTCGGTGGCGAAGAAGCCCAGGCCGGTGAAGATGGCGTAGACCAAAATGGTCAGACACAGCACGCGGGTGCGGCCGATGCGGTCACCCAGGCGGCCAAAGACCCAGCCGCCGATGGCCCAGCCCAGGAAGAAAGCGGCCTGAATCCACGTGGCCTTTTCGATGGCGGCGAGCTCGAGTGCCGAGTCGGGCACGGTGCCGGCGAGCATGGAGCGCAGCAGCGGCACGGCGACGGCGATGAAGAGGTAACTGTCGAGCCCGTCAAAGCCCCAGCCGAGCACTGCGGCGGTGAGGGGGCGGCGGTGGCTGGGGGCGGGGGGGAGGGCGGCGGGGACAAGATTTTTTGGAGAGCCGGTCACTGGGGGGAGGGTAAATGGCCAGAGCGGCAAGGGGCCAAATGGTCAAATTTGGAAATGGTCAAATGGTCAAAGGAAGACGGGAAGGCGTAAGTGTGGATTTGCAGCGTAGGTTGTTGGGGTGGTCGCGCTGCGCTGGAGCGCGACGGGAAGATCCAGTGCGCTGGAGGGCGTGTGCCGAGTGCAGTTAGACTTCGCAGGGGTGGACGTGGTGGCTGGCGATTTCGCGGATCTGGCGCCGGCGGGCGGCAGTGGGTTTGAAGTCGTCGCTCAGACTCTTCACCATTTCCGCGGTGATCGGCTGCATGGCGCTGAGTTGATCGATGGCCGCCAGAAAGCGATCGACTTCGGCGGGCTCGTACCCCCACTTGCGCAGGAATGACTTGTACGTTCCCTGGCAGAGGCCGGTGAGCAACAGTGGCCACTGGGCGAGTTCGATGGTCTCGCCGGTATAGACCTCCGTCCAGGTTGCCGAGCCGAATTCCGCGGCGGCGCAGAAGGTGAAGCGATCACCGACGTTGAAGACCTTCTCCGCATCCGGGTGCGTGGGCGTGCCGACATCGGGGACCGGGCAGTTGTAACGCGCGCGGACAGCCTTGACGATGGCGTTGCGATGTGCAACCGGGCGAATGCGGAGACGATGGTCGGAGACCTTTGCGACCATGGACTTTCCATCGGAGATCGTGTAGATGGATGTGCGACCAGGAGACCGATGGAGAGCGTGGGTGATCCCGTCGGCCACGGTGAACCAGTAGGAGATAACCCACGGATCGTCGAGAGAATGAAGACGGTGGACGAGCGACCAGATGCGAATCCGCTCGCGGATGAGGTCGGGCGTGAGCGGCGGCTTGGACTTGGCGGCGGGTGACTTGGCCACGGGTTCCCCTTTTCGAGAGACGGCCGAGGGTAGAGGACCGAGTGGGCGGCGTGCGAGAAGGACGACGGACCAAGTTGCCTGCGGGGGTGAGGCAAAGGTCGAGTGGTGGGCGAGGATTGTGGAGCTTGAGCGGGGTGCCGCGGTGAGGATGCGGCGGGTGCGGTGGGATCGCGCGGGAAGGGCGCGGGCGATCCGGCGGGGTGTGTGGCCGCGGCGTCAGGATGGGGCGAGGTTGGCGGGTGCGGGGCGGTGGCCGCGATGGGGCCGGGCGTGAGCGGTGGAGCATCGACGCGGGCGCGGTGTGGCGCATGCGGAGCTGGGGGGAGGTATCCGAGATTGCCGGGATGAGTGCTCGACGCGGCGGGGCGTGGACTTGGGGGAGTCTGCCGCGGAGGGAAGGGATGCGGAGTGGGCTGCGGGAGGGGCGGGTGGGGCGAGAGGGGCGGGAGGGGCGGGTTCAGCCGCGGCGGGGGCGATGGGTGATGCGGGCGGCGGGGATGCTGGGGCGACGGCGGAGGCGAGGTGCGGGAGAGCGTCGGATTGCCGCGGCGCGGTGTGAGATGCGGCCTGCGGTGCAGGCGGCGTGACCGGTGCGGGGAGAGAGGGAGAGGAGGAGGCCCGAGGAGAAGATGTGGAGCGGGAGGACGAGTCGTGCGAGGATGAGGAAGAGGGGCGGGAGGGGAGGGAGGGGCGGGGCTTGCGGGGCTTGGGCCAGGTGGGGACGCGGAGGGGTTTGATAGAGAGCAGGAGGCGGGCGGCGCGGTAGCGCGCGGGGTCGGAGCGTTTGAGGCCGGGGTTGGCGGCGAGGAACTCGCGGGCTTCTGCTGCCGCGGCGAGAATCTCGGCGTTGGTGTCCTCGGTGTCCTGGATCTCGTGGTTGAAGAGGCGGGCGTGCTGGTCGGCGTGGGACTCGGGGGCGGAGGGTGCGCCGGGGCGGGTGGAGTCGGGATGGACGGGGGCGGGGGACATTGGGGTGCAGTTTGGGTAGTGTACGGTTTTATATGTGTTTGGTTCCTGATTGGTCTTTGATTTTGTATTTTGTTTGGAAATGGATATGCGAGAACAAATGGTCAAATGTGGAAATGGTCAAATGGTCAAATGAAAAGGGGGTGGCGTGGTTGGTCGCATCGGGCTGAAGTGATTCCCGCGTGCGTGTCGGCCGCCTCGCTACTCCTCCGCCCCTGCCCGGGGCGGGGCGGGGGGAAGGCGGACCACGGGTTGCGCCCGCGAAGCGCGGGCTTCATCCATGGCTCCATGCCGCGGCCCTGTTGGGGCCGGGAGACGGGGCGGGGGAGGCGGGCGGAGAGGGGCGTTTGCGCGCGTGCGGCGGCTCAGCCGGGCTGCTGGCCGGCGTGGATGGCCTGCTGGCGGCGGATCGCGACACGCGTCCATTCGTGGTTCGCGCCGAAGAGATCGCTGTGCAATCGCACGCTCTCATCGATCGCGGCCCGGGCCTCGTTGAACTTCCCCATCGTGGCGAGGATGCGGGCCTTGGTTTCGTACTGGAATGCAAGGTTGCGTTCATCGCGCGGGGCTTGGGCCTCGGCCCAGGCGATGCTTGCGGCGATGTCCTGCTCGGCCCCGGTCAGGTCGCCGCGGACGTGCCGGATGCTGGCCCGCGAGGCGCGCCAGATGGCGAGGCTGCGTTCATCGCATGTGGACTGGGCTTCGCCCCAGGCGATGCTTTTGGCGATGTCCCGCTCAGCCCCGGTCAGGTCGCCGCGGTCGTGCCGGATGCTCGCCCGTGCGGCGTAACGGATCGCGAGACTGCGTTCATCGCGCGGTGTCTGGGCTTCGCCCCACGCGATGCTCCCGGCGATGTCCTGCTCAGCCCCGGACAGATCGCCGAGGGCGTGCCGGATGCTCGCGCGTGCGGCGTAGCGCATAGCGAGGCTGCGTTCATCCCGCGGGGTTTGGGATTCTCCCAACGCGATGCTTCTTGCGATGTCCTGTCCGGCCCCGGCCAAGTCGCCACGGTCTTGCCGGATGCTGGCACGAGCTGCGTAACGGATGGAGAGCTCCCGTTGATCGGGGTGGGGCTGGGCCTCCTCCCAGGCAATGGCCTTGGCGATGTCTTGATCGGCTCCGGTCAGGTCACCGCGAAGTCGCCGGCTGATCGATCTCGAAGCGTAGTCGATGGCGAGGCTGCGTTCATCGCGTGGGGACTGCGCTTCACCCCAGGCGATGCTTCTTGAGATGTCCTGCTCGGCTCCGATCGGGTCGCCGCGGAGTCGCCGAATGCTGGCCCGCGTGGCGTAACGGATTGCAAGACTGCGTTCATCGCGCGGAGATTGAGCTTCCCCCCAGGCGATGCTTCGAGCGATGTCCTGCTCGGCGCCGGCCAGGATGCCGCGGTGAACCAAGGTCATCGCCCGAGCTGAGTAGTCGATGGCGAGGTTGCGCTCATCGCGAGGGGACTGGGCCTCGCCCCACGCGATGGCGGCATCAAGCTGTCGTTGTGCATCGATGTGCATTCCGACACCGTCGAGAAAACTTGCCAGTTCGCGGCGAAGAAACGCAGTGTCCGCAGACGGCCCGGCGTGACCGAGGACCGCCTCTGCGTGCGCCACGGCGGCCAGCCGCGCGTGCTTCCTGGTGTGGTCGAGGAGTTGTTCGGCCTGTGAGGTGGGCCAGCGGAAGAGATCGATCAGCGCATCGAGGAGGCGGGTGAGAGCAGCGGCCTTCGCCTTTGGCCCCCGTGTGGCCATGTGGCCCCGCACGCTCACCTGTGTCAGTCGGTGGATGTTCACTGACTGGCCATCAAGGTCCAGCACGCCCGAGCCCACAAGTTCGTCCAGTGCAGACCCGAACGCCTTGGCGCTCAGCCCACTAGCCGGGCGGAGCAGATCCACCGAGATGACTTCCGGGGCACACAGGGCCGCGGCATCGAGCAAAGCCAGCTCAGGCTTGCCCGCGTATGGCTCGATGAACAGGGCGAACGCTCCTTCGACTTTCTGGTCGTGGTCGTCGGAACGCTCGTGATCGCGGGGCTTGATGAGTGGCCCAGTGTCGCCCGCCGCGAGCGCGGAGGCTAAAGCATCGCGCAGCGCGGCGGGGCGTTGCATCGAGGGCCGGGCAAGCACAGCCGAGAGATAGACCAGTGCGAGCGAGTTCCAGCCGACCAACGTGCCAATGTCGGTGAGCGATGCGGTGTGCGTGGCGGCGTTCCATCTGTCGGTTCGAGCCCGAAGCGCGAGTAAGCCAGCGTGGGATGAGAGGGCTTGAGGGTTCATCGTCGGGGCACCATCGTGTGACGGATGTTCCGCGCGGGCGGTGACGATGACACAACTGGGGGCGTTGAACCCCAGCCGCTTGATGGTGCCGTAGTCGTCCACATCATCGAGCACGAGCAACGCCGAGCACGCGAGACATTGGCGTTCAGCCGCCCGAGTTGCATCTGAATCTCAGATGCTCGTGCGCCGGCGAGATCAAACCCGTTGTTCGGATGGTCGGTGGTCCGAGCAGGCTGGAACCAGCGAACGCACAACATCATTGCGAGCAACCGCACGCGCCGAAGTTCCCGGAGTTCGTCGCTGCCGGGGTTTGCGATTGGCTCGTGCGAGATCGGCATAACACATGTTAACCGCTCGTACAAACCGAGGACGGGCGGCCTGACACTCACCGGGGCGGGCGCGTCGCGTGCCATAAGTGCCGGAGCTTCGAGGCCCGAGGCTCGCAACGACATCGATGATCGGGTTTGAGATTCGGCGGTGCTTCGACCACCACAGTCCTCCGCCCCCTACCGGGGCGGGGCGGATGCGTCGGGGGACCACGGGTTGCGCTGCGCCCGCGAAGCGCGGGCTGCGCTCCACGCCGTGGCTACATGCCGCGGCCCTGATGGGGCCGGAAGGCGGGTGGGGTCGATGCCGCGGCGGGCAGGGTTCAGCGGCCGAGGACTTTTTCGGGGTTGGCGTAGATGCTGGGCTTGCCAAGGGCGTTCTCGGCGCGGACCTGCTCGGGCGTTGCGCTGCCGAAGAGGGCACGGGGGAACTCCTTGCCGCCGATGCCGGCGACGTGGCCATCACCGAAGGCGGCGTTGGCGATGCCGTTTGTGCCCGGGTGGCGGAAGCCGATGCGGTTGTTGGTCACGCCGACCTGGTTGTCGCGCTGACGGCCGGCGTAGACGCCATCGGCCAGGGCGATGAGCTGGGCGGGGCGGGCGAAGGCGGAGAGGCGAGTCTGCCGGATGGTGACGCGGTTGCCGCCGGGGCCGTAGCCGACGCTGGCGGTGTAGAAGAGATCGGGGATGATGTCGACCTCGCCGCCGATGGGGTTGTCGGCGTTGATCCAGTAGGCGACGCGGATGATTTTGTCGAAGCCGCGGGCGGGGATGGTGACGGCAACGTTGGCCGTGCCGAGGCGCTCGAAGGGCCAGTCGTGCCAGCCTTTGGGGTTGTTGGGGTCAGAGACGGTGTTGCCGGTGGCGACGCCGGCGACATCGACGGTGTCGGGGCAGTAGAAGGGATTGCCGCCTTTGGTGTCGTTGCCGGCGATGTAGCCGTCGCGGTCGAGGATGCAGGCCCAGCCGTCGAGCGGGACACCGGGGCCGCCGGTGGTGCCCGTCATGTTGTACGAGGGGATGACGGCTTCTTTGTGGTCGTTGTTGTACAAGACGAAGCCCTGGCCGCTGCTGCGCAGGTTGGCGGCGCAGACGACGGTGCGGCTGGCCTTGCGGGACTGGCCGAGCGACGGGAGCAGGATGCCCACGAGCAAGGCGATGACGGCGATGACGACGAGGAGTTCGATGAGGGTGAAGGCCCGGCGCATCGGAGAACGTAGACGCGGGAGCGATCGGTGAGACGGATGCGGCGGCTACGAGGCTCCTAACACATGGCCAAGGTTGTGCGAAGGCGGTGGGCGCGGCGTGCTGCGGGATTACTCACCCAGCAGGGCGGGGATGGTGAGGATGGAGCCCTGTGGGGGAGGGTCGAGGAACTCGGTGGCGTTGGGGAGTTGGCGGAGGCGGGAGATGAGGTCGTGGAGGTCTTTGGGCAGGGGGGCGATGAAGCGGGTGGGCGTGTTGGTGATGGGGTGGCGGATGCTGAGCATGGCGGCGTGGAGGGCGACGCGGGAGACCAGCGGCGTAGGTGGCTGGCCTTTGGTTTTGGGCGGGAGCGTGAGGATGCTGCCGCCGTACATGTCATCGGCCAGGAGGGGGTAGCCGCGGTGCTGCATGTGGACGCGGATCTGGTGGGTGCGGCCGGTTTTGAGTTCGACTTCGATGAGGGAGAGCTTGCCGCCGTGGGTGCGGTGGCCCAGGGGTGACGCGCCCTCGGTGTTGCGGGCATCGAGCTCGGGCACGGTGTAGCGGCCCAGGACGCGGTAGATGGTGACCGAGGGTTTGCCGAGGTGGTCGTGACGGACGACGTGCATCTCGCGGTAGCCCTTTTCGCGCGAGGGGTGCGGGCCCAGGGGTTCATCGATGATGTCGATGGCGGGCTCGACATGGCCGTGGACGACGGCGATGTAGCGTTTGTCGGTGGTGCGGCGTTCGAACTGGCCGGCGAGCTTCCAGTGAGCTTCCTCGGAGCGGGCGAAGATGATGACGCCGCTGGTCTGACGGTCGAGCCGGTGGACGACGCCGGGGCGGGCGAACTCGCTGCCGACTTTGGAGAGCTGGGCGGACGGGCCGCCGATGCGGCTGTTGTGCATGAGGTACCAGGTCAGGGCGTTGACCATGGTGCCGCCTTTTTGGGCGCGGGCGGGGTGGACGATGATGTCGGGGGTCTTGTTGACCACGACCATGTGCTCATCTTCGAACATGACATCGAGCGGGATGTTCTCGGGGGCGATGTGCTCGGCCGGAGGGGGCGGCACACGGACCGTGACCATGTCATTGAGCTTGAGCTTGGTGGAGTTTTTGCCGGGGCGGCCGTTGACGGTGACCTGGCCGTCCTCGATGAGCTGCTGGAGCTGCGAGCGGCTCATGAAGGTGATGCGGTCGCAGAGGTACTTGTCGAGGCGCTTGTCGAGGTTGCGGGTGAGGTGGAAGGTGACAACCTGCGGCTGGAGCTGGAGCGGTGCGGCGGGAGAGGCTGAGATTGAGGGGGGGAGGACGGGGAGATCGTCATCTTCTGCCGCGGCATCGTCGTGGAGGATGGGGGCGGTGTCGTCGGGCGCGTGGGCGATGGCGGCGGAGGGCGTAGTGGCGGCGGCGGACTGGCCGTGGAGGAGCATCTCGCGGGAGACTTCCTGATCATCGGTGAGGGTGCGGGGGGGCGGAGGGGGTGAGGTGGACGGAGCCGGCGCGGGGGATGGGGCCGCGGTGAGGGCGGCATCGCGGGCCTGGCGGAAGAGGGCGGCCTTGTCGATCTTGCCGCCGTTTTTGATGAGTTTACTGGTGCGGAAGGAGTCGAAGGCGGGCTTGGGGGCTTCGCGCGCGGGGGCGGACTCGGCGGCTGGCGCGGGGGCCGGGGCGGAGGGAGCGGCGGCGGGGGTCGCGGGTTTTTTGGGTTGCTTGGGCATTTACCGGCGGGAGATGCGGAGTTCGATGTCGCGGGCGCGGGCAGAGGGGCCGGTGCCGACGACGGTGGTGCGGTCATCGGCCACGAAGGTGACGGTCCAGCGGTCGTCGCTGAGGGTGATGCTGCCGGTGCGCGACCAAGCGGCGGCGAGCATGGCATCGGGCAGGAGGCCCTTGGCGAAGGGTTTGCTGCCGGTGACGGTGGGGATGGACTCGGTGGCGGGGTCGCTGCGGAGGAGTGTGTCGCGTGTGGCGGCGCCGGGGACGGAGGCGAGGATGATGCCGCCCTTGGAGGCGATGGCAAGGTCATCGTGGCCGAGGATGGAGAGGCGGATGCCGGAGATGGTGCCCTTGGTGCGATCAACGGTGACGCGGGAGGCGTCCATGACCACCGCGGCACGGTCGCCCAGGGGGCGGATGTGGCCGGTGCCGAGTTCGACGGCGATGGCGGAGTTTTCCTCGATGCCGATGCCGAACTTTTTCTCACCGACGATGAGGGCGACGGCGAGGCGGCCGTAGCGGCCGCGGGCGAAGAAGTGCTGATCGGTGACGAAGGTCTCGACGAAGCCGAGGCCCTGGTCGAGGATGGAGGCGGGATCGACGGGGGGCTCGGGCGGTGTGGCCGCGGCGGTGCGGCTGGGGCGGGGCACGTTGCCGAGGAGGGCGGTGAGCCACTTGTCGCTGTCGCCGCCGGTGAGCATCTGCTGGCTCATCATGGCGGCGCCGGCGGAGGTGCCGCCGACGACGCCGCCGCGGAGGGTGACGAGGCGGCGGATCTCGGCGAGTGCGGGGCGGTCCTGGCCGTTGTTGATCAGCGTGGCGGTGATGCGTTTTTGATCACCACCGACGAACCAGACGCCGCCGAGGTTCTCGATGAGTTTGACGGTCTCGGGGCTGTCGGCCCCGGCGGTGTTGCCGCTGCGGAGGGGGAGTTCGCTGATGCGTTCGGGGGCGATGCCGTGGAGGATCATGGCCTTGCGCGCGCTGCCGACAGATTGGTCGGGCACGCTGGTGGCGGCGCCGACGATGCCGATGGGCTTGTCCTTGGTGCCATCGGCGAAGGCGCCCCAGACGGTGCCGTTTTCTTCATCGGTGGCGCCGCCGGCGATGACGAGGCGGCCAGAGGGGCCTGTGGTGCAGCCGGTGAGGAGGATGGCGGCGGTGAGGCAGGTGAGGAGGCGGATGGCGGAAGAGAAAGGCACACCGCCTGGAAGGGCGGTGCCACGCGGGGTGCTGCGGGGGCTGGCATGCGGGCGGATTGATTGGGCGAGGTGGTGCATGGGTTATTCCCAGATCTTGACCAGGCGGAGCCCCCCACTGCTGGCGGCGGCGCGGAACATGCCTTCGGAGTTGAACGGCATGGAGATGGAACCATCGCGCGAGACGGCGATGAGGCCGCCATCGTCGGGGCTGAGGGTTTTGAACACGAGGTGGCGGGCGGCCTGGTCGAGGGTTTCGCCGGCGAGTTCCATTCGGGCGGCGACCATGCGGGCGACGCCGTGGCGGATGAACTGTTCACCGGTGCCGGTGCAGGAGACAGCGCAGGTGGTGTTGCTGGCGTAGTTGCCGGCGCCGATGAGGGGCGAGTCGCCGATGCGGCCGAAGCGCTTGCCGGTCATGCCGCCGGTGCTGGTTGCCGCGGCGAGGTTGCCTTTGGAGTCGCGGACGACGCAGCCGACGGTGCCGAAGCGGTGCTGTGGGTTTGAGGGGGCGAGGGTGTCGATGGGCAGGGGTGATGCCGCGGCGGCGGGCTTGGCGGCCTGCTCTTTGAGGTGGTCATCGAGCATTTTGCGGCGGCGGGGCGTGATGAAGGAGTCGTTGGGCACGCGGGTGACGCCCTGGGTTGTTGCGAAGTCCTCGGCACCGTCACCGGCGAGCAGGACGTGGGGCGTTTTGAGCATGACCAGGCGGGCCAGGGAGATGGGGTTCTTGACGGTGCGGACACCGGCGACGGCACCGCACTTGAGCGTCGCGCCATCCATGATGGAGGAGTCGAGTTCGACGGTGCCTTTGGCGGTGAGGGCGGCGCCGCGGCCGGCGTTGAAGAGTTCGTTGTCCTCAAGCATACGGACGACGGCCTCGGCGACATCGAGGGCGGACTGGCCGGCGGCGAGGCGGCGGGTGCCTTCATCGAGGGCGGCGGCGAGGGCGGACTCGTAGGCGGCGACGAGTTCTTTGGGAGAGTCCTTATCGATGGTGCCTGCGCCGCCGTGGAGGGCGATGGACCAGGAGCCGGGGGTGGCGGCTGGCGGGGCGACGAGCGATGAGGACGATGACCCGGCGGAGGAGGCGGAACAGCCGGTGAGGCATGCCGCGGCGGCGGCGAGGGAGGCGAGCATGACCAGGGAGGTAAACGTCATATGAAGCGAGCGTATCGCCGGAGGGCGGGTGAGGACGGGCGGCGGGCGGGGCCAATACCGTTGGAGATGCGTAACACGAGGGCCGCGGAACTGTTCGGGCTGATGGCGGTGCTGGCGGCGATGCTGGTGCTGCCGGGGTGCTTGGCGATGGACTTTGTGCCGGCGGGCAAGGCGGTGAGCAAGGTGCCCGAGGGGGTGCGGGAGGTGCGGTTTGCCTCGACTGATGGGGTGACGGTGCACGGGTGGCAGTTTGAACCGCGGGAGACGGAGACGACGCGGGGGCTGGACCCGGCGGGCGGAGGGAAGACGGGGCATGCCGTGGTGTTCTGCCACGGGGTGTATGACTCGGTGAACACGAACATGTGCGAGTACCTGACGGCCGCGGGCTTTCGGGTGCTGAGCTTTGACTATCGGGGGTTTGGTAGCTCGACGGCGGCGGCGAAGACGAATCTGGGGTTTGCGGATGATGCCGCGGCGGCGGTGGCGTTTGTACGCGGGCTGCCGGAGGTGGACCCCAAGCGGGTGGTGGTGGTCGGGCACTCGATGGGCGGGGTGTATGCGATGGCGGCGGGGTCGATGGCGGAGCGGGCGGGGGAGCCGGTGCTGGGGGTGGTGAGCTCGTCGGCATTCAGCAACTGGCGGTCGATCAGCAACTATCACATTCCGGTGCTGGGGCTGCTGGCTGGCGGGGTTTGGGGGCCGGAGCCGACGTACTGGGCGGGGCGGCTGGGCGGGACGCACCTGCTGATCACGCATACGACTCGTGACAGGGATGTGCCGGCGTGGCACTCGCTGGAACTGGTGAAACATGCGATTGACGCGGGGACACCGACGGAGGTGTTCATGCCGGCGTATGGCGGACATGTCAGTACGTATCTGCCCCGACCCAAGGACGAGGCGAGCGAGTGGCCGTTTGACGGGCCGGGGGTGTATGCGGCGGGGGAGCACATTGTGCGGTGGATTGGCGGGCGGCTGCGTGAGCCGGTGGCCAAGCGACCGCTGAGCCCGCTGGAGCGTGCACCGGCCCGGCCAGCGGGGCAGGGCGCGGGTGGCAAGGGCGAGCGGGGTGGCTGATTTGGGGGAAGCGCTGGCGTGGAAACCCCGGGAAAAACACCGGTTGCGGCGTCGCGCGGCCGTTTGGATGCCAATCATGCCAGTGGTAACCGCGCCGGAGCGTGGCGACCCGACCGATGCCGCCAGCGGCAGGAAGCAAGAAGAGCCCCGATGAGCAAAGCCAAAGCGAACACCCCCGCCGTCTCCCCTGCCCTGGAAGGGACGCTCGCCGAGCTGCGCAATCACGGCAGCGAAGCGGTGGCGGCGGAGTATCGGGCTCGCGGTGCGGCCGGAGAGGTGCTGGGCGTCAAGCAGGCCGACCTGGAGAAGCTGGCCAAGAAGATCGGCACGGACCAGATGCTGGCCGACTCGCTGTGGATGACCGGCGGGTTTGATGCGCAGTTGCTGGCGGCGATGATCGCTGACCCGGCGAAGGCGGACTTTGCACAACTGGACCGCTGGGCGAAGGCAACGACGAGCTATCCGGTGGCCGATGCGCTGGGCGCGGTGGCGGGCAAGTCGCCTGCGGTGAGCGTGTGCTTCTCGGCCTGGACGACGCACCGCGGTGCGGGCGGCGAGCACGTGCACCGCTGCGGATGGAACGCGCTGGCCAGCGGGCTGGCGAACGCGAGCCCGCTTGGGGCGATGACGATCAAGAACGCGCTGGTGACGATTGAGCGCTCGATGAAGAACGCGCCGAACCGTGTGAAGCAGGCGATGAACGGGGCACTGATTTCCATCGGTGCGTACCGGGATGACTTCCTGGCCCCGGCGACAGCGCTGGCGCAGAAGCTGGGGACGGTGAAGATTGACCACGGCGACAGCGGCGATGCCGATGTGGACGCGACCAGCGAGATGTCGCGGCTGCGGGCCGAGCGGCTGAACCCCAAGGCGGCCAAGCCGGCGGCGAAGCCTGCAGCGGCACCGAAGGCGGCTGAGAAGCCCGCCGAGAAGGCCCCGGCCAAGGCAGCCAAGGAGCCAGCGAAGGCGGAGCCGAAGGTTGCAGCCAAGGCCCCGGCTGCCAAAGCAGCCAAGACGGCAAAAAAGGTCGCCAGCAAGTAACTTTGCAAGGCAGGCGGCGTCCAATGCGCGGCGTGGTCCGGTCACGGCGACTGGCCCGCAACGCAGCCTTTTTCGAGTGAGAAGCAGATGGCCACCAAGCGATCCGGCGGTTCCACCAGCATGTCCCTGTCAGGCCTTGCCGCGGTGCGGCCGGCCAGGGGGTCGCGGGTTGCGGCCAAGCGCGATGCGGAGCGGCCGGTGATGCTGATTACGGCAGGGCCGACGCACGAGCCGATTGATGCGGTGCGGTTCATCGGGAACCGGTCATCGGGCAAACTGGGGGCGGCGGTTGCTGCCGCGGCGGCGGAGGCGGGGTGGCGGGTGCTGCTGCTGCTGGGGCCGGTGAAGATTGAGCCGCCGAAGCACCGGCTGATTGCCACGCATCGATTCATGACGACGGCTGACCTGGAGAAGCTGCTGGGCAAGCACCAGGCGGATGCTGATGCGCTGATCATGGCCGCGGCGGTGGCGGACTTCCGGCCCGGGGCGGTGGCCAAGGGCGGGAAGCTGCGGCGGACGGCCAAGGGGCTGACGCTGAAGCTGGAGCCGACGCCGGATCTGCTGGCCGGGTGTGCCAAGGCGCGGGCACGCAAGCATCTGCAGCAGGTGCTGGTGGGCTTTGCGCTGGAGAAGCGGGAGGAGCTGGAAGCATCGGCCAAGGGCAAGCTGGTGCGCAAGGGCGTGGATGCGGTTGTGGCCAACGAGCTTGAGACGATGGAGGCCGACACCATCCGCGCGAAGGTGTTCATCGCCGATGGATCGACCGAGGCGCCCAAGGGCAGACTGAGCAAGGTTGAGTTTGCCCACTGGCTGGTGGAGTTGACCGAGGCGCTGGTGGTGGAGCGGGCACTGAGCGCATCACCGTGCGGGTGCGGCGAGGCGCACTGACAGCGATGCTGCGGATGCGGGGCGGGTTTAGCGGTTGGCGCGGTACCAGTCGATGGTCTGCTTGAGGCCCTGCTCGAAGCCGACGGCGGCCTTCCAGTTCAGGAGCTTCTGAGCCTTGTCAGTCGAGAGGCAGCGGCGGGGCTGGCCGTCGGGCTTGGCGGCGTCCCACTCGATGCGGCCCTTAAAGCCGGTGAGCTTGACGATGAGCTCGACGAGGTCCTTGATCTTGATCTCGAAGCTGGCGCCCAGGTTGATCGGGGTGGGATCGTCCATGACTTCAGTGGCGCGGACGATGCCCTCGGCGGCATCTTCGCTGTAGAGGAACTCACGCGAGGCACCACCGGTGCCCCAGCAGATGATCTTGTCATCGTTGCGATCCTGGGCCTCAACGCACTTGCGGATGAGTGCCGGGATGACGTGGGAGGATTCGAGATCGAAGTTGTCGTGCGGGCCGTAGAGGTTGACGGGCAGGACGTACGAGCTCTTGAGGTTGTACTGGAGCTTGTACGCGTCGAGCATCTGCCAGGCGGCCTTTTTGGCGACGCCGTAGGGGGCGTTGGTTTCCTCGGGGTAGCCGTTCCAGAGTTCATCCTCGACGAAGGGGACGGGGGTGAACTTGGGATAGGCACAGATGGTGCCGACCTGAACGAACTTGCCGCCGCGCTCGACGAGGCCGTCAATGCGGGCCTGCTCGATGAGGTGCAGGGCCATGGCCATGTTGGCAAAGAAGTAGCGGCCGGGATTCTTGCGGTTGGCGCCGATGCCGCCGACTTCGGCGGCCAGGTGAATGACCACATCGGCCTTGGCACCCTTGAAGGCGGTGTTGTAGAGCTTGACGACCGAGTCCTTCTCGGTGAGGTCGAAGTCTTTGCGGCGGGGGATGAAGATATCGGACGACGCGACGCCGCGGCGGGTGAGGGCTGCGACAACGGCCTTACCGAGGAAGCCGGCACCGCCGGTGAGGATGATCTTCTTGCCAGTCAGTTGCATAGGTGGCGAGGGTAAGCAGGAGGTTCGGGCGAGGGGGCGAGGGGGCGAGGGGCGGCGCGTGCCGCGGTGAAGCGGGTGCATCGGCCCGGCTGGGGCGGCACGTTGGCGGGTGCGTGAGAGGATGAGGCGGGCCGCACGGGATGGGGCGACGGCGGACCGATAGCCGCGAGGGACGCCTTTATGGCGGACCTTGGCATTGCGCTGGGGCACGATTGTGGGTTACTTCGCCGCGGCGACGAGCAGGAGCGGACCGGCGGAGACGACAACGCCACCGGGCTTTTCCTTGGTGATGGCGAAGGCGGCGGCCTTGTTCACCGGGAGGCGCGGGGTGAAGGGAACGCGGGCGGTGCCATCGGCGGCGACCTTGAGCTCGAGCACGCCACCATCGACGGGGTGCTTGTCGCGCGAGGGGTCGACGATCCAGAGCTGATAGACCGCGTCTTTGGAATCGAGCGGCTTGAGGCCCTTGAAGGTCATCTCGCCAACTTGGGCCGAGGGGCTCCAGCGGACGGTGCCGGTGACACCCTTGTACTCGGCGATCTCGGAACCGAAGGGGAGTTCGACTTTGTCGGCGGCCGCATCGAGCTTGGCCAGCAGCGAGCCGGCTGCGGGCGAGGAGCCCGCGGGACCGCCGAGCCAGACGGCGGCGGCGACGACTGATGCCGCGGCGGCGACGAGCCAGGGAAGGATGACACGGCGGCCGGAGGACGGCGTGATGCGGCCGATGGGCTTGGGCTCACCGCGCTGGGCGGGCGAGCGGGCGGGGGCCTGCGCCGAGCGCGGTGCTGCCGCGGCCAGACAGCGGTCAGCATCGGCCTGCAGGCGGGCCATGAGCGAGGGCGGCAGGGCGGGTGCGGAGCCAGCGGTGGCCGGGGCGGAGCAGAATGCCGCGGCGGTGAGCATGGCGGCCTCGATGGCGAGTTCACGCTGGGCGTGCGCGTGGTGCCCGGCGTGGGCGAGTTCGGTGGCTTCGGCCTCGGCGATGGTGCCGGTGTGCTCGGCCACCGCCAGCTCGGCCAGGCGATGTGCGGGGTCGGCGGGCATCATGAGCGCACCTCCGCGGCTTGGACGCCGAGCATTTCGCGGACCTTCATCAGGCCGCGGCGGAGGTGGGACTTGACGGTGCCCAGGGGCATGCCGAGACGATCTGCGATGGCTTGGTGGGCCATGCCATCGAGGATGTGGAGCTTGATAGCCGAACGCTGCTCGAAGGGCAGGGACTCGAGAGCGGCGGTGGCGGCTTTGAGCCGGTCGTCGGTCTCGACGGACAGGGCCATGAGGTCCTGCGGAGCGGCGGCGGGCTCGGGGGCGGTCTCGATGGAGGAGCGCTTGACGCCGGTGCGCTCGGTGCGGTAGCGGTCGATAATGCGACGCTTGGCGATCGTGGAAACGAACGCCCGGGCGCGGGCGATGCGGGGGTCAAAGCGACCCGCGTGCTTCCAGAGATCAATGAACACGTCCTGCACAGCGTCCTCAGCAGCCGGGGAATTGCCGAGCGATTGTCGCGCCATGGACCAGACCATGGGGCCAAACAGTGCCAGGCACTCGCGGACTGCATCGGGGTCGCCGGTGGCGGCTCGCTGCAGTATTGTGTCGTCGTCCGGGGTGTTGATCACACGGGTTCCACGTGGCCTGACTCAATCGCTCGGGTTGGCTAGCGATAGTTTCGGACTGGCCGGGTCCAGTGGATGCTAGGAAGTCAGGAAGAATTTGTCACCTGCAACTCGTTCAAAGCGGTCAGGGGAGGGTGGTTACCGGGGGTTGGGAGCGAGGCGGGCGGCTGGCGCGGCGGCCCCAACGGCGATGTGCCGGACGAGAGGGAGGCGGGATGAACGCGGGCAGCAACCTATTTCGCCTGCCAGGACGATGTAGAGGCGAGCAGGAGGTCCCACTCCTGCCGGGTTATTTCCGCGACCGAGTAGATTCTGTGTCCACGAACTTGGAGAGACTGGCCGACATCGTCATTAACTCTGATTTCCGTGACTGAGCTCAGAGACCTTCGCATCGTGATCCAAGTCTTGAAGCGTGGATCAAAATTCGCTGAGAAGCCGACGTCAGGATCCCGCTGAGGGTGCAGTAGCCCGCTGCCCGCGTTGCTCACACCGAGTTCAACTGGCGGAACAAGGTGCAATACCCGACCGTCCTCCACAAAGGTGTACTCACCAAACATGGTGTAGATCGCGGACTTGCCCAGGCTGATCTTGGTGTCAACTTCCTGAGTCGCACCGTCGGATCGACGCAGCCAGAACAGTCCGTTGTCCTTCCGTTGAACAAGCAGGCTGTCAACACCAGCGGCGATGACAGCGCTGACATTCTCATGCTGCAGCTGAAAAACCTGCAAGTCCTTCGTACTCCACAGACGTTCCCCTTCGAAAATCCAAAGCTCGCTGCCGAGCACGGCGCACATCCGGACGCTGCCCTTGATCTCGGCCTCGCCGTACCTTCGAACTTGCTGACTGTCCAGTGACAGTGCCCAGAGCCCTTGGGCAGGATCCTGCCTCTGGATGCTCGGCCCACGTGACGCACAACCAAGTACCAGCTGGCCGTTGAAAACGGCGACCGAACTGATGGCACCGACTCCCGGCAACTCGACTTCAACAGGCTTGCGACCGGCTGCAGGGACAAGCAGCAAATGCCCGACCTGCGACGACGCGGCCACAAAGAAGCGTCCATCGAGACCACTCGGGCGATCGCAACCTGCTGTGGTGACGACGCTGATCAACAACACCAGCCAAGACGCCAACCTCAATATCAGAGAAAAGCACTGCACTCGCTGCCTCCACGAAGAACGTCAAACTCCCGATTCGCTCCGCCACTGATCACTGAGCGGCGAAGGATTCACGACGACACTCGTTCGACGCCGGCGTTTTGGTCGAATCCGGTCACACTATCTTGGGCACCCACTGCCGGCTGCGGACCACGACTCGTCAAGGAGTCCATGAGACGCGGATCCCTGCGTCGCAAAGTTCCCGTTCACTCCGCTGCTAAGTGTAGCGGCCATCCTCATCAACCGGCCACATTCATCCGCTGCCCACACAGGCGGCTGCGATGAACGGCCGTTCGAACTCCGGCAGCTGAGCGCGACTTTCTGAATCGTCGGCACGGCCAACTGTCACGCCAGCGAGCGGTCCGATGGCGCGTTCGAGGACGGATTGGCAGGTGTCCCAGCGGTGCTCGGTTAAGAGGCGGCGGAGCTTGCCCTCGGTAGTGTGGGTGGCGACGATCGGCCCGTCGGGCGGGGAGGTGGAGCCGCCGCTGAAGAGCGACGCGGCACGCGGACTAGGTTGTGCACCACGCTTCCGTTGACTCCCGAACATTACTGGACCAGATGCGGGCCCTGACGGCGTTAGCCGGCGGGGCGGGGGCCCCGACTCGCGGCACGGAATCGACGTAGGGCACGCCTAGGCACGAACTGGTCCAGTGCGAGAGGTTCGCACCGCCCGAGCGGACAAATGCGGCGACCTTCGACGGCATGGAGATGCTCTACAATCGCACGAAGTTGCACACGCCCACGGCTCCCAAGGCCACAAAGCACTCCTGACGGGCATGGGGAACGGCTAACACAGTTGCCCCGACCACGAAGCTTTGGCAACCCACAGCCCGTTGCTCAGTCCCTGCTCACCATCCACATGGGAGTCTTCAATGCTCGGTGAAATGATCCAGTTTGTAAGAGACTTCCATTCTCTTCTCATGATCGGGACGATTGTTCTTTCGTTTGTGGTACTCTTGTTTCTGTGCAAGGTAGACGACATGCTCAGTGGTGAGTTTGGCGTGACCGGGCGTGCATTTGGTCCCGAGGGGAGGGGCAAGCGGTGGAGGTTGAAGCGAGCATTGACGTGGTGTGGTTTACTCGTTCAGCTCTTGATATTCGTCTTTTCTATTGTCTTGATTGCAACAGTTCCATGGGGTGTTGACGGAAGGGGTGGCACGTTTGTTTCTGTGCTAGGCTGTTTGAGTTCGATGCTCTTCTCATTTGGGACAGGGGTCTTCTTCTCGTACAATTTGAGGTGAGTGCGGATCGGTTCAGCTGCGCAGAGCCACCTTGGTGCACCTGCCCAAAGGCTGACACTTGAAGTTATGGATGGTTGATCTGCACCCAGAATCCTGATTCACCAATGCTTGGGCATCCACACCCGTCGAGACCTTGCCCGCCCCGGATGCGGAATGCTCACGCCAGCGAGCGGCCGATGGCGCGTTCGAGGACGGATTGGCAGGTGTCCCAGCGGTGCTCGGTGAGGAGGCGGCGGAGTTTGCCCTCGGTGGTGTGGGTGCCGACGTAGCACTTGAACTTTCGGTGCGGGGGCATGGGCACCTTGGGGGCATCGGGGGCGAAGTCGCGGGGGTGGAGGTAGACCACGGTGGGGCGGCTGGCGGCGAGTTCGGCCTGGACGCCCTGCTCGATCATGAAGCCGGGCAGGAGCCGCATGTAGCCGCCGCCGCTGTAGCACATTTTCTTCTTCAGCGGGCCGACGAGGCCGACGGGGGCGACGGACATGGGCAGTTCGGGCAGTGCGCGGCCGCGGGGCGTGGTGACGATGTGTGCGCCGGGCGGGCAGGCGTAGCCGCCGTGGCCGCGGGCGGCGGGGAAGAGCGAGGCGTCGTAGGTGATGCCGTGGTCCATGAGGACATCGAAGGCCCACTCGGTGCCGGGGGTGATGGAGAACGAGGGGGCGCGGAAGCCGCGGATGGGCAGGGTGCGGCCGGCACCGGCGTTGATGGCGGCGATGGAGTCGGCGATGTCCTTGCTGAAGACCTCGGGCGTGAGCTCGTAGACCTTGCGGTGCCAGAACGAGTGCGTGCCGACTTCGTGGCCGGCATCGGCGATGCGCTTAACCAGGGCGGGGTGCTTGTCGGCGATCCAGCCCAGGATGTAGAAGGTGGCGCGGGTCTTGTGATCGTCGCAGATCCGCAGGATGAGGTCGGTGTAACGCTCGACGAGCGAGGACTGAGCGGAGAGGCCGGGCCAGAGGGAGGGATCCTCGACGGCGGGGATCTCGACGATGTGGAACCAGTCCTCGATATCGAAACTCAGGGCGTGAACGACCGGGCCCGCGGCATTGGAGGGCGTGGAACCTGAGGAGCCGACGGATTGGGCGGGCGAGGTGGTCATGCGGAACGCGTTCAGGAGCGAACGACTGCTAGGCGGTGAATCAGGCGGGAGTGGAGGACTTCCCCGAGCGGGCCAGGGCCCGCTGGAGCGTGGTGACGGTGGAGGCCTGCCGCAGGGTGGCCTTGCCGAAGCCGGGAACGGCACCGGCGGTGGTGGCTGAGGATTGTGCATCAGCCCGGTCGCTGACGAGCATGACGGGCGGGGAGGCAGCTGCCGCGGCCAGGGCAGTGATCAGGTCGAGCCCGCTGTCGCCATCGGCATCGAGGATGCGGTTGACCAGCACGAGGTCGTAGGCGGTTTCGGCGATGCGGCGGCGGGCGTGGGCGGCGGTGTCGGCGGTATCGACGGTTGCCGCGAAGTGCGTGGAAAGCAGGGAGGCGATGGAGCGGGAATCAGCCCCGCACTGGCCGACGCTGAGGATGCGGGGGCTGGACGGGCGCGGGGAAGAGTTGGAACTGGAGGTGGCCATGACAAGGAAGCGAGTGGAGTCAGAAGAAGCGGTGCCCGGCCTGCTTGAAGCGGTCGACATCGGCCTTGGTGGGCATGTGGAAGTGGGTCTGCTGGTCCTCGGGGTTGTCCATCAGCGGCGGGTCGCCGGCCTCGACGAGGCGGACGCAGTTGATGATGGCCTCGGCGGCGAGGTCCTTGGAGCGGGACATGATGTCCTCGAGCGTGTCGTGGCTGTGGATGCGGTACTTCTCCTGCACGACGATGGGGCCGTTGTCGAGCTTGCGGTCGACAAAGTGGACGCTGGAGCCCCCCCACTTTTCGTCGTTGGCCAGGGTCCAGAAGCTGGGCATGAGGCCGCGGTACTTGGGCAGGAGCGCGCCGTGGCAGTTGACGATGCCGAAGGGCGTCTGCATGCGCAGGTCCTTCTTGTAGAGCATGGTGCCGGAGATGGAGACGATGAACTCGACGCCGCGGCTCTTGAGCATGGAGCGGAAGTCGGGCGAGTTGACATCCTCGGTGTAGTCGACCGGGACGTTGTACTTCTTGGCGACGGCGGCGACGGTGTAGCAGTGCTTGGTGGAGCCGAGGATGCCGTTGAAGATCTTGCCCTGGAGCTTCTTAAAGAGGTAGTTGCGGAGCTTCCACTGGAAGTACCAGGGGCCGTACATCTTCAGCAGGTCCATGGCGGTCTGGACGAGCGTGCGCTTGCCCTGGTTGTTGGGCTGGATGTTGATGCCGGCGGTGGAGTCACCGAACTCGCGGAGGTACTTGTCGAGCACCTTGGGCAGGAGGAAGGGATCGTCCTGAATGAAGACGTACTTCTTGAGGGTGCGGCCGGGCTTGGTGAGCACGAAGAACTCGTGGCCCGGGACGGGGCGTGCACCGGGCGGGCAGGGCAACTCACTGGCGAGGAACCCGGCGCCGGGGTGGCGGAAGCTGCCGGAACCGGTCGCGGCGGAGGACGCGGAGGGGCCCGGGATGCTGGGAGTCGCGTGGGATGCGGCGGGCGAGGTGTTCATGAGAGCGGATTGGGCAAGGGAAGTGGAGCTTGAGTTGGAGCCGGGGCCGGGGGGGGTGACGGGTCAGCTCCGGGCGGGCTGGGGTGCTGCGGAGGATGCGGGCGTGCGACCTGCGGGGGCCGGCTTGCCGGTGATCTGCTCGAGCAGTTCGGCCCATTGGCGGCAGGCGGCGACCTTGTCGTAGCGGCCGGGGACGGCGCGGCGGGCGTTGTCGCCCATGGTCTGGCAGAGGGCGCGGTCGTTCTTGAGCTTGACGATCGCATCGGCCAGGGCCTGGGGCTGGCCCTCGCTGACGGTGAAGCCCGCGTTTGACTCATCCAGGACGCGGCTGATCTCACTGGTGCGGTGGCCGATGAAGATGCCGGGGCGGCCGGCGGCCATGATGCCAAAGAGCTTGCTGGGCACCATGATGCCCTCGACGCCTTCCTTCAGGGAGATGAGGTGGACATCTGCCGCGGCCAGCGAGGTGCCGAGTTCTTCGCGGGGGACGTAGTCGTGCCAGGAGGCGGCGGTGATGCCGTGCTCGGCGATGAACTTCTCGACCTCGGCGCGGCGTTTGCCGCCGCCGACGAAGACGAATTTGATACCCGGCTCGTTCTTGAGCAGGGCCATGGCCTGGCAGATGGTCTGGGCATCGTGGCCGATGCCGAAGTTGCCGGAGTACATGACGGTGAAGGTGTCACCGAGGTTCCAGCGGGCGCGGTAGGGCGAGGTGTCGCGCGGGGCGGCGGTGATGCCGGAGAGGTCGGCCCAGACGGGGATGAGGCGGACCTTGGAGGCGGGGACGTTCTTGGCGATGACACGGTCCTGCATGCAGCGGCCCAGGACGACGTTGATGTCGCTGCGCCGGAGGAGGAAGCGGTTGACGCCCTCGAAGAAGCCGGTGACGGGGCCGGAGGGCTTCATGACGCCGCAGGCGACGGGCAGGTCGGGATAAAGGTCCATGACCCAGTAGACGGCCTTGCTGCCGCGGAAGAGGCGGCAGAGCAGGCCGGCGCCGGCGATGAACGGGGGCGTGGTGAAGCTGACGACGACATCGGGCTTGCGGAGCGTGACGGCCCGGAGGGTGGCCAGGGCGTAGAAGAAAGCGAAGTCGGCGATGCGTGCCGCGTAGCCGGACTTGCCGAAGACCGAGACGCCGGGGCGGCGGACATCGACACCGTCGATGGTCTCGCGGGCGGGGAGCACGGAGCCCTTCTTGCCGTAGATGGAGCGTGACGCGATGGCCGTGACGGTGTGCCCGCGTGCGATGAGCTCATCGGCGAGGTCCTTGGACATCTGCGCGGTGGCGACGACATCGGGGGCGAAGGCCTGGTTGAGCAGGAGGACGTGCATGCGGGAGGGCCGGGGGCGGATTCAGGAGGGCTTGGCGTTGCTGCTAGCGGAGGAGGATGAGTTGCCGGCCTGCCGGGCGTTGTGGACCTTTTCCAGGAAGAGCAGCTCGATCATGTACTCATAACAGGACATGAGACTGGCCAGGTGCCAGCCGGCGCGGCCGTCAAGGAAGCCGAGCTTGAAGAAGTACATGTAGATGAAGCGCACCCAGGGCTTTGCGGGGATTCGCGGCCAGATGTCGCGGCGGAGCAGGAGGCGGTACTTCAGCAGGTCGCGGAAGAGCTTGCCGGCGCGGGCGGCCCGGTCGGAACCGGTGACCATTTTGACCCACTCGTCGCTCTCCATGTCCGCGTACTTGATGTGCTTGGTCAGGTACTCGTTGATGCTCTCACGGCGGATGTGGAGCATGAGATCGCGGAGGTAGCCGGTGGGGCCGTCGCAGATCATGTGCTCGTGGACGGAGCGGTCCTCGTAGCGGCAGGTGCCGCGCTGGAAGAGGCGGAGGTTCCAGGAGGGGAACGCGCCGCTGTGGCGGATCTCGCGGCCCATCATGATGACGACGCGGTTGACGAAGTAGCCGTTGGCGGCGGTCGGATTCGACACCAGGGCGCGGAGTTCCTCGATGAGCTCGGGGGTGAGGCGCTCGTCGGCATCGATGATGAAGATCCACTTGCCCTTAAACGGCAGGTTGTCGATGCCCCAGTTCTTCTGCTTGGAGTAGTTCTCGAACTTGTGCTCGACAACGGTGGCGCCGGCCTTGCGGGCGAGTTCCTGGGTGCCGTCGGTGCTGAAGGAGTCGAGGACGAATACAGGGCCCACCTGCGCGACGTTGCGCACGGTCTCGGAGATGTGCGAGGCCTCGTTGAGGGTCGGGATCATGAACTCGATGAGGGGCTCACCGCCGGGGCCGGTGGGGAACGGCTTGACGGTGGCGAGGTTCTCTCCGGTGTCGATGTTCTGGTTGAGGAGGCGGCGGACCTTGCGCTCGTTACGCTGCTGCCAGTTGCGCTCGTGCTCAACGGTCTTGAGCTCGACCCAGTACTCGTACATGCTGATGAGCGTGGAGTAGCGAAGGCCGATGACGCCGTCAAGGAAGCCCAGGCGGACGACGTTGTCGTAGAGCCAGCGGAGGGGCCCGCGGAAGCGCATGCGGAACGAGTAGTTGCGTCCGGCGCGGCGGCGGCTGGCGACCTCGCCGGTGAAGAGCTCACCCAGACCGGGGCGGGGCAGGGCCCGCATGCGGGCGGCCTCCAGGGCCATCTGGTCGGAGTAGACGTTGTGCTTGCCGAACCAGCGGCGGAGGCCGGTGCGGAAGGAGGAATGCTCGAAGTGCGAGTCCAGCGAGCCGAGCTTGCCATCGACGACGGGGTTGCGGCGGTCGGGCTCGAAGCGGACCTTGCCGGGGCGGACGAGGCGCACCAGCCACGTGGGGTAGCCGCTGGAGTGGCGGACCCAGCGGCCGAAGAAGACGACCTTGAAGCGGACGCGGAAGGCAACGGCGGACTGGTCCGGGCGCGTGATCTCGCGGAGGATTTCCTGGCGGAGCTCGGGCGTGACGACCTCGTTGACGCCGCAGATGTAGACCCAGGGGCTGCGGTAGGTGACGCTGGTGAGGGCGAAGTTGCGCTGGGCGGCCTCATCGGCGGCATCGCAGGCGACGACGCGGACGTTGGCGAAACCTGCTGCTATGGCGCGGGTGCGATCCGTGGAGCCGGCATCGACCACGACGACTTCCTGAGCCCAGGAGAGCCCGGCCAGGCAGGCGGCCACTTCGACCTCATCGTTGCGCGTGAAGACGACCACGCTCGGCGGGATGACGCCGGAGGGAGCGGTGGTCGGAGGCACGGAGGGTGCCTGCTGGTTGTTCACGCTCTCTGACATTCGGTCAATCTTGGGCGGTCTGTTGTGACGAGGGGTGCGGGGTGATGGGGCAGGAGAAGGGGGAAACGGTTAGCGGGAAACCAGGGCGGAAGTGTTGCCGGCCGGAGCGGCGAACATGCGGCGGATTCCGGCGGCAAAGTCGATGGTGACCTCGTAGCCGAGCAACTCGCGGGCGCGGGAGATGTCGGCGACGCTGTCGCGGATGTCACCGGCGCGGGCGGGGAGGAACTCGGCATCGGCCGGACAGCCCAGTGCGGCGGCCATATGGCGGAGGACGGAGAGCAGGTCGGTGCGGATGCCGGTGCCGATGTTGATTGGCTCGCCGCAGAGGGGGCGGGGGCTGGCGGCGGCCAGGAGGTTGGCCCGCACGACGTTACTGACGTGGACGAAGTCGCGGGTCTGGCCGCCATCGCCGAAGATGCGGGGGCGGGTGCCGGCACGGAGGGCTTTCTCAAAGGCGGAGATGACCGCGGCGTAGGCGGAGTTGGCGTTCTGCCGCTCGCCGAAGACGTTGAAGTACCGCAGGGCGGCGGTAGAGAGGCCGAAGTTGCGGCTGTAGGTCTGGCAGAGCAGCTCGCCGGCGACCTTGCTCATGGCGTACGGCGACCAGGCATCGGCGGCGCGATCCTCCTGACAAGGCAGCACCGGGTTGTTGCCGTACGCGGCGGCGGATGCGGCGAACATGACGCGGCGGACACGGGCCTTGCGGGCGGCTTCCAGCACGTTCTGCGTGCCGACGATGTTGACCTGGGTGCACTCGGCGGGATGCTCGACACTGACGGGAACGGAGACCATCGCGGCCTGATGGAAGACGAAGTCGCAGCCGGCGATGGCCTGGGTGAGGGTCGCGGTATCGAGGACCGAGACGCGGAAGAGCTCGCCGCCCTCGGGCACGTTCTCGGCAAAGCCGCCGGAGAGGTCGTCGAGGACGCGCACGTGGCCGCCGAGCGCGGCCACCGTGCGGCCGATGTGGCCACCGATGAATCCAGCGCCGCCGGTGATGAGCACGCGGCTGCCGCGGAAGGCCTGGACGACATGTGCTGGGAACTGATCGGTCATTGACGGTACGTTATCGGTCTTATCGCGCACGAAACAGGCGGATGCTAGCCGTATCGGCCCGCAGTCCCCCCAGCTTGCCCCAGCGAGTGTCGCCAGATGGAGATTCCTTGCGTGATTGAAGGAAACGTCGGAAACGGGGCATCGGCAGGTTTTGCGTGGGGCCGAACGGATCAGGTTGCCGTGGAGAGGAGCTTGAGCCCGACGACACCGGCGAGAATGCTGAGGATGCAGAGGATTTTGAGGATCGAGGCGGGCTCGTTGTGATACGCCATGCCGATGATGGCCGCACCGATGCCGCCAAGGCCGGTCCAGATCGCATATGCAGTTGAAATCGGAATATCCTTGGCGGCCCGTGCGATGAGGTACATGCCGATGCCGGCGGCGGCGATGAGGCCGAGGGTGGGCCAGAGGCGGGTCCAGCCCTCGGAGGCCTTGGTGAGCGCGATCATCGTGATCTCGGCGATGACGGCGCCGGCGAGGCAAAACCATGCGATGTTCATGGGCCGAGGGTACGGCCAACGCCGCGGGGGCGGGTCAGCGATCGGTGATCGAGACCCAGTCGTGCGGCTCGACGGAGACGACGTGGATGGAGTGCTCGGCGGCGAGGGCGGCGTAATCGGCGTAGAAGCCCCAGCGGATGGCGAGCCAGACCATGACGGCGGCACAGAGCCAGGTGGCAAGTTCGACGGAAAGGCGGGTGCGGAAGCAGATAAAGGTGCCGCAGGCCAGGCCGGTGAGAAGCAGCTTCCAGGCCCCCAGGAGCCACTGGCAGTCGAAGCTCATGATGTAGCGGGCGATAGGGTTTCCCTCGGCCATGCCGCCGGAGGTGAGGAACATGAGGGTGATCTGCAAGTCAGCGATGCTGATGAGCAGGATCATGGCACAGAGGATGACAACGCGGAAGGACCTGCGCCGGGCGGCCATGGCCATAACGGACATAGCGGGACTGCTGACACCCCCCGCTGCTGGCAGCAGGGAGGAAGCCAGATTGGTTGGGCCTAGTCCGATGGTGCTCATCGCGTGCTCCTGACAAGAGCTTGTCGGACAGAGTCAATCGGGAAATCAGCGGTGGTGTGTTAATCTGGGCGGTAAACTCGGCGTGGGGAAAAGAACCCAGTTGGTGGTGGAGCGGTAACAGATAGAGACGGCCGAGAAGCAGATCGTGCGGGCACCGCTGCTGACCGAGAACCCGGAGTGTCGATGAAGACGAGCGTGAACCCGAGCGAATCCGCGAGTAACAAGCGTGCAGCAGTGACTGGCAATGGCCGGGTGGCCGCGGGGCGGCCGGCGGCGCTGCTGCTTGCAGTCGGGCTGGCCATGACGACGGTGTGGGGGGGCATGGCTGCAGCACAGCAGCAACCGATTGATCCGCTGGCACTGCCGGTTGCGGCTCCACCGGAGCCGATGGGCTTCATCGCAGACTCGCCGGTGGCGGCGGACACGCTGCGGCGGATCGGCGAGCACATTCGCGGGAACAACATTGAGCCGGCTGCCGCACTGCTGCGGCAGTTGCTGGCCGAGCAGCCCCACGCGCTGGTGCCGGTGCAGAGCGACCCGGACCTGCACGAACCGGTGCGGAGCCACGCGCGGCGGCTGCTGGCACTGAGCCCCCCACTGCTGCAGCGGGTGACTGATGCGCTGACGGCAGAGACCGAGCGGCTGACGGCGGCTGGCGACTGGGCGACGCTGGAGCGGTCGTGGTTCTTCACCGCGGCGGGGCAGCGGGCGGCGGTGGAACTGGCGCGGGAGCACATCGCGGCGGGGCGATTTGATGCGGCGGCGCTGACGCTGGCGGATCTGGCGGCGTTGCCGGCGGTGGATGCGTCGGCGGCAGCGCAGGCCAAGGTGCTGGGCGATCAGTTGGCCAGCGTGCCGGCATCAACGCTGCCGAAGGCGATCAGCTCGCTTGACCCGCAGCCGGCGCTGGCTTCCGATGCGCTGGCACCGATGCCGCTGGGAACGCTGCGGATGGACGGTGCACGGGATGCGGTTGCCCCGGTGAACAACCGGTTCGATCGCTTTGAGATGATCAACGAACCGCTGGGGCCGACGCACCGGAACTTCCCGATTCTGGCCGACTCGACGGTGTTCATCGCCAGCGCGCGGACACTGGCGGCGTGCGAACTGCCGGACCTGCGGGTGAAGTGGAAGACCGACATCCTCGCGGCGTTCGGGCTGGAAGACCCGCTGCGCGACCGGCCGCAGATGGCCCGGTTCAACCGCGGCTTTACCAACCCGCTGATCGAGGAGATCTCGACGGTCACGTGGTTCGGGCGGCTGCCGGGCAAGGGCGGTTCATCCCCGGCGGGCGTGCTGGTGGCGGTGGCGACGTTCGAGGACACCTCAGTGGGCACGCCGGGGCAGTTCCTCGTCGGTGTGGATGCCGAGACGGGGCAGATTCGCTGGGCACACCTGGTCGAGCAGCTTGACAAGTCGCTGGAGGGCAACGCGACGGTGCGCGGGAGCGTGCTGGCCAGCGGGGACACGGCGGTCGTGAACATCCGCAAGTACCAGCCGGATCGGCGGCTTGGGGCGGCGTACTTGTTCGGCCTTGATGCCTGGACGGGTGAGGTACGCTGGCTGACGGCGGTGACCTCCGCCGGTGTGATGCCGCAGGTGCGGGGCGGCACGGCGACGGAGCTTTCCAGTGTGGAACGCGGGATCGTGTATCACGCCGACCGGCTGGGCGCAGTCTCGGCACACCGGGCGCACGACGGGCGCGCGATGTGGGTGCGTCGCGTGGCGACCGAGCCGCTGGATGCGGGCATCTCGACGCGGCCGTTCATGGCCAGCGGTCCGGTGCTGACTGAGAAGACTGTGATCTCGATCTCCGCCGAGCGGCGGCGGATCCGGGTGATTGACCGCGGGACGGGCGCGGCGGTGGGAACGTTCCCCTCGTCATGGCTGGAGAGTCCGCTGTACATGATCACAGCGGGAACGAAGCTTGTGGCGATCGGTGAACGATCGATGGCGGTGGTGGAACTGGCCAAGCTGCCGGAACTGATCGATGCGGCGAAAGTTGACGCGATGCGGCCGCCGGGGGGCGCCATCAGCGTGCTGGGGCTGAGCACGCCCAGAGGCGGATGGGCACGGGCGGCGGCGGTGGGCAACCAGATCGCGATCCCGGAAGTCAGCGGGCTGACGATGGTGGACCTTGGCACGATGCAGCCGCGCTCGGTGCGGCTGGACGCGGCGGGGAATGTACTCTCAACGGGCAGCGGTGTGCTGCTGAGCAGTGACACGACGCTGGCGAGCGTGATGTCACTGGACAGCGTGCTGGGGACGCTGCGGCGGAACCTGACGCTCGCACCGGCGGATGACGCGGATAACCAGCGAGCAAGTTCGTGCGAGCGGCTGGCACGACTGTCGGTGCGGCTCGGGCGGACGGAACTGCTGGCCGAGGCGGCCGAGGGCTTCCCCGGCAATGCGCTGCTCGCCGGAAGCCGGGACCGCACGGAGGTGCTGGGGCTGACACTGGCGGCGGTGTTTGACGGAGCGAGCGGTGACATCGGCCGGCGGCTAGTGGCCAGCCAAGAGCGGCTGGCGGTGGATGATGCAGAGCGCGGGGCCGTGGCGCTGGCTGCCGCGGTGCTGGCAGTACGCAGCGGGGAAGCAATGAGCGGCTTTGAGCGGGCCCAACTGGTGGGCAGCACACCGGCCCAGGCGGCGGGCGTGTACCGCGACTCGCGGATGACGATGCGGATCGGCGACGAGGCGATCAACGTGATGCGGAGTGCGCTGGCGGCGATGGACAAGCGCCAGCGGGCCGAGGTGGAGCGTCGCGCCGCTGTCGAACTGGCGGCTCTGGCGGCCGATGGATCTGCGGAAGCGCTGTCGAACTTCGCCAGGCGATTCCCGGCGACGGCCAGTGCGGCGACGGCCCAGGAACGGGCGGCGGAGCTTGCCGCTGGCGGCGGGTCGCTGCCGCGGCGGGCCCGGCTGCTGTTTGATGCCGTCCGCACGCTGACGGGGCTTGTCGCCGCGGGTGTGGAACCGGTGGCACCGGCGGCACCTGCTGCTGCGGCCGCTGAGACGCTGGTGGCTCAGCGCGATCGCGTGGCCGGGCGGCTGCGGACGCTGCTGACCGAGCAGTCACTGTCCGGCGCGCTGGAGCAGTTGGATCAGGTGCTCGCCGGGAGTTCTGCGAAGGCAAAGCCGACGACGGGCCTGCGTCTGGCGGCCGGTGGTGTGCAGTCACTGCCGGGCTGGGCGATTGCCGAGCCGCTGCTGGCTGATGGCGGAGCGGACCAGCCGGCGGAGTTGCTGCTGCGGCATGAAAGCGGGCGGATTGCACTGTTTGCAGCCGGCCCCGCGGCCGGCGATGCCGGCGGCGGGGTTGTGGGCGCTGGCGGACCGGCCGCTGCGGGGGGACCGGCAAACGGGCCGCTGGCAGAGCGGTGGAGCGCCCCGGCCAGCGAGCCGACGGATGTGCTGACCGCTGATGCGGGCAAGGTCCTGCTGATTGATCGTCGTGATGGAGCGATCCGCGCGATTGAACGTGCAACGGGCAAGCCGATGTGGCAGAGCAAGCCGTTCACCCAGCTTGCACCGCCGGCAGCGAATGCGGAGAAGCCCGGAGAAGACGCCGGCAAGGGCGCACCGCTGATTCAGGGTGGACGGCGGCTTCCATTTGGACGCGGCGCTGGTGACTCGCCCAGAGGCAGCGAAGAGTTGCTGGTTTCCACCGATGGCAACACCATCGCGATCGTGCAGCGGAGCGGGGCCGTGGTGCTGCTGTCGTCGGCCACCGGCGAACTGGTCAAGGCCACCCGAGTCGCGGGCGTTGAGCGGATCGCTGACGCGAAGCTGCTGGCCGGGGTGCTGGGCATCGTCAACTCGCTGCCGGGGACGGAAGAGTCGCGGCTGACCATTCTGCCTGTGGCCGGGGGCGATGCTGTGGCGGCGGCGTTGCCAGCGAGCATGGGGCCGCTGCGTGCGGTGCGGGCGACGGAGTGGGGCGAGCTGGTGGTCGTTGGCGAGCACGGCATCGCGTGCTTTGACGGGCAGAATGTCCAGCCGCTGTGGATGATTGATGAGGGCGTTGCGGCGATCAGCGAGGCATGGACCGCCGGCAGTACGCTGGTGCTGCTGGATACCGAGCGCCGCGTGTGGACGGCGGCGCTGGATCGCGGGACGATGTCGGCGAACCCGTCGCTGCGGGGCACCTCGCTGCCGAGCGGCGCGGTGCGGGTGTCGCGGCCGCCGCTGGGCACGCAGGCACGGGCCGAGGGCACCTTTGCGATCTCCACGGGTGCGGGGCTGTCGATCATCAGCCAGTCGGGCGCCATGCTGGGCAGCGATGCACTGGACCTGGCCGACGGGCTGCTGCCGCCGGTACGGGTGGGCGGGACTTTCTTTGCGGTATCCACCGTCACGGCGCGGGTTCGCGATGAGCAGTTGGTGTTCAACGTCCACGCGCTTGATGCCGGCACGGCGCGGGCACTGTGGTCGGGCTCGCTGCTGCTGGCGACGCCGGCGCACCGCGTGGCCGCGTGCGGCGACCGGCTGGCGATTACCGCGGGGCACAGCACCGTGGTGTATCGGACCGAGCCGGTGCGGTGAGGCGATCAGGGACGGTGGGCGGACACCATGGCGCGCTGGTACCCTGCCGCCGTGAACGCGGCCGCTCACCAACTCCAGAAAGTGCGTGATCTGCTTGCCACCGGCCGGGCCGGTGATGCCGTGGAACTGGCCCGGCGGCTTGCACGGGCGAGGCCGACTGATGCGATGGTGCTGGCGGCACTTGGGCAGGCCTGCTCACTGGCGGGGCTGGTGGTGCAGGCGCAGGACGCGTGCGCCAGGGCGGTAGCGCTAGCGGGTGCGGACCCGGCTGTGCTCAGGCATGTGGGCGGCACGCTGTGCACGTGCGGGAAGTTTGATGAGGCGATCATCACGCTGGGGCGGGCGGTGGAACTGGATGGCTCAGTTGAATCGCTGGACACGCTCGCGGCAGTGTGCATGAGCGCGGGGCGGCTGATTAAGGCCGAAGCGGCGGCACGACGAGTGTTAGAACTGGATCCGGCTCACACCGGCGGGGCGATTCGGGCCGCGGCATCGCTGATGGAGCGTGGACGGGGCGACCGTGCAACGGAGGTGCTGCAGGCGGCGATTGCCAGAAACCTGGGGGAGGCACTCCTTCGGGAGATGCTGCCGCCGGCGATGAACTACTGCGGGCAGGACGGGGCTGTGATTCTGCAGGCGGCGCGGGACTTTGCCGCGACGGCGATGCCGGCTGCAGCGGTGACGATGCCGGCACCGCGGCGGGACGGCGAGCGGCTGCGGGTTGGTTTCCTGAGCAGCGACTTGAAGGCACACTCGGTGGCGTACTTCCTGCTGCCGCTGCTGCGGCACCTGCCGGAGCGGGCGGATGTGATGGTGTACGACACCGCGCCGGGCGGGGACGGTGTGAGCGCACGGCTCCGCGGCATGGTGCCCAAGGGATGCTGGCAGGAGGTGCCGGGGCTGGGTCACGACGCGCTGGCTGGGCGAATAGCCGCGGACGGGCTGAGCGTACTGGTGGACTGCAACGGGCTGACGGTGGGACACCGGGCGGGCACACTGGCGAAGCTGCTAACGCTGCCACAGCGGCCGGTGGTGCTGACGTGGCTGGGGTATCCGGCGACGACGGGGCTGCGGCTGGATGGGCGGCTGGTTGATGCGGTGACGGACCCGGGGCATGCCGACGGCTGGCACAGCGAACCGCTGGTGCGGCTGGCAGGCTGCTTTGTGTGTTATGAAGCGTCGGATGGTTCCCCGCCGGTTCGGACAGCGGTGAACCCGGCAGCGGTACGGTTCGGGTCGTTTAACTCGCTGAGCAAGTTGAGTGACCGGGCGGTGGAACTGATGGCGGGCGTGCTGACGGCCGTGCCGGGCTCGACACTGATGCTCAAGGCGGTGGCACTGGACGATGGCGGCGTGCGCAGTGAGGGGCTGGCCCGTTTTGCCAAGTGTGGAGTGGCGGCGGAGCGGCTGCACTTGCTTGGCCGGGACAAGGATGCTGCGACGCACCTAGCGCGGTATGGCGAGGTGGATGTGGCACTGGACACGACGCCGTACTGCGGAACGACGACTACGTGCGAGGCACTGGCGATGGGAACCCCGGTGGTGACACTGGCACCGGCGGACGGACTGCACGCGGCGCGGGTTGGTGCCTCTGTGCTGCGTGCGGCCGGATTCCCTGAATTAGTCGCGGGCACCACGGCGGAGTTCACGGCGATCGCTGCGGGGCTGGCTGCGGATGCGAAGCGCCTGGATGAGTTGCACCGCACGCTGCCGAGCCGCGTGCGGGATTCGGCGTTGTGCGACGGCGCGGCGTTTGCCGGACGGTTTGTTGATGCTGTTGAGCACGCCATGCAGACGGCCCAGGAGCGGGGACGATGAGCCCGATCCAACGGCATCTTGATGAGATTGCCTCGCTCGCGGGTCGCGGCAACGTCTCGCGGGCCGGAGCACTGCTGCAGCAGTTGCAGCGGGCCCATCCCAAGAGCGGTGATGTGTGGCTCGTGGCGTGTGACCTTGCCCTTCGCACGGGCGATGCCACCCGGCTCGGCTTTGCGATCGAGCGGCTGGCGGGGTGTCAGGATGCCTCGCACCTGCTGGTGAGCGCGGCGCGGGCAGTCAACGATGCGGGCTGGCACGAGACGCTACTCCGGCAGGACGTGCTGCAGGATGCTGCATCGTTGCCTGCGGGGGCCGGCGAACTCGTGGCCCTGGAGCTGGCCACGGCACGCTGTGAGTTGGGGGAAGTGGCTGAGGCGATCGGTATTCTGGAAGCGGCTGAACAGCGGGCGACGGACCCGACGCTGGAGTTGCTGTTGCTGCAGTCGCGGATGCTGCTGCACAACTCAGTCTCGGGCCTGACCCCGGAGGCGAGCGGCAGGCTGCTGGCACGGCACGACGATGCGGTGCGGCGGGGGCTGGAGGCTGCCCCCGCGCCCCAGCGGAGTCGCGGGAGCGGTGAGCCGCTAACTGTGGGTTTTTTCTCGCCGGATCTGCGGACGCACTCAGTGGCGTTCTTTCTGCTGCCGCTGCTTGAGCAACTGGACGCACGTCGGACGCGGCCGGTGCTGCTGAGCCTGGATCCGCGGCAGGATGCGATGACCGGGCGGCTGGAGGCCGCAGCACGCAGCAAGGGCGGCGGGCTGGAACGGCTTGATCAGCTTGATGACCGGGCGATTGCCGCCCGTTGCCGCGAGTTGCACCTGGATGTGGTGATCGACCTGTGCGGGATCACGCCGGGGCACCGGGTGCGGGTGCTGGCCGAGCGGGTGGCACCGGTGCAGGTTGCCTGGCTCGGGTATCCGAACTCGACCGGGCTGGCGAGCATGGCTGGCCGCGTGGTGGATGCGGTAACCGACCCGGTGGATACACCGTGGCCGTGCCCCGAGCGGCGGCTGCGGGTGCCGGGGTGCTTTGTGTGCTACCAGCCGCCGGAGGCGGAGACGCTGCCACCGGTGGCGGCTCGGCCGGAGGGCCGCCCGCTGGTGCTCGGCTCGTTCAACATCGCACGGAAGGTCGGACCGGAGGCCATTGGCCTGTGGGCCGGTGCGCTGCGGGCGGTGCCGGGGGCGAGTCTGGCGATCAAGTCCGCCACGCTGCGGCACGAGCCCAGCCGAAAGCGTGTTGCGGAACGGATGTGCCGGGGGCTGCTGGCAGCAGGGGTTGACCGGGCTGAGTCGCGCGTGACGGTGCTGCCCCCGAGTGTGAACGTGGCGGAGAACCTGGCGGCGTACGCACAGATGGATCTGGCGGTGGACACAACACCGTACTGCGGGACCACGACGACGTGCGAGGCACTGGTGATGGGCGTGCCGGTGGTGACGTACTGCCCGCCGCACGGGCCGCACACGGCACGGGTGGGTGCTTCGCTGCTGCGGGCGGCAGGGCTCGGCGAGCTGGTGGCCGAGACACCGGAGCAGTTCGCGGCGATCATCACCGAGCTTGACCGGGACCGGGGCAGGCTGGCGGCACTGCGTACCGGGCTGCGGGAGCGGGTGCTGCGTTCACCGCTGTGCGATGCGCGTGGGTTCGCCGAGCGGTGGCAGGACGCCATCGAAGACGCGTGGAAATCCGCGGGCAATCGTTAAGGCCACGGGCCGAGGACAAGAGCCAAGCCCCTGCCTTACTTCCGCAGCGTCCGCATCGGATGCTCAACACCGAGCTGAGCCTGATAGTCCTGGAGTGCGGCGACCGTCCACGGTGCGGCCTTGAGTGCGGCAATGGCCCGCACGGCGGCGGCAGCGCCGGTGGTTGTGGTGATGATCGGCACGCCGTAGCGGATTGCCGCGGCACGGATGCGGCCTTCATCGGTCTTCCAGCCGGTGCGGGTCGGTGTGTTGATGACCAGCTGGATCTTGCCGTCGGCCATCAGGTCCAGCACGTTGGGGCGCAGGCCCGAGTCGATCTTGGGCAGGGCCGTGGCGGGCACACCGCTGGTGCGGAGGTACTCACCGGTGCCCACGGATGTGTGGATCGTAAAGCCCATGGCCTGCAACTGGCGGGCGATGGAGTGCACCTTGGCCTTGTCGGCGTTGCGGACGCTGATGAAGACCGAGCCAGACTGGGGCAGCGAGATGCCGCTGGCCAGCTGGCTTTTGGCAAAGGCCATCTCGAAGGTCTTGTCGGCACCCATGACCTCGCCGGTGGAGCGCATCTCCGGACCAAGGACGATGTCCGAGCCGGGGAACTTGCTGAACGGGAAGACGACTTCCTTGACGCTGAAGCCGGCGTGCTGGTTGACCTCGCGGACGTTGAGCTCGGCCAGCGTGCGGCCCATCATGACCTTGGCGGCGATGCGGGCCCATGGCATGTGGGTGGCCTTGGCCACGAACGGAACCGTGCGGGAGGCGCGGGGGTTGACCTCGAGGATGTAGATCTGCTCGTCCTTGATGGCCAGCTGCGCGTTCATGAGGCCGCAGATGCGCAGTTCGCGGGCCATGGACTGGGCCAGGGTGCGGATGCGCTCGACGATGACCGGCGAGAGCGAGTAGGGCGGAATGGCGCAGGCGGAGTCACCGGAGTGGATGCCGGCCTCCTCGATGTGCTCCATAACGCCGGCGACGATGCCGCGGGCGTGGGCGGGCTGGGCGTCCTGCGGGGCTGTCGTGGAATAGTCGGCGACGACGTCGACATCGACCTCGGTGGCATCGGACAGGAAGCGGTCGATGAGGACCGGGGCGGACTCCAGATCGCTGGCGACCATGCCGCTGTTCATGTAGGAGCGGAGGGCTCGCTCATCGGAGCAGATTTCCATGCCGCGGCCGCCCAGGACGTAGCTGGGGCGAACCAGGACGGGGTAGCCGATGCGGCCTGCGATCTCGACGGCCTGCTCGATGGTGCGGGCGATGCCGGAGGGCGGCTTCTGCAGGCCGAGCTTGCTGAGCATGGCATCGAACCTGTCGCGGTCCTCGGCCATGTCGATGGAATCGACGCTGGTGCCGATGATGGGCACGCCGGCCTTCTGCAGGCCCTTGGAGAGATTGAGCGGGGTCTGGCCGCCGAACTGGACGATGCAACCGATGACGCTGGCTGGTCTGTGGAGCCTGGCGGTGACGGGGATACTGGGAAATTCATCCGTCAGGCTGACGAGCTCACCGGACCCAGCCGGAGTGTTCAGTGAGAGCTGCCAGACCTTGCCGTCGGGAGTTTGGGTAACCAACCCGTAGCCGTGGGGGTTAAACGAGGCCGTTGCGACAACCAGCCCGCGGTCGTAGCCACGCTCTCGTAGTTTTGACAGCAGCAGCAAGCGATCCTGATCGCTGATCTGCCCGCTGGACGCGACGATCGTGTTCGGGGGTACGAGCGGACTGCCATTGAGACGCTCGGCGATGTTGACGACGTCTTCGAGCGTCAGCGGCTCAAAGAACAGCAGGTCGCTGGTGTCGTAGTCGGTGCTGACGGTCTCCGGGTTGGAGTTGATCATCACCGACTCGAGCCCGAGTTCGCGGGCGGCGAAAGCAGCGTGGCAGCAGCAGTAGTCAAACTCGATGCCCTGACCAATGCGGTTGGGGCCGCCGCCGATGATCATCACCTTCTTCTTGTCGGTGATGCGGACCTCGTCATCGGTGACGAGCTTGCCGGAGGCGTCGGTGTAAGGCTCCTCGTAGGTGCTGTAGTAGTACGGGGTGACGGCGGCAAACTCGGCAGCGCAGGTGTCGACGAGCTTGTAGACGGGCTCGATGCCCAGCGACTTGCGGTACTGGCGGACGGCCAGCACGTTGTCGGGCGTGATGTTGCCCAGGAAGACGTTGGCCAGCTGGGCATCGGCGAAGCCCATCTTCTTGGCGGCCATCATGACGTCGCGCGGGATGTCCTTGAGCGAGGCGTAGCTCATCAGGACATCCTCGAACTCGACGATCTGGGACATCTGGTCGAGGAACCAGCGGTCCATCTTGGTGTGGCTCATGATGCGGTCGATGGACCAGCCCATCTTCATCGCGTAGCGGATGTAGAAGAAGCGGGCCTGACCGGGGACCGAGAGCTTGCGGCTGAGTTTTTCCTCGGCGATGGGCCACTCCAGCAGCTCGCCATCGGCCGTGCGGGCCTGCTGGCCGGCGGGGACGGTGACCTTGCCCTCAGCCAGGCGGCGGGCCAGGAGCCACTTGTCGTTGCGGTCCAGGCCGAAGCCGAAGCGCTTGACCTCGGTGGAGCGGATGGCCTTTTGCAGCGATTCCTTGAACGTGCGGCCGATGGCCATGGCCTCGCCGACGGACTTCATCTGCGTGGTCAGCGTTTCGTCGGCCTCGGGGAACTTCTCGAAGGTCCAGCGCGGGATCTTGGTGACGACGTAGTCGATAGCGGGCTCGAAGCACGCGCTGGTGTTGCCCGTGATGTCGTTACGGAGCTCATCAAGGGTGTAGCCGATGGCGAGCTTGGCGGCGATCTTGGCGATGGGGAAGCCGGTGGCCTTGCTGGCCAGCGCGCTGCTGCGCGAAACGCGCGGGTTCATCTCCACGACGACCATCTCGAAGGGCTTGTTGCCGCTGGCGTCGGGCTTGGGATCGGGATTGACGGCGAACTGGACATTGCTGCCGCCGGTCTCGACACCCACCGCGCGCATGATGGCGATGGCGGCATCGCGCATCGCCTGGTATTCCTTGTCGCTGAGCGTCTGGATCGGGGCGACGGTGATGGAGTCGCCGGTGTGGACACCCATCGGGTCGATGTTCTCGATGCCGCAGACGATGATGCAGTTGTCCTTCTTGTCGCGGACGACTTCGAGTTCGAACTCCTTCCAGCCGATGACGGACTGGTCGATCTGCACCTGGCCGATCATGCTGGCACGCAGGCCGCGGGTGATGATGTCGACGAACTCGTCCTTGTTGTACGCGATGCCGCCGCCGGTGCCGCCGAGGGTGAAGGCGGGACGGATGATGGCGGGCAGGCCGATTTCCTTGAGGAACTCTTCGGCCGCGGCCAGCGTGGTGACAGTGGTGGCCTTGGGTACCTTCAGGCCGAGCTTCTCGCAGATGTCCTTGAAGATCTGGCGGTCCTCGGCGCGGTGGATGATCTCGCGGTTGGCGCCGATCATCTGGATGTTGTGCTTCTGGAGGATGCCCTTGTCCCACAGGGCGCAGCCGCAGTTCAGGGCCGTCTGCCCGCCGAGGGTGGGCAGCACGGCGTGGATGGGGTCGCCCAGTTCGATCTGCTTGAGGATGATCTTCTCAACACCCTCGGAGGTGATGGGCTCGATATAGGTGCGATCGGAGAACTCCGGATCGGTCATGATCGTGGCCGGATTGGAGTTGACCAGCACGATCCGGTAGCCCTCGGCCTTGAGGGCCTTGCAGGCCTGCGTGCCGGAGTAGTCAAACTCGCACCCCTGACCGATGACGATGGGACCGGAGCCGATGATCAGGATCGTCTTGATGTCAGTGCGTTTGGGCATGTGTGGGCGTGGGGCGGGAGGGCAGCGGAGGGGGGCGGCGAGCGGAGGCGAGCGACTGCTGCGCGGGCAAGCCGGGCAGCGTGCAAAACTTGGCGAGTTTAGACGGGCGGGAGCGGAAGTTCGCCGCAAAAACTCGCCGTAACCGACAGCTTTACGGTTCCGCGAGCGCGGCCGGCCGACTTGGTCGCAACCCGGCGACTGGCCGGGCGCCACGAGCACTTTTCCGCTGGGTTGACGGCGGACCGAGCGGGGCAATGAAAAGCCCCTCCAGTGACTGAAATCACGGGAGGGGCTCTGGGAAACTGCTTCCGGGGGAAGATTACTTCCGCTTGGCGGGCTTGCGCTTGGCCTTGCCGGCGGCGCGGGCCTGGGCCTTGGCGGCCTTGGCACCGGCGGCCTCCTTGAGGGCCTTGATGCGGGCGGGCAGGGAGTAGAGGCGGATGAAGCCGCCGGCGTCCTTCTGGTTGTAGACCGCGTCCTTGCTGAAGGTGGCGAAGGCCTCGCTGAACAGGGAGTCCGGGCTGGCGCGGCGAACGGTGGTGGCGGTGCCCTTGTACAGGCGGACGACGATCTCGCCGTTCATGACCTCAGCGATCTTCTCGATGGAGGCCTGCATGATCTCGCGCTTGCCGGTGTACCACTGGCCGTTGTAGATCAGGTCGGCGAAGTCCAAGGCGAGCTTCTCGCGGTAGTGGAGGGTCTCGCGGTCCAGGACGAGCTGCTCGAGGCCGCGGAGGGCCTCGTAGAGGACGGTGCCACCGGGGGTCTCGTAGCAGCCGCGGCTCTTCATGCCGACGAGGCGGTTCTCGATGATGTCGACGCGGCCGACGCCGTGCTTGCCGGCGATCTTGTTAAGCTTGATGATCAGGTCGTGACCGGCCATGGGCACGCCGTTGAGGGCGCGGGGGCGGCCGGCGACGAAGGTGATGCTGACGTCCTCGTGCTTGGCCGGGGCCTTGCGGGGGTCCTGGGTGAGCATCCAGATGTCATCGGGCGGGACGTTCCAGGGGTTCTCCAGTGCCGCACCTTCGTGGCTGATGTGCCAGAGGTTGCGGTCGCGGGAGTAGATCTTCGTCAGCGAAGCGGTGGTGGGGATGTTGCGCTCGGCCAGGTAGTTGAGCAGGTCCTCGCGGCCGCCCAGATCCCAGATGCGCCAGGGGGCGATGACTTCCATCTCGGGGGCCAGCGCGGCGTAGGTGGACTCGAAGCGGACCTGGTCGTTGCCCTTGCCGGTGCAGCCGTGGCAGAGGCCGTCGGCCTTGATGGCCTTGGCGTAGTCGACCTGGGCGCGGGCCAGGATGGGGCGGGCGATGGAGGTGCCCAGGAGGTACTTGCCCTCGTAGACCGAGCCGGCGACGAGCATGGGGAAGCAGAACTCCTCGACGAACTCCTCGCGGAGGTCGACGACGATGCAGTCCTCAGCGCCGGAGTTCTTGGCCTTCTTCTCGACACCCTTGAGTTCATCGGCACCCTGGCCGACGTCACCGACAACCGCGTAGACCTCGCAGTTGTAGTTTTCCTTCAGCCACGGGATGACCGCGGACGTGTCCAGACCACCGGAGTACGCGACGACGACTTTCTTAGCCATTTTGAAACTCTACCTTGCTTGATGCTGGATGGGCGGCCTTGCCGCACGATCCGGAACGGATTGAACTGAAAACTCACACACCCCGATCCCCCACTGCTGTGCGGTTACTTGCCGCGGCGGGCGGGTTTGCTGGCCGTGCGCTTGGCTGCGGCGGGCTTGGACGTGACCTTGGCCTTTGACGACTTGGCCGGGCGGCTGAGCAGTGCCGCGAGCACGGCCTGCTGAGCGTAGATGCGGTTCTCGGCCTGCTGGTAGACGACCGACTGTGACGAATCGATGACCTCGTCGGTCACTTCCTGGCCACGGGCGGCCGGCAGGCAGTGCATGAAGATGGCCTTGGCGTCGGCCTTGGCCATGAGCGCGGCGTTCACCTGGTAGGGCTTGAACTTGCGGGCACGCTCCTGGCCGTCGGCGTGGTGCATGCTGGCCCATTCGTCGGTGTAGATGACCTGCTGGCCCTTGACGGCCGCCAGGTCGGTGGTCATCAGGAAGCTGCCGCCGGTGGACTGGGCGGCCAGGGCACAGTCTGCCGCGGCAGCATCGCTCATGGAAAAGCCGGGCGGGGTGATCACGGTCATGTGCCCGCCGAGGCGGCAGACGGCATCGGCCAGAGACCGGGCGACGTTGTTGCCATCGCCGACGTAGCAGACGCGGACACCCTTGACCTTGCCGAGCCACTCGGTGATGGTCAGAACATCGGCCAGGGCCTGGCAGGGATGGTGGTCATCGGACAGGGCGTTGATGACCGGCACGCTGGCGTGCTGGGCGAGCCCCTCGAGCGTGGACTGGGAGAAGACGCGGGCGACGATGGCGTGGACCATGCGGTCGAGGTTCATGGCCACATCGCGGACGCTTTCGCGGATGCCGATGCGCTGGTCCTTGGTGTCGTAGATGATCGGCTGGCCGCCCATGCGGAAGATGCCAACCTCGAAGCTGACGCGGGTGCGCAGCGAGGGCTTCTCGAAGATGCACACGACCGATTTGCCGGCCAGCGTGCGGCTGAACTTCGCCGGGCTGGCCTTGATCACGGCAGCGGACTTGACCAGCGCCAGAACATCCGCCGGAGAGAGTTGGGAGACGGTCAGGTAGTCGGTGTGGGCGAAGTTGGACATGGCGGAGGCGGGAAAGCAGAACGACGGGACACGGACATGCGACGCGGAAACGAGAGGGGCGGAAGGGTCTGGCGACGCGGCTCGCCAAGGTGGCAGGGTGGTGGGCCGCCGCGGCGGGTGCCACTTACGCCGGTGAGCCGGGGGCCTCGCTCACACGATCTTGACAAAACGGCGATAGCCGCCCCGTCCTGATTGCCGCCTTGGTCTCCCTCAAACGCGTGAGGCGGCGGCAGGGTGACGGTGATTCAGAGGCCGGCCATGGACTTGAACGTCCGGGCGATGGCGCGGGCCTTGCCCGGGGACTCGACGGCGACGAAGACGGTGTCATCACCGGCGAGGGTGCCGACAACGCCGGTCGGCTTGACGCGGTCGACCTCGGTGGCCAGGGGCATCGCCTGACCGGGACCGGTCTGGCAGACCACAACCGTGCCTGAGACGCCGACGCCCAGCAGATACTGCTTCATCGCGGGTTCCAGCGGGGCCGAGCCCGGGGCCGGCGGCGGGGTGCCGGTCGGGACGATGTAGCCGTTGGCGCCCTTGTAGACGTTGAGATCACGCAGGTCGCGCGAGAGCGTGGCTTGGGTGGCGGCGACGCCGTTCTGCTCGAGCATGGCGACAAGTTCCTCCTGCCGCGAAACCTTGCGGGAGGAAATGAACTCAAGGACAAGACGGCGGCGACGGTCACGTTCTGCGTACATGCATGACTATACGGATATTTGGATATTTAGTCAAGAATCGGACTGATACCTCGGTTTCCCGCATCCCCAGCTCGGCCAGGGGGCGGCTGGAGCCCGGGAGGCCCCATTAGTCCGCGGATTTGGAGGCGTTGCCGTAGACCAGCCGCCGCCAGAGCCATTCGAGCGGGCCCTGGCTGAACCGGGCCATCCACCAGACCGACCATATAACCTGAAGTGCCCAGATGGCCAGGACGACCAGGGCCAGTTGCCATCGCTGGAGCATGCCCAGGCAGCCGAAGCCGAGGCCGGAGAAGATGCCGACACCGATGAGGGTCTGGGTCAGGTAGTTGGTAAAGGCCATACGGCCGGTGGCCGCCAGCCAGCGGCGAAGACGGGTGAGCACCTGGGAAGTGCCCACCCAGAGGCCGGTGAGCCCGCACAGCCCGACGGCGACGAACACCGAGCCGAGGTAGAAGTACTGCCAGTCGACCAGAAAGAGCCAGTCAAAGCGGAACTTGTGGGAGGTGACGGAGAACATCCCGGCGATGGTGATTGCCCCGCCGATGATGAGTCCGGTTGCTGCGAGCACGCGGTAGGTGCGGTGGCTGGCCCGGCCCTGCGGGATACCAAAGCGGCAGAGGGCCATGCCGATGAGCATCATCCCGAGTGATCGTGGTGCGGCGTAGAGCACCAGCCCCTCGGGGTGCATCAGCAGCACATCATCGAGATTGCGATGGAAGTAGCCGCTGGCGGTACGCCGAAGCGAAACCTCCGCATCGGTATCGGCCTTCTCCGGCTCGAACTGTGCCAGGCGGGCATCCGCCGCGTCGATGTCGTCCTGCTGGGAGGGGGTGAGTTCAACGCCGCGGGCGGCCAGTTCCCGCGCCTGATCACCGCGCTGCATGGTCTGGTGCATCTCCAGACCGGTGAGCACGTTGATGGCCATGCCCAGGACGAGCATGACCACAGCAAGAGAAGCCAGCACACCGGCTGGAAGGCGACGAAACGGCCACAGCAGCATGCCACAGCAGGCGTAGAGCGTGAGCACATCGCCGTACCACAGGCCGTAGGCGTGAATGAGACCGAACGCCAGCAGCACGGCACAACGCTTGTACCAGATCCACGTGCGGCGAGAGCCGGTGCGCTCGGCGTTGGAGTGCATGACCATGAGCCCGCAGCCAAAGAGCATGGCGAACGTGCTCATCATCTTCTGGTCAATGAACAGGGCCTGAAGCACCCAGGTGAAGTAGTTGAGCCCTGAGAACTCGCCGTTGTACGCCACCGCGCCGCGGGCCATGGGACTCTCGTAACTTGCCGGAGGAAGGGCAAACGAGAGGATGTTCATTCCCAGAATGCCCAAAATGGCAATGCCGCGGAGAACATCCATGCTCGCGAAGCGATCCGACGGGTCGGTGGGCCGCGAGCGGGCAGGAACGGGCGGCGGGGCGGCGGCAGGTGTGGAATCGTGGTCGGGCATGATCCTGCCGCGGGCCGCAGCGGCGCGGAAGGCCGGAGGCAGGAAACAACGCTAGCCCGATCAGGACCACCTCAGTGTTCCGGAGATGCTCGGTCGATTAGCGCTTGGCCCGAGTGCGTTTACGGGAAGTGTCGGCGGGCGCGGAGTCGCCGCCGGCTTCGGGATCACTCGGGATCTCGGGAGCAGCCGTGGGCTCGGTGTCGGGGAGATCGCCATCGCTGATGAGCTGGCAGACGCCCCAGCATTCCTTGCCGCGGGAGTAGGGGCCACGCATGAGGGCACGAACAGTCTCGGTGATTTCGTCGCGGAAGCGGCCGCGGTCGATAGACGAGAGCTCAAGCACACCCTTCTTACCGGCCGAGAGCACCCAATACTCGGCCACGCCGCCGCAGGGCTGGCCACCGTTGTACTGGTAATCGATGGCCAGGGCGTAGATGCCGAACTGCAGATCCTTCTTCGGGTCGGGCTCAAGCAGTCGCTTGCTGGGCTGTCCGGTCTTGTAGTCAATCACGCGGTATTGACCGATGGACATCTGGTCGATGCGGTCGATGCGGGCGGTGAGACGGTGAAGGACGCCGTCGACTACCAGCGGCATGTCGATGCCCATCTCAAGTTCCAGCACGTGGGCCGCAGGGTCATGGAGCTGGGCAAAGCACGTACGCAGCTGGGCTTCGAGGGTCATGAGCTCGCCGGCATCAGCCGGCTGGTCCTCGCGCAAGCGTGAGAAAAACGCCTTGCGGCCGAGTTCCAGGAGTTGTTCGAGCCCGGGGGCCGGCGCGCCAGAGGCATCCGTACCGGACCACTGCTTGTAGAACATCTCCATCGCGTCGTGTGCGGCGATGCCGAGGACCTGTGCCTCGGACTGTGGGACGCGGATGCCGTACTTCTCGGCGATGTAGTGACAGCGGGGGCACTTCTCAAAGTTGCTCAGCGAGGAATAGCTGAGCACCTGAGGCCCCTGCCGCGGCTGGAAGATCATGGCCAGCGGGTCATCGGTGGGGTTGAGCTTGCCGCCGGCGGCAAGAATCCGGTGACGCTGGTCGTAGCGCTGGAGTTCGAGCTTGAGCCGGTCGTCGAGCTGAGATGCGAAACCCGGCAGGTGGCCGTTGCGGCGAACGAAGGCAAAGCCAGCCAGCAGGGAGCCGAGTTGAGCAAGCGGGGCGACCCGACCTGCGAGGGTGGCACCCTCGATGCTCTTCGCTTCGGCAGCGATCCCCGCACCGTTGAAGAGCCCCGGCTCCTGGTCAGCCTCGGCCGAATCGAGGGCGTCGCGGGCCGCGGCGCTGGTTCCATCTGTCGCACCCAGCGGGGAATCGCTCGCCAGCGACTCATTCTCCAGCCCGTCGAGGGCACTGGCAGCGCGGCGGCGGACGCTACGGGATGCCGCACGATAGAGATCGTCGGTGCTGGCCGGAAGGCTCCCGCCGGCGGCAGTATCGGCCTGGGACCACAGGTCAGAGGACATGATCACGCTGGCGGCGGAGGTGCGGTCCTTGAGCTGGTCAAGGCCGGACTGCACGAGCGGCAGAACTTCGGGGGCGACAGTCGCGGACTCGATGAGTTCGGAGGGGTAGTGGGCCGAGCCGGATTTACTCTTGGTGGCGGGGTGCTTGGTCTGGATGTACAGCCGCTGCATCGCACGCGTTGCCGCGACGTAGAACAGCCGTCGCTCCTCATCCTTCTTGCGCTGCGGGAAGTCGATCGGGTTGCCTCGCGGATCAACCAGCAGGTGGGGCGGGAGGGCCGGAACCTCGCTCTGGCCCTTGCTGTTGGGGTACCCGTGCTGGCTGTTGGCCCGTGGCACGATGACGGAGTGAAACTCAAGACCCTTGGAGGTGTGGGCGGTCAGGAGCGTGACGGCGTCGGCCTGACCGGAGGCCTCAGGGCCTGAGGCTTGAGCGGCGGCCTGGGCGTCCGCCTCCGGCAGCGGGACGCTGACAACGTTCAGCGGCGACACGGCCCGTTCGGGCTGACCATCGCCATCGACCTGATCCTCCGGCTCGACGCCATCATCGGCGGGCTCGAGGTCGGCGATGTAGTCAAGGAACTCGCCGATGCGACCGGGTGCCTCCAGCCGGCTTTGCTTGGCACTGGCCAGCCGCTGCATGGCCAGCAGGCACTCGATCCGGCGCTTGCGTTCTCGCGCTGGCAGCAGCATGGCGTGGGCGGCTTCGACCTGCCGGACGAGTTCAAAGATGACGACGGCCGCGGGCTCCTCGGAGGCCATCGCGGTCAGCCGCTGGGCATCGGCGATGAATCGCTCGACGGCGGTACGGACCGCCGGCGCGTGGTGGTCCTCGCGGGCGAGCTGCGTAGCGAGCCACGGGACAAACGGGCCCGGGTGGGGCTGGGCACTGTCGGCCTCATGACGGGAAACCGCCGCGGTGTAGAGGGCCTGCCAGCGTGAGGCCACCTCAAGCTCGATGTTGTACGGCGGTTCGCGGAGCAGGCGCGTGGCCTGATAGCTGCGAAGCCCGTCGGCCAGCAGTTCGGCCCAGGCCTGGACGAGTTGGACGCCTTCCTCCTCACGCCATGGGAGGCCGCGGACCATACGGACCGGGATTCCCTCCAGCTGGAGCCGCCGGGCCACGCGATCAAGGTCGCCGTTGGTGCGCACGATGATCGCGAAGTCGTCGAAGCGTGCACCGGGCCGGGTCGCGCGGTCGATGAGAATTGTGCGGGCGACAGCCTCCGGATTGTCCTTGTCATCTGCCAGTGCGACGACGGTGACCGGCTCACTGGCGGTGTGCTTGCCGGCGGCGTTGATGACCTTGTCCGGAGCGAACCGCCACTGGGCCCGGCGGATAATGCTGTTGGCCGCGGCGACGATGGGCTTGGCGGAGCGGTAGTTCTCAGTCAGCTGGATCTGCGTGCAGTCAGGCCAGGCGAGCGCGAACTTCTCGAACGCACGGTCGTCGGCCCCGCGGAAGCCGTAGATGGCCTGGTCATCATCACCTACGACGCAGAGGTCGCACTTTCGGCCGGAGGAACTGGCCTCCCGGCTTGACGCGGCGGAAGGTGCGATGAGCCGGAGGAGTTCGATCTGCGCGGGGCTCACATCCTGGAACTCGTCAACAACAAGGTGGCGGTACTCGTCGCGGATGAGCGTGACGGCGCGTTTGCTGTCACGCAGAAGGCGGACGGGCTGGAGCACCAGATCACCGAAGCTGAGCATGCCCTTGTCCAGGCATCGCTGGTGGTAGTGGCCGAAGAGTTCGGCGGTCTGTGCGAAGCGCTCGGCCTTGAGCAGGGCGGCCTCGTGGGCGGTGCGATCTTCGTAGCGGCTGCCATCGGCGGCCTCGCTGAGCCAGCGTGCCGCGGCGGCTCGGGCAGCGTCCGGGTCCATCGCCTGCTCATAGAAGTAGCCGAAGACCTTGAGGGCATCGGCCGCGGCGGCCGGGACACCGCCGGCCACGGCCTGGGGCATGAGCTTGTTCTGGATGATGAGCTTGCGGAGCAGCCGCAGCTGCTGCGGTCGGTCGGTCAGTTCGACCTCAGCCGGAAGTCCGAGCACATCGCGGAAGCGACGGACGAGCCGGAGGCCCAAGCCGTGAAAGGTGTGGACGCCGACGCGGACGGCCAGCTCAGGGTCGATCCCCAGATCACCGAGGGTGGCCGCCAGTCGCTCACGCATCTGCTGAGCCGCCTTGACGGTGAAGGTCACCGCAACGATGCTCTCGGGCAAGGCGTGACGCTCGGCCAGCAAGTGGGCAATGCGGTGAACGATCACGCGGGTCTTGCCGGTTCCCGGGCCAGCCAGCACAGCGAGCGGCCCTGAATCATGCACGACGGCCTGGGCCTGAGCGGCGTTAAGTCCTTGTGTGATTGTCTCGGCGGCGATGTTGCCCATGCTTCGGCTCCCTGCGTGCTATCCGTCGCGGCCCCGGCGAATCGGATGCCGACGGGTGAGCGTACCGGCCCTCCCGAGCCTGGCAAGTGCGATTTGCTGACTGTGGGTGGTACGGGGGGGGTTAGACGGACCGACTGTTGTCCGTGAGGGCTTGGAGCGAGGCCCCGACCGCGACAGAATCCGGCTTGAGGAGCACCTCGACAAGCAGGGTGTCATCGAGAATCCGTCCGTGGCGGTGGGCACGCACCGCGGCCATGAGCCCGTCGAGCAGCGTCATGGCAGCCTCCGGTGCGGGGGCAGTTGCCACGGCTGCCCGGAGCCGCGCGGGCGGCGGGCTGATGCAGCGTTGTTGACCGCAACGCAGCTTCAATCCACCGGACAGAGCCGGCCGACCGGCAGTGGAGCAAAAAGCCACGCGACGGGCAGGGACAGACCGGCCCAGACACCATACAGTTCCCTCCTATGACCTCCGCCCCGCGCACCATTGCCATCACCGGCGCCACCGGCTTTGTCGGTCGCCACATTGTCCGCCAGCTTCTGTCCCGCGGTCACACGGTCCGCTGCCTGGTCCGCTCTGCGGAGAAGGCGCACGCCGTGCTGCCGGCGGATCGCCGCGTGCAACTGGTCGTCGGTGAAGTGCTCGATCGCACCTCACCGGCCGAACTGCTCAAGGGTGCCGATGCGTGCATCCACCTCATCGGCATCATCCGTGAGGTCGGCGACCAGACGTTCAAGGCCATGCATGAGCTGGCGACGCGAGCGATGGTGGACGCGGCCACAGCAGCCGGCGTGAAGCGGTTCGTGCACATGTCGGCCATCGGCGTAGTGCCGGACTCCAAGGCGGAGTACCAGCGGACCAAGTTCGAGGCCGAGCGCATGGTGCGCAGGTCCGGCCTTGAGTGGACCGTGTTCCGCCCGGGACTGATCCACGGCCTTGGCGGTGAGTTCACCGCGATGGTCGCGGACTGGTGCCGCGGCAAGGCCGCTCCGTTCTTCTTCATCCCGTACTTCACGCGGCTGGTGGAGCATGATCAGCCGGTGCTGATGTCCCGCGTGAGCTTCGAATCCGCCGCGGTGGCACCGGTGCACGTGGAGGATGTCGCCCGGGCGTTTGTCGATGCGATCGACAACAAGACGACGGTCGGCGAGATCTACAACCTCACCGGCCCCGACACGCTGGACTGGCCGACGATGCTCAGGACCTTCCGCGATGCGCTGGCCGATGGCGACCGCACGCTGCCGGTGATCGGGCTGCCGGCGCGGCCCCACGCGTACATGGCGGCTGCCGCCAAGCGCATCGGTCTGGGCGGGCTGTTCCCGTTTGATGCCGGCCAGGCGTTCATGGCTGAGGCGGACGTTGCGGCCGACTGCGGGAAGGCCCGGCAGCACCTGAACTTCAACCCGCGGGCATTTGAGCCGACTGTGCGGGCGTACGCCGGATCCCTCTGAGCCCAGGGGCCGAAAACCGCTTGCCGGAACCCGCGTTGTGGGTGATCTTGCAGCGGATTAAAAATCCTTGACGCAACCCCGGCAACCAAAGCCGGGGCTGGCCGTACACCTCTGCGGGAGGCCACCGCGGCGAAAAACGCCTGCGGTGACCGATAAACCCGCACGCACTTTCGGCCACCAACGTTCGTACGATTTGGGAGATATACCCATGACCACCGACCACCCCCACCGCCAACTGAACAATCCCTCGCCCGCCCAGCCCCTGCGCAGCCGGGCTGCGCGAACCGCCCGGCGCGGCTTCACGCTGCTGGAGATGGTGCTGGTGGCCGTGCTCATTGCCGCCCTGGCCACGATCGTCGTGGTGAACGTCGCCGGCAAGTCCGACAAAGCTCGTGAGCGGTTCACCGTGACTCGGATCGCCCAGATCAAGTCGGCCCTGACTGAGTACAACACCGACTACGGAACGTACCCGTCGGACCTGCAGACGCTCGTCACCGCCGGCAAGGGCTATCTGGACAAGGTACCGCAGGACGACTTCAAGCGGGCCATCGTGTACCAGTACCCGGGCTCCTCGGGCGATACCAAGAAGCCATACGACCTGTACTCGACCGGCAAGGACGGCGTGTTCGGCACCCCTGACGATATCGAAGTCTGGACGATGGACGAAAAGGCCCCGTAAAGGGGCGGCTCGCGCCCATTATCCATGCTCGGTTGGCAACGGGCACACCGCTGGCGTTTCCCCTTTCTCTGGCTGTTCTGGGTCCAAAGCCCTTTCGTTCAGCAATCCCCCGACTCCCCCCGCACAAATCCGGGGATTGGCCATGATTTGACAATCACCGAATTTGGGACTTTGGCCGATGGCCGCACCGGGCAGACCCAATGATTGCATCCCGGCATTTCCCGGCAGCGAACCTGTGTTTGCCGCGGGACGTTGGGCTCCGGACCGTTGATCCCCGCTGAACTGCGCAACCATGATCTCGAGTGATGGCAGCAACCTGGTGATTCAGCGTGTCGCTCGGCAAGCGAGCGGACGGGGGACGTACCGCCGCGGCGTGACGCTGCTGGAGACCATCCTTGCCGCGGCCCTGCTCGCGGCGGTTGCCGGTGCGATTGTCGCCGCTCTGGGCGGCATTGCCAGCAGCGAGGACAAGCGTCGCCTGCGGCTGGCGGGCTACGAGGTCGCCAACCGGCTGATCCTGCAGTACGCCGACGACCCGTCGAGCATGCCCGATGAGACCGCTCCGTACGAGTACCAGCCCGGGCTGTTCTTCCGCTACACGCTGGACAAGCGTCCGCTGCGGCTGGAAGTACCGAGCGACTCGATCATGGAGCCCTCGGGCTGGGGAGCGGCGGAAGTGAGTCTCAAGCAGCTCGTGCTGCTGGATGTCAGGGTCTTCCTCAGTAACGAGCGAGGCCAGTTCGTTCAGCCGGTGGCCAACCTGGTGCGGACGTACCACCCCTGGCCGCTGTACTCGAGCAACCCTGATGCCCGCAAGCGGTGGTTTGCCAACCAGGACAACGTCGCCAGTCTGACCTCCAAGTTCATGGAGTCGGTACAGGGTGGGGCATCCTCGGGGCCCGGCCGTTCGGGCAGCGGTTCGGGAAGCGGCTCGCGGCAGCGACCGTCGGGCTCAGGCTCAGGCACGGGCACCGGCGGAACCAACAAGGGAGGCAGCCAGTGACCACGCGAACAACACGCACACGGTCGGCAGCCGCGCAGCGACGGGCCTTTACGCTTCTGGAGATGATGCTGGCGAGCATCCTCGGCGCCGCCGTGGTTCTCGCGAGTTTCTCGCTGATGGCAGCGATGAGTTCAACGGACGACCGGACCAAGGAGCGCAACAAGGCCTCAGCGGAACTGTCACGAGCGCACCAGGCCTTCCGCAAGGCGTTCGGCTCGGTCGTGGTCAAGGCACCGCAGCCACGCACGCCCAACCGCAACGCCAACGCCGGTGCGATCGCGGATCCGAAAGCTGGCACGACCGATCCGAACAAGCCCGAAGGCCTCAAGCAGGACAATCCTGAAGACCAGAGCCCGCCCCGGGTGCTGCTGGAGAACGACACGGTAACGCCGGGCCAGCAGCGACTGGAACTGGTCGTCTCGGAGCCGCCGATCATGGCAGGTGTCGACGGCACGCCGCTGCCGGGTGAGCGTGCCGAGTGGTACAGCAAGACGCGCGGCGCGTTTGAGCTGCGACCGGCGAAGGCCGGCGAAGGCTTGGACCTGTTCTGGGTCGTGTACCCGCTTGAGTCGGCCAGCGGGCTGGCTGACACTGAAGAGGCAGAGTTGCCCGGTGCCGATCCCAAGGTAGAGGGCACCGCGCCACCGCCGATTGAGCCCGCCGTCGGCTCCGCGTACACCGATACCTTCCCGAAGGAGGCACTCGGCTCGCTGCTGATTTCGCGAAATCTGGCGAAGTGCAACTTTCGGCTGGTGCGATCGGGCGAAAACGGCCGGGTCGAGCCGTTGACCGAGGCCCGGGTGGCTACGGAAGATGAACTGCCCGCGTATCTGGAACTTGATATCGCGACCAATCAGGGCCAGTCGGCCACGTGGATGTTTGAAGTCGGCTGGACGGTCGAGCCGCGGACGACACTCTCGGCCCGCGCTGCGGAGCAGGCCCGCCGGGCTCGCGACGCGGCCAAGCCGGGTGCCGCACTCGGCGGCGGAAGCTCCGGCACCGGACGCTCAGGTACTGGCAGCAAGGGAAGCTCCACCGGTGACCGCACCAAGCCGACCCGCGGCGGCCGCAACACAGGACCTGCAAACGACACGAACAAGTCGGGCGGGGGTGACAACTGATGCACCTGCGCCGGAAGCGAATCCGAACCGCAACGGCCTTTGCGCTGCCGCTGGTGATGTTTGTGTCGTTCTTCGCCACCGCGGCACTGGCGATCATGATCGAGCGTCAGTCAGCGGCCCGGCTGGCGGCGGCACGGCAGATCGCCGGCTATCAGCAGCACCACATGCAAGCTGGGCTCAAGCAACTGCAGACGGCTTGGTCTTCGCTTTTCAAGATCAATGACGAGAAGCGGCAAGCCCGGGGCACGATCGGGTACGACATCATCGTCGAAGGTGCTTTCTCCGGCGGGCGGGTTGAGGTGCGGCTGAAGGACGCCCAGGGCTCGCTGCGGCGACGGACGATCGATCTGGACCCGTTCGTCTGCCAGGTGCTCGACGCGGCGGCAGATGCCATCGCTGGCGGCAAGGACTTTGACCCCAATACGCTGCGTGATCGCGGCCCGGGCCAGGTTTCACTCGAGTCCGCCTCGCCCGAGGTGCTCATGGCACTGGCCGGAGCAGTGGACCCCGCCGCGTCCGCCGCGGCGTTCGCCGAGGCCGTGCTGAAGATGCGGGCCGACAAGCGTCTGACCGCCTCCGACCTGCGCAGCCTGACCCAGACCACCGGCCTGGGTGATGACAAGCTGCGGCTGCTGGAACAGTGCGTGGTCGTCGAGCCAACGCTCTGGATGATGGTCGCCACGACGCGGTCAGTCGGCGGCGACCCGGCGGATCGGCAGGGCGGGCTGGTCGTCGGGGCCATCCGTGGCAGTGGCGTCGGCTCAACCCCGGGAACCCCCGGTGCACCGGCAGCCCCCACTGCCCCGGTCGGCGCAGCAAGCGCGACCTCTGCCGGTTCGGCCAACAACTGGACAATTCTGACCTGGGGGCCCCTCTCGGACGCCGAGATAGCCAAGTTCGAGCAACTCTCAACCATCAAACGCCGCTGACGAAGCCCGCAGCCGGTTTCCGTACCGAAGATTTCATCCCGGCCGAACCGATGCTGGGCGAGCCAATAGAATCACTGAAGGACCTCCGCCCTATCAGGCAGTAACGCATATGCACGCCTCTGTAGCCAGTTCGCTGATTCAACGTGCACGTCTCGCCACCACCGCTCTGGCACTGGCCGCGGTGGGTGCGGTCTTTGTTCCACTTGGCTTGAGCGACAGCGGAGCACCGGCCGAGGGTGAGGCAACGAAGCCCGTGGCGGACAAGGCACCGGCCGCTAAGTTGCCGTTTAATTACAGCCAGTTCACCAGCGCGCTCGACAGCGCGGAGCTGGCTGCCCATCTCAACCGCACCGCACCGCCGGTACCGGTGACCAAGCCCAAGGAAACGGTGGTCGCTGGCGGGCCCGAGGTGGTGGCAGCACCGCCCGCGCCCCCGCCGCCGATGTGGCGGTACATCGGGTCGATGATCCTCGGGCCCGATCGCCGCGCGATCGTGGTGGTGTCCGAGCGGCAGCAGATGGTCAAGGTCGGCGACACGGTCGAGGGTTCACGCGTCACGACGATTGAGCCCGAGTTCCTGATGGTGACCGATGCCGCAGGAAAAGAGAAACGCATCGACCTGGCCCCGCGCCAGACCCGGGCACTGAACGTGACCGAGACGGCGTCCAAGCCTCCGTCCCCCTCGGCGGTTTCGGCGGCTCTGGCGATGGGTGCCCCGGGCAGCGATGAAGCCACGGCGGTGCGCATCAAGGACGCCGCACACCTGTGGGCCAAACACTCCGAACGGATGAGCGATCCGGCGGTGCGCGAGCGCATCGGCAAGATCGGCAAGATCCTGGAGAACGAGCAGGTCGATCCGGACAGCTTCAACAAGCTGATGGACGATCTGCCCCGGACCCCGGAGCTGGCGGAACTGCACCACCAGTTCTCAGAGGGAACCATCGATCGCGAGATGTTCTCCAAGCTTGCCTCCGAGGCCATTCGCCAGCAGTTGGATAGCCAGGCGGCTGGCGGCAAGGGCGAGAAGCCGGCGAGGGGTCGCGGCAAGTGAACTCAGTCATCTGTCACGTAGAACTTGTCCAGCGGGGCGCTGTTGCCGCGGCGGCACGCCTGACTGACCCTCGCACCAGCGCATCGTGGGTCTTTTCCAAGGCCGGCAGCGAGGACGCCCCGCGCGATTCGGTCGTCACGCTGAGCCGCTGGATCAGCCAGCAGCTCGCGGCCGCCGGGGATTCAGCGGAGCTGATGCTGTGTCTGGATGTTGACCAGGCCGCCTGTGGCTGGGTCACTTCCAGCGGGACTGATGACAAAGCCGTGAAGACCGCGGTGCGCGATGCCCAGAGCGGCGAGCGTGAAGATGCGGGCCAGACCACGCCGGCCAACTGGCTGAAGGTGGGCGAGGTGGATGCTGACTTGTCGGTACAGGCCCTTGAGCCGGTCGAGACAGCGGCGGGCAAGAAGAACAGCAAGGCCAAAGCCGCCGCAACAACCCGGCGCCGTCTGGCCGTGGTAGCACTGCCCGATCTGGCGGCACGCGTGCTGGTTGATGAGCTTGACCGGGTCGACCGTCCTGTGGTTCGCATTCTGACGCTGTGGCACGCCGCGGCGGAAGCCTGGGATCCGGGTTCGGCTCCGGCCGGTTCCGATGCGGGCGTGCTCAAGACCGCAACTGATGCGCGGATTGTCGCTGATGAGATCGGCTGCTCGGCGAGTGTGGTCATCGACCCGCGCGGCCGGCTGCTGTGGTCCTGGCAGCAGGGCGGGCGGCTGCTGTGCTCCGGCACGATGCGTCTGGCACTCAAGAACCTCCAAGAAACAAGCGAGAACGCATCGGAGGGTGAGGCCTCCTCCACCGGCGGGCCGTCCGGCCCGGCCGCGGCCCCGGTGTGCGAACTGACCGCCAGCGAGGTTGCCCGGCTCACGGCCGACTGGCTTGCCTGGGCGCCGCAGATCGGCACCGGCCCGGTGGCAATCACCGTCGTCGGTCCGCAGCGGCTGCTGGCACCTGGGCTGACCGAACGCTTTGCAGGTGCGACGGCTCTGAACGCGTTTGCTGCCGCACTGGGCAGTGCATGGCCGGGATCAGTCGTCTCGGCCGTTGAGCACGACGATCCGATCGAAGCGACCCTGCGGCGGGTGATTGACCGCCGCTCACCGTCGAAGCTACCGGCAGCGGCACAGGCGGGGCCCGTGGACCCGCGCACCGCGCTGATCGAACTGGCTTCCCGACCGGGCAAGGCGAGCAGGCTCGTGTACCGCTGGTCTGCCGCGGCGATTGCTGCGGGCGCACTGGTGCTCGTCGCGCTGTGCGTGCGCGTTTCGCTGGCCGCCAAGCAGACCGCGGCCGCCCGCGTGGAAGCCGCGACTGAGCGCGAGAAGCTCCTCAAGTCGCTGGTGCCGGTGGCACCCAAGATTGTCAGTGAGCAGCGCAAGACGCAGTACCTGCGGACGCTGCTGACCGACCGCGAGAAGCAGAAAGCGGCGATCGTCCCCGAGAAGCCGATCGTTCCGGAACTGGCGCGGCTTCTTGCTGCCGCGGCACAACTGGACAACGTCACGCTCAAGCGGGTGCAGGGCTCCACCGCGACGGGCTTCCGGGCCGAGTTCAACGCCCCGGCGGCCAACACCGGCAACACCATTGTCGAGAAACTGCAGACCATTCCGCCGGCGACACCCGAGTACGCAACGTGGTCGGTCAGCGAGTCGAAAGTCGGCGACATCTTCACGTTCACAGCCACGGGAACCTGGGCGGGCAAGCTGACGCCGATGGCCAAGCCCGAAGGCGGCGTCAAGGCCGAAAGCCCCAAGCCCGTGGCAAAGACTGAGGCCAAGCCCGAAGCCAATCCCGCAGAGCCCGCAAAGACTGACGGCAAGGCCGAAGCCAAAGCCGAGCCCAAGCCTGAGGCCAAGCCCGAACCGAAGGCCGCCCCCGTTGCCAAGCCCCGAGGGGCACCCACCACCGCCCCAGCCGACCGCGGCCAGTTGGGCACTCCGAGCAACGAGAAGCCCGCTCCTGTCAAGGAGGGTGACCCCGCCGGCAAGCCGGTCCCAGTCAAGGTGCAGCCCACCCCGGTCGGCGGCCAGGGCGCTGGCGGGACGGAGTCGGGCGGCGGCTCACCCGGCCTGCAGCAGAACGCACCGAGCAACTCAAACAAGCCCAAGATCAACCCCACCGGTGAGAAGCCCGCGGCCAAGCCCGGCAGCCAGCCGGCGACCGACCCAAGTGAGATTCCGAACTAAATGACTGCCGCACCGTCCAACATGCGTCCTGCTTCGCGGCTGGTCCCGGTCACCGATGATGCGCGTGCCGAGCTTGTCGGCTCGGCCCAGCGTCACGAGCGCCGTAACCGTCCGAAGATCCTGATCATCCTCTCGCTGCTGGTCGCCGCGATCGCGGTGGTATATCTCATCTTCGCCGCTGCGGAACTGCGGGGCGTGCACGATGAGCTGACGATCGAGCAGAGCCAGACCACCGAGATCAGAACCCTTGGCGACAAGCTTCTGGCCATGCAGGCTGATCTCGATGGCGAGGAGATGCGCCAGCGGCTGGACCCGTCGCTGGCTGTCTTCGCCGACCTCGAGCGTTTGAGCCGCGAGGCCGGGCTGATTCAGGGCAACAACCTCCGGCTTGAGGACCGAGGCCAGCAGGACACCATCAAGGACACCGAGCTGGTCAGAAAGAAATGGCACGCCAACCTCACGGCCCAGCCAGCCGAGGCGATCTTCAAGTGGCTGACCGAAGCCAGCAAGATCAACGGCCTGGAGGTCAGCTTCATCAACGAGTTCAAGCCCGGTGCCGGCACCCCGGAAGGTGAGCCGCGCTGGGACTGCCAGGTGATCTTTGTCCGAATCCAGAAGAAGCCCGGCGCCAAGTGACCGGGTGAACCGATCCGACCAACGAAGCAACCGGACACACTGTTTCCGATACGACCAACACCCCATGAAACTCCTGCCCTTCGCATTCCTGATTGCTCTGGCCGCGGCAACCGTCGGCACGGGTGGCTGCACCAACCGCCCCGAAGCTCCGACCATGGAAGACCCGATCGTCGCCCGCGAGGATGCACAGCGCATCACCGCCGATGCGATCGATCTGGACAAACGCGGCGACATCGACGGTGCCATCGCCGGCTACCAGCGGGCCATCGAACGCTACCGCGACCTACCCCAGCCGTGGTACAACATCGGCGTGCTCTACTTTGAACGCAACATGGCGCTGGAAGCAGCCAGCGCGTTCCGCACCGCGGCCGAACTGATGCCAAAGGACCCCCGCCCGATGAAGGCCCTGGGCGACGTCTGGGCCAAGCAGGCCTATTACGACGAGGCCAGCAAGTACTACCTGCTGGCACTGGAGCGGGATGAAACCGACCTGCCCAGCCTCCGCCAGAGCATTCTGGCCGACCACTTCCGCGACAAGCGGGGCGAGGGCACGGCCGAGCGCATCCGCCGGGCCCTGATGCTCGAGAGCGACCCCAAGTGGCGTGAGTTCCTCCTCCGCCAGAAGCAGCTGACTGAGCGGACACTGAACAAGTAACAGGCACGGTCCGGCGCAGATCCTCCCCAACTCCGACTCCATTTCATCCGCCGCGGCAACGCGGCGGTGTTTTTTTGTACTCTTCACCGCCGCAGAGGCCGCGAAGTACCAACCGGGCCGCAACAATCTGCCGCCGGATGTGCTTCCGAAGACCTTCACCTGCTCCCCCCACTTTCCTCGCTCCGGCCGATCGAACCTCCTGGTGTTCACCCACCCGCCAGCCCCGCGTTACCCGCACCGCTGCCGCGTTTCACCTCCTTTCTGCTGAGAGCTCACCATGTCACTTTGGGGCGGCCGGTTCACCGGCAAGTCTGACCCGCTGTTTAAGGCCTTCAACGATTCCCTGCCGTTTGATTACCGGCTGGTGCACGCCGACATCGCCGGCAGCATCTGCTGGGCCTCGGCCATCTGCAAGGCCGGCGTCATTACGGCGGCCGAGCGAGACGCGCTGCACGCAGCCCTGCGAGAGCTGGACAAGGTCGCTGCGGCCGATGGCGACGCCGTTGCCCGCAGCGGGCACGAGGATGTGCACTCCTGGGTCGAGTCCAACCTGATTGCCAAGGTCGGCGACCTGGGCAAGAAGCTTCACACCGGTAGAAGCCGCAACGATCAGGTAGCCACCGACATCCGGCTGTGGACCACGGCGCAGCTTGACACCCTGAACATCGCAGTGCAGCGGGTGCAGCAGGCGCTGCTGGCACTGGCCGACGGCGAGCTCAACACGCCCGCCGGGCCGACGGTCATCCCCGGCTACACGCATCTGCAGCGTGGGCAGCCCGTGCTGTTCTCACACTGGTGCCTGGCGTATGTGGAGATGCTCCACCGCGACCGCGAGCGCTTCGCTGATGCCCGCAAGCGGGCCGCCCGCTCGCCCCTGGGCTGCGGCGCACTGGCCGGCACGGCGTTCCCGGTTGACCGCCCCTCGCTGGCTGCCGATCTGCAGCTTCCCGAGGCCTGCCGCAACTCGCTGGATGCCGTCAGCGACCGCGACTTTGCCTTTGAGACTATGTCCGCCTGCTCGCTGTGCGCGCTGCACCTGTCGCGCCTGGCGGAGGACCTGATCCTGTACACCTCCAGCGAGTTCGCCTTCGTGCACATGGACGATGCGGTGACCAGCGGCTCCTCGCTGATGCCGCAGAAGAAAAACCCCGACGCGATGGAGCTCATCCGTGGCAAGGCCGGCCGCATCATCGGCGATCTGGTGGCCCTGGCCGTCACACTCAAGGGCCTGCCGCTGGCGTACAACAAGGACATGCAGGAGGACAAGGAGCCGCTGTTTGATGCGGTGGACCACCTGCTGCTCTCGCTGAACATGACGGTGCCGGTGATCGCCACGCTCAAGGTCGACCGCGAAACCTGCCGCACCGCGGCACTGGGTGATGGCACGGTGCTCTCAACGGATCTGGCCGACTATCTGGTCGACCGCGGCATGCCGTTCCGTACTGCCCACGAGGTTGCCGGCAAGGCAGTGCGGCTGGCACTGCACAGCAAAACACCACTTCACAAGCTCACGGTCGCCCAGTTCAACGCCATTGTCGGCGAAGCCGGCCCGACGAGCGTCCGCATCGCCGAGGACATCTACAAGGCGCTGACGCTGGAGGCCTCGCTGGCCCGCCGAGCGGCGATGGGCGGCACCTCGCCGCTGCGCGTGGCCGAGGCACTGGCCGCAGCACGGGTCATGGTGGGATAAGCCGGGGAGCACGGGAATGAGCTATGAGTCGCGTGACTGGTTCGAGCCGCTGTTTGACCGACCCCGGACGGCAATGGCCCGGTTCAGAGCGGCGTTCCATCCATCTCCATATGGATGGAACTTCGTTCTCCTTCCCGTGCATAGCTCAAATGAAAAGACGATCTACATCGAACGCTGGTGGTACAGGGTTTGGATCCCATTGCTGCTCGGAGCTATTTTTTCGTTCGCTCCGGTTATCGGCATGCTCGGCAAGAACTCTCAGGGTCAGAAACGAGACGTAGCAGACTACGTAGGCATGGTCGTCTTTAGCACTCTCGGTGGCGGGATTGTTCTGAGCAGCGTGATTGTCGGATCGTGCCGCCGAAAGCTGTCGATTCTTCCCGACAAGATCGAGATTGTCACCAGCGTGCTCGGGTTCACACTAGGTCGTACGGAAGCTCCACGCGAGTCAGCGTGCATTCTCGTGCAGTACGCTCGCAGCGGGCTTGAGGGCTCCTCCGGCGTGGGACCAGGCAGCGCTCCGTTTCGATCAGCGTGGTTCGTAACAATCAGGACTAATGACCGACGCATGGCCCTGGCGGCGCGGGATGATCAAGACGAAGCGATGTCGCTGGGTCGCTCGATCGCAAAGACCCATTCATTGAAGTTGGTAGAGGACCGTCCGCTCTACTTCAAGGCCTGAGACCACGTGCGCTGCCTGAGCGCCGCCGCCTGGCCGCGATGCGCTTCACGACAGGTTCAGAGAGAACTTCGTGTCGGAGACGACGGAAGTGGCCATCACCGCATCGGATCGGCTGTACGCGGCAACAAGCCAATCCCCGCGGCCCGATAGAACCACCGGCTCACCCGGGATTTTTCGGACCCACGAGCACTGAACCTTTTCGCCCGATCCATCCTCCACAACACAGAGGTCGGCCCGCTGGCGTTCAGCCGGGCTGCCGCCTCGAGCTCGTCCGGACCTGCCTGCCCCATGCCGCTTCCCTGGTTCATCTCCTCCGGTCTGCTTCTGGTCATCGCGTTGATGCTCGGTGGCATGGCACTACATCGATCCCGCCTGCCGCGGCTGCGGCGATGCCGAAACTGCCGATACTCGCTCGATGGGCTGACGACCCTGACCTGCCCCGAGTGCGGCAACACCGCCCGCAGCGAACTGGCCTTGCTGCACCGCCCGGCGTGGAGGCGATATCTTCTGCTTTCCGCGGCATGCACCGCACTTTCCATCGGTCTGGCCGCCGCACCGTACTGGCGGTCGGCACTGCCTGCAGTGCCGACCGGGCTGCTGGCCACCATTGTCCATCAGGGCCCCAGTTTCAACGCTGAGCTGTCGCAGGCCTGTGCAGTCGAGCTCCGTGAACGGCTCTCCGTCCGGGGCATCAGCGTCGATGCGTACCTGGACCTGATCGCCTCTCTGGACAGAGTCGACCCAAGTGCATGCGGAAGCTACATCGAGAGTCTGGTCGTATCGGGCGATGGACTCGTCCGAACAGCATCGGCCTACGACTCTCTCTCGGTGTATCACAAGCTGGGGCCGGACCTGCTGCCGCCGGCGTGGGTAACCCTTTCAGATCGCACCCGTCGGTTTCTTCCAGGGCTGCAGGCCCGGCTTGGCGCCTCACCTGACGACGACTTTTCCATCTTCTCGCGCATCGCGGTGCTTGCGGCAACGGTGCCAGAGGCGGCGAAGATCCTCATCAATCAGCTCGATGGTCCGCACCATCAGTTTGCAAAGACGGCGATCCTGACCCACCTCGGCCCGAGCTCGGCGGCGGCCGTCGGTCGCTTCCTTCGCTCACCATCGAGCGCGACACGCTCAGCCGCGTGTGAGGTACTGCTGGCATTTGGTGCAGAGGCGGCGCCGGCCGCCGACGACCTCCTTGCGGTAATCAGCACGCCGGGCGATTGCTTCTCGCTGGCCGTTAAACAAACGCTGCTGGCCATCCATCCCTCGCCGGAGGTACTTGTGCCGCACCTTCCCGCGATTCTAGCCAGCCGGGACAACGGCTGCGCCAGCAGCTCGGGGTCGCCGCCTCAGCACGCATCGGACCGTTCCACCAGCACCGCGCTTGTCGTCCTGCTCGGAAACCGCGCCGCCCAGTCGCTGATTCCACTGCTGACCCACCCGGATAAAGCTGTACGCCTTGCGGCCATCGACGCGCTCCGCGACTGTGCGGCATCGGACCCGGCGACGATCCCGGCGCTCGAGACGGTTGTCCGCGACCAACCTCCGAACAGTCCCGAGTCGTTCAACGCCCGCAACGCCCTCAAGAAGCTCCGGTGATCGTTCCACGTTTCGCGTCCAACGGTACCCGCTCCTGCGGTACCCTTCGCCGAACCCCCGGACGCGTTTCGTATCCGCATCACCGGGGCGGACTCTTCGGAGCACACCCATGTTCCTCGCCAGCGCCATTTGCGTTTCTGCCCTTGTGACCGCAGCCAACCTCCCCGCCGAGCCCTCGCGCCGCTGGACACCGACTGGCGCACCAGCCTTCGATGGTGTTCTGCTTCAGGTCGACGGCATCGATGCCCAGTACTCCGGCCTTGCTCCAGTGATTCAACGTGCCGACGGCCGCGTGCGCTGCTATGACCTTCGCGATCTTTCTGCCGAAGATCAGACATACGTCCGCGGGGCCATGGCTCGCGTACCGACCAACCACGGCGGCCCCCACTTCCGTGACCTTGGACCGTACAAGGCACGAGACCTGGGCTATCCGGACCCGGGCGATTCCAAGCCGACAACCTACGAGACCGACCACTTCAGGTTCTTCTGGGCCAGCCGCGCGACAGGAGATGCAGCCTGGTGGAACAAGCCCGAGGAGCGGCAGAAGCGGTTTGACTACTTCGAGCGTGTCTGGCGGTTCTTTAACGAGGCCGGCGCCCACATGCCCCACGAATCTGTAGACGCCGCGAACGGCCGAACGACCAACACGCCCGACCGACGCAAGGTGGACGTGTTCATCACCGGCACCGGTCTGCGGCACCATGCCGAGGGCTTTGCCTTCGGGGCCGAGAGCATCGTGGTACACCCGGCAGCCCTCGGAGACGGTTCATCGGTCGTGCCGCACGAGTTCGGACATGTGCTGCAGTACTACTCCGGCGGCAACCGCGACAGCCGCCTGGTCGGCTGGTTCTGGGAGAATCACGGCAACTGGTGCTCACAGCAGTTCACCCCGACGTACCCGCCGTGCATGGACGCGTATCTGGACCGGCTGAACTACGAACTCTCCAGCGAGCGGATGAACTACTGCTCGTGGATGATGCTGCAGCTCATGACCGAGACGCCCGAACTCGGCGGCAGCTTTGTCTGGAAGCTCTGGCGGGAGAGCCTTCGCTCCGACACAGGTGCGGCACTGGAATCGCCCATCCAGACAATGATCCGACTCGGTGCCGCCCAAGGGACGTTCGCCCGCCCCGGCTCGCCCGATGGGCATGAGGGCTTCGCCGATCTGGCTGGCACGCTGGCCGCACGCTTGGTGAGCATGGACTTCCGCAACCAGCCGATTTACCTCAAGACCGTTCGCGAAGTCGAACGGCGGCAAGAGCGACGCACCCGCTGGCGCGTGCCGCTGAACCCGGTTGCCGGCACTGACCGTCTGTTCGCCCCGCCGCTAGCCGTCGTGCCGATGGACTACGGCATCAACCTGGCAGACATCCGGCCCGCCGAGGGTGCCAAGACCGTCACCGTGACGCTGCTCGGGCAGTCCGCATTCCCCGCCGAGCAGGGCTGGCGCTGCTCGATCGTCGGCGTGGATGGCGACTTCAACGCCCGCTACAGCACCGTGGTTCCTGCCGGCACGCCCACCACGCTGGAGGTACTCCCCGGTGAGCGATACACCCTGGCCATTGCCTCAACGCCGCGGAAGTACATGCCCGTCTCCCCCGATGAGTCCTACGGCGCGCGTCGACGCGCGCCCTACCGCGTGAAGCTGGACAACGCCGTGCCGGAGGACCGGCTGGAAGCAACGCTCCGGCCAGTTCCCGCTGTTTCAGCAGATGTGGCACCACCGCCGGGCATGACCCGCCACCCCCGTGGCGGCGGCCTCGTGGCAACAACGGCCAAGGTCAGCCCCGAAGCGTTCATCGGCCCGCAGGCCATGGTGCTGGAGTCCGCAACCGTTACGGCCGGAGCCAGGGTTGAAGGGCGAGCCATCGTCCGCGGCCAGGCCACCGTGACGGACAAGGCCATCGTCCGCGGCCATGCCCGTGTGGGTGACCAGGCAACCATCGGCGGCGAATCGCTCGTCACCGGCTATGCAACCGTGCGGGAGCGCGTCACCGTCGCCGGCAACGCTCACGTCACGGAATGGTCCGCCGTGCTCGGCCACGGCACCGTCACCGGCAACACGCTCGTCCAGGGCTGCGGCGAGGTCATGCTGCACTCTCCGTCCGGCAAAGAGGGCAAGGGCCTGATTGATGGTTACACCATCATCGGCAACGACCAGGAGATGCACATCGCGGGCATCACAGTCAAGCCGGGGTTGTACTGGGGCTTTGTTGATGCCGAGCGGCACACTCCAAAGCCGTCCGGCGACGGGCTCATCGCCCGATGGAACTTCGGCGTTCCTGCCGGCGTTGATGCTTCAGCCGCAGTGGTGTGCGACTCCCACACCGGACATGATGCGATCATCGAGGGCTCACCCAAACGGACCGCCGAGGGCGTTGTGCTCACGCAGGCAGAGCAGTTTGTCCGGCTGGATCCATCTGTGATTGATCGGCGGCGCTGGCAGGCCGATGTTGAGTTTTCGGGTTCCGGAACTGTGCTCGCCTTTGGTGATGCTGACGGCTCGGTGGCACTGGCGTACGACGCTGCGGAGCATGCAGCCCGCGTGATCGATCGTGGTACGGTCTTGCTGACCCTACCAGTGGCGACGCCGCCCGGGCAACCAGTGCGGCTGACCATCACGGGTCTGGACGGGCAGATCCGGCTGGGTGCCGGCACCGGGCGCACCGCAGGTCCCGTGCAACTGCCGATGCGCGATGCCCCGGTGACGTGGGTCACCCTTGGCCGAGACCTAGGGCCAGGGCGGTCGGGTGCAGCCGCCGGGTTCTCCGGTACAATCCACCAAGGGTCGATCCGCCGGCACATCGACTGAGGTTGCAGCATCAGGAAGACGGGCATGAAGTCGTTCTCGCTCTATCGACTGATCAGGGGCACGCGGCCTTCACCCTATGGCTTTTTCTTCACGCTGCGTCCTCGCGCTGTGAACCCGCAGATGCTCCTGTTCTCCGAGCACTGGTGGCAGCTCTCGACAATCGTGCTGGCCCTCGCCGCGCTGTTCTTCTTCACACCGGTGCTGCTGCAGCACTTCGTGCCACGGATCACCGATGTCCCCGCAGTGACACTGCTGTTCGGAGCAGTCCGCGCTCTCTCCGTTTCTCTCGGCGTCCTGGCTGCCGTCTCGCTGCTGGTTCGGCGAGACCTCCGAATCACACCGCGCAGGATCGAGATCGTCATCCACCTCTTCGGCCTGCGATTCTGGTCCACCACGTGCCCGCGCCTGGAGGCGAAGATCCTGATCTTCCGGGTAGAAACCTTCGGCTGGCTGACCGTGGAACGCACAGCGGCGTTCGTGGCGGTCGAGACGCCCAACGACCGATTCTCGCTGGCGGCCCGACCGCTCAAAAGTGAACTCAATCCGTACGCTCGTGAACTGTCGCAACTCACCGGCCTGCCGGTCGAAGACACAAGCAGGGTCGTTGAGTACATCTAAAGAGACCTTATGGGGTTGCCGGCCGCCCGGCCTCACCCAGCGGCACCTCGCGCTCGCGAAGCAGATGCTCCTTGGCGCGGTTCACAAACAGAGTGCCCGCGATGACCAGCAGCGCCAGGCCGATACCCAGCATGACCAGTTTGGCGCGACGGCGGACCGCGCTGGTCGGCTTCGCGAGCCGCGGGCGGGGCACGCGCATCTCAAGGGTGTCTGGCGGGGTCGCCTGATCGGCGGCCAGTTCCATGATCGTGCCCGGCACAATCAAGCGGGACCGCACAAACGCGTCGACAGCCGCCGCGGAGTCACCCTCAACCACCGCCCGCCAGGGCTGACCTTTAAACGCGTCCTTTCCGACAACCACAAACCGGGGCACAGCGGGCTCCCTTCATCGCGCTGCCAGTGTCCGGATCACCACAGTGACTCAGACCGCGATCGTTTTGACATCGGCAGGGATGATGATCTCCGCCTCGGTCTTGGCCTTAACTTCCTCGGCAGTGACGCCCGGTGCAACTTCACGCAGCACGTACTTGCCCGCCTTCTCGTCCATCGTCAGCACGGCCAGATCGGTGATGAGCATGCCGACACAGCCCACACCAGTCAGCGGCAGTGAGCAGTTCTTGACAAGTTTGGGCGTGCCGTCCTTGGCATTGTGCTCCATGACGACGACGATCTTCTTGACGCCCGCGACCAGATCCATCGCGCCGCCCATGCCCTTGACCATCTTGCCGGGAATCATCCAGTTGGCGATGTCGCCGGTCTGGCTGACCTGCATGGCACCGAGGATGCACATGTCGATGTGGCCGCCGCGGATCATGGCAAACGAGTCCGAGGACGAAAAGAACGATGCGCCTTTGCGGGCGGTGACGGTCTGCTTGCCCGCGTTGATCAGGTCGGCATCAACGTCCGCCTCCTTGGGAAACGGGCCGATGCCCAGCAGGCCGTTTTCTGACTGCAGCCACACATCCATCCCCGCGGGGATGTAGTTGGCCACCAGCGTCGGGATGCCGATGCCCAGGTTGACCATGTAGCCGTCACGGAGTTCCTGAGCGGCACGCTGTGCAAGTTGTTCGCGTTTCAGAGGCATGGGATTCGTTCGCTGGGGGGCGCTTGGGCGGAGTGAGGGAGTCTTGAACGTCGACGCGATCGGGCCGATCGGCCGGGACCGGGGATCAGCCCCCACGCGGCTTGACCGGGGTGCCCTTGCGGAACGGGCTCTGCTCCGCGGGCTTGACCTCCGGCTTGGGTTCCGGCTTCGGATCCAGGGTCGGCTTGGGCTCGGGCTTCGGTTCGGGCTTCGGTTCGGGCTTCGGTTCGGGCTTCGGTTCAGCCTTGGGCTCGGGCTTGGGTTCGGGCTTGGACTCGGGCTTCGCTTCCACCTTCGTCTCTGCCTTCACGGCCGGCTTCTCCGTTTCCGGCGCGGGCTTGGCGGCAACCGCCGTGGCGGCGGCTGGCTGCTGGGCTGGCTGTTGGGCCGCAGGCGGCACCACCGCCGTCGGCTTGGCACCGGCCTGCTCGTTGGGAATCAGGTCCACAGCCGGCGTCGCAGCCTTCGCGGGCGTGGCGGCGGTCGTCGTCGTCGAGGACTGGGCAGCGACCGGCGGCCCCCCGGCGGTGCTCGCGGTCGGCGCGGGCCCGGCTGCTCCGGCACTGGCAGCCGCAACCGGCGGCGCACCAGCACCCGCGGCACCCCCACCACTGCTGGGAATACGACGTGCAGCCAGATCCGCCTTGCCATCAGCACCAAGGCCAATGGGCGTACCGCTGATCTCGTTGGGCGGCGGCGGAACGAAGGGCAGGTACTCGTACCAGTACTTGTCGCGCTGGAAGACCGGATACATAAACGCCTTGCGCTCGACGAAAATGTCCTGCGTCTCGCCCAGCCACTTGAGCCACGCCCGCTGATCTTCACCAAAATCCTTGCCCGTCAGCGTCTCCAGCGAGCGTCGAACGTTGGTTGTCACCAGCAGCGAGTCATCATCCAACGCACCGACGAGCGTCTGCACAACACGACGCTCGGCGTACTGCCCCAGCCCAATGGCCACTTCGGACCGCACATCGGCCTCGGGCTCGGCCTTGGGCAATAGCAGCGGCATCAGCGGTTCGACAGTCTTTGGGTTGTGGATGCGCTGCAGGGCGCGGGCCGCTTCCAGCCGCACGTTCTTGTCCTTTTCCTTCAGCAGCGGCAGGATCAGATCCGCACTGGCCGGGTCGCCGTGCATGCCCAGAGCTCGGGCCGCGATACCGCGAACGCCTGGGTCTGGGTCCGGCTCGGCCGCCGGCGGGGCACCGAGCTTGCTGGCGTACATGCGGACGTACACGTCCTCGCCACCGAACGGTGCATTGGCCAGCAGGTTTGTGCCGCGGTAACGCTTGTCGGCGTCGTACGGATCCTGCGACCACGCGGCGGCCTCGGCCGGCTTTGGCGGGGCAAACAGGCCGAAGATGGACTCGGTCTGGGCGGCACGCTTGGTGTCCAGTTCGCTGGCACATCCGCCGGCGAGCATGACCAGGGCCAAGGTGGCCGCCACACCGCACACGGCAGCGGCAGGGCCACGCATACCAACACGATCACTCTGGGCAACTACGCGGGCCGAAGTCGTCATCCGCGATGGTAAGGCGGCCACAGGCCCCGGCGGCAAAGGCGAAGACTTCCGCTGTGGATTCACCCGCCCGTTTTGGGGCGGCCTGCCAACCCTTACGCATGGCTCAGATATACCAGTTCCGCCTCCTGCCGTGCTTGCTCACCTCGGCCGCCCTCCTCCCCGGTTGTGCGGCCATCGAGGAGCCCCCAAGCCCCGTCGTCGTGACAGCAGCGGGCGATGGCCCGGGCACTCCACTGACGCTGAGCATGTTCTCCGCCGAGGGAGCACGGGCTCAGGTATTCGTCGATGCTGCCGATCAGGCCCGGACGCTGGAAGTCAGCCGCGGCTCGCCCTCAACAACCCCCGGTGCCACGTGGACTGTCCGAAAGTCCCTCGGAGGCACACCGGATTCGCTGCTGACGTTTATCCGCGAGGAAGATGGCGGCATCGGGCTGGTCTCAACAGCCGAGTTCTCCGACGGTGCCTTCACCGTCTTTTCTCCACCCATGCCCATCAGCCGGCCGAGCATCGCCCCGGGCAAGCAGGGCAGCTATCAGCGGGCCGTCGAGATGAAAGTCACTCACCTCGATGCCGCGGGTAAGGACACCGGGAAGTCCAAGGCCTCGGGCAGCGGAACCGTGACGATGACCTACCAGGGAACCACGCCGATTCCGCGGGCGGCAGCCAACGGCCTTGGCACAGCTTCTGGTTTACTCCTGGTCTCCACGCTCACCGCCGAGCTTTCACCAGCAACCGTCCTGAGCACCACCGAGACGTGGTACGACCCAGCCGGCACCGGCATCATCGCCGAACGTCGAACCGAGCGGGTGAAAGTGATGGGCGTGCAGATCCGCGGCAAGCAGACCCTGTGGCTGCGTCAAGAAGACAAGCCAACCTCGAAGTGACCGCCGGTGGGCTAGGGCCGCTCAGAGGGCTCAGCGGTAGTAGCCGGTGTTGTTACTGCGGGCGTTGCGGGCGTTCTGGTCACCGAGCACGCCGCCGCCCAGTGCGCCGGCGGCACCGCCGATGATCGCGCCACGGCCGGACGAGCCGGTAAATGAGCCGATCACCGCGCCAAGGCCAGCACCGAGTGCCGCTCCGGAGAGCGCACCCTCGCCGGCGTTGTTGCAGCCGCCGCTGAACGCCGCGGCGGCGGCCAGGCCCAGAACCAGTGCCGTGCGGGCAACCGCCCGGTCGGGAGCGAAGGCAAGGGTGCGGGCAGGGTTTGCAGAAGAAGAAGTGGTCATTGGTAGGCTCACAAACTGGTCGTCACGATGGCTCAGACTGGAGATACGGCGGACCGGTGCTTTGGAGTTCGGTCGGGCCGAACCCCCACTGCAACACAGGCCGCTATCAGGGGTGATTTCGTCGCCCCGGCAAGTTTGTATTCGCAAACCGGAAGGGGAAGTTGCGCATCGGATACCCTTGGCGAGACGAGGTTTTGCAGGATGGCATGGTTATTCGGACCTAAACGGACCCTTCGGCGACACTCAAGGGCCCCTTGCGGTCTCAGTTGACTGCCGGACCGGCCCGACTCGAAAAAAATGGCCCGGCTGCAACTTGGCCCCCGGCCGCCTCCCGTCTATCCTTCCCTCCCTGTACTTTTTGAACCCCTGACGATCTCGCCATGCCGACTATCAATCAGCTCATCCGCAAACCCCGTCAGTCTCCCCGGGCCAAGAGCAAGTCTCGCGACTTGCAGCTGTCTCCGCAGCGTCGCGGCGTGTGCACCATCGTGCGTACGCAGACCCCCAAGAAGCCAAACTCGGCTCTCCGTAAGGTCGCCCGCGTGCGTCTGAGCAACGGCAAGGAAATCACCGCGTACATCGGTGGCGAAGGTCACAACCTTCAGGAACACTCCATCGTGCTGGTCCGCGGCGGCCGCGTCCGTGACCTCCCCGGTGTGCGTTACCACATCGTCCGCGGTTCGCTGGACTGCCTGGGCGTTGAGAAGCGCAAGCAGGGCCGGTCCAAGTACGGCGCCAAGCGCGGCAAGTCGTAAGACTTTGAACCAAACACCACTCACCGGCTGCCGGAGCAATACCGCCAGCCGGTTTTTCATCTCTACTGCCTCTTCCTTCCCTTCAGCCGTCTGCCTTTCCTCTTTCCAGTCTTTCCAGTTTCCGACCTGTCGTGTCGAGTTGCCCGGCCGCGTGTGCCAGGCAAGACGCCATCGGGGTCAGAATCGCCGCCAGCGAATCAACGCCGGCCGCAGCACCGTTCCGGAGCATCACCATGGGTTCTAAGAGCTTCACCAAATCCGCCGTCCAGCTTCGTCCCGACCCCCGCTTCAACGACCTGCAGCTGAGCAAGTTCATCAACTGCATCATGCAGCGCGGCCAGAAGGCCTCGGCCCAGCGCATCGTTTACGACGCGCTCGACGAGATCATGACCAAGCTGGCCAAGGAAACCGACCCCAACGCCCCGAAGGAGTCGATCCAGGTCTTCCGTATGGCCATTGACAACGTCAAGCCGTTCGTCGAAGTCCGCTCCAAGCGTATCGGTGGTGCCAACTACCAGGTCCCGATCCAGGTCAACGCCAAGCGTCAGCAGTCGCTGGCCTTCCGCTGGATCATCGACTCGGTCCGCGGCGAGAAGGGTCGCCCGACCCACCGCAAGCTCGCCGATGAGCTCTTTGCCGCCGCCAAGAAGGAAGGCAAGGCCATGGCCACCCGCGACCAGACCCACCGCATGGCCGACGCCAACAAGGCGTTCGCCCACTTCGCGTAAGTCCGGCTTCAACAGTTCACGTCCCAACAAGCCCCGCCCTGCGGGGCTTGTTGCTTTTTGGCCGGCACGCGTGCGGCCATCGCCGGGGGGGCCGCTGTCGGCGACAGTCACCGCTCCCAATGGACCAAAACAAAAGACCCGGCTTACACCGGGTCTTCGAAGTTAATCTCTAGTTGCGATTCGGCAGGACTCACCGCTTCGGTGGCTCAGCGGAGCCCGGCGCCGGAGCGGGGCTCGGGGCCGGGGTCGCCGCGGGGGCCGGGGCAGCGGCCGGTGCGGCTGCAGGTGCAGCAGGATCCGTTGCCGGGGCGGGGGCCGTCGCGGGCGCGGCCGGGGTCACGGGCACCGTTGCAGGGGCATCGGGAGTCAGCAGCGGCGTCGGCGGGGGCGTCGGAGCTGGCGGCTGAGGCTTGCTCCTGATCTCACTGGCGGCCAGCAGGCGGACACCGCCAAGGAACTTCTCAGCATCCTCGCCGCGGGCCTTGGCAATGTCGCCGAGGGCGGGCAGGCCGGCCTCGGTGGCGATCGTCGCGGCGGCGGCATAGGCCGCCTTGGCATCCCCGGCGTTGCCCTGCGTCTCAGCAACGGCGGCCAGGCCGAACAGGGCACCGATGGAGTGCGTGGCCTTGAACTTGTCGCCGCGGGTCACATCCAGCACGCGCTGGTACTGGGCCTTGGCATCGTTCAGCAGCGCGGTCCGCTTGTCGGCAGAGAGCACATCGTCGGCGTTCTTCACCGAGCCGTCGGCGTTGAGCTCGGCGCCCGGAACAAGGCCCTTGATGGCCGCTGAGATGTAGATATCAGCCGCGGCGAGGCGGGCCAGTGTGGGGATCTCGCCCTGGCCGGGGAAGTCCTCGGCAACGCGGAGCAGGTTGGTCGGGTTGCCGGCCTTTGTGGCGGCTTCCAGCTGGGCGAAGGCGTCGCCGAGCTTGGCCTCGCGGAACTCCTTGAGCTTGTTGATGCCGACGTAGCCGCCGACGACGAGAAGCACAACGACCAGCAGCGGCGTGGAGAACCGCTTGAGCAGGTCAATGAAGTCCTTGTTCACCCGCGCATCTTCAAGGCCGGCGGAGGTCTGAATCTGTTTTTGACGATCGTCAAGAGCCATGAGGAGGTACCCGGGCGGGAATGGAAGCAGTCCGAGACAGGAGGGAAGGATAGAAGGGCGGGGCCGCGGGGATTGAAGGCAGCCAACCAGAAACCTGCACCCTACCACGACGAAACGCCGGGCGAACCCGAGACCCGACCTGCCCTCCCCAAACGCCGGTTATCTGGCCGGCTTCGGGCTGGGCCCGGTCGCCGGAGCCGCCGGGGGTGCCCCCAGGGGGGTCTGACGAACGAAGTCGTACCCGCCTTTGGTGGCCCCCCACACCTGCTTGCCCGCGGCATCAAAGCCCCGGTCCCACGTCAGCAGCCCCTGCGGCGAGATGATGGCCTCACTGACGGCGTAGGCCGCCCCTTGCAGGTCGCTGGCGCAACCGGTGCCGCTCGTCCCGCCGGTAAACGGGGTCGGGCCAGGGGCCTTGGAGCTGATCTCGAGTTTGGCCCGCGTCAACGTGATAGAGCACCCCTCCCGCAAGGTCAGATCCTTCTCGGCAACACCGGCCAGAAGGGCAGGATTCGAGGCCCCCCCGACAAAGTTCAGCCGCGGTTCGGGCAGGGTGAAGACGTCCGACCGGATGGAGCGATCCTCAAGTACCGAGAGCTTGTAGACCCGCTGGCGGTACGGCTTGGCCGGCTGCTGGGCAACCGCCTGCTCGACGTAGAGCCAGCGGACTTTGGCGGTGCCCCGCTCCGGCCAGATCGGGGCCATGTGCAGCACGATGTCGCGGAACTCCGGATCGGCCTTGGCCTGCGCAGCGGAGGAGAAGGTGCCGGTCATCCAGGAGGTGAGTTCATCAAGCTCAGCCCTCGCGGCGACCGCGGCGGCATCACTCGTGGACTGGCTGCCAGCGCACCCTGCCAGCATGGGCAGGCACACAAGCGGACCGGCGGCAAGGACGCTGAGCAGCAGGATGCGGGGGTTCATGTCCGGAGCGTACCCATGCCGCCCAGCGGCGGGGAGTCTGGTGTTGACCACAGCACAAAGCAGGATCCTGCCGATCAGCAACCGGCGGCGAATGCATTGATGAATGCGATGAAGTCGGTGCCATCGATGGTGCCGTCGGGCCCACCACCAGGCCGGCCAGCGTTGGTGCCGCCGGCAATGTCCGCCGTGGGATCAACGGTCACTGAGCCGATGGCAAACGAGTTGATGAACGCGATGAAGTCCGTCCCGTCGACCGACCCGTCCTGGCCACCGGCGGGCAGACCGATGTCCGTACCACCAGCCAGGTCGGCCAGGCAGACTGCGGGGATCGGCGGGATCACCAGCGCAAAGCCGCGGGACGAGCCGTTGGCATGAACTCGGCCGACGATCACGGTGCCGTCGAAGGACACATCTTCCGGGTCGATGTCGGTCAGCCCGCTTGTGCTCAGTCCGAGTTGGGTCATCAGCGACTCGATGGAGCTGACAGTTCCATCGCGCCAGATGAAGTTTGACGGGCTGCCGGAGCTCACACGATTTCCGATGATGGTGCGTCCATCGCCCGAGACAATCCGCGCTCGCCAGCCCAGGCCCGCACTCCCCGGGATGAGCTGCTCGGCTCCCGAACTGGTCCACCGCACGGGAACGCTATCGAGCGAACCGCCCACATCGGCACTGGCCTCACCGACGATCACCGAGCCATCAAAGGAGATGCTGTTGGCCTGATTCAGGCCGGTGCTGGCGTTCGGAAGCAGCGGCAGGAGCGTGAGCACGCCGGTCGCGGCGTTGAAGGAGAACGCCCGGCTGTCCAGATTCGCCACATAACCGATGACGACATTGCCATCGCCCGAGAGGCAGCGAGTCACCTGCAGCCCCGAGTTGGCGTTCGGATAGCCAGCGGGAATCGGCACCGCCTGGGTGCCCGTGGCGGCTGACCATCGCCACATAGTCTGCGTGCCGCCGGTGCGATCCGACCAGCCGGCGAACACATCACCGCTGGCTGAGACGCCCTCGGTGTAGGCAAACGTGGCTCCCGGGAGCGTCGGAATCGCCAGCCGGCTTGCACCCTGTACGCGGTACGGGACCGGGTTGAAGGATCCATTGAGTACGTTGAGGCCCAGAACACTGGCCGAGGTGCTGGCCGCAACGGCCTGCGTGTAGGGGCGTCCTGCAACCGCGGGGGAGAGCGCACGGCGGGTGCCCGCGCCATTGGCAGTCGACCAGGTGGCGGCATCGAGGTTGCTGGCCCCGCTGGAACCGAGCACCGTGGTGCCGTCGGGCGAGACCGAACGGATCGTGACCGTCGTGTCCGTTCCGATCGGACTCAGAACCCGGAACGCGGACTGAGCAAAGGTCGACGTGGCACACAGCAGCAGTATGGCGGCGGCGGGGAGACTGGAACGCTTCATCTTGTTCACCTCGTGGGGGCGGCGGAGTTACCGCTCTAGAAGCGCAAGCCGGCCGCGAACCACGCCAAACTACGCAAAAGGGTGCTGAGCCCACGGCAAGTCCGAGAAACAGCCGCAGCCCGATCAGGGCTGAGTTACTGATGTCCCCGCGAGTCGGGGATGTTCTCGGCATAGCCAAAGCACCGACCGCGGTCAGAACATCTTGAGCTGAGGGCTCAGCCGCTCTTCGGCACTGGGATGCTCAACATCAATCCGGTAATCGCCGCTGAAGCAGGCGGTGCAATAACTCGGAGCCGGACGCTGCATGCAGCTGAGCATGCCCTCCATGGACAGGAAGCTCAGTGAGTCAACACCCAGGAAGCTCCGGATCTGCTCGATGGTCTTGCCCGAAGCAATGAGCTGGTCGCGGGTGGCGAAGTCCACACCGAAGAAGCATGGGTGGCGGATCGGCGGGCAGCTGATGCGGAGGTGAATCTCCTTGGCGCCGGCCTGGCGAATCTGCTCGATCTTCGCTTTCGTGGTCGTGCCGCGGACGATTGAGTCATCCACGATGATCAGCCGCTTGCCGCGGACGATGTCGCCGACCACGTTCAGCTTGAGGCGGACCGCTGAGAGGCGGGCCTTCTGCGTGGGCTTGATGAACGTGCGACCCACGTACCGGTTGGGCACGATGCCCTCGCGATACGAGATGCCCGACTGGCGGGCGTAGCCGATGGCCGCCGAGCGGCCGCTGTCGGGCATGGCCACGACATAGTCGGCCTCAACGGGCGACTCCTTGGCCAGTTGCACGCCGAACTCTTCGCGTGTGACCTGCACATTCTGGCCGAACACGTTGCTGGCCGGTGAGGCGAAGTACACGTGCTCGAAGACGCAATGGGCCGGGCGGGGAGCAGGATCGGCAAAGCGGCGGCTCGATACACCCTCATCCGAAAGCGTGACAATCTCGCCGGGCTCGATCTCGCGGTCAACGGTCGCGCCGACGACATCCAGCGCAACCGTCTCACTGGCCACGACCGGCCGTCCATCGGGCATGGTGCCCAGCACCAGCGGCCGCCAGCCCCACGGATCGCGGGCAGCCTCGATGCGGTCGGGGAACAGGAACAGCAGGGAGAAGGCACCCTGCAGGTGCCGCAGCGTCTCGGCCACGGGGTCCACAGCACTCTGCTGCTCAGGGCTGGCCAGCAGATGGATGACGACCTCGGTGTCGCTCGTCGTATGGAAGAGGTGACCGCGGCCCTCGAACATGTTGCGAAGTGCATCGGCATTGGTCAGGTTACCGTTGTGCGCAATGGCCACCTGCCCGCCGATGTACCGCTCCAGCAGGGGCTGGGCGTTGCACGCGGCCGAACCGCCGGCTGTCGAGTACCGGGTGTGGCCGATGGCCCCGCCGATCTTGGGGTTGGCCTCCTGCGGCGTCGAGGGCGAGCCCCGAAGCTCCGCCGCGGCATTGAGTTCATCGAGCGTCCGCTGCTTGAAGACTTCTGGTACAAGCCCCTGACCGGTAAAGCCGGTGATGATCCGGCCGCTGGTCACCGCGATGCCCGCAGCTTCCTGGCCGCGGTGTTGCTGGGCGAACAGACCGAGATACGCCAGCGTGGCGGGCTGCTCGGAACCCCAGACGCCGAACACGCCGCACTTTTCTTTCTTTTCACTGGCCGCAACCAAGGCGCCCTGCCCCGTCTCCGGCCAGCCCATGGCCGCACCGGTTGAGGGGAGTTGGGGCAGGGGCAGACGGATGGGTTCGCGGTGGCTCGGCTGCATCGGGCGGCAGTTTAGCGGGTGGGCGGCGCGGGGGCCGCGGGGGAGCCGGCGGGGGCGGCACCGGGGGCGGGTGTTGTGGAAACTCCGGGAGGATTCCCCGCCGATTCAAGCGTCTCGATCTGCTTCATCTGCTGGCGGCGGAGAAAAAACAGCCCGACCAGAATCAACCCGATCCCGACACCGATTCCGTAAATGCGCAGGCGTTCACGCAGCGGCATCCCCGAACCGGGGGCGGGAGGCAGTTGAGGTTCAAGGGCTCGGGTCTGGGGGGGGCGTTCGGCCATCATCTCAAGGATAGAACCGTCTGAAGGCTTCCTCGCATCGATGCTCACCGGCGAACGGACCGGAACGGCACCTCACAAACGGGGCTACCAGTTGTTGCCGGCCAACGCCTGACTCACAGAAGCTTGAGGGCAACCAGGCCCCACATCAGCCCGCCGGCATACACACCCACGATCAGGTCGTCCATGAGCACGCCCCAGCCGCCGCGGAGCTTCTGGATGCCGTGTGCGGGCCATGGCTTGGCGATGTCCAGAATCCGAAACAGCAGGAATGCCGCCAGCACAGCCAGCAGGCCGTGCTTGCCGAAGGCCGCCGGGGGGCAGCAAAGCAGCGTCAGGGCCATGCCGGCGGTTTCATCCGCCACGACCTGACCGGGATCCTTCTTGTAGAAAACATGCTCGGCCAGGTCACCGTCGCGCAGGCAGGCCAGCGAGAACAAGACAGTCATCAGCGCCAGCGGGACGTACCAGCCGAGCATGCCCAAATCGGTACCATCAGCCGGTGAGTGGCCAAGCCAGACCATGATGGCCGCGAACACCGCCGGGGGCAGGCTGCCCCACGTGCCCGAGGCGGGGCGGCAATAGCCAAGGCCGAAGGTCGTGATCAGCAGCAGGCGGGAGCGCGGGGGCATAGATGCGAACGTAGGGGCGGCAAAGTCGCCGGCCCCAGATGCCTCCCACTTTGTCAGCCGGTGGCGTGCCGCCTCAAGCTGCTCAAAGCCGCAGGGCCCGCCGCCGGATCACCAGATTCAGCTCAGCGCGGGCGCCAGCCCCAGCAAGCTGGTGAACCAGTCGTGCAGTTCAGTGTTGTCGATCAGGCCCGGCAGCCCGTCGCTGCCTGCGCCAACAGCAAGCAGGTCGACCGCATCGGCGGAGTGATTGATCGAGATGAACCCCACACCGAACTGATTGGCGGCCAGCGACCCCAGAACGCCGTAAGCAGTGGAACGGGCGGTAAAGGGGTCCACGGCGATCGCGTCGTAGACGTTCTGCAGCAGGCGCGGCGCATCATCACCCAGCGGGATGCCCAGGTGCTGCTCGGCGAGCTTTGCGAGCTCGAGGCCGCGGACTTCCTTCTGGGTGGTCTTCGCGACGCTGGCGAGGATCCACTCCAGGCTGTGCGTGGCGGCGGCCGTGCGCTCCATGCCGAGTCGGCCGGCAGGGCCGTACAGCGTCAGCCCCGGGTTGGCGGTAGCGTGGTCAGCGACCGTCACCAGCAGCGTGCCGGGGTTCTGGTCGGTGTAGGCGACAAGGGCCTCCAGCGTCGCGTCGTACTCGAGCATCTCGCCCAGCAGGGCCGGTGCATCGTTGTTGTGCGCAGCATGATCTATACGGCCGGCCTCAACCTGCAGGAAGAAGGGCGAACCACCCGCACTGAGCCGCCGTGCCGCGAGCACCGCCGCCTCGGCAAGGTTGAACTGCTCGCGCGCCGGACCACGCCGGTCCACGACGAACGGAATCTGCTCGCTGGACATGAGGCCAAGGATCCGCGGGGCGGGGTTCTCGATGGCAGCGCGAAGCCCGTCCATGCTGCGAGCAACCAGCAGGCCCATCGCCTTGCCAGCGGCCTGGGCTGCTTCCAGTGCCGGGTCGACATGCTTGGCACCGCCGCCGATCGCCAGATCAATGCCCCGCTCAATAAGCTGCTCGCCGATGGCCTTCTCGTCGTTGCGTTCCGGGGCATTGCAGTAAAAGCCCGCGGGCGTCGCGTGGGTGATCGTGGTCGTCGTGACGCAGCCGACCTTGTATCCCGCAGCTTTGGCACGCATCAGGATCGGCCGCGGTTGCCTGCCGTCGGGCGTGATGCACAAGTGCTTGATCTTGTGCTTGATGCCGGTGGACCAGGCGGACGAGGCGGCCGCCGAGTCCGTAACCAGCGACTCATGGGCGTAAGTGGTGTGGGTGGCGTGACGCGTACCGGCCCGCGCACGGAGGCGGTTCCAGAACGAGGGCTTGCCGGTCGTCAGCCGGCTGTGCATGTCCAGCAGCGACAGCGAACCGGTTGACATGCCGTCGGGCACCAGCATGATCACATTGCGAACCTTGCCTGCGGGGCGAGCCGCCGCGGCAACCGGCTTGGGTGCTGCTGCCGTGGCCAGACCTGAGCCGGCCAGCGTGGCCAGACCGACCAAAGAGGCCTTGAGGATGCCGCGGCGGGATGCAGGAGGAAGTTCAGTGGTCATGGCTGCTCAGCACGGACAAGTGAAAGTGGATTAGAACTTGAACTCCACCCGGGCGCCGATGTACGGCATGGGATCGGCATCGAACGTGCCGATCTCATCGCCGCTCGCGTTGTCCAGACGGATGCTGCGATACACCGATGCACCACCGACGACAGAAGCGGTGAGATTGGGCATCGGCTTCCACGCCAGAGTGACGTCGAGGCTGACTTCGCGATCACGAACCGCACCATCGCGAAATGGGGAGCCATCATCAAGCTTGAACGCCCGGCGGTCGTACTCGCCACCGATGGAAAGCGTCAGCGATTCCGACAGCGTCGCGACAACCTCGGCACCGAGGCGGCGTGAGCGGACGGTGACGGTGTCGCTGACCCTCCAATCAAAGGACGCGAAGGGAATGATCAGCACCGAGTCGTTGATTCGGCTGGTCGCACCGATGCCAAAGCCTGCGGTGAACGTGGGGCTGAACTTGTAGGTGGCGATCGCCACACCGCCGCCCTCAAAGCCGCTGGAGAAGGCGTTCTGCGGCTCGCCGCCCCAGCGGAAGCGACCGGCGAAGATGCCCGTCCACTTGTCATCGAACTTCACAACCACTCCAGGATCGATGCCGAACTCGTTGAGATCATTAAACGGCCGCGAACGCGACGTGCCGAACACGGGGGAGGAGCCGAAGCTGAAGTAGTAGTGCGTCGCCTCAGTGTTCAGCGTGAGCGTGACCGTGTCGCTGAGGCGGTATCCCAGACGGATCTCGCCGCCGACCTCGGAGATGCCAACCGAGCCGTTGCCGTCCTTCTCATCGGACCGGGCAGCGACCTGGCCAAAGGCGGCGGTCGTCACCGCCAGCGGCGAACGGGGTGCCTCCGCCGTCGAGCGGGCCGAGGGAGCCGCCGCGGAGGCGGGGGCGGGCTGCAGCATCAGCGAGGTCGCCAGGGCTGTAACCGTTCCGGACTGCTGGAACGAGTCGTTGGCTGTTTCCAGAGCAACAGCCATCGCGCACGGGGCGACGACGAGGGAGGCAGAGGCGGCGGTGATCAGCAAGCGAGCGGTGAGCATGTCTGTCCTTTGCGAGGCGGTGAATACAAGGCGGGGAGGGACGGGATGCAAGTGCCGAAGTGTTGTGGTTGTGTGAACGCCGGACCGGCTGTTTTCCACAAAGACGCCGGACGAGGATCGTTGGTTCGGCAACGGTTGGCTGGCAGATGCCCGCAGGGCCGGGGCAATCGCCAAAATTGCGGGATTGTCGCCGGGTGGTGGGCAGGCCTACAAGGGAGTGCGTCAGGCCGCACCGGAGGTCCAAACGTGGGATCTACGGCCTGCCGCCGGGCTCGGTTGCCGCAACCTCGTCCCGGGCAGCTTCCATTCCATCCCACTTCCTGAGCAGCACCCCATGGCCAAGCAATCCATCACCAAAGTCAACGTCTCCGGCAAGCGGGTCCTCATCCGCGTGGATTTCAACGTCCCCATCGAGAACGGACACATCAGCGATGATCGCCGCATCCGTGAGGCCCTGCCCACCATCAAGTCGGTGATCGACCGGGGCGGTTCCGTCCTGCTCATGAGCCACCTGGGCCGTCCCGAGGGCAAGGGCTACCAGGCCGAGTTCAGCCTCAAGCCCGTCGCCGCGAAGCTGGGCGAACTGCTGGTCAAGCCGGTGATTTTCCCGAGCACAGACTGCACCGACGAGGCCGCCGCGGCGGCCTGTGCCGCCGCCAAGCCGGGCGATGTCGTGCTGCTGGAAAACGTGCGCTTCGCCAAGGGCGAGAAGAAGGGCGAGGCCACCTACGCCGCCCGGATGGCCAGCTACGGCGACATCTACTGCAACGACGCCTTCGGCACCGCCCACCGCGAGGATGGCAGCATGTTCGCCGTGCCCAAAGCTATGGCCGGCAAGCCGCGCGTCGCGGGCCTGCTGCTGCTTAAGGAGCTTGAGTACCTCGGCGACCGGCTGGCCCACCCGGCCAAGCCCTTCACCGTGATCCTGGGCGGGGCCAAAGTCTCCGACAAGATCCAGCTCGTCGAGAACCTCCTTCCCAAGGCCAACAACATCATCGTCGGCGGGGCCATGGCCTACACCTTCCTGGCCGCCAAGGGCGTGAAGGTCGGCAAGAGCCGCGTTGAGGAAAGCCACCTCGAGCACGCCAAGAGCATGCTCGACAAGGCCGCCGCGGCAGGCTGCACCATCCACCTGCCCAGCGACCACGTCTGCGCCAGCGAGTTCAGCGAGTCCGGCGGCACCGTTAAGGTCTGCGCGGGCTCAATCGATGAAGGCCTGATGGGCCTGGACATCGGCCCGGCCACGCTGGCAGCCTTTACCAAGGTCATCACCGGGTCCAAGACGGTCGTCTGGAACGGGCCGATGGGCGTGTTTGAGTGGGCCAAGTTCGCCGCAGGCACCAAGGGCGTGGCCGATGCACTGGTGGTGGCCACCGCCGCCGGCGCGGTGACCATCGTTGGTGGTGGCGACTCCGCCGCGGCGGCAGAGCAGTTCGGCATCGCCAAGAAGCTGAGCCACGTTTCGACTGGCGGCGGCGCATCGCTGGAGATGCTGGCGGGCATCCCGTTCACGACGGTTGCACTGCTGGACAACGAGTGATCCTTCCAGAGCACCTGCAAAGCGTTTATTATTGGACCTTATGCAAGAAAAGAGTTTGCCGCCGGGGCGACTTTGATCGCCGTGGCGACAATACTTCTCCCCCTCCACGGCGACCCGGGAACACAAAGCCGGGATTGACGAAGTACGGGCAGCCGCCCGAGTCACTCCCCCCCGCGAGCGATGGACAGTTTCAGGAGCATGGCGATGGCAGCCAGCGACAAGTTTGCGATTATTCAGGAAGGCGGCGGTCAGCGCCGCGTGACCGAGGGAATGGTGATTGATGCGGATCTGATCAACGGCGGCGAGACGGCTCCCGGCACCGTGATCACGTTCGACAAGGTCCTGCTCATCGGCAGCGTTGACGGTAAGACGGCGGCCAAGCTCGGCCTCCCGTTCGTTGCGGGCGCCAAGGTCACCGGCGAGGTCGTCGAGAGCCTGGTCAAGGGCGAGAAGATCCACATCTTCAAGTTCCGCCGCCGCAAGGGCTACCGCCGCAAGACCGGCCACCGTCAGAAGTACACTTCGATCAAGATCACCGGCATCGTCGGCTGAGACTGATCGAAAGGGGGCGAGACGGGAGGCAGAGAGAGGCGCGAGCCCCTCTGGATTGCAGAGAGTAAAGAACCCGCCGGAAGGCGGGTTCTTTTATTGCGCGATCGAACTGATGGGCAGCGTGGGCTGACGCGAGCAGGCGGTCAGGCCGCTGCGGTGGGTGCCGAGCCGGGCTTGCCACTCTCGGTGCCTGCTACCGCCACCGCCACCGCGGCATCGCCGGTCACATTCACGACGGTGCGGCACATGTCCAGGACGCGGTCGACGGCCAGAATCATGGCGATGCCGTCGGCCGGGACGCCGACAGATCGCAGCACGATGACGAGCATCACCATGCCGCCCGAGGGAATGCCCGGCGAGCCGATGGCCGAGAAGACCGCGGTGAACACGATCGAAATCTGCTGCGTCATCGAGAGTTCGATGGCGTAGAACTGGGCGAGGAAGACGGTGGCCACGGCCTGCATGAGCGCGGTGCCGTCCATGTTGATCTTGGCACCCATGGCGCAGACGAAACTGGTGATGTCGGCGGGAACGCCAAGGCGATCGCGGACGGTCTGAATGGTCACCGGGAGAGTTGCTGCGGAACTGGAACTGCTGAAGGCCACCAGTTGCACCTGGGCGAGGCCCTTGAAGAAATCGCGGATCGTCATCCTGGAAAAGAGCTTCACGACGGTGGGGTAGATGACGAACTGAATCACAGCCAGGCCGAGCAGCACAGTCAGGCAGTAGGCCGCCAGCGACGAGAGCACCGCAAAGCCGAGGTTGGCGACGATGGGCACGATCAGGCAGAACACGCCGTAGGGCGCGACGTGCATGATGCCACGGACAATGAGGATAAACGCCTCGTTGAGGCCCTCTATGGCCGCAAACACCGGAGCGGACCGCTCGCGGGGCAGAAGCGAAAGGCCGACACCCAGCAGCAGCGCGAAGACGACAACCTGCATCATGTCGCCGCGGACCAGTGCATCAAACGGGTTGGTCGGGATGATCTCGCGTGCCAGATCCCAGGGCTTGACACTCTTGGCCGCGGTCATCACCTTGCTGGCCGATTCGGTCTGCAGCGAGGCCATCAGCTTCTCGCGGGCCTCCGGGCTGATGAACCGTGACCCGCCCGGCTGGATGAGGTTCACCAGCAGCAGCCCGACGGCGACGCTGCTGAACGCCGTGCAGGCGAAGATGCCCACCGTCTTGCCGCCGATGCGTCCGAGCTTCTTGAGGTCTCCCAGCGAGCCGATCGCCAGGATCATCGCAAAGAGGATGATCGGCACGGCGATGAACTGCAGCGACCGCTTGAAGAGGTCGCCGAGCAGTTGATTGAGATTGATCGCAAAGTCCAGCGCGGCAACATACAGGCCATCAGGCCCGGCGGCGGAGCGGACACCAGGCCCGACCATGTTGAGCACAAGGCCCAGCACAATGCCCAAGCCCAGCCCGATGAGGATCTTCCAGTGCAGGGCGAGTTTCAAGGCGGGGGACTCCTGATGAACACGATCTTTGACAATGAGTTTGGCGGCCGGTTGTTGATCAAAGCGGGTGGATTCATCCGCACGCGGCAGCAGGACCAGCCGGCCGATGGTCTATTATTATGACCTTCCGCTCCATGACTTGAGCCCCCATGATGCAAGTTTCCTTCATTCTGTGCGTGCTCGTCCCGCTGCTGGCTGGAAGCGACACACCCAACCCCGATGCATTGAACTCCTGCTGCACGCCGGTCGGCCGGGCGGGGCGCCTGGTTGCTCAGGCACCACAATCGCCCGCAACCCAGCCCATGCCGGCGAGCGCCACGCCGAAATCCATCCCGGCCGGCATGGTCTTTATTCGCGGTGGCGAGTTCGCCATGGGCAGCAAAGACACGCTCGCCCGGCCGGATGAACAGCCCATTCACCGCGTCCGCGTCGACGGGTTCTGGATGGACGTGACGGAGGTCACTAACGCCCAGTACGCGGCGTTCGTCAAGGCGACCGGGTACAAGACCGTGGCCGAGCGGCCGGTGGACTGGGAGGAACTCAAGAAGCAGCTTCCGCCAGGAACGCCCAAGCCGGATCCCAAGATGCTGCTCCCCGGATCGCTTGTCTTTACTCCTCCGGCTCAGCCGGTGGACCTTCGGGATACCCAGCAATGGTGGAGTTGGACGACCGGGGCGAACTGGCGCCACCCCGAAGGACCGGGCAGTTCGATCGAAGGCAAAGACAACCTCCCCGTCGTGCACATCGCCTTTGAGGATGCCGTGGCGTACTGCAACTGGGCCGGCAAGCGGCTCCCGACCGAGGCCGAGTGGGAGTTTGCCGCTCGCGGCGGGCTGGACGGCAAGACCAACGTGTGGGGCGACGAGCCGGTCGATGCCAAACGATGCAACACCTGGCAGGGCCACTTTCCTGACAAAAACACGAACGAGGACGGCTTCGCCCGCGCAGCCCCTGTCCGCAGCTTCGCGGCCAACGGATACGGCCTCTATGACATGGCCGGCAACGTGTGGGAGTGGTGCAGCGACCTGTACCGGCCCGACACGTACGCCCGGCAAATGCTGGAACTGGATTCGGCGGGGACCAAGGGTGACAGGCGGGTACTGGTCAACCCCAAAGGCCCCGCACGCAGCTACGACCCCCGAAGCCCGGGCGCACCTGAAAGCCGCGTTCATCGCGGCGGCAGCTTCCTGTGCAACGACAGCTACTGCGCCAGCTACCGGCCCAGTGCCCGCATGGCCTGCCCGCCCGACACGGGGATGCAGCACCTGGGATTTCGCTGCGTGATCTCACAAGCGGATTGGGAAAGAAACGCAACCAAAGCAGCGGCGAGCGATCCCGCTGACCAGGTCAAGAAGTGATCGCTTGACTCACACCCATTTAGCAAGGAGCAATCGGATGATCTCACCGTTCAGGCCGCTTCTGGAACTTTTTCCGAGTCGCGTCGTCGCCCGCCCCAAAGCAACGCTCGCCGCACTGGCGGCATGCCTCATCGCCGCATTCGTCGGTGTCGCCGATGCGCGGGCCCAGGCCGCACCGGCCAAGAAGCCCAACATCCTGGTCATCTGGGGTGACGATGTCGGCGGATTCAACATCAGCGCATACAACATGGGAATGATGGGGTACAAGACCCCGAACATCGATCGCATCGCCAAAGAAGGCGCGATCTTCACCGACTGGTACGGCGGCCAGTCCTGCACTGCCGGACGTGCGGCATTCATCACCGGCCAGTCCCCAATCCGCACCGGCCTGACCAAGGTCGGCCTACCCGGCGCCCCCGAGGGGATGAAGAAAGAAGATCCCACCATCGCCACGCTCCTGAAGGCGCAGGGATACATGACCGGCCAGTTCGGCAAGAACCACCTCGGCGACCGGGATGACATGCTCCCGACCGCCCACGGTTTCGATGAGTTCTTCGGCAACCTCTACCACCTCAACGCCGAGGAGGAGCCGGAGAACCCCGACTATCCCAAGGACCCAGAGTTCAAGAAGAAGTTCGGCCCCCGCGGCGTCATCCACAGCTTCGCCGGCGGCAAGATCACCGACACCGGCCCGCTGACCAAGAAGCGCATGGAGACGATCGACGAGGAGGTCAACGCCAAGGCCCTGGACTTCATGGAGCGAGCCGCCAAGGCCAACAAGCCCTTCTTCCTGTGGTGGAACTCGACGCGGATGCACATCTTCACCCACCTCAAGGCGGAGTCTGAGGGCAAGACCGGCCTTGGCGTCTACGCCGACGGCATGGTCGAGCACGACGGGCACGTCGGCCAGGTGCTTGACAAGCTCAAGGCGCTCGGCCTGGAAGACAACACGATCGTGATGTACTCGACGGACAACGGAGCCGAGAGCTTCACGTGGCCCGACGGCGGCACCACCATGTTCCGCGGCGAGAAGAACACCAACTGGGAAGGCGGCTACCGCGTCCCGTGCGTGATCCGCTGGCCCGGCACGATCAAGCCCGGCACCGTGATCAACGACATCGGCGCCCACGAGGACATGCTGATGACCTTCGTCACCGCCGCCGGCGATGCGACCGCCAAGCAGGACCTCCTCAAGGGCCGCAAGATCGGTGACATGACCTACAAGGTCCACCTCGACGGCTACGACCTGGCCCCCGCGTTCCGCGGACAGGCCGCCTGGCCCCGCAAGGAGTTCATCTACTGGACCGACGACGGCAGCGTCGCCGCCCTCCGTTACGGTAACTGGAAGGTCACGTTCCTGGCGCAGGAAGCCGAGGGGCTCAAGGTCTGGCAGCAGCCCTTCGTCGAACTGCGAGCCCCCCTGATCACCAACCTCCGAATGGACCCCTTCGAGCGTGCTGAGCACGAGAACGCCATGGGCTACCAGAGGTGGTACATGGAGCGCATGTTCATGATTGCTCCGGCTGGGGCGTACGTCGGCCAGTGGCTCCAGAGCTTCAAGGATTTCCCGCCGCGCCAGAAGCCCGGCAGCTTCAACCTTGAGCGTGTCATGGAGGCCGTTTCGAATCCCCAGGGTTCGGGCCGGTAAGGTCTTGACTACCTGATCCATGCCATCCCGGCACCGAGAGGTGCCGGGATGGATTTGTCGAAAGCGATTTGGGGGTCCGCCAACTGCCCGGAATCTGACATCCGCCGCTGAGCGGCCGTTCCGCCCGATCAGCCCGTTTGCATTGATTCCGTCGCACACCTGCTCATTGCTGTTGAACTGGACATCTATGAAGCACTCATCTGTCGTGAAGAACCTCTCAGTGCTCTCCGCCCTCCTGGGCACGCTGTCGCTAGCAGGCTGCGCCTCGCCCGCATCGACTTCGAGTTCCCCAACATCCGGCCAACAAACCGGGGCTCGCCAGCCGCTGCAATCCTGGAACGACACGGCCGCCCGAAAGGCCCTCATCTCGTTCGTGGAGCGAACCACCAAACCCGGATCAGCGGAGTTTGTCCCGGTCGCCGAGCGCATCGCCGTCTTCGACAACGATGGCACGCTCTGGGCCGAGCAGCCGATGTACTTCCAGTTCCTCTTCGCCGTCGACCGCATCAAGGCACTGGCGGGCCAGCACCCGGAGTGGAAAGACAAGGAGCCGATGGCGTCGGTGCTCCGCGGCGACATGAAGGCCGCGATGGCCGGCGGCGAGCATGCGCTGCTGGAGATCGTGATGGCGGCCCACGCAGGCATGACCACCGATGAGTTTGATGCCATCGTCAAACAATGGTGCGCGACCGCCACGCACCCGACGACCGGACGGCCGTACACCAGCATGGTGTACAAACCCATGCTCGAAGTCCTCGAGTATCTACGCGCCAACGGCTTTAAGACCTTCATCGTTTCCGGAGGCGGGGTGGAGTTCATGCGAGCATTCGCAGAAGCCACCTACGGCATCCCGCCCGAGCAGATCATCGGCAGCAGCGGCAAGCAGAAGTTCGAACTCCGTGATGGCAAGCCCGTGATCGTCAAGCTTCCCGCCGTCGAGTTCATCGACGACAAGGAAGGAAAGCCGGTCGCCATTCAGAAGCACATCGGCCGCCGCCCTACAGCGGCCTTCGGCAACTCAGACGGTGACCTGCCGATGCTGCAGTGGACCGCCGCCGGTTCCAGCCCGCGGCTGTGCGTGTTCATCCGCCACACCGATGCCGCCCGGGAATGGGCTTACGACCGTGCGTCGTCCGTCGGCCGTCTGGACAAGGGCCTCGACGAGGCGCTGGCCAAGGGCTGGACCGTCGTGGATATCAAGGCGGACTGGCGCGAAGTCTTTGCCGCCCCGGCGGGCTCGCCCGGTCGGTAAGTCGACGGTTCATACACTCGCCGCTGATCTTCGCCACCGTCCGCAACGGCCGGGACCTGCCACGAACTCTGCGGGAGCACCATGTCATCCCACAAACAGACTCATCTCGCCACCGTCGACGATGCACCGCTGCAGATGGGCCTTCGCCTGCTCCGTGCCACCGTTGTCGAGCCCTGGGAGTCCGTCGATCAACTCATCAAGGACCACGGGCATCGTGATCTTGGCGATCCGCTGACAGAGGGCACCGGTGCCTGGCACCTCCGTCACATCGTGGAGATCTTCCGGCTCCACGCGCGAACTGTCGCCGAAGGGCTTTCCGGTGATGCCGCAGCCACAGGAATCGCATCCCCCCAGGCCCCGATACCACTAACGGCCAGTTGGAGCCCTGCAGCCGCTCGCAATGAACTGCTGGCCGATGTCGACCGCTTCTGCACCTGGCTCGAGACCGTTCCACCCCAGGCACGCGCTCGCCAGTTCTCCTACGGCAGCCAGACCGATCTGACTCGCATGCTCAGCACCATGCTCCAGCACATCACCTGGCACGCCGCGGCAGTGCACTACTGGGTCAAGTGGAAGTTAGTACCCGCCAGGTGACCCTTACCGCCAGCCATTACCGCGCACGCTTGCGCAGCGATGCGTCCAGCTGCACCAGGTCGCCTTCCTTGACGTTGAGCTTCTTGATCGTGCCCTCCGCCAGCTCAATGACGTACTGGCTTGGGTACCGGCTCGAATACTGCTTGAGCCGGCTGTTGTACACGGGGTTCAAGGCGTCCTTGGGCGTGCCCTCGCCCTTGGCCGGATCCCGCGGCGGCTCGGCCTTCATCTCATGCATCGCCAGAATCCGGCCCGCGCTGTCAAGATAAATGATGTCGATGCCGATCGGGCAATCCCGCATCACAAAGCCCTGCACCTGCACCTGATTATCCGGGAACACAAACAGCAGTCCGCCATCCGGCTCGATAAACGTGCGCTCGGAAAGCCCGCGGAACCGCGACTCAACTGTCAGCGCGGTCTCCAGGAAAAATGTCTTGTTACCGATGGTCACCTTGGTCACGTCGGCTCCGGAGCGATCGTCGCAGCCCGCGAGCACGCAGCAAACCGCGGCGGCGACGACAAGGGCGGGCATGGCAAAGTTCGGTGCGAGATTGTGGTTCATCGGGTCAGCCAGGCATCGTCCTCGGGCGTGAAGACGGCGGGAGTGCGGGGAACGAGCGTCAAGTCTACAGCGGCCACAAGGTCATCGGGCGAAAGCTCCTGGCGGCTGGGCAAAAGCCCTGACCACCACGCCACCAGGCCGATGATCCGCTCCCGCCGAACACCTCTGGACCGGTAATAGTCGATCCGGGAATCCCCGTGCCGCTTGGCCAGCCGCCGCCCGTCAGCCCCAACTACCAGAGGCACGTGCGTGTACCGCGGCTCCGGCCCCAGCCCCAGAGCACGGTACAGCAGCAACTGCCTCCCGGCGGAGGGCAGCAGATCATCGCCACGCACGATCTCGCTGACCTGCTGGCGGTGATCATCCACCACCACAGCCAGCTGGTACGCCGGTGTCCCGCGCTTGGTCCAGATCACAAAGTCGCCAATGCTCGATGCAGGGTCCACGACCTGCCTGCCCGCAAAGGCATCGTCGAACCCCACTGTTCCGGGGGGTGTCACGAACCGCCAGTTGGACTCGGGCAGGTCAAATCCACGAGGCCCGACCGGCGGCCGAAGCGAGGCCGGAAACACCACCTCACTGACGCCCTCCTGCGGGGCCGATGCCGCCGCCTCGATTTGCGCTCGGGTCAGGTCGCTCGGGTACGCCGCGGCACGGCTCGCCAGCCGCTCCATGGCCTCCCGGTACGGGCTCAGGTCTGTTGACTGCACCAAAGCGTTGTTTGCCGCCGTTCCCAGCGGGTGGGTGTCCCACTCAATCCCCAGCCAGTGCAGGGTGTCGGCGATGGCCTGAGCCGCGCCCGGCTTGATCCGCGGGCCGTCGAGATCCTCAATCCGAAACACCAGCGACCACCCGCCGCGGCGTGCCAGGGCCCAGTTCAACAGGAAAGTCCGGGCGTTGCCCAGATGCAAGGCCCCCGTCGGGCTGGGGGCCAGCCGCGAAACGCCCTGCCGCGACGCCGGCTGGGCCGGATCGCCGTTCTGGTGTTCAGGTGATAAGGACGCCTCGGGCATGGGGGCATGATTGGCGGTCGTCCGCCGGCCTGCGGGCGGCGCGATACACTCGGCCGCCGGGTTTTGGTCTGGGTTTGATCGGGTCGGCCTCCGACCCGCGGCAGCCCGCTGATCCGGCTTGCGTCGCTCCCAATCAATGGGCGGAGTCGGGTGTCTTTGAAGGCAACCACCATGGCCAAGGCCGTTCGTTCCAGCAAGAAATCAGGCTCCGGCTCGGAAGCAGCGGCAGGCGAGGGCGGGCGGATGGATTCAACCGCCATCGAGCGGGCCCTTGCCAACATGCCCGAATGGGCCGAGGTGGGCGGCAGCATCCAGCGCACCTTCGGCTTCCCCAACTTCGTCGCCGCGATGGAGTTTGTCAACAAGGTTGCCGCCGCGGCAGAGGCCGACCAGCACCATCCGGACATCCTGATCCGGTACAACAAGGTGACCATGTCGCTCAACACCCATGATGCCGGCGGCATCACGGCCAAGGACTTCGCACTGGCCGCCAAGATGGACGCCATGGTCGCCGGGTAACGGGGCGGACCCAGCATGGACGATTCGACGAATCCCGCGAGCAAACCGTCTGCCTCAACCAGACCGGCCCCCCCACTGCCACTGCCGCCCCGGAATCCCGCAGGCCACAAGGGCACCTTCGGAACCGTCAGCGTGATCGGCGGCTGCGCCATGCATCCGCACCGGATGGCCGGTGCCCCCGCGCTGTCCGCCCGGGCTGCCCTCCGCACCGGTGCCGGACTGGCCCGACTGGTGATGCCCGCCGCACTGTGCGACATCGGCCTGACACTCTGCCCGTCGGCCACGGCCCGGCCGGTCCGCCAGCTCGACGATGGCGATCTGGATCGCAATGACCTTGCCGCCGCGATGGATGCCGCCCGTTTCGATCAGCACGTCATGGCCGTCGGGCCCGGCCTGAGTACCGGCGAAGGTGCCCAGCACACGGTCATGCTCGCCGTCGGTCAGGGCGAGTGTCACGTTGTCCTCGATGCCGACGGCATCAACTCGCTCGGGCTCCTCACCGATTTGCAAGACACACTCGTCGCTCCGGTGATCATGACGCCGCACCCCGGCGAGTTCCGTCGCCTTGCCAGGGTGCTGGAGATGGAGCAAGCGATCGACACGCCGGAACAGCGTGAGCAGGCCGCAGGCGAAATGGCCCGGCGGCTGGGTTGCATCGTCGTGCTCAAAGGTGCCGGCACCGTGGTGACGGACGGCCACCGGATGTACGTCAACCCCACCGGCAACGCGGCCATGGCTACCGCCGGCACCGGTGATGTACTGACGGGCATCATCGCAGGCCTTGCCGCCCAGTTCGTGCCGCCGCCCAGTGAGCCCCGCCCCTGGCCGATGGCCCCGCGCCCGGCCGATCCGTCACGGCCATGGTCGCTCTACGACGCCGCATGCTTCGGCGTCTGGCTGCACGGTGCGGCAGGCGACGCGTGGTGCCAAAGCCGAAACTCACCGGCCGGGTTACTCGCCGATGAACTCGCCGATGCGGTTCCCGGCGTCCTCGGCTCGCTGTAGCACACGCAACTGCAAGCACCCCCGCTCCACCGCTCATCCGCCGGCCAGCGCGGCCTCATGCGAGCCGCTGGTTTCCACAAGCGACATGTCGTAGATCGGCAGGATCGGGATCCTGCCCGTAATGCTGTGCCGGGCTGCCGCAAGCAACTCGGGCTCGAACCGATCGCTCGACAGCACAACGGCATCGGGCGCAAGGTCATCACACGCTCGCCCGGGTGCGACAATCGGCAGCCCCGCCAGCATCGCACGCTCACCGGGATTCACGGCCGCCGCATCATCAATGAAGCCGACAACACCAAGCCCGTTGCAAGGGCCAAGCTCCAGCACATCACACAACATTCTCGAGTGGTTCCCGGCACCGTACAGCGCGATGCGTCGGAAGCCCTCCTCGGCCAGCCGGTGCAGCACAATGAGAGCACGGTCGGCAGGACGTGTATTCAGCAGAGCGTGCGGCACAATCGGAATACTCCCCCGCCGCAGCATGCCCGAGACCACCGCCGGTGTCGGCGGCAGTTGCCCCGGATCGAAGATCACCGCCTTGCCGGGCAGCGCCGTCAGCGGGCTTGAAGCGATCTCGACGCCGGCTTCCGCAGCCCAAAGCTTGCAGAGCTCCATCCCCTGACCCGCCTGATCCGGCGGAAACGTACACCGCGGCCAGTGCGCCTGACCGTGCACGTCCGACCCAGAGCCCGCCGCCGAGTGCAGCCGGCGCAGGCCGAGCATGTGCGAACGCTGGACCGGAACTGGCAGTGCCATGACATTGTCCAGGAGGGCGACGTACTTCCTAGCCGTCGCCGCCGCCGAGAAGTGCTCACTGGCGACCTTCCACGCCTCGCTGCCGATTCTCGCCAGAGCATCCCGCCGCAGCGCGAGCAGCGCAATGTGCTCGGCGAGCGTGTCGGTATCACCGATCTCCGCAAGCAGCCCGCTTCGATTGTGCGTGATCCATCGCTCAATACCCGGAATCCGCGTGACGACCGGGGCCAGCCCCAGGCCCATCGCCTCCTGCATGGCCACGCTGGTCCCCTCGGCCGCTGAGGTCAGCGTGAAGATATCGCAACTTCTCAGCAGCGACTGAACCTCCGCAGCGCCCAGCGCACCGAGCAGCTGAACCGGGCCGTGCTGATGGGCCAGCAGATGCGCCTGGCTCATCGCCGCCGTCAGCGGAACCCGCATGTCGCCATCACCGGCGATGTGAAGCTGAAAGTCGACATTCCGTCGGCGAAGCGTCGCCGCCAGGGCAACCAGATCCATCACCCGCTTCTGCGGCTGTTCCAGCCTTCCCAGCCAGACGATTCGAACCGGCCCGCCGCTCGCCGGCGTTCGTGGAGCCTCCGCGACGGGCGCACCTGAGGGAATCATGCTCACCGGAAGATACCGATCCGTGCAGTGCGCTCGAAGGATGTCGCGCAGCCAGTCGGCACACACCGCACTGACACCCACCCCACCGTCCGTCGGCTGGTAACGTTCGATCAGCACTCGGTTGGAAGGCTCATCGGTCCGGGCTGCGGAAATCACACGCACAGGTCGATCAGTCCCCATCGCCTCGTCGCGAACCTGCTGCGCAACCATCTGGCACAGGTCGCTGTTGGCGGGAAGAAGCACATCCGGCGCCAGCGCGAGCACCTGGCGACGGGTGAGTTCCAGCATCTCCAGCACGTCGCCGGACTGCGGCCACGAAATCAACTTCGCATCGGGCTCATCACACAGCGCAGGCGGCAGCCCCGCACCGGCATCAACCGGCATCACAACCGTGCACAGCCGCCAAGGGCTTGCCCCGCTCACCCGCTGGCGAAGCTGGGCGGCAAGCCTGGAAGCCCATGTCGCCACACCCCCAACATTCGCCTCACCCGCCCGCGCAGTCAGGATCGCAACAGCCGTGCGTGGCACAGCGGCGCTACCGACCGACGGGTTGGCATCTGCAGGGTCAGGCATGTTCCGCCCTCAGTATCGGCGTGGCCTCACCCGCGTGTGCAGCACCCGGCCGCTGGTGGGTGAAACGCCCCACCCGACGCGTGCTTTCAGACTGAAGACAGCACCCTCCAAACCACCGAACAACACCCGAGGCCTGTTTTCTTCACGGCCCGCGCCTCAGGCCACCCGGCGGCCCGCGGCCTCGGCACGCCCATGCTCCAGTGACGGGTCGTAGATCGAGCGAACCGGGATCCCTGCACGACGGAACCTCTGGGCGGCATCCGTCAGCGACGGCTCATGACGGTCGCTGGAGAGCACGATCGCATCGGGTGCCAGATCATCGCTGGCACGATCAGGATGCACCACCGGCAGACCGGCGATCTTCGTGCCGCCACCGCGGGCCGCTTCAGCTGGCGCAGCAGCATCATCGATGATGCCCACGATCGGAAAACCGCCGCCCGCGGCCAGATTCAACCCGCCGCACAAGGCGCGTGTGTGGGCACCCGCTCCATACAGCGCAATCCGCCGATGGCCCGCCCGCACCAGATCGCTCAGCACGCCCCGAGCACGCTCACATGGCCGATGGTCCATCAGCGCGTGCGGCACCACCGGGATCACACCCCGGGCCAACAACGTGCACACCAGCCGCGGCGTCGGCGGCAGCCGTGCCGGATCAAAGATCACGCAGTCACCGCCGATCGCTGTTTCCGGCGATGTCGCAATCCGCACACCCGCCTGGGTCGCCCACCGGCTGCAGATCTCCACGGCACGGGCGGCGGCACCATCGTCGAAGGTGCAACGCGGCCAATGAGCCAGCGCATGCGATGCGGCCGTCGAGGCAGCCGCAGCATTGAGCCGGCGAAGTCCCAGCAGGCGTGACGGTCCGCCGTCGGCCGGCAGCGCAACGACTTGCTCAAACAGCGAGACATAGCGATCATCCGTCGCCGCAGTCGCAAAGTGCCGGCACGCCGTTTCCCACGCCGCCCGGCCCATCTCAGCCAGTACGCAGCGGTCCGCAGCAACTGCGGCGATGCGTCCAGCCAGCACCTCAGGCCGGCCGACCGGTGCGACCACCCCGCTGCGACCATCACTGATCCAATGCTCGATACCGGGAATCTGCGTCACCGCGGGCACCACGCCCAGGCCCATGGCCTCCTGCATAGCCAAACTGGTGCCTTCCGCGGCACTGGTCAGCACCAGTACATCACAGCCCGCCAGCAACTCGCCGGTGGCGACAGGATCCAGCGGTCCATGGAAGCGGACCGGCCCGCCCTGATACGCAAACAACCGCTGGCTTGCCAGCACGGTCGACAGAGGGCCCCGCATCTCGCCATCACCGGCGATGTGCAGCACAAAATCCACCCCGCACTCACGCAGTGCCGTGGCCAGCAGCGGCAGGTCCATCACACGTTTTTGTGACTGTTCCAGCCGTCCCAGCCAGGCCAGTTGCAACGGGCCGCCGCTCGCCACCGTGCGCGGCTGCGAGGCAACATCAGCACCCGCGGGGATCAGTTCAACCGGTAGCGTGCGCTGCGGGGCGTGCACCCGAAGGATGCCGCGGAGCCACTCCTCGCACGGCACGCTGACGCCGAACCCTCCATCGGCGGGCTGATACCGCTCCAGCAGCGTGCGATTCGCCGCTTCATCAGTCTGAGCCGAAACAATGACCCGAACCGGCCGGGCGCTTCGCGCTGTGGCATCGCGCACCTGCTGCGCCACCATCTGGCACAAGTCGGAGTTCCCGGGAAGCAGCACACACGGATCGCGGGAGATGATCTCCAGCCGCGTCGCCTCCAGCAGCTCCAGCAGATCGCCCGACTCCGGCCACGGAACCACCGTCACGTCCGGTTCACCGGCCAGCGCAGCAGGCATCACCGCGCAGGGCTCCACGGACATCACAACGGTGTGCAGCCTCCACCGATGGCGGCTGGCACGGAGCCGCGAGGCCAGACGAGCCGACCAGGTCGCCACACCACCGATGTTCGCCTCGTTTGCGCGAGCGGTCAGAACAGAGATGGCGACGCGGTACCCGGTGCCAGCAGGGGCACCGACAGACGGATCCGGGTTGGATGCTGTTTGTTGCAGGGCCATGGTGGGGTCTGAGCAGTATCGACTCACCAAACACCCCCCCAGCCGGGGGTGGCCACGATGCTGGCTGTTGGGCCGTCAATGACACGGGATGTACCGGCCCGGAAAGCCCGCAGGTGCGATAATCAACCATGCGAACGCTGGCAAGTTGGATAACCAGCCCCCGGGCCAGGCCTGTGCGCACCCTGGCCGCGGTGCTGCTGCTTGCGTTCACCATCGAATGCACCATCATGCTGCTGATGGCCTGGCTCTGGCCCGGCCGCGATGATGCCGTTGGCGAGGCAGTCGTCGATGCCATGCTGCTGACCCTGATCCTCGCCCCCGTCCTGTGGGTTCTCATCGTTCGTCCGCTCCAGCAGCTCTCCGCCGACCGCGGCCGTCTGCTGGGCCAGCTGTTCACCGCACAGGAGGAGGAGCGAGGTCGCCTCGCCCAGGACATGCACGACGAGCTCGGCCAGCATCTCACAGCGATCCTCGTCGGGCTCCGCACCATCGAACTCGCCGAGGACCTGCCCACCGCCAAGGCCCGCGCCGCAGCCGCGACCGAAGCCGCTTCCATCGGCCTGCAGACCGTCCGCCAGATCTCCCGTGGATTGCGCCCGACCGTGCTGACCGATCTGGGATTGATCCCCGCGGTCGAGCGGCTCTGCAAAGATTTCACCGAAACCCACGGCATCCCGGTCTCAGCAAGCATCGACCTGCCACCAGACGCTCGCTTTTCTCCAGAAGTCGAAATCGGCGTGTTCCGCGTGCTCCAGGAGTCCCTGACCAACTGCGCCCGCCATGCCGCCGCGCGGCAGGTCACCGTCTCACTCCGCCACGACGGCAGCGACATTCTCATGTCCATCCGCGACGACGGCACCGGGTTCAACTCCAGATCACTGGCAGGCCGGTCATTCGGTATCGACGGGATGCGCCAGCGGGTCGAGCTGCTCAACGGCCGGTTCCAGATCCGGTCCGCTGCCAGCGAGGGAACTACCGTAAACCTCTTCCTCCCCGCTACGAGGACCGCACATGAGCAAAACAAGAGTCTTCCTGGTTGATGACCACCTGCTGCTCCGCAGCGGCATCAAGCTGCTGATCAACGCCCAGTTCGACATGGAGGTTGTCGGCGAGGCCGGGACGCTGCACCAGGCCATCGATGGCGCCCCTGCCGCGAAGCCGGATGTCATCACGCTGGACCTCTCCATGCCCGGCGGCTCGGGCGTCGCCGGCGTCCAGCGACTGCTCGCAGTCGCCCAGAGTGCCCGCATTCTCGTGCTGACCATGCACGATGACCCCGCTTACGTCCGCACCGCCATGGCGATGGGCGCCTCCGGCTACGTCGTCAAAAGTGCGGCAGACACCGAACTGATCAGCGCCATCCGCGCAGTGGCCAAGGGCCGTGTCTTCGTCGATATCCAGAGCAGCGGCGCGATGGACAAGGTCTTCGGATCCACTTCCGCCGACTCTGGCGGTCCGGCTCCCATCGCCACCCTCAGCGAGCGCGAACGCGAAGTCCTCGCATCCGTCGCCAAGGGTTACACCAACCAGCAGATCGCCGACCGGCTCAGCCTCAGCGTCAAGACCGTCGAGTCCTACCGCGCCCGGCTGATGCAGAAACTCGGTCTCAAGGATCGCGCCGATCTCATGCGGCTTGCCGTTGAAGCTGGGGTGCTCAAGGCCGGCGACGAGCCATAACAAGCGCTGCTGTGGCGAAGATCTTCTCGACTGACCGGGGATTCCCCGGCAGATCACACACGCCGCCGGGCATGCCCCCTCACGCCCCGGCACGAAGTGGTGTTTTGCACTTTTGCACGCGCTCGCGCACGTGGTATTGTGCACGGTCAACATCACCACAGCAGCCACATGGCTGCTTCTGGACTCAAGTCGATCCGGGTTCTGACTGCAACCGCACGCCGTCACCACACGCCCCGGACCAGCCGGCCTGACAACAGCCCACACGCACCGCCCGGCGGTGCATTTTCGATAAGGAGCCTTGCATGATCGGACTGAACTTTGGACACAACGCCGCCACCAGGTACCTGCTGGCCGCCGCCCCCGCCGCCCTGCTGTTTGCCTGCGGCAGTGCCATCGCTGATGTGACCATCGTCGGCGCGATCACCAACTGTGACGTGACCAACACAACGCCCGAGGTCTGCGATGAGATGGAAATCGAACTCGAAGGCCCCCACGCCTCCGACGTGGTGTACACCTGGCGCAACTACAACTACGGCGCACCGACCATCACCGATCTGCCCGGCAACACCGGCGTCCGCGTGAGCTACCACGCCGCCGGCCGCGTCACCCAGCGCAACGCGGTCGAGCACTTCGGCATCACCCTTCGCGACTTCAGCGTCCTGACCCGCCGCACCTTCCGCTGGAAGCACAACGGCGTGGTGGTCATGGCCGGCCCCGGCGCCAACGTGCAGATCCCCATTCCTGTCACCTACATCCCCCCCGCTCCCGTGCCCGTCGTCACCGAGGTCATCGAAAACGAGAGCCCCGAACAGGTCATGTGGATCCGGCGTTCCATCCACCGCATCCCCGGAGTTGTCACGCTCGACCAGCTCATGAGCGATAACCCGATCATCACGGGCGCCACCGTCCTGGAGACCGAGCTGTTCCGACTCGACCCGGGTGATGTGCTCGAGAGCGTCGAGAACCTCGATACCGAGGACTACCTCTTCTCTCAGATCATCGTCGTCGAGAACTACGCCGACATTCCAACCTTCAACGCCGCGACCGGCGACTGGGATCACGCCGCCGGCGCCCTGACCAGCCGCAACATGAGCGCCACGATCATCCAGCAGACTCCCTGCAGCGTTCGCCCAGTGCTCACCCTCGAGCCCGTATCCGTTGCCGCCCCGCTCGACGGCACCGCGGAGTTCGACGCCCTCGCCACCGGCCAGTCGGAGTTCGGCCAGCTCAACTACCAGTGGTTCCACGACGGTGTGGCGATGACAGGCGAGGATTCCGAGCATCTCCGCGTCGACCCCGTCACTCCAGCCGATGTCGGCTACTACGTCTGCATCGTCACCAACGACTGCGGACAAGTCACCACCCACGGCGTCCAGTTGACTATCGCGATCAACTGCTCCCAGGCCGACATCGCCGGCGGCAACCCCGGTGGTGATGGCACCGTTGACGGCAACGACTTCATCGCGTTCATCAATAGCTTCTCCATCGGTGATCCCGAGATCGACCCGGCGGCGGACGTCGAAGGCGGCGGTCCGAATAACGATCGCCCCGACGGCACCATCGACGGCGGCGACTTCATCGCCTTCATCAACGCCTTCGCAGCCGGTTGCTGAAGCAAAGTCCCGGACCCCGCTCCACTCAAACTCCCCAGACAGCGTCGACGGCATCACCACTCGATGCCGCCGCCGCTGCTTTTGCGAGGATCGCCCCTCTCAGTACACAACCAGGATGGGACCGGTTGTCGTCTCGCACCACCGACACGCTTGCAACGCCGGGCACGTCGCAAGCGACGGTTCTCGGACGCTGGAAACAGGATTCAGGTACTCTCAAGTCACGTGAAGAACGGGCTTTACTTGCGTTTTGCCGTTGAGGCGGTATGATGCCAACCGGTCGGCCGCGTTTCCCGCGGCGGCCCCGAACCACACCCCTGGAGATGAGAGAGATGAAGCTCGCTATCACTGCCGCCGCTGTTGCCTCGCTGGTCGCCGCCTCCGCCGCGTCCGCTCAGATTGCCTATTGGGCCTTCCCCGCCACGGCCCCCGCCCAGAACTATCAGATCAGCTTCCCCCTGGCTGCTGATCAGAAGGCTAACGCCGGCGCGGCGGTGATCACCACCAGCGCGGCCACCTGGACGGGCGGCGCCCCGACCGATTCGCTGGTGCAGGGCTCCTTCCAGTACTTCGGCGGCAGCACCCTCAACACGCTGCCCGGTTTCACCGCCGGTCAGGGCCTCAGCCTTCGCGGCAACACCCTCAACGACTCCAACGGCAAGTCGATGACCCTGCAGTTCGACACCACCGGCTTCAGCGACATCGTCCTGTCCTACGCCGAGCGCGTGACCAGCACCGGCGCGAACTCCATCGCCTTCTCCTACTCCACCGACGGCACGAACTTCACCCCCTTCACCACCGTCGCCCCGACCCGCGACTCCACGTTCCGCGTCCGCACCGTTGACTTCTCCTCGGTGCCGGCTCTCAACAACCTCGCCGCGGCGTACATCCGCATGGAGTTCACCGGCTTCTCCAGCGCTGCCGGCGCCGTCCGCTTCGACAACATCCAGGTCGTCCCGACCCCGGGCGCTGCCGCCCTGCTGGGCCTGGGTGGTCTGGCCGCCTTCCGTCGCCGCCGCTAAAGCTCGGCCCGGTCCGCAACGCTTCAACGAACATGACACAGCCCCACGCCCCGCGGCGTGGGGCCTGTTCTTTTGCACTGTTGTGGCGTTCTAACCGCACCTTCCCGCCCGCCAGCACCCATCCGGGTCCGTTTGCTGCTTATCCTCCCCCATGCCTTCACGCGCCCGCCGTCTCCGAGCAGAAAAAGCCGCCGAGTTCCGCAAGCAGGCCGGCGACTTTGACCCCTCCAAGGCGGGTCGCTCGCTGGACCTCCGCCGGACCAAGGAGCAAAAGCGCAGCGCCCGGCCCGATCGCAAGCCCCTCAAGCCAGCCCACAACACCACACCGGGCGAAGGCCCCCGCGCCCCCGACGGCTTCCCGCTGGTCCGCCTCCAGCGACTCATGGCCGATGCGGGCGTCGCCGCCCGACGCGTCTGTGAATCCATGATCGAGCAGGGCAAGGTCGAGGTCAACCGCAAGGTCGTCACCCGCCTGCCCATCTTCGTCGACCCGCGCCACGACAAGATCACCGTCGCCGGACGCCTCCTGGCCGTCTCGCGCGACTCGCGCCACAAGCTCGGCTCCGCCGGGCCCACCCGCTCCGTGTACGTCATGCTCAACAAGCCGCCGCGGGTGATGACCACCACCAGCGACGACGGCGGACGAACCACCGTCATGGAGCTGCTCGATGTCCCAGGCCGGCCCCGCCTCTTCCCCGTCGGCCGCCTCGACTTCAACGCCTCAGGCATCGTCATCCTGACCAACGACGGAGATCTGGCCAACCGCCTCACCCACGCCCGCTACAACGTGCCGCGCACGTATCAGCTCACACTCAAGGGCTACGCGTCCAACGAACAACTGATGGAACTGGCCCGGACCATCCTCCCGCGCTCGGTGGCCATCGACCCGCGCTGGTTCGGTGCCACAATCGTCGAGCAGCCCGTCTTCGCCGAGCCCGAGCAGCCCAACGAGCAGGACGCCGATCCGCGCTTCCGCTACCGCCTGCTCCGCAAACGCCGCGAGGAACGCGAGCGCCAGGCTCGTCTCCAAGGCCCCGTCCCCGGTGCCGAGGACACCAGCGACTACGACCACGTCGACGATGAAGAGGCCGTCAGCCAGCAGCTCAACAGCCCGGCTCCGCGACAGATCGGCATCGAGAAGGTCATCGTGCCGACCGGCGAGTTCGTTCACGACGGGCCCTTCCGCATCCTCCGCCGCGGCACGCCTTCCAGTCGCAACCGCGCCGATCAGTCACGCGCCGGCGGCCCCAAGACGCAGATCGAGTTCGACCTTGACCGCGCCCCCTTTGCCTCACTCGACGATCTGGTCACCAGCACCGGGCTCGAACTGCAGCACTGGTCGCTCGTGGCCATCGGTGGCGTCAAGCTCTCCGGCGTCACCCCCGGCCAGTGGCGCATGCTCACGCCGCAGGAGGTGCGCACGCTCAAGCACGCGGGCACCGAGCCCTACAAGCCCTCCTCCGGAATGACCGGTCCGGGCAAGAAGCTCGCCGGCAAAACACCGACACCAGGCGCCGGCTGGCAAAGCGACGCGCTCCCGCCCGCCCGCGGCGGTCGCCCCGCGCCCGCATCCCGTGACGCCGAGTTCGCCCGCGACGATGATGCCGCGTTCGATGCCGAGTACGAAGGCGCTGACTTTGACCACGAGCAAGACGGCGACGAGGCGATCATCGGCCCCTCAACCGCATCCGGCTCCGGCGCACCTGCCGCCTTCATCCCCCCGGCCGCGGCAGGCAGCACCGGCTGGCCCGGCGATACCGACGGCGACGACGATCTCGAGAACCTCGACGACGTCGAGGACTCCGACGGTGCGGACGCCGAGTCCGACCCGGACTCCGCCGACGAGTCACCCGCTTCCGGCTACGGCCGCCCCATGCTCACCCCCGAGCCCGGCACCCCGGCCCGTGGCAAAGCACCACAGGCAGGCAAACCCGGCAAGGGCAAGCCCGCCTCCCCCGCCGCCAAGCCGCGGCAGGATGACGATGCCAGCATCCCGCCGGCAGCCGGCTTGCCCAAGAACCGGGCCAAGGGCCCCCGTACGTTGCGTCCGAACTTCTAAGATCTCTCCCAGAGAGAACTTACCTCCATTTTCCATCGCCCCGTGAGGACGCGACCGCCTTGCCTTGCCCACAGGACATCCCGGGCGGGCACACACCCGCGGCCGCGAACCAAAATCAACGGGCGAGGCAACTCGGTCCCTAGAATGACCGGTACGCACATCACTCCCACTCCCGCGGCCATTGCCGCGGCGAGAGGAGGACAGACTCGGTTGCACGGAGGCACTATGTCACATCCTTCCTGGATGACGGTTTTGGTTTCAGTTGCCGGTACGCTCGCGGTTGCGAACTCGGCCCTCGCTCAGAACTCCCCCGCTACCCCCGGTAACGCCCCGGCCCCCACTGCGGGCTCCTCCGGCGGCGGCACGCTCAATATGGCGGTGAATGTCACCGCGCCGAAGGTGCTCGTCACCACCGGACCGGCTGAGCTCCGCTGCGGCGATGCGTTCGGCTTCTACGCCGTCGCCCGCCTCCAGCCCGGCACCAAGCTCCTGCACGAAGGTGCAAGCAACGACTACATGAAGGTCGCGTATCCCGCTGGCAGCAAGGCCTTCGTCGCTGGCGATGAACTCATCCCCGATGCCGCCGGCCGCACCGGCAAGCTCGCCCGCCCCTCGAAGCTTAAAGCCGCCAACGCCGATGCTGGCCCCCGTGCCAGCTGGAACACCCTCACCGAGCGCGACCTGCCCGCCGGCACCGAGCTGACCATCATCGAAACCGTCAGCGAAGGCGGCAAGCCGATCTTCTTCGGCGTCACCCCGCCCAAGGAAGCCTTCGCCTTCATCTCCAAGCAGTCCGTCCGCGATGCCACCGCCGAGGAAGCCGCGGCGTTCCTGACCTCCATCGGCCTCGGCGCGCCGGCTCCCGCACCGACTCCCGCACCGGCCCCCACTCCCGCACCGGCGCCCGCTGCGACGCCCGCGGCAGCACCTGCCGCAGCGACAACGCCCGCGGCCCCCACCGCGACTCCGGCCGCGGCACCCGCTGCTGCCCCCGCAGCCACTCCCGCCGCAGCGCCCACCACACCCGCTCCGGCACCGGCACCCGCCACGATCTCAACGGTTGCCCCCATGCCCGGCTCCACACCGCCGCTGCCCGGCGACCAGTCCGCCCCCAAGGGCAACGCCGGCACACCCGCGGCACCGGCCGCTGGCACCGAGCCCAAGCTCAAGCCCACCGCCCCCGGCGAGCCCGAAGCGGCCCCCGTTGCACCGACGACCCCGGCGGCAGAACCGCAGGCCGCTCCCGCACCGACCGCCAAGATCACCGAGGCCATCCGCACCGTCTCGCCGACCGAGGAGCTCAACTCAATCTTCCAGCGCGTGCAGAAGCAGCCCCTCGAGGAAGCCGAGTTCGAGCAGGCCATCGCCCGCTTCGAGCAGTACGCCGCCTCTCTGGGCAGCATGCCCGGCGAGGTCAAGCTCAAGGACCGCGTCAAGCGCATGGAGGAAGTCATCAAGATGCGCATGGAGATCCGCGACGCCCAGCGCAAGAACCGCGACGCCGATGCCGCCATCAAGGCCTCCCGCTCCGGGATGCGCACCGTCATCGAGCAGTACGAGAAGCAGCGCATCTACACCATCATCGGCCGCCTCATCCCCAGCACCGTCTACGACGGCACCCGCCTGCCCCTGCTCTACCGCGTTCACTCCCCCGAGCCCGGCACCGCCCGCACGCTCGGCTACCTCCAGCCCGATGCCGGCATGGACCTGACCAGCAAGCTGGGCCAGATCGTCGGCGTCGTCGGTGACACCCGCTACGACGAGACCCTCAAGGCCACGCTCATCACCGCCCGCAAGGTCGATGTCGTCTCACTGGCCCCCGTGCAGGCCGTTCCCGCCACCGAAGGCGAGAAGAAGCCCGCTGACACCAAACCGGCCGAGCCCAAGAGGGACGCCAAGCCCACCATGGACGATGTGAAGTAACCGTCACGCCGCCAGGAGTCCGCACAACGTACAAAGCCCCGGAGTCACACTCCGGGGCTTTTCATTTCGTTCCAGCGTTTGCCGCACCTCACCCGCTCCAGCTCATCTCACCGCGGCTCACGCAGCTTCGCCGCGATCCGCGCCTTGGCATCCTCCGGCATCCCCGTCTTCACACCCGCACCCACCTCCGCCCCACGTCCACCAATCGCCCTCGCCGCTGCACGAATCGCCAGCAGCGACCGGTAGTACGCCCGGCACCCGATGCAGCTGTACCTGTGAATCCGCAGCAGCAGCCGCGCCGGCCACGACAGCCGCCCGTCAATCTCGTACGACATGCTCTCTGCATGGTCGCAGCAGCGGCCCTTGAGCACCTGCATCACCGTCGGCGGCTTGTTCATGGCTCACCCCCGTCCGCCCCGCGCTCAACACACAATCGCAGCTGCTGGCGTGCCCGATGCAGCCGCACCCCCAAGTTGTTCGCCTCGATGCCCAGTTCCTGACACACCGCAGGCACCGGCATCCCCAGCACCTCGCGCAGATGAAACGCCGCCCACAGCAGCTCCGGTAGCTTCTCCATACACGCATCCAGCAGCTTCGCCAGCTCAGTCCGGTCTGCCGGGCTGGAGTCCAGTTCCCTGGCCGGACGCACGAAGTGCCCCGTGTCATCGAACTCCTGCTCCATCGCCACCGTCTGCATCGCCGCCCGCGTGTACCGCTTCCGCTGCCGGTCCGCAACCCGCCTCAGCAGGATCGACACCAGCCACGTCCGCTCGCTCGATCGCCCCTCAAAGCTCGCCGCCGCGGCAAGGGCCGACAGGAACGTCTCCTGCACCACTTCCTCCGCCTCCTCAGCATTCCGCAGCCGACCGATCGCCATTTTCCACAGAATGTCGCCGTGGTTCTCGAGCCATCGTTCCGGATCCAGCCGAACCGGATCGCCCGCAGAATGCGTAACCCCGCTGCCTAAGTCATCGGCCTCAAACTCGCTGGGTTCTGTCCGCATAACGCTGTTGAGGCAAGTCACCGTCCGTCTGCAAGGTGCCGTCGCACCGCCCGCACAACCAGCGCATCAAAACGCCACCGCCGACGTTAGACGTCGGCGGTGGCGATCAGTTACAGGAATCCCGGGAACTCGTCTACTTCGTGCTTCCCGCCCGCTCCGGCCCCACATGCACCCGCCAGCGAAGCTCCGACCCGGCTTCTCGCCGGGCCGACAGTTCCACCGGCAGAAACGCCCGAATCGTCTGCATGTTCGTCTCGGTATGGCAGGTCGGCTTCACTGTCGCGAACGCCGATGCTCCGCCGCCTCGGGCAGCCGCAAGGGCCATCGGCAGGATGATCTGATCCGCCAGGTGCGGCCCCACGGCCACCCCGGCCTCGATCACCTCCTTTGCCTCCTGGCAGGCCCGCGCTGCCGCTTCGCCGGGGGCAAACCCCCGCTCGCCGAGTTCCGAAACGACCTCGCAGCCTGACCCGTGCCGCAGCAACAGCACCAGCGCACTGACCTGCCCCAGAGCATCCAGCGACGGCACCTCTGGCTCGGTCACTCGCAGCCCGTCGATCCCGCGCCCGGTCAGCAGCCGCGAAACCGTCTCCACCTCCCGGGCCGCAATCCCCGGGTCCACCCGGCTCAGCAGACACCGCGGCGTCACCGTCCGGTACCGACACTCGTCAGTCAGATCAACCCCGCGCAGCCTCGCCGCCGGCGTGATCACGGCCCGAATCAGGCCGCCACCACGCGGATAGAACCCGTGACGCACCACCTCCAGCCGCAGCCCGCCGCCCATCTTCTCAATCACCGGCGCAAACGCGTGCTCGATGAACTCCGGCATCGGCGCATGCTTGGCGTGCGTGCCCCCGGTGATCTCCACCGTGCTCTCGCCCGCTGCCAGCAGCAGCGCAGGCACCACCGTCTGCAGCACCAGCATCGTGCTGCCCGCCGTATCAATCGTGAACCGATACACGCCCGATGCCGACGGCATCGACGGCCGGAACGTCAGCTCTTGCGAGCGCAGCTCCGCACCATGGATCTCCGCCGCCCCGATCCGCGCCGCGGCATGGACCGAGGCCAGATGCTGTGCAGCCAGCCCCGGCGTCGAACGCCCCGCGCGGATCCGCACCAGCCGAAACGGCCGCTGCGTTACCAGCGAAAGTGCCACCGCCGTGCGGAGGATCTGCCCGCCGCCTTCACCAACCGAACCATCAAGTTGAACCACATCGTCCATACGTCACCATCACGCACATCACCAACATCAAACTCCCTGCGGCCGCTCCCGCGTCCGCAGGGAGAAAGGAGAATCGTGCACACCGATCCAGGACTTTCCAGCCGCGTTCAACTCAGTCGTCCGCTTCCGAACCATCCTTGATCACAAACCGCGCCGACAGCCGGGCCACCTCGCTGGCCAGCCCCGCCAGCTTCACCGAGTCCAGGACCTTGTTAAAGTCCTTGTACGCGGCAGGTGCCTCATCAATCGGGTACTGCCGGCAGTTGGTCAGGATGTCCAGCTCCGCCAGCTGCCGATCAACCCGGCCCTGATCCAGCGTCCGCGCCGCGTTCTTGCGGCCCATCCGCCGGCCGGCCCCGTGGTTCACCGAGTAGGCCGAGAGCTTCGCTCCCTCTTCAGCCACCATCACGCTCGATCCGTCCGCCGGGTTGCCCGGCAGCAGGATCGGGTGACCGATCGCCTCGAACGGAGTTCCAACCAGCCCGGGGTGACCCGCCGGGAACGCCCGCGTCGCACCCTTGCGGTGCACCCACGCCATCGGCGACCCGGCACCACCGGTGTGCTCCTGCCGCGCGATGTTGTGGCTGATGAAGTACACCAGCGAACCCGTGCAGCCGGGGATCACCTCCTGGAACGCCTCGAGGACCAGCGAGTTGATGATCATGTGGTTCACCGTGGCGAAGTTCGCACCAAGGTGCATGTCATCGATGTAGTCGTTGGCCTCCTGCGATCCGATCGGCGCGTACACCATGTGCTTGTCCTGGCCGGGCAGCGGGATTCCCCACTTGGCAAAGTGGGCTCCCAGCGTCTTGAACTGCAAGTCGGCCAGCTTCGCACCAACTCCGCGGCTGCCGCAGTGGCTCAGAAACGCTACATGGCCATCACGCAGGCCAAAGGCCTCCGCCGCCGACTTGGCACGCTCACCCTCGGCGATGCGCACCACCTCGGCCTCACCAAAGTGATTTCCGCCGCCGTAGCTGCCTAGTTGGTTCACCTTGTCGGCGAACGTTCCGGCCCAGCCGTGCTCATCAAGGTGCTTGGTTAGCCGCTTCTCCAGCGCAGCGGTCTGCCCGTTGTGACCGGTGTGCGTCGCATCCTCACACCGCTGCGACCAGTGCGCCGGCACGCCGCAGCGCTCCAGCACATCAGCCGCCGCGCCGCGCGTGAGGATCTCAAACCCAAGATCGCTCTCAATCCGGCGGCCCTTGCGGACCGACCGGCTCCCGCGGCCGGCACCCGTCGGCGTCCGCTCCACGATCGCATCGATCAGGGCCCGACGCGTCTTCTTGTCGCGGATCTCCGACTCGGGCACGTCCAGCTGCAGCAGCGACATCGAGCACTTGATGTCCACACCCACCGGCCCGGGATAGATGTGCGTGGGCGACACCATCACACACCCGATCGGCGCCCCGTACCCCACGTGGGCATCGGGGTTCAGCACAACTTCAGTCACACCCGGCGCCGCCCGGCACGTGCGTGCCTGGCGAATCGTCGCCTCGTCAAAGGTCCCGCGGATGTCATCGGTTCCGATCACCGTGATCGGCTTGAGCTCGTGCCCCTCAGGCGACGTGACGGGGATAAACCCCGTCGCCTCGCCGGTGACATGAATCGCTGAGTTGTTCGGTGACGTTGCCATGGGTACTCCTCTTCAAAAAGCTGCCCGCAACCGTTGGCGGGCCGGCCCGGGTTCGCCGGGCACATTCGCGGTTCACTTCCAATCCGACAATCTCCCCGGCGGGATTCGAACCCACACACTCCGCCTTCGCAGGGCGGCGACCTATCCGTTGGTCCACAGGGAATACGCGGCCCCACAGGGGCGCAAGTCGCAACAGACCGCCAAGTAGCCCCGCCCCAGTCGCGGCGGCCCCCGTTCGGGCCCGCCACCGCAGCTGGTGCGTCTGTCTGTCACGGCTTGCGCCCCCGTGCCCGCCTCAGTCCAGGCTGGCCCCGCCGCGAGCTCCGCTCCTTTCGGACCCCGGAACCCGCGGCAGCAGTCGCTGGCCTTCCAGCACAAGAGCAAAACCAGAGGCCCGGGAGGGAGTCGAACCCACACTGGCGTGGACCTGAGCCACGCGCCTCTGCCATTTGGGCTACCGGGCCTACCGCCACATGCCGCCGGATACCGACGAACACCTGGCCCCCACCTCCCTGCCTTCATTTGACCACTTCCAAATTTGGCCCTTTGGCAATTTGGACCTTTGGCCATTTGACCACCCCCTCCCCCCTTCTCCACCTGGCTGACGAAACGCCCGAGCCGGCTACACACCGACCACGGACGCGTGTTGGGAACAGCAATGTCCACCGGCTACGGCGGCAGCACCACCAACGACCCTGGCGGGACTCGAACCCGCGATTCCCAGATAATCAGTCTGGTGCTTTCAACCGCTCAGCCACAGGGCCTCGCCAAGATCAACTTCAACTCATATCACTACACCGAGAAAAAAATGATCGCGCACTATATTGAATGAACTTCAATACATACCGTCCAGCCAGGCACTGCACTGCTGCACTGCACTCTGAGCTATTTCCGACTCCTTGAACACCCCCGAGAAGCGGAGGAGTCCGCGAGCGCCACCAACCAGTTGGCAGGCCCGCCGGAGTCAGCACAAGATGGAACCCGGAACCTCCACGCCCGGCCGGAGCAAACTCCAAGGCCGAACGCGTACCTGATGGCCGCAAGCACCACTGGGGGTGGAACGACGCAGGAGAAGAGAGACTTTGCTTGGTTGAGGAGCCCGGTTCACTAAACCGGAAACCCTGAAACAGCAGCTCACATCTGACTTTCCCGCATCGCATCACCCGGCAATCAGCCGCGGCGTGCGATCGGAAGGCCCGATCAGCCGCGGATCCCGGGATATTCGCCGAACTTCGGCCACATTTGCCCCAGGAACTCATTTTCCTGGGTGCCGCCTGCCGGAGAGACTGTCCGATAATCTCGGACATCCATATGACCTGGCAGGGTTGAACGGGCCGAATCCGAGCGATCCAAACGACTCCCAATCCCTCGCCCAAGCAGACCTCCATCAAGCCCGAGCACCAGATCGCCGGAGCGATCACTGACCGCGGTTTTAACCGTGTCAGTTGGATTCAGGTTGGTTGAGGTAGTCAGGGAGAACATGGGATTCCTTTGAAAGCGAGCAGAAGTATTGCTCATGTATTTCGGCCTGTCAAGCAAACAGATTCACTTTTTCTCAAAAAGTTACATCCCTCCCCCCACCAATCCATCATCCCATCATCTTAATACAAACTCCAATACCGCAATCAAACCCAATCCCTCAGCCCTCGCCACACACTCAGCATTGCCCCAGCGCCCTCAGCAGCACCGTGGCATAACTGCCCCGAGGCAGCGAGAACGCCACCTCGATCTTCGCCAGTTCCCCGCGTGAGAACTCATCCGCCGCCGGCTCCGACATCGTGAACTTCTCCGCCATCACAAACAGCGGCCGTGTAAACGTGTCAAAGTTCGGCTGCCGCGCCGGCGGCAGCTCACGCCCCGCCTCGTTCACCGCCGGCCGGCCCGCCGGCTGGGCCGGCAGCTCCACCGCCGCCACCCGAAGCTGCGGCAGCGTCAGCTTGTGCTCACGCAGCACGTTCTTCGCCGCCTCGCCCCACGGCTCGGCCAGCGTCGTCCTCGGCGACAGGTGCGGCATCGCCAGCTGCCGATACGCCGCCGTCACCTTCGCCGGCTGCGGAAACACCAGCTGCACAAAGTCATCTCTCCGCTCCGGCGCCTCAGCATCCAGCCCCCGCGCCAGCTCCAGAGCCATCCCGTTCCACAGCAGCGAACTGAACGCATCCACATGCAGTTCCCGCAGAAACAGCGGCAGCGCCTGATACGCCCGGTCAAAGGGCTGCCCCGCCGCCAGTGCCGCAATCGCCGCACGCTCCGGCAGCATCGGGCTGCTCTCCTCCAGCAGTTCGCTCCAGTTCCCCCACTTCTCCGCGCACAAACGCGTGAAGTCCCGCAGCGGGCCGCTGTCCTTTCGCGCCGGGCTCGCCAGCGTCAGCTTCAGCGCCGTCTCGTAGTCCCCGTCAATCAGCGACCGCCCCACCCACCCCTGCCCGTGCCTGGCCGAGCCAAACCGCTGCGACCCGTAGTAGTTCGTCAGCAGCAGCCCGTTGCCATCCCGCAGCGCATCCGCATTGCCGTACAGCATCTCCGCATCCGCGCGCGTGCACCGCCGGATCACAATCCGAAACAGGTTCGCCGCAATCGCCTCCGCCGTCATCGGCGTGTTGGTGTACCCCAGCGACTTGATCGCCACGCCCGAATCCTCACCCAACTGCAGGTCAAGCGTCTCCGGCAGGCTCCGCCGATGCGCCGGATCCAGCTCAATGGTGATGTGCTGCACCGTCACCGCGTGCCTGTCCTTGAGCCCGCCATAACTGATCCGCCCCGGCGACATCCGCAGCTCGCGCGCGATCGTCCGCACCGCATCCGGCGTCGTCATCGACCGCTTCCGCATCTTGTACAGCCCGTACCGCGCCGGCTCAGGCCCCACCGTCGGCGATGCATCCACCCCGAGCTCGTACTTCATCTCCAGTCGCTCGGTGACCAGAAAGTCCTCAGGAATGCGGCGGATGACCATGTTCCGCAGCATACGGGACACCGCTCCCCAACGCCCGAACCCACCAGAAACAACATAAACGTCCTATAACACACTACACAACCCATCCCGATCACCCGCCCAAACACCTCCCTTCCAACTTCGCGCCTACAACCTGCCATGGCCAAGCCGCGTCAAGTCTTCGTCTGCAAGGAATGTGGCAGCGTCCAGACCCGGTGGATGGGCAAGTGCCCCGACTGCAACGCGTGGGATTCACTCCAGCAGGAGTCCATCGAAAAGTCCGCCAAGACCGATCCGCGTGCCGGCTCCATCGGCCAGTGGTCGCAGGCCGCCATGGCCCACGCCGCCAACGCCGCCGCTGCACAGATGCTCGCCGAGGCCGCTGAAGGCGGTGGCGTCGCCGATGGCCTGCCCGCCCCCGCGGCAGAGCGCATGGTCGAGCAGCTCACCACACGCCAGCCCGCACAGCGTTACCCGCAGATCGGCAAGGCCGCCGAGCTTCCACGCCGCCGCACCGGCATCGACGAGTTCGACCGCGTCCTCGGTGGCGGCCTCGTCCCCGCGAGCGCGGTGCTGATCGGTGGCGACCCCGGCATCGGCAAGAGCACGCTGCTCCTTCAGGCCGCCGCCAGCTGGGCCCGCACCGGCGCCCGAGTGCTCTACGTCAGCAGCGAGGAAAGCGTCGAGCAGGTCAAACTCCGCGCCGGTCGCCTGCTCGAAGACCACGACACTCCCGCCGCGGCAGAGAGCAATCACAGCGACCACTCGGCCTCACCCGCCGCCGGACTCGATGAACTCTTCCTCCTCTCTGACAGCTCGCTGTCCCGAATCTGCGAGCAGGCCGCCCGCGTCCTCGGCGAGGTCGAGAGCCACCGCCGCGTGCTCATCATCGACTCGGTGCAGATGGTCTACAAGCCCGACCTCGCGGCGTTCCCCGGCTCCATGAGCCAGCTGCGCCAGTGCTGTGCCGAGCTTGTTTACATGGCCAAGGCCACCGGCACCGCCGTGGTGCTCATTGGCCACGTCACCAAGGAAGGCACGCTCGCCGGCCCCAAGCTCCTCGAGCACCTCGTCGACAGCGTGCTCTACTTCGAGGGCGACCGCTACCACGCCCACCGCGTCCTGCGCTGCGTCAAGAACCGCTTCGGCTCCACGCTCGAGCTCGGCCTCTTTGAGATGACCGATGGCGGACTCCGCCAGGCCACCGGCCAGCTCGCCATCGCCGGCGGCCCCGCCCGCAGCGGCACCGTCATCTGCCCCGTGCAGACCGGCAGCCGCTGCCTGCTCGTTGAAGTCCAGGCCCTCACCGCCACCAGCTTCCCCGGCATGGCCAAACGCAAGGCCTCAGGCATCGATGCCAACCGCCTGGCCATGCTCATCGCCGTGCTCGAGCAGCACGGCTCCCTCCGCCTGGAGGACCGTGACATCTTCGTCTCCGCCGTCGGCGGCGTCAAGATCACCGAACCCGCCGCCGATCTGGCCACCCTCCTGGCCATCAGCGGTGCCCACTACCGCAAGGCAGTTTCCAACAACGCCGCGGCAGTCGGCGAAGTCGGACTCGGTGGCGAGATCCGCCCCGTCACCCAGCTCGATGCCCGCGTGCAGGAAGCAGCCAAACTCGGTGCCCGCACCCTCCTCGTGCCCGCTTCACAGGCCGCCCGCATCAAGCCGCCCGCCGGTGTCCGCATCATCGGCATCCGCACCGTCGGCCAGGCCCTCAGTGAGCTCGAAGTCGTTCCAGGCACCCAAGCCGCGGCAGCCAAACCAGCAAACGCCCCCCGGCCCACCCCCGCACCCCAGCCAACCGCAGATCAACTCACACCCCAAGTCCGCACCACCTCCCAAGCCGCAAAGACCGCCCGCTAATCACCGCCTCCCGCCTTCCCCCTCGCAACTCGAGTCTCGCGACTCGCGACTCCCCTCCCTCCTCTTTGCTCTACCCCTTCATGCGCATCGTCCAACGCCCATTTGAGCTCTCCAGCCCGCACAAGCCCACCGGCGATCAGCCCGGGGCCATCGCCGAGCTTGTCAGCCGCGCCAACGCGGGCGAGAAGTGGTCGTGCCTGCTCGGCGCCACCGGCACCGGCAAGACGTTCACGATGGCCAACGTCATCGCCCAGACGCAGAAGCCCACGCTCATCCTGAGCCACAACAAAACGCTCGCGGCCCAGCTGTATGAGGAGATGAAAGAGCTGTTCCCCAAGAACGCCGTCAGCTACTTCGTCAGCTATTACGACTACTACCAGCCCGAGGCCTACATCCCCCAGCGCGACATCTACATCGAAAAGGACGCCAGCCGCAACGACGATCTCGACAAGCTCCGCCTGGCCGCCACCAGCAACATCCTGGCCCGCCGCGACACCATCGTCGTCGCCAGCGTCTCGTGCATCTTCGGCCTGGGCTCACCCGCCACCTACGGCAACAAGGTCATGACGCTCCGTCGCGACATGCTCGTCGACCGCCGCAAGCTCCTGCTCGGCCTTGACGCCATGCAGTACAAGCGCAGCGATATCGAGTTCAAGCGCGGCCAGTTCCGCGTCCGCGGCGATGTGCTTGAGATCTACCCCGCCTACGACCAGTACGCCGTCCGCCTCGAGCTCTCCGGCGACTCAGTCAGCGACCTGCTCATCGTCAACCCCACCAGCGGCGAAGTCATCGGCAGCGAGGAGCAGTTTTTCCTCTTCCCCGCGGCACACTACGTCACCGATGAGTCCCGCATGCAGGCCATCCTCACCGGCATCCGCCAGGAGATGGAGGACCGCGTCGCCCAGCTCCGCACCGAGGGCAAACTCCTCGAGGCCCAGCGCCTGCTCGCCCGCACCAAGTACGACCTTGAAATGCTCGAGGAAGTCGGCTTCTGCAACGGCATCGAGAACTACTCACGCCACCTCGACGGTCGCGCCCCCGGCGAGCGCCCCTGGACGCTCATGGACTACTTCGACTACTCCCCCGAAGACGAAGACGGCACCCGCGAGGTCAACATCGCCCCGCAGGACACAAGCCGCGGCGAGCACCTCTGGCGTCTCATGAAACGCCCCAAGCGTGACTGGCTCATGATCATCGACGAAAGCCACGTCACGCTCCCGCAGGTCCGCGCCATGTTCAACGGCGACAAGATGCGTAAGCAGGTCCTGGTCGACCACGGCTTCCGCCTGCCCAGCGCAATGGACAACCGCCCGCTGACCTTTGAGGAGTTCGAAGTCGTCAGCCCGCAGGTCACCTTCGTCTCAGCCACGCCAGGACCCTATGAACTCGAGAAGGTCCAGGGCGTCGTCGCCGAGCAGGTCATCCGCCCCACCGGCCTGCTGGATCCCGCTATCGAAGTCCGCCCCGCCCGCGGCCAGGTGCCCGACCTGCTCGAACGCTGCAAGCAGCGCGTCGCCGCCGGCCAGCGCGTCCTGGTCACCGCCCTGACCAAGCGCCTCTGTGAGGACCTCACGCTCTACCTCCACGAGCAGGGCCTCAAAGTCCGCTACCTCCACAGCGAAATCGAAACCCTCGAGCGTCTGGAAATCCTCACCGACCTCCGCAAGGGCGAGTTCGATGTCCTCGTCGGTGTCAACCTCCTGCGTGAAGGCCTCGACTTGCCCGAGGTCTCCCTGGTCGCCATTCTCGATGCCGACAAGGAAGGCTTCCTCCGCTCGCCCCGCTCGCTCATCCAGCTCATCGGCCGCGCCGCCCGCAACGTCGACGGCTCGGTGATCATGTACGCCGATGCCATGACACCCTCCATGACCGCGGCGATCGATGAGACTGATCGCCGCCGCGCCAAGCAGCGGGCGTACAACACCGCCAACAACATCACGCCCACCACCATCATCAAGGCCATCCGCACGGGCCTTGAGCTCCAGGTCAAGGCCAACCGCACCATGCGCGAGGCCGTCCGCGCCAAGGAACCCGAGTTCGATGTCGCCGAACTCGTCCGCCAGCTCGAAGACGAAATGCTCCAGGCCGCTGAACAGCTCGAGTTCGAGAAAGCCGCCCGCCTGCGCGATCAGGTCGGCCTGCTCAAATCCGGCAAGCTCGGCGGCAAGGGCAAGGTCCGCCGCAGCGAGGTCGACGGCGGCGGCAGCGATGGCGAACCCGGCAGCACCAAGGGTGACCGCAAAGCCGGCATGCCCGGCGTCCGCCCCAGCAAGAAGGGCAAGAAGAAGGGCCGCGACCTCAAAGGCAAATCCGGCTTCTAACCACCGCCGCGCTCCCATACCCGGCCCATCACTGGATTCACCCCGCAACCGTGCCGACACTTCACCATGCGCACGAGCATCCTCGGCTCCAGCCCGGTTGAAGTCCCACCCATCGGGCTGGGCACGGTCAAGCTCGGGCGCCTCGCAGGCCTCAAGTACCCCGCCAGCCAGCTGCCCACCTCGCTCCCGTCCGATCAATCCGTACTGGAACTTCTGTCCACCGCCGCCGAACTCGGCGTCACACTCATCGACACCGCCCCCGCCTACGGCATCGCCGAGCAGCGGCTCGGCCAGCTCCTCTACCAGATCCGCCCGCGTGACTTCTGGGTCCTGTGCACCAAAGCCGGCGAGCAGTTCGTAGCCGATGCCGCCGGCAACCCCGTCAGCACCTACGACTTCTCCGCCGCGGCTATCACCACCAGCGTCGAGCGCTCCCTGGCCGCCCTCCGCACCGATGTGCTCGACATCGTGCTGCTGCACTTTTCCTCGCTGACTGCCGATGAACTCATCCTCAATCAGGGCGAGGCGTACGAGACGCTGACCAAACTCCAGCGCCAGGGCAAAATCAAAGCCATCGGCGCCAGCCCCGCCTCGCTGGCCGCGGGCATCCAGACCGTCCAGCGCTGCCAGGTCGCCATGCTCGAGCTCAGCCCCGCCGAGTCGCGCCATCGCACCGCCATCACCGAAGCCGCCACCACCGGCTGCGGCATCCTCATCAAAAAAGCCCTCGCCAGCGGCCACCTGACCACCGCTGCCCCTTCTGGCACCGCACCCGCCTCGCCGGATCCCGTACAGGCCGCACTCCGCTTCGTGCTCGGCCACGCCGCCGTGAGCTCCGTGGTCATCGGCACCACCAGCCCCAGGCACCTCCGCCAGGCCGTGCTCATCGCCGAAGCCGTCCGCGGCGTCTGACCCGCCCCACGCACGAAAAACGCCACCGACCCTCCCGGACCCCACCGCTTTTTGCCCGCCCTCCAAGGTCGGATTTTGCCGTGCCTGCTACCCTTGACCGTGAGCAGCAACCGATCCGAACTGGACCCCATCGCCTCCACCGAACTCGCCGCCGGCCAGGTCGCCCCGCCCGAAGCCCGCGTGCAGAGCATCGTCGACTCGCCCGAGTTCCAGGGCCGGCTCGACGCCCTCATCGCCGAGGTCGCCGCCAAGGCCAACAAGGCCAGCCCCACCAAGGCCCGCCTCGTGCGCGAACTGCTCTCCAGCGCGCTCAAGCTCATCCCCGACGGCCGCGACACCGGTGAGCTCAAGCTCATCGCCGCCGCCGTCAAGGAACTCCGCTACGCCTACCGCGTCTTCGGCCAGTACCCCGATCCGCACAAGGTCACCATCTTCGGCTCCGCCCGCACGCCCAAGGCCCACCCCGACTACGAGGCCACCGTCGAGTTCAGCCGCCTCATCGCCGAGCAGGGCTGGATGGTCATCACCGGCGCCGGCGGCGGCATCATGGAAGCCGGCCACGTCGGCCCCGGCAAGGACAAGTCCTTCGGCGTCGCCATCCGCCTGCCCTTCGAGCAGTCCACCAACGAGGTCATCGCCGGCGACAGCAAGCTCATCACCTTCCGCTACTTCTTCACCCGCAAGCTCATGTTCATCAGCCAGGCCGAGGCCGTCGCCCTCTTCCCCGGCGGCTTCGGCACCATGGATGAGGGCTTCGAACTCCTCACCCTCGTCCAGACCGGCAAGGCCAGCATGGTCCCCATCGTCATGTGCCAGGGCAAGGGCGAAAGCTACTGGCAGGACTTCGACGCCTTCATCCGCAAAGGCCTGATGAGCCGCGGCTGGGTCAGCGAAGAAGACCCCCACCTCTACCACATCGCCGCCACCCCGGCCGAAGCCGTCGAGCACGTCACCCGCTTCTACCGCATCTACCACTCCTCACGCTACGTCAAGGACGACCTGGTCATCCGCCTCAAGGCACCCCTCACCGCCGAACAGGTCGACAGCCTCAACACCCGCTTCGCCATGCTCGTCAAAGAAGGCAAAATGGCCCTCCGCGGCCCGTTCGATGTCGAAGAAGACCACCGCGACCTCCCCCGCCTGGTCTTCACCCACAACCGCCGCAACTTCGGCCACGTCCGCCGCCTCATCGACGCCATCAACGACTGCACCCCCGCACCAACAGCAACGAAGTAATCGAACGTTCCCCCTCCGCCAAACTCGCACTCCCCCACATTTGGCAATTTGGAAATTTGGCCCTTTGGCAATTTGACCATTTGACCATTTGACCATTTCCCCATTTGACCATTTGTCCCCCCCTCCCCCTATGGACCTCACCAAGCGCATCGCCCAGTTTGAGAACATGTGTCAGGCCGACCCGAGCAACGAGATGGCCCACTTCTCCCTCGGCAAGGCGTACGGCGAATCCGGCCGCTTCGAGGATGCCGCCGCCAGTTTCATGCGCTGCATCCAGCTCGTGCCCGACATGAGCACCGCCTACCAGATGGCCGGCGACATGCTCGTCAAGGCCGGCAAGCTCGACCGCGCGGGCGATGTCCTGACCGACGGCTTCACCGTCGCCAGCGAAAAGGGCGACCTCAAGCCCAAGAAGGCCATCGAGGAACTCCTCACCCAGCTCAAGCTCCCCATCCCGCAGGTCAAAAAGCCCGCCGCCACCGCCGCCGCGGCAGCAGTCGACGACTCCGGCCCCGTCCCCCCTGGCATGATGCGCTGCCGCAAGTCCAGCCGCATCGGCAACCCCATGCCCCGCCCGCCCTTCAAGGGCGCCCTCGGTGAGTGGATCGCCGCCAACATCTCCAAAGAAACCTTCTCCGCCTGGATCAGCCAGGGCACCAAGGTCATCAACGAACTCCGCCTCGACCTGTCCAAGGACAAGGACCAGGACACCTACGACCAGCACATGCGCGAGTACCTCGGCATCGACGATGAAGTCATGGCGGAGATCAGCAGCAAGACCAACGGCTAAACAGCACAGAACGTGGGCGGCAGTGAGCAGGTTGCACGGCCGGCTCGCAGGAACAGCTTCTCGCGATCGCCAACTCGGGCAGACACAGCAGGTACAGGAGGCTTGGATTGTCACACATCAATAGCACGTTCGTCCCGGCACGCGACCAGCTGCCACGCCCCTTCGGCCGCTTCACCGCCATCGCCAGCGTTGCAACAGCCGCCACGCTGTTCACCGCGGCAGTCGCCGGACACGCACCGGGCAAGGAGGTCACGCCAACTGACCCCACCTCCAGCCCAAAACCGGCAGGTGCGGCCGCCGCCAAGCCGGCCGAGCCCGATCTCGTCGATCAGTTCCACGCGATCCTCCTGGAGCAAGCCGGCACACCGCCCGCTGGCGGGCCCGCAGCAGCAGATGACTGCTTCGCTCTGCTTTCGCGCGCCATCGCCCAGTTCGAAGCGGCCGCCATCGCAGCGGTCGGTGCTCAAGACGGCAAAGGCGTGTTTATCCAAGGCGTCTGGGAGCCGGCCGACAAGGAACCGACCGACCCCGACTTGGTCCGGCAGTATGGTCTCGGAAGAAAGGTCATGCAGCACGCCGCAGGCTCGGAGTGCTGGGCAACCCTCGACACGCTCGCCGCCACCAGGCACTTTGTGTTCCTCAAGCCGCCAGCAGATCTCTCCAAGCCGCTTATCCTGAACTTGCCAGGCCTCCGCAAACTTGCTCGCGCATGCCGAGCGATGATGTTCCTGGCCAGTTCACGCGGCGACGATGCGTCACTCATCCGCCACCTCCGCCACGGCCTCGCGCTCGCCCGGTTCGCCGATCACGATGGAACCCTCATCGGTCGTGACTACGCAGAGTCTGTCGAATACCTCATGCTCGAGGAGCTGCTCTTCATCCTCAGCGAGCGCCAACTGCCTTCAGCGACTCTTGATCAGATCCTGGAGGTGTTCAGCGCCCAGCCCGCGTTTCCGCCGGAGCACTGGCACCTCCGTCTGCTCAGTATCGAGCTGCGATTTATCGGTTCACAGCTCCTCACGCCAGAAGGGACCCCGCGAGCGGATGCTCCGCCCGAGAAGCTCGCCGCACTGTTCGGCCTCGATGCTTCCGAAGGTACCGAGAAGTCACTTGCTGACCAGTTTCGGGAGCGCTACCCCAATCCCCTCTCGCTGAGTGAACAGTTCTCCCAGATTACTGCGGCGATGGACTCGTTCGGTCGGGTGATCGCCGTCCCGCGTCCCTCGCGCACCAAGTCACTCTCGCCCGATGCCATCAAGGGCCTCATCACCGCCAGACGCAATCCGCTGGCCAATCTCATTTCCTACGCCTGGAAGCCCATCCGGCTGGACATGCACGATCGGCATTTGGCGTTTCGAAACGGTACCTTGGCCGTTCTGTCACTCGAACAGTTCCGGGCCGCCAACGGAAAACTCCCCGGTTCGCTGGCAGAGGCAAAGCTGCCCGACGCGGCAGATCCCTACTCCGGCCTTTCCTTCAAATACCGCCTGACCGACCCCGCTAAGGAACCCGGAGGCCGCCGTTACGTGGTCTACAGCGTCGGCCTTGACGGCAAGGACGATGAGGGCAAGGTAGATCCGCAGTGCCTCCACTGTGACAACGCCCTTCGCCCGTACGGATCCGGCCAGGACTTCATCATCAACCGCCCCCGCTCCTTCCTCACCCCCTGACCGCCCCGCACGCGCCACCCTTCTCTCTCCCGTACTCCCTTCTTCTCCTGCCCTCCGCGTTCCTTGCCTTCCCCCCTCCGCGCCCTCCGCGTTCATCTCCCCGCCTTTCCTCGCAACCCGCGACTCACACCTTAAAGATCGCCCCCAGCTTCTTGCCCAGCAGGATGCTCGCCCCCACCAGCGTCGTCGCCAGCAGCGCCATGCCCCACACGCCCATCGCGCTGGCAATGTGCGGCCCGTCCGCCAGCCGGTTCGCAAAGTTAAAGATCGCCTTGGTAATCGGCGCGTGCTGGCTCTGCTGGGCCAGCAGCAGTGAGTCCGACACCTCCAGCATCGCAAACGCAAACGCCAGCAAGGCGCCAGCGATCAAGTTCGCCGCAATCAGCGGCACAATGATCCGCCGCACCGCCGTAAACGTGCTCGCCCCCAGGTTCAGCGCGGCCTCTTCCATCTGCCCGCTGGTCTGCTGCAGCCCCGCCACCACGGCACGCACGATGTACGGCAGCCGTCGCACCGCATAAGCAATGATCAGGATCGGGAACGGGTTCGGGTCCGCCCCAAGCACACTGGCAAAGCCCTCCAGCGGGTCACCCTTGCCCAGCGGCCACTGCAGACTCACCGCAATAAACCCGAAGGCCATCACCAGCCCCGGCACCGCAATCGGTAGCATGCACAAGGCATCCAGCAGCCCGCGCCCCTTGATGTTCGTCCGCACGATCAAATACCCCGCCAGCAGCCCCAGCACCAGGTCCAGCACCACCGCACAGAAGGCCAGCAGCAGCGAGTTGCGAATCGCCCCGAACGCATCCGGGTGCGTCAGCGCCTGCTCAAAGTGCGACCCCGTAAACCGCGTCGGCAGCACCGACTGATACCACGAGCCCGGCTCCGCCAGCGCCGTGAAAATCACCCCCAGGTGCGGCAGCAGCGCGGCCCCGCACACCACCGCAAACAGCCCCGATGCCGCGATCCCGCCCCACAGCGGCAGCTTCGCCTCGCTCGATGCCCGCGACGCCTTGGCCTGCATCGCGTACGCCGCACCCGCCAGGAACCGCTTGCCGATGATGTAAATCCCCACCGCCATCACCAGCATGATCAGCGTCAGCGCATACGGCTGCGCAGACGATTCCACTTCCTTGAGCCCATTGAAAATCTGTACCGGCGTGACCCGGTTGAAGTCAAACACAAGCGGCGCGCCAAGTTCGGTAAACGACCAGATGAACACCACCGTGCCGCCGGCAAACAAACCCGGCCGGATCAGCGGCAACGTGATCTGAAGCAGCCGCCGCATCGGCCCCGCCCCCAGGTTCTCCGCCGCCTCATCCAGCGCAGGGTCCAGGTTCGCCAGCGCCGCCGTCGCGTTGAGATAAATGATCGGGTACAGCGACAACGCCTGCGCCACCGCCACACCGAAGAACCGCGCCGAGCCCAGAATGTCCCACTCTGTGCCCAGCAGCGCGTTGAGCGCACCTTCCCGCCCCAGAATCATCTTAAACCCGATCGCCCCCACAAACGGCGGCAGGATCAGCGGCACCAGCACCAGCGCGTTGTACATGCCCTTGAGCGGGAACCGGTACCGCACACTCAGCACCGCCAGCGGCAGCGCGATGATCGAGGCCAGCACCGTCGTCGTCGTCGCCAGCATCAGCGAGTTGACCAGCCCCTCCCGCAGTACCGGATCGCGGAACACCAGCGCAATGTTCGCAAACGTGAACCCCGACCGCCCCGCCGCATCGGCATAAAACGCCCCGCGCAGCGTCATCGCCACCGGATACACAAGAAACAACCCCAGCAGGCCCAGAAGGCCGAACATCAGCAGGTACTGTGGAATCTGTCTGCGGCTGCTCATCGCCGCGAGGGTAGTTCCCCTCACGCGCCCGAAGCCGCCCGCATCCCCGCCCCATCACCCGCGGTCGATCCCTCCGCCCTCACCCCGAACTCCGACGACACCCCACGCCGCAGCGCCAGTGCATACCGGATCGCCGCCTCCAGCCCGTCAACCATCCGCGGAATGCTGTACCGACCGTGAATCGTCGCCGATGCCGCCTCCGCAAGCCGCCTCCGCAGCGCGACATCCACCGCCAGCCGTTCAATCGTCCGGGTCATCGCTTCCGTGCTGCCGTGCTGGTACACCAGCCCGTTGTACTCGTGCCGCATCGCCTCAATCTCAGGGTTCTGCGCATCGGTCCGGTCGCTGGTCACCACCGGCACGCCGTACGCCATCGCATGGTTCAGCGACAGCCCCACGTTCTCCGGGTACACAAACTGCTCCGCCGTCAGGAAGTACGGCGCCAGTTCCGACTCGTCGTAAATCGCACCCTTGAACACAACCCGATCAGCAACGCCCGCCGCCGCCGCCATCTCCTTGAGCTTGCCCTCCGCCGGCCCCTTGCCGATCAGCACCGCCCGAATCCCCGGGTGCTTGCCCTTCAGCGCAGCCACCGTCGCAATCAGCCGGTCGATCCGGTTCTGATCCAGCAGCCGCGAAACCAGCAGCAGCCGCGGCCCGCCCGGCAACCACTCCCTGGCCACAAACGCCTCGAGCTCCGCCTGCTTGTTCCGCCAGGCCGCGATCTGCGCAGAAATCGGCCGGATATCCACCGTGTTGAGCGCCACAAACGTCCTCGCCCGCGGCACGCCGCTCAGCACCAGCGCATCCGCCGTCCCGCGGTTGTACAGCACCACCGCATCGCCCAGCAGCCCCATCCACTGCCGCAGCCTCGTCTTGATCGGCGCATCGTGCTTGGAATATCCATGCCCCCACAGCACCACCGGGATCCCCCGCATCCGCGCCCGCAGAATCGTCACCGGGTGCGACAGCAGCCGCAGGTTCCACGGCAGCACCAGCACATCCGCACCCTTGAGGTCACTGGCCGATGGCGCATGCCACTCAATGCCCATCACGCCCGCCAGCCGGATCCGATGATGCTTGGACTCAAACGCCGCGAACCCATCCGGTTCCACGCTCGGCACGTGCGGCTCATCCCCGCGCGACACCGTCACCGTCAGCCCCGGCCGCTGCGCCAGTTCACGGAACACCGGCACCCGGTACTTGGGGAGCGCCGGCTGCATGATGAACACTCGAATCGGCAACGCAGGCACACTCCAAAGCTCACATCAGGCCGCAATCCCGACTCACCGCCAAACCAGCGGTGCAGATATCGGACGCTCGCCTCCAACCTCACAACCTCGCTCCCCCTATCGGCCAACCAGCGGCACCGTCGCGGTCCACGACCCGCGCCTGCCCCAGTTCCCGGCTCTTTCCCGAGCCATCGCCCCGCCTAATCCTCACCAAAGCCGGATTCCACCAGCTTGGCCAGCGCAGTAATCGCCTCCTGGGCGTCCTCGCCATCCGCAACCACTTCCAGCTCCGTCCCCTGCGTCGCCGCCAGCAGCATCATCTGCATAATCGACTTGCCATCCACCGTCTGGTCATCCCGCCGCACCGTGACCTCCGCCTTAAACGCCGCGGCACAATCCACAAACTCCATCGCCGGGCGCGCGTGCAGCCCCAGCCTGTTGCGGATCGTCACGATGGTCGTCAGCTTCGCCATGCCAGCAAAAACGTGGATCAAACATGCCTGAACCCGAGCCGCCCGACACCCCCCGACTTGCTCACCACATCTCACCCACCCATCGAGGTGCTGTCCGCCTCATCCAGCAGCACCTGCACCTCTTCCAGCGTCGAGGCCTGACGCAGGAACTTGCGGAACGTGTCCTTCGACAGGTTCTTGAAGATCACCTCCATCGCCTGCAGGTGGTGCTCCGGCCGATCCTCCGGCGAGACCAGCAGGAAGACCGAATACACCGGCTGCTTGTCCAGTGAGTTAAACTCGATCCCCGTCTGCGAGAGCCCGACGGCCGCACACATCTTCTTGATGCCCGGGTGCTTCACATGCGGCACCGCCACCCCGCGGCCGAACCCCGTCGAGCCGCGACGCTCGCGGTCCAGCACACGCGTAATCAGCTCGCCCTGCAGTGCGGCCGGAACCGCCTCACACGCCACCAGACCGGCGACCAGTTCCTTGACAACATCGTCGCGATGCTGTGCCTTCAGCGAAGGCACAATGGCTCCGGACGCGACGATTTGGGTCAGCTTCATCGATCAAACTCCGATCCGAGACTGCAACTCCGGACGATCGAGGCCCGACGGGCGGCCTCAGTAGCACACACCCCGCTCCCCGACTCCGTCACCCCGTCCCCGACCTTGCCCCGCCCACCCGATCCGGGCCGTCGTCGCCCCGCGAGGTCCGATTGATGGAAGCTCCCGGCCCGCAGGTGCTCGGTCAGCATCCGCCCCGGGGAACTTCTGACTTCACACACCCTTGGTCTTTTCCTTAAACGTCGTCAGCTGCCGCGACACCTTGTCCACGGCCTCATCAATGCAGTGGTACAGGTCCTCACCCTTGCAATGACCCACAAAATCATCGTGCTTCTCGACATCCACCACCACTTCCACGTGGAAGTGCTTCGGCGGCTCCTTCTCCAGCCGCACGGTGATGAGCTGGACTCTCTCGGAGAACTTCAGCAGCTTGGCCACCTTGGTGTCGGCGTACGTACGGATTGCCTCGGTCACTTCCAGATGCTTACCAACCACATCAACGCGCATGCTTGCTCCTTCGTGTCGGCGCCCTCGGGCACGCCCGACCGGGTTCTGATAACTCGGGCATGATAGATGCTGCCGGGGGCACAGAATGGGCACCGCCGCCCCGTGCGGCACCGTTCTGACCGCACGCCGGCCCCGATCGGGCAAACACACCACCCCCGCTCCTGAAAAACTCCGAACATCTCGCACCCTCGCCCGCATCCGCCAAGGCCTCCTGGCTCCGAAGTGTTACCATCCGGCGAACTCCAAAATGACCAGCCCCGCCCATCCCGCCGCCTCCCCCAGCCCGGCAGCCAGCCCCGCCGGCACGCCCGCCCCCAGCCCCACCCCCAGCCCAACCCCGGAGGCCTGGAAGCAGCAGGAACTCGCCAGCCCCCACACCCGCACCGACAAACAAGAGAAAGTGCGGCGGATGTTCGCCGCCATCGCCCAAAGCTACGACCTCAACAACCGCCTCCACTCCTTCTGGCAGGACCAGGCCTGGCGACGCTTCGCCGTCCGTCAGGCCGCCCTGGTCGGCGGCGAGACCGTCGTCGATGTCGCCTGCGGCACCGGCGATCTGTCCATTGCCTTCGCCCGCGCCCGCAAGGCCCCCGCCCGCGTCATCGGCATCGACTACACCCGCGAAATGCTCGATGTCGCCGAACGCCGCCGCCAGGCCCAGCTCCGTGCCGCCCGCGGCAGCGATGTCGAACGCTCCATCTGCTACATCGAGGGCGATGCCCAGCACCTCCCATTGGCCGATGCCACCGCCGATGTCGTCTCCATCGCCTTCGGCATCCGCAACGTGCAGGAACCCAAAGCCGCCCTCCGCGAGTTTTACCGCATCCTCCTCCCCGGCGGCCGCCTGGTCATCCTGGAGTTCGACACCCCCCGGCTCCCCATCGTCAAACAGCTCTCGACCTGGTACACCAACTGGCTCATGCCCCGCACCGCCACGCTCATCGCCGGCGATACCAGCGGCGCGTACAAGTACCTCCCCGCCAGCGTCGCCACCTTCATGAACGCCGAGCAGCTCTCCGCCGCCATGACCGAAGTCGGCTTCACCGACTGCCGCCGCATCCCGCTCACCCTGGGCGTCTGCATCTGCCACGTCGGCCACAAACGCTGAGCGACAGCGGGCGGCCCACGGGTGGCTGTCCGCCTGATGTCGACCTGCCCTAAGGGGTCGCCGACCGCGATTGCGCCACCGCCCGCCACATAAAATTGTCTAGTCTGCCCCCCTTTACCAGTCTGCTGGGTACAACTCTGGCATCAGCACGCAACAATGACCACTTGACCTCGTACACTTTGACGCGTCTGGCGACAGTTGTCGCCACATGCCTGGAGGTTTTCGACCCAGTATGGCACGCTCGGACCTACTAATTTCGCTCGTCCAATCGGGGAAACAAACTCCTGATCCGCGCTTTCGGAGCACGGTGGAGGCGATCATTGCGGAAGAGCGGTCCAAGCAGCACACTGCCTTGGCAGATCAACTCTCGGCAGCCTTGCTAAATGGGGTTCACAAGCACGTTCCGCAGACCGCAGCGGGTTCAACCTTGGTTGGCGACTTAATATACGAACTAGCCCCAGAACGTTCGCTTGACGACCTCGTTCTGCCTCGCCTCGTGCGCGATGAGCTTCGCCGGCTAATCGAGGAACACCTCCGGGGTGAACTACTTCGCTCCTACGGCATGGCTCCGCGCCACCGGCTCCTTTTGGTTGGACCACCGGGCAACGGAAAGACGAGCGTTGCTCACGGCCTTGCGCACGACCTTATGGTCCCCCTGCTCGTTGTTCGCTATGAAGGGCTGATCGGCAGTTACCTGGGCGAGACGGCATCGCGTCTGCGCAAAGTCTTCGACTACGCGCGGCAGCGGGCTTGCGTCCTCTTCCTCGATGAGTTTGACACCGTCGGCAAAGAACGCGGAGACGTTCACGAGACCGGCGAGATCAAGCGTGTCGTCAGCACGCTCCTACTTCAGATGGACCAACTCCCAGCCCATGTCGTGATCGTGACGGCGACAAACCACGCGGAACTGCTCGACCGTGCCGTCTGGCGGCGCTTCGAGACTCGGCTGCACCTCCCGCCCCCCAATTCGTCAGAGGCCGCAGAATTTCTTGGACGACTGCTCGCGAGCTTCCCACTTGCTGCGGGCTTCAAGGTGGGGACACTTGTCCGCCAACTCAGCGGCGCAACATATTCCGAGATCGAAGACTTGTTCCGCGATATCGCTCGCCGGGCCGTTCTCGAAAGTCCCGAGCCGGACTTTACCAAGATCGTGCGCGAACGACTGGCCGCATGGAAGCAACGCGTAACCCCGGCACCAACCAAGCGCCGCAGGTAAACGGAGTTGCCCCATGCCCGACAAGCCCATTTTGATCTTTCCGGCGGCAACGGGGGCCAAGCGAACTGGCCTCGTACCGGCTGCTGTGCCACCTACACCCAGTCCCAGCAAGGGCTCTCAGGGAGCGAGGCTCGCGGCTCGCTTCCAATCGCTCGGAACGGAGTTCGGCACGGCGCAAGCAACTCCGAACGGCGTTGACCCCGAGCAGGTCATAGTGCTGGAGACCATCGGATCGGTCGCCGACTTTCAGAACGTCGTGAAGAAAATCGCTGGCATGGAGTGGCTGGGCGATTTCGACGTCGAAGTCGCCGCGGCCGACCCTGGCTTCCTCGCCGATGGCGCGGACCCTTCACTCCAGAAAGCTCGGCTGTTTGTCCTCGCAAGTAATCGCACGGCGTACACCGAAGTCCTGCGTCTGTGGAACCTGTGGAAAGACCCAGCTACCAACAGTCTCCCACGCGGGTACGGCGGCTTGGCCAAGGCGTTCCAGTATCTGAATGACGTGCGTGCATGGGGGCCGAAAGATCGCATCCTCGCAACGGGCGTCGCCGCGTACTGGGAGAAGGGGCTCGCCTCCAACGAACCCAATATCCGCTTTGAGGCCGAGTTGTGGTGCCGCGCCGATGCGGCGAAGCGTGACGCCGCTTTCACTCGCCTTCAGGCAATCGTGACCGGAGCGGGCGGGCAGTGCGTCAAGCAGGCCGTGCTCCCCGACATCGATTACCACGGCGTGCTCATTGAACTGCCCGCGGCCGCCGTCCGTGCAACCGTGGACGCAATCAACGCAGACTACAACACGCGACTTCTGCGGCTCACCGACGTCAAGTACTTCTCCCCGGTCGGCCAAGCCTCCGTTACCCCGATCGACGATGGAGCGGTCGTCGCACCGCCCAACCGACCCGCTCCAACGGGCGATCCCGTGGTGGCGATCCTCGATGGCCTACCGCTCACGAACCACTCAGCGTTGCAGGGCCGCTTGGTGGTAGACGATCCCGACGGGCTTGCAGCAAACTACCGAACTGGGGAACACCGCCACGGCACCGCGATGGCCTCGCTCGTCACGCATTCCGAGTACGACAGCAACGAACCGGCACTTAAGAGCAAGGTCTACGTTCGTCCCGTAATGGCTCCGGGTCGGCCCGATGCCAACAACCGCCGCTGGGAGACCTTCCCGCCCAACGAACTCGCCGTGGATTTGATCCATCGCGCCGTCCGCCGCATGTTTGAGGCCGACGGAGTCACGCCACCGCAGGCCGCTAGCGTCAAGGTCATCAACCTAAGTCTTGGCGACGTATCGCAGCCCTTTGATCGGCACATCTCCCCGTGGGCGCGTTTGCTCGATTGGCTGGCGTTCAAGTACCAGGTGCTGTTCATCGTGTCGGCGGGCAACCCCGGTAGCGAGATCACGATCCCCGCACCGCCCGCATCCATCGCTGGCATGTCGGACGACGACCTCCGCGCGCACACGCTGCGGAGCATGGCCCAGCAGCGCGTGCAACGCCGACTCCTTGCGCCGGCAGAGTCCATCAACGCGCTCACCGTTGGGGCTCTGCACGCCCAAGCCGGACCGCTCGGCAACACCGGCTTACTCATCGACCCGCTGCGTGGTGCCGAGTTGCCCAGCCCGGCCATGCCAGTGGCGAGCGGCTTCCGCCGGGCCGTCAAGCCGGAAATTCTCGTGCCCGGCGGGCGGCTTCACTTGGAAAGGCCCCCGCTCACGGCTGGGGCAACCTCAACGATTTTGAGGGTCTCGGGTGCCGCGGATCAGCCTGGCCAACGGGTGGCGGCCTGCGACCCATCCGGAAACTCTAACTCAAAGTCTACTCGGATCTGTGGCTCCAGCAACGCCGCCGCCCTCACTACTCGCCGCGCAGCGCAGATGGTCGAGCGATTGAGAGAGTTGCAAGCCGAGCCGGGCGGAGCCGCACTGACCGATACCCGCATGGCCGTGATCCTCAAAGCGATGCTCGTCCATGGCGCATCGTGGGGCGACTGCGAAGACTTGATCGACCAAGTCTTTGATGGTCCCGACATTGGCGCGAAGCGATGGCACTTGATCAAGCGCTACACCGCTCAGTTCTTCGGCTATGGCCCCGCGGACTTTGATCGCGGAACTGTCTGCACCGATCAAAGGGTTGTTGTGCTCGGCTGCGGGGAGTTGAAGGCGGAGGAGGGACACGTCTACAACGTGCCACTTCCACCCGCGCTCAGCGCGCAGACTGTCAAGCGATGCCTCACGATCACGCTCGCATGGTTCACGCCCATCAACCCGAGGCACCGGAGCTACCGCGTCGCCGACTTGTGGTTTGATCCGCCGTGGACGCAGTTGCGGGTCAAGCGAGCCGATCTCGACGACAAGGCTCCCACCCGTGGCACCGTGCAACACGAAGTCCTCGAAGGCACCAACGCGGTCCCCATCACCGACGGCGACACGATGCCCGTGCAGGTCAACTGCCGACCGGAAGCCGCGTCGAAGATCAACGCCGCCATCCCCTACGCCCTCCTCGTCTCCCTCGAAACCGCGCAGCCGCTCGCGGCGAGCATCTACACGCAGGTCAAGGCAAAAATCGACGCCCTGCATGTGCCGGTGCCCATCCGTACAACATCCGCCACGCCGCTCCGCCAGCAGTAGCATCCGCGTTCGACAAGCAACGTCGCCAGAGTTCGCGACATCGCTCCGCGGAAGCCTGCACGGAATGTGTTCTGCTACGTGCTGGATTTGGCGAGAGAACCGTTCCCGCATATGACCCGCCACGGATCCGGGAACTGGGTTCCCACGCCTCCCGGTCCACCTTTGCGTGTGCATTCGCGAAATGGTTGAATTTCGTTGACCAGCCTGATGCGCTGGAGCAAGCGGATGCCCAGTCGATCCACGAAGGAAGTCCGACTCCGAGTCGCGGCCCTTGTCAACCAGCTCGCTTCGCATATCCAAATAAACAAAAACCAAACAGACTACTTGCCAAAAACCTTCCACCATGTACGCTATGCCACCGTTCGGAACCCAAACATGGTCACCACTACTCCGCCAACCCAGCCCCCTGCCGCCGCCGCAGTCCCGGCCGCTCCAGACCAGCCCCCACCGCTGGATCTCCACTCCGCCCTCTTCCTCGACCACATCACCGACACTGCCCGCACCAACAACGACATCCGCCGCACCGTTCGCATGGCCGTCCGCACCATCCGCGGCATGCTCTCCGGCCGCATTCCCATCGACCACGACATCCTCCAGGTCGCCAAACTCGCCCTCCGCTGCCGCCCACTGCCCATGCCCCGCCCGCTCGCCCCGCGGGCACCACGCGGGCCCCGCACCTCCACGCCGCCCGCCGCCCCACTCCCGCCTCGCCCCTCCACCACTTCCACCCCTCCAGTAAGCGCCGGCCCAGCCGCCAACCCCGGCCTCACCCGGCCACCCGCCCCAACCCAGCCCCCCGAACCCGCGGCAGCCACCATCACCCCATCCCCGGCCCCATCGCCAGCTCCCTCCCCCGCCCCCGCCGCGGCATCATCTCCCGCGCCAGAGCCCGACTCCGACTCCGCCGCCCCGCTCACCCGCGACCAGATCCTCGCCCGCATCGCCGAGGTCGAGGCCATCGATGCCCAGCTCGACACGCTGGACACCGAAGCCGCCTCCCTCCGCCGCCGCGCCGATGAAGCCCCCACCGAGGCCGACCGCCGCACCCACCTCCAGAGCCTCCTCGATCTCGAGACGCTCCGCTGCCGCCCGCTCCTCGATCAGGCCACAGCAATCCTCAGTTCAATCCCCATCGCCGACCTCCAGGCCGCCTCCTACGCCGTACCCACTCCTCTCTAAACCCACTCCCAACTCCCAAACGGGCCACCGCCCCTGCCTTGAATTTGACCATTTGACCATTTCCAAATTTGACCATTTGCCACCCCCCTTTGGCAATTTGGCCCTTTGGCAATTTAGCCCTTTGCCCCCCTCCCTACCTTCCGCTCCCCCCGCGTGCCATCTGGCAATTCGGCCACCTCGCACGCCGGCCATTCGGAGCTTCGCTTGCCTCCCACTCCCGCTTTCGCCACCCGCGCCGCCTCCATCCTCGACGGTCTTCGCTCCGGCGGTCAGTACAAGCATCTGCAGATGCTCGAAGGCCCCATGGATGCCACCGTCCGCGTCCGCGGCTACGGCGAGTGCCTCTGCTTCTGCTCCAACAACTACCTCGGCCTGGCCAACCACCCCGAGGTCATCGAAGCCGGCCGCAAGGCCCTGACCGATTTCGGCGCCGGCACCGCCTCCGTCCGCTTCATCTGCGGCACGTTCTCCCCGCACGAAACCCTCGAGCGTGAGATCGCCCGCTACATGGGCACCGCCGCGTCCTACACCTTCGTCTCGGCGTGGACGGCCAACGAAGCCGTCTTCCCCACCCTCTGCGAGCCCGGTGACATCATCATCTCCGATGAGCTCAACCACGCCTGCATCATCGACTCCATCCGCCTGGCCACCGTCATCAAGAAGGGTCTCCACAAGGCCGTCTACAAGAACAAGATCATCACCGCCGACCAGGGCCCCGGCTCGCTGGAAGAGGCCATCAACAAGGCCAAGGCCAACCCCGAAGTCACCGGCCAGATCTGGGTCGTCACCGATGGCGTCTTCTCCATGGAGGGCTCCGTCGGCGACCTGCCCGCCATCCGCAAGCTCTGCGACACAGTCGGCGCCATGCTCGTCGTCGATGACTCCCACGGCCACGGCGTCATGGGTGCCCTCGGCCGCGGCACGCACGAGCACTTCGGCATGATCGACCCCGTCGGTGCCGCCCCGAGTGCGGCCAACCGCGTCGACATCTTCACCGGCACCCTGGGCAAGGCCCTGGGCGGCGGCGCGGGCGGCTTCGTCGCCGCCAGCCAGCAGGTCATCGACATGCTCATCCAGCGCGGCCGCCCCACGCTGTTCTCCAACGCCCTGCCCGTCACCGTCGCCGCCAGCGCACAGATGGCCATCGAAATCACCCTCCGCGAGCCCCAGCGCGTCGCCCGCCTCCGCGACAACGTCACCTACGCCCGCGCCCAAATCACCGCCGCCGGATTTGATGTGCTCAAATCCCCCACCGCCATCTGCCCCATCATCGTCCACGACACGGCCAAGGCCATCGCCATGAGCAAGCGCCTGCTCGAACTGGGCGTCTTCGTCATCGGCTTCGGCTACCCCGTCGTCCCCGAGGGCCACGCCCGCCTCCGCGTCCAGATCTCCGCCGCCCACACCCACGAGCACATCGACCGCTTGGTCGACGCCCTCAAAAAGCTCTAACGCACCCACACCCCGCACCTCCCCAATTTGGCAATTTGGCAATTTTGCCCTTTGGAAATTTGGCCCCCCTCCCCCCCCCATGCCCCCCACCTTCCTCTCGCTCAACAACACCCTCTCCAAGCAGCTCGAGGCCTTCACCCCGCGTGATCCCTCCCGGGTCACGTTCTACTCCTGCGGGCCCACGGTCTACGACGATGCCCACATCGGCAACTTCCGCTCGTTCCTTGCCGCCGATGTGCTCCGCCGCTTCATCGAGTCGCCCCTGTGCACCGTGCGCACGGCCGATGGCTCGCTCCACCGCGGCCCGCGCACCGTCGTCCACGTCATGAACATCACCGATGTCGGCCACATGACCGACGATGCCGAGGGCGGCGAGAACGGTGAGGACCGCATGGCCGTCGCCGGCCGCCGGCTTGAGGAAGCCAAGAAGTCCGGCAAGCTCCCCGCCGGCACCACGCTGGATCCGCGCGATCCGTATCAGATCGCCCGCTTCTACGAACATCGCTTCCGCGAGGACGCGATCATGCTGGGCCTCAAGCTCGCCATCGCCGCACAGAGCGACCCCACGCTCATGCCCCGCGCTACTGAGTCCATCGCCGGCATGACCACCGTCATCAACCGCCTGCTCAAGGACGGCTACGCCTACACCACCGGCCAGCCCGGCTCCCGCGTCGTGTACTTCTCCGTCCAGGCCTATCCCGGCTACGGCAAGCTCTCGGGCAACACGCTGGCGGCACTCAAGGCCGGCGAGGGCGGCCGCGTCAGCGAGGAAAACCAGTCCGGCAAGAAGCACCCGGCCGACTTCCTGCTCTGGAAGGAAGACAACTCCCACATCATGAAGTGGGACTCGCCCTTTGGTGATGGCTGGGGCAAGGGCTACCCCGGATGGCACATCGAGTGCACCGTCATGGCCGCCAGCCGCCTGGCCGGTGTTGATGCCGCCGGCCTGGCCACGCTCTCACTGCCCGGTGCCGAGGCGCTGATTGACCTGCACTCCGGCGGCGAGGACAACATCTTCCCCCACCACGAGTGCGAGATCGCCCAGTCCTGCTGCGCCTTTAACCCGCAGGTCGCCCACAGCGGCCAGGGCAGCTACGCCGCCATGTGGTTCCACCCCCGCTTCCTCTTTGTGGAGGGAGCCAAGATGAGCAAGAGCAAGGGCAACTTCTTTACCGCCCGCCAGCTGGTGGAAAAGGGCATCCAGCCCGCCGCCCTGCGGCTGGAACTCATCCGGACCCACTATCGCTCCAACGCCAACTTCACCATGCAGGGCCTGGAGGACTCCGCCCGCATGGTCGAGCGCTGGCGCAAGATCGCCTCCGCCGCCACGCCCGGAACGCCCGCGCCATCACCCGAGCACCCGCTGCTGGCCGCCGTGGCCGATGCCCTGCACAACGACCTGAACGTCTCGGAAGCCATCGCCCAGCTCAACCGCTGGACCAACACGCTGGGCACCCCAACCGCGGCAGATGCCGCCGCCCTGCTCGCGGTCGATGCCATCCTGGGCGTGCTGGAACTCAAGCAGCTCCAGGGCCAGACCAGCGAGATCGGCATCTACCTCCCCGGCGTCAGCCCAAGCCCCGAGGTCGAAGCCAAACTCCGCACCCGCGCCGAGGCCCGCAAGGCCAAAGACTTCGCCACCAGCGACCGCATCCGCGATGAACTCCTGGCCATGGGCCTGACCATCAAAGACGCCCCCGGCGGCAAGGTTGAAGTCGGCAAGAAGTAACGGGCAACACACGGAGGTGTCAGATGACGGGCAGTACCACTCTCTCTTGCATCGCGCTGCTTGCGCTCGCCGCAGCCACGCGTGCCCAGCCGCTCCCAGGCACGCTGCCAATCGAGGATCCTCGCAACTTCGTCACTGTGGGCGCACCCGGCAACCCGGCGTTTCGCTCCCAGCGCGACCCCGGAAGTGGCTCAGAAGGTCGCGGCAGTCTGGACTACACGTTTAACATCGCACGCACGGAACTCACCGTTTCGCAGTGGATCGACTTTGCCAACGCGTACTTGCCATACGCCACCGGTGGACCGCAAAACGTGTGGCTCCGCGGCGGTGGGTATCTCAGTTACGATGCAGTGAATCGCCGGTACAGCATGACGCCCGGAGCTGAGCGGACCGCGATTGAAACGAGCTGGGAGCTCGCCGCCCGATATTGCAACTGGCTGACCAACGACCGAAGGTCCGATGCCGCTGCGTTCCAAACAGGCGCGTACGACACTTCTACGTTCTACTCCATCCCGGGTGTGGGCCCGCAGCACAACACGAGCCGGCTGCCGACCGCTCGCTACTGGATTCCTTCCTCCAGTGAGTGGCTCAAGGCCACGTACTACGACCCCAATCGCTTCGGCCCGAATGCGGGTGGTTGGTGGCTTGCCCCAACTTCCTCCGATGTACGGCCCATCAGCGGCCTTCCCGAGGATGGCGGCCAGACCAGCCGTGGGATCGACTGGCTAGCTCTTCCGGTCGGCAGCTATCCGACTGTTCAAAGTCCGTGGGGTTTGCTGGATGTTTCTGGCAGCGTCCGGGAGTGGACGAGTGGAAACCTGCCAAACCTAGTTCGGATCGCAGGATCGAGTTCGTTCTCATCAGACGTACTCCAAGAACTGCCGGAGTATGCATTCATCGGCGGTGCACCTGACCTCAGTCTTGCTGGGGTCCGCATCGCCACCGTTCCGTCAGCAAACAGCGGCGTTGTCCTCGTCATGGCGTCGCTCCTCACGTTGAGGAGGAGACGTAGCCGACACCGGTCGAGCCAAGCGGGCAAGCGGTAAGCCACGCCTCAACGCCTCGGCTCGCTGACTCTTCCTCTCCTATTCCTTTCTTCTCCCCTCTCCTCTCCGCGTTCCTTGCCTTCCCCCTCCGCGCCCTCTGCGTTCATCTCCCTGCCTTTCCGCGCGTCTCGCGACTCTCTACTCCTCCACCACCGCGATGTCCTCATTCCACAACTGCGGCTTCTCACGGATGAACCGCCCCATCAGCTCGATGCACCGGGCATCCCGCAGCTTGACCACTTCAATGCCCGCCTGCAGCAGCCAGTCTTCCCGGCCCTGAAAGTTCTCGCTCTCGGCAATGACGACCCGCCGCACTTTGTGCAGCACCGCCGTCCCGCTGCACATCGGGCACGGTGACAGCGTCGTAAACAGCGTCAGCGTGTGCCAGTCCGTCCGCCTCCCCGCGGCACGAATGCAGCTCATCTCCCCGTGCAGGATCGGGCTGCCCTCCTGCACACGCATGTTGTGCCCGCGGGCCACGACCTCGCCCTCCTCGGTCATCAGCACCGCCCCGATGGGCAGCCCGCCCTCGTCGTAGCTCTTCTTGGCCTGCTGATACGCCAGATCCACACCATGCTCTATGTGCTCGGCTCGCATACCCGAGCATATCCGCCGGGCGGCCCACCGCCCGGGCTAACCGCGGCGCCGCCCTCCCTACCTTCACCTCGGTGCACCGCCCCACGCTCTACACCCTGACGGCCGGCCACTGGATGATCGATCTCTGCCAGGGCGTCGTGCCCGCCATGCTCCCGTTTCTGGTACAGGCCGGCAGCATCACCAGCAAGGCCGAGGCGGGCCGCCTGGTGCTGGCCATGTCCCTGGCCTCGGCCATCGTCCAGCCCGGCTTCGGCCTCTACGCCGACAAGCGCCCGACCGGCTGGGTGCTTCCCGTCTCCGTCGTGCTGGCCACGCTCTGCGTCATCCTCGGCGCCATCACCGACAGCAACCTGCTGGCCCTGGCCGTTCTGGGCATCGCCGGCATCGGCATCGCCGCGTTCCACCCGGAGGCCGCCAAGCGCGCCGCCGCCGCGGCAGGGGGCCGCAAGTCATCGGGCATGTCCCTGTTTGCCATGGGCGGCACCGTCGGCTTTGCCACCGCACCGCTGGTGACCTCACCCATCCTCGAGCATCTCGGCCGCTCCGGCCTCTGGCTGCTGCTGCTTCCCGGCATCACCGTCGCCGTCCTGCTCCAGCTCCACGCCGTCGGCAACGCCCACAGCCCGGCCGCTCTCACCAACGGCTCGTCATCGGCACCGGCCCAGGAGCCACGCCGCAACGACTGGCGCGGGTTCACCATCCTGGCCAGTGCGATGACCATGCGGGCCGTGGCCTTCTACGGCCTGAACACCTTCCTGGCCCTGTTCTTCATGCAGCGCTTCGGTGATGAGGCCAAGATCGCCAACATCCCCCTGTCCATCTTCCTGCTCTCAAGCATCCCCGGCACGCTGCTCGGCGGCCGCATGGCCGATGGCTGGTCGCGCCAGGGCACCATCATCGCGGGGCTGGTACTGGTGGCGGTCTCCATCCTCGGCCTGGTGCTCATCCCCTGGCAGCCCGCGTGCTGGGGGCTGTGCGTACTGCTGGGCATCGGCCTGTTCATGCCCTCGAGCGTCATGGTCATCATCGGCCAGGAGCTGCTGCCCACCCGCCCGGGCCTGGCCTCCGGGGTCACACTCGGCCTGGCAGTCTCTGTCGGTGGCCTGATGGCCCCGGTCCTGGGCGTCATCGGCGACCACTACGGTCTGAGCGCCACCCTCGGCTCCGTCGCGGCCATCTGTCTGGCCGGCGCGGTGCTGACCTGGATGACGCCGAACCCCGAGCTCACGACCAAGGCATGACACAGGACCGCGGGCCATCCGAACCGGATGGCTTTCGTTCTGACTGCCCTTGTCTTCCCCTCGCGACTCCCTCTTACTTCGTCACCGTCCGCTGCTCGATCCGCTTGACCGGGCTGGGGTTCAGCACCATGCGGTTGATGTAGTTGCCCGGGGTGTGGATGTGATCCGGGTCAATCGTCCCGGTCGGCACGATCCGCTCGACCTCGGCGATCACAAACGCCGCGGCGGTGGCCATCATGGGGTTGAAGTTCCGCGCCGTCTTGTTGTACACCAGGTTGCCGAACTCATCGGCCTGGTCCGCCTTGACCAGTGCCAGGTCGGCGTACAGGCCGGTCTCCAGCACGTACTGCCGGGCCGTTCCACCCTGCGGCAGCTTCACGCCGCCCTTGCCCATGTCCGTCGCCCGCCCGGCGTAGCCCTTGCCCGGGATCGTGCAGCCGCACAGGCCGTCGCTGGGCCGGTAGAACGCCCGCTGCTCCTTGCCATCGGCCACGACCGTCCCCGCGCCCGTCGCGGTGTAGAACGCCGGGATGCCCGCACCGCCGGCCCGGATCCGCTCGGCCAGCGTGCCCTGGGGGTTGAACTCCACCTCCAGCTCCCCATTGAGGAACTGGCTCTCGAAGTTGGCGTTCTCGCCGACGTAGCTGGAGATCATCTTGCTGATCTGCCGCGTCTGGAGCAGCAGGCCAAGCCCCCAGTCATCCACACCCGCGTTGTTGCTGATGCAGGTCAACCCCTTGACGCCCGAATCCCGCAGCGCGAGGATGAGCTGCTCCGGGATGCCGCAGAGGCCGAAGCCACCGACCATCACGGTCATGTGGTCCTTAAGCACCCCGGCTGACTTGAGGTCAGCAAAGGCAGCGGCGGCGGAGGCGAACGTCTTGGTGGAAGTGGAGCTGGACATGGCTGGCCGAGTGTAGAACCACACCGGGCCGCCGTGGCCTTTGCCAGTTGCGGGCCGGCCTCAGCCAGCGACCGAGAGGGTGCTGATGCCGGGGCCGCCGTCTGCCGCGGGCTGGGGAGCCAGGGGCTTGGGGGTGACCGCGCCGGGCAGCTCGCCGCGCTTGCGCATTTCGGTGACCTTCTCGATGAGCATCACCCACGTTTCACGCTCATAGTCCAGCAGCTTGATGACCTCATCGGCCTTCTCGATGCTGCGTTCGTGGCTGGATTCCATCAGCCGGGACATCATGAACAGGTACAGCGAGCTCAGGCGGTCGTAGAGCTGGCGATCCGGCTCGGGCTTCATCGTGGTGACGAGCTCGACGAGGATCGCGCGGCAGCGAGTAAAGCCGTTGAATACCGCTTCGTAGTTCTTGTTTGCCAGCCCGTCGCGGCCCTGGCGGCAGAACTTCAGCGCGCCCTCGAGGAGCATCAGCCGAAGCTGCTCGGGCGTGGCGGTCAGGATCTTCGTGGCCAGGTACGCGTTGGCTGCTGGATCGCTACTCATTCGTGGGGGTTCTATCGGTCCGGTGCGGAGGCCACTCAAGCCGTGCGGGGTGATTGCCAGAACGCCAAAACACTTGCCGTTTTGCGTGTTTTAACCGGCACAATCACGCGCGGATAACAACGCCGGCCCAGCGGAGGCGACCGCGCAAGCACGAACGCCGGCTTGGCTTTTGCCGCCGGACGGGACGGTGGTTCACGCTTAACTCAGCCGATGGCCTCACCGAGCCGGCTTACTGCAGGGCCCGGATGCCGCCGACGGCACCGGACTGGCTCTGCAGCTTGCCGATGGACTCTTCCATGGCCAGGAACTGGCGCTGCAGGATCGTGCGGCGACGCTCGATCCGGGCATCCAGATCGGCAATCTTGGTCGTCTGGGCCTTGACCTGATCGTCGAGGGTCTTGTTGCTGCGGGTGATCAGGCCGTCGGTCGGCTTGACGAACCGGTCGATCTCCGCGGCCAGCCGCTCGGCGATGCCCTGGCGGGTGATCGTGGACGTGCTGGTGGTGACCCGGACCGTGATGCCCGTCATCGGGTTGCCGTTGCGGTCCAGCACCGGCGTGGTGCCCGCCGCAACGGTCGTTGCACCGCGGGCGGCGAACAGGTCAGCCACGGCCTGCGGGTCCTCCGTCAGGGCGGCACGGAGCTTGGCACTGTCCAGACTCATCGTGTTGTCTCGGTCAACCTTCACGCCGACCTGTGCCAGCGTGGTGTAGCGGCCAGTGACACCGATCGGGTTGCCCTGGATAATCGAGAAGATGTTCTGGCGCATCTGCTGGACCAGCGGGTCGCCCAGCAGGGTGCCCTTCTTCTGGGTCTCGGCATCGTACTTGGTCAGGTCGTCGATCTTGCTGACCACATCGTTGAACGCGGTGACCATCTCATTGATCGCCGTCTCGATCGCGGCGGTGTCCTGCGCGACGGTGATGCTGACGGGATTGACGTTCACCGCCTTGGCCGTGATCTGCAGGTTGCTGGCGATGCCGCTGATGGTGTTGGTCGTGGACTGGAACAGCAGGGCCCGCGCCGGGTCGTCGGAGCCGTAGAAGATGCGGCTGTCCTGAGCTGCCGAAGTCTGGTACAGCCCCAGATCAAACGTGCCGGGGTCGGAGATGAAGGCGCCGGCCGAGCCGGTTGCGCGGGACGTCAACACCAGCCGCGCGGGACGCGAGGGCGAGCCGTCGTTGACGATCGTGGCGATGGCCATGCCGTTGGCCGCGTTGATCTTGTCGGTCACCTGCTGGAGCGTGTCGCCGGAGTCGAAGGCGATGTTCTTCTCGAAACTGCCGTCGACTTTGTTGCTGCTGCCGACCGCCGACGCCGTGCCGACGAGGTTCAGGTCGCGGGCCACCGTGCCGGAGAGATCGCGGATCGAGATCTTCTGACCGCCGGCGCCGCTGCCGCGGACCTTCTCCTTGATGACGATGCCGTCGCCGTTGTCGTTGATCGAGGCCGTCACGTCCGGTGCGGCGGAGTTGATCGCCGAGATGATGTCACCGATGTTCTGCGCATCGGTGCCGATGTTGACGGTCTTGCGTTCACCGTAGCTGGTGACGATTTCAAAGCGGCCTGAGCCGACGGTGCGGCCTCCGGGCAGAGCGCTGAGCTTGGTGTTGCGGCTGAGATATCCCATCTGCAGGTTGTCGTTGCCCCAGACACTCGACGACTGCGGGGTGATGTTCATCGCCGAGGCGCCGTCGAGCGTGACGGAGAACGAGCCGCCGCCGCTGGTGTTGTCGGTGAACGTGACACCGGTGCCCCTGGCGTTGAGCGCCATGGTGACGGCGCCGCCCGTCTCATCGCCGATCTGCTTCATCAGGTCCGACAGCGAGCCGGCGGGGTCGGCGGTGATCGAGAACGACTGGCCGTCCTTGGTCGTGATGCCGAAGCCCGAGCCGTTGAGCCCGCGGCCGCCGTTGATCGAACCGAGCAGCACCGAGTTCATCGCCGCCTGCACCCGCTTGCCGGTCAGGGTGCCGCCGGTAGTGGTCATCTTGATACCAAGATCCGCCGCGGTGGTGTTCCCGTTGATCTCAACTACCGAGAAGACCGGGCTGGTACCGCTCGGCGTCGTCAGATCGGTCAGTTCGATCCCGGTTCCGGCGCTGTTGATGGCCGCCGAGACCTTCTGCGTCACACCGGCCCTTGCCTGCGTGTTGATGCGGTCGACCACGCCCTGGAGGTCCGTGACTGCGGACTTGACCTTGGTCAGCACGGCCGCACCGCCGCCTTCGGGCACGCGGTTCTCGTACATGTCGCCGATATCGATGTTGATCGCCTCACCCGAGCGCGTGATGATCGAGAAGTCGGGCGTCGAGGTGCCACCGGTGCGCGAGATGAACACGCCGCGGCCGTCATTGAGCGTCGACAGGCTCGTCGCGCCGCCGACCGTGTTGATCATGGTGCCGTTGATGCGCCCGGCCGAACCGGTCGCTGCGGCCGTGCCCGCGATGCCCAGCGAGGTCGCCGTGGTGCCTCCGGTGACGTTCTCGATCTTCAGCCGGCCTGAGCCGCCTGCACCGTCGGCCATCACGAGTCGATCACCATCGACCGTCGCGGTGACCTTGCCGCCGGTGGCATCGCTGATGGCCGTCATCACCTCGGTCACCGTTCCGACGCGCGAGAGATCGACATTGGTGACGGTGCCTGCCGAGTCGGTCACGATGATCCGCCCGCGCTGCACACCCTGCCCGCCGTTGAGCTGGCTCAGCGGCGTGTCGCGGCTCAGCAGCGCCTGCCGCGGTTCCAGCGTCAGATTGGTGATGCCCACCGCAGAGGTTGTCGCGTCGGCAAAGCCACGCGACACCGTCTGCTGCGTGGCCACCAGGCGGTCGACCGTGAAGCGGTACGTACCGGGTGCCGCACCGGCCGTGGCCGTTGCGGTCAGCACATCGGCGTTGCTGCTGGCGGTCGTGGCGGTTTTGAAGATCTGCGAGGTGTTGAACTTCGTCGATGCGCTCTTGAGCGACGAGAGGCGCGTGTTGACATCCAGCAGCGCGGTCTGCTGCAGCGAGATATCCCGGATTCGCTTCTGATAGATCGTCTTGGGCCGCGCATCGAGCTGCAGCAGCTGATTGATCAGCTGCTCGCTGTTGATGCCAGAGAAGATACCGACTCCGGATGTGATGCTGCTCATAAGCGACGGCTCCTGCAAAGCCGCACTCCGTGCGGCATCGGTGAAGATCGGCCGGTTTTGCCAGCGAGTTCACCCGGGACGCCTGATAACCAGCGTGAGCGGACATCCATTAGGGCGAACTCCGGCCACGGTCAGGCACCGACAACTTCCCGAGTCAGACAACCAAACCTGCAGCCGGGGACCGCCGATAATCGATGAACCCGTCAGCGGCCCGGACGTAGGCCGATTGCCTTCGCACCCGACTCCCACGCCGGCTTGGCCTTCTGGCAGCCCTTTGCTGCCGCGACCAACCCTGACTGAAACCAAACAGTGACCTTTACCTCGCTCAAGCCGATCAAACTTCTTCTGACCCTGCACGGGTCACTGGTCATCCTCATCGGTCTGGCCACCGTGGCCGCCGCCCTGCTGCAGCAGCCTGCGGCGATCTTTGTCGTGGCCTTTGAGGTCTCCTTCATCGCTGCCGGCGTGTTCACCATCGCTCTGGCCACAGGTCGCATCCGCAGCGGCCGGGCGGTCACCCTGCTGTGCATTGCCGGCGCGATCGTGGCCCCGACCGTGTGCGGCTACCTCGCCGTCAACGGCGAACTGATGGAACGAAATCTCAAGTGGTGGGCACTGGTCCGCCTGGCGCTGGGCGTTGTTCCCTTCGTCTTTGCCGGCCTTGAAGTCGCTCTTCGTGCGCCGGCTGCCAGTTCCCGGCGGCTTGGCCTGGGCGTTCTGCTGCTGCTGCCCACGGCGGCTGTGGCCGCAGCGTTTTCCATGAACGGCGTGCGGGCCGCGTTCGGCGAGCTGCACGGCCTGGTCCAGGTGCTGGGCACCCTTGGCGGCTTCTTTGTGATCCTCGGCTCGGTCTGTGCGGCGGGGCACTACTTCATCTCGGCGTTTGAGCACGGCGTCGCCGCCGCCGAGCGTTCGGAAGACCAGCTTGCCGCCGCGCCGACCGCCGGGCCCGGCACCCCCTGACCACACTGCCTTGACTCGACCCCCTGGCAGATGGCCGGGGTCCTCTCCACAGTCTGAATGTTTGACTAGCGCTCCTTGGGGCCCGTTCGCCCCGGCGGTTCTGCATCGGATAACCTTGGCCGTCCGAACCCATCGGACAATCACCGGGCAACGGAGTCGCCCGCGGAGCCAGCCGTGCAGGATGCCTTTACGCCAGACAGTCACCCCTCGCCCCATTTCCGCCGAACCGCCGGAAGGCTGTCGCTCGCCGCGGCCCTGCTGGCCGGCTGCAGCGTGCTTGCCGGCTGCTCGGTCTTTGGCGGTTCCGGCTCGGACAGTTCCGCCTCGGCACCCAAGGACCAGTCTCCCAGTGACATCCCCCGCGTGCTGGTGCCCGGCATTGCCGGGGAGCCGGACATGCGTGTCCGTGTTGCTGCGGCCTCAACGAAGCTCCGCCTCTCCGCCAGCGTCGGCGGCGCGCTGTATGCCGCACCGACGGGCTCCAACCGCCCGGCTGCCCGGCTGAGCACACCTGTTGAGGTTCAACTGACTGCAACTGAGTGGGAGCTCAAGGACTCTTCAGGTCTGGTCGGCCGGTTCCCGCGGACCACATCCATTGAACTGGCCGCCAGCGAGGGTGCAGTCGGCGGCATGGCCCGACTGAACGCCAGCCGCCGGGACGGCCAGGGCGATGCCGAGTCACCGGTCAGGGTCGATCCGCTCCGCGAGCCGTCCATCCTGCTGGGCGGCAAGCCGTACTCGGGCACCTTCCGGCTCGTCGCCCGCGGTCCGGCACCCGTCGGCACGTTCGATGTCATCGAGACCACCGGCATCGAGGAGTACCTCAAGGGCGTGGTCTCGTCGGAGCTGTTTGCCTCCTGGCCCCAGGGAGCCTTCAACGCTCAGGCCGTGGCCGCACGCAGCTACGCACTCCACGAGCGCACCCGCGCCCGCGCCGCCGGCGCACCGTTTGATGTCGAAGCCAGCGTGAACGATCAGGCCTATTCCGGCAGCAGCGAACTGCCGCAGGCCATCGCCGCCGTGCGCCAGACCCGCGGCGTCGTGCTGACGTGGTCGGGCCAGATTCTGCGTGCGTACTACAGCTCAACATCCGGCGGTCGCGCCGCATCGGCCAAGGACGTGTGGCCCACCACCGGCGGGTTTGACTTCAACCTCGCCGGTCCGCTGCAGGCACAGAGCCGCGAGGAACTCGGGCGCACGGCCAAGTACTACCGCTGGACTGTGTACCGCACTCGGTACGAACTGCTTGGCCGCCTCCGCGCTTGGGGCGAGACGGCGCGGCACCCCGTCCGCTCGCTCAAGAGCATCGAGGCCATCACGGTCGAGGCCCGCAACAACGTCGGACGGCCAACCCGCTATCGCGTCATCCAGCCCGGCGGTGTCTCGTACACGCTCAACGCCGAGGAAATCCGCCGCGCCTGCAACGAGCCCGCACCCGGTCTTCCGACGATCACCGGCGAGACGATGGTCCGTTCCGGCGACATGGAGTTCAAGCTCATCGGCGATGTGTTCAGCCTGAGCGGCCGCGGCTATGGCCACGGTGTCGGCCTCTGCCAGTGGTCAGCCAAGGAACTTGCCGACAAGGGCCAGGACTGGCGAGCAATCGTCAGCAAGTTCTATCCGGGCGCCCGCATCGAGAAGGCGTACTAAAGCAGCGGAGCCTCACGGCTCGGCTGGCGATTACTGGCCCGGCTTGGCCGGCTTGGCGGCCTTGTTGTCCTTCTTGTAGCCCAACGCCAGGGACAGGAACTCGCCGTTGTCAAAGCTGCGGCCCTCCGGCCCGTTTTCTGCAAACCGGACGATCACCATGTCCTCCTGGGGCAGGACAAACAGCCGCTGCTTGCCCAGACCGGCTGCCATGAACACATTCCAGGGCTGGCCATCGGGCCGCGGGAAGTCGTTTGAGGCCTCACGACTCAGCGCGGCCTGGCGCAAGCGGGCCCGCAGGTCACCTCGATCATCACCCGCCCCTCCCGCCCCTCCCACCCCTCCCACCCCTCCTGCACCACCGCCGGCAAGGCGGCCCAAGCCGTCGCCCTCGGTCCCGGTCTGTCCATTCTCGCGCAGCAGCCACCAGGTGAATCCGTAGAACTTGTTGGTCGCGCTTGGCTTCATGCACTCGGCGAGCAGCGCTTTGTCCACGACCTGCACCGGCTTGCCATCGCTGCCGGTCCACGTTCCATCCTGCAGCACAAGCTGGCCGAACTTCACCCATTCCCGCGCCGTGAGCATGCAGCCCCCGGGCAGGTTCGGGTTCCCGGCGGCATCTTTGCCGAAGCGGCCGACCTTCAGCCCGATCGGATCGAACAAGTTGGCCTGCATGTATCCCATCACCGTCTTCTGCTCCGGCGGCAGCGTCTTGCTGGCGGTCAGCTTGCGCTGCAGGAACTCGCCGAACGCAAAGTAGTGGCTCGGCCCGTACTCGAATCGCGCGCCGGGCTTGGCCACCGACTCCGTCGTCACCGCGGCTTTGAACTTGTCGCTCACCTCCCGTGAGCCGCGATTCCGCTCCTGCCGCGATCCGGTTCCGGGCCCTAGCACGCGGCTGCCGCCGGAGGTGCCCAGCGTGTCATCCGACGGATCCAAGCCCGAGGACAGCGTCAGCAGGTGCCGCAGGGTGATGTCCTTCTTGACCGGATCGGTCTTCCACTCCGTAATGGTGTCGCAGACGAGTTCATCCCACCCGCTGATGAGCCCCTGCTTGATGGCAATCGCCGCCGTCACGCCCGTAAATGACTTGGTGCCGCTGGCCAGCGGGTGCGGCATGTTGGCGTTCCAGTTGTTGTCGTACCGCTCAAAGACGATCTTGCCCTTGTGCATCACCAGCACGGCGCGGCCGCCGAGTTTGGCCGAGTAATCTGCCGCGGCGGTGAAGTCGGCCAGCCGCGGGTCCGTGGCAGCGGCTACAGCGGCGACAGGCTTGTCGTCAACGGAGAGCCCGGCAGCGGAAAGCGATGTACCGGCGAGGAGCACCACCGCCGCGCTGCCTGCGGCCAGCATGAGGAGGCGATGTGCTGCGTTGCGGTGGCTCAGGTTCATCATGGTGTTCGCTCCATCCTTCATGGGCAGACTCGAAGGCGTGATCCGAATCGACAACTGCTGAGTCGAGTTGCCGAATCACGGCCTGGCGTGACGGCAGCCACTCGCTGCGGCATCCCTGCTCAGGTCAGTTCAACGAACCTCGCCGGGGCTTGTTGCAACCGGCCGTCGGCATCGGACGATCGTTTTCTTACCTATCTTCACCAGTCGATTTCGTCGAAACACCCGTGGTCAGGAGTTCCGGCACGCCGGGCACGACGTTATCAGCCAGTCCGCTTCGACGCACGCAAGATTCAAATCCATGGGCATTTACGACCGCGATTACGCCAAATCTGACAACCCCGTCTCGCTGGGCAGCCAAGGGCGGTCCGGCCGCGGAGGCGGGCGGCGGCAGCCCCCCGCATGGATGGAGAATCTCCCCATCCGCTCGTTTAACACCTGGCTGATCATCGTCAACGTCGCGGTGTTCGTGATCTTCAACCTGTTCTTTAACACCCCGGCTGCGTTTGTGAATCTCTCCTGGGGCAAGGAGTATTTCAAGAGCACCTCTGCCGCGGCGATCGCCCGCGGCGAGACGCTTGTCGGTGTCGCCCCGCAGCCGCACCCCAAGACACCGGGCGTCCTCTACCTGCCGATCATCGATCCCAAAGACATCACGCCCGAAGTGGGACGACTGATCTTCATCGAAGACCGCACGGGGCGACCGCTCGGCAAGGAAATCGGCCGCGACCGGATCTCGCCGCGACGGATCGACGATGCCGTCGGCCTGTTCTCCACCGGCAAGGCGTTTCTTGAGCTTCAGGTCTGGCGTGTGCTGACCTTCCAGTTCCTGCACGCCAACATGACCCATCTGGTCATGAACATGCTCGGCCTGTTCATGTTCGGCAGTCTGGTTGAGCAGGCACTTGGCCGCAAGCGATACGCCGCCTTTTACCTCGTCTGCGGCATCTTCGGCGGCCTCACCTACCTGCTGCTGAACTTCATGGGCAACGTCATGCTGCAGATCGGCGGCCCTGTGCTGCCGGGCCTGCTGTTTGACGATCTGTACACCCCGCTGGTGGGTGCATCGGCCGGCATCTTCGGCGTGCTGCTTGCCGCGGCGTTCCTGGCGCCCGACGAGACCGTGATGGTCTTTTTCGTGCTGCCGATGAAGCTCAAGCACGCGGTCTACACCTTTGTCGTCATCTCGCTGGCCAGCCTGATTCTGGGCTCCAGCAACGCTGGCGGCGAGGCCGCCCACATCGGCGGGGCGATCGCCGGGGCGTTCTTCATCCGGCGGATCCACCTGCTCCGGGACTTCTTTGACATTCTGGGTCCCGCCCGCGGCAAGAAACCCACGCCGCCGAAGCACAATCCCAACCTCAAACTCGTCAAGCCGGCCGAGACGGACGATGCCGTTGACGCGATCCTTGCCAAACTGGCCAGGACCGGCCGCGCGAGCCTCAGCGAGCAGGAACTGGCGACGCTGGAAGCCCACCGGGCCAAACTGCAGGGAAAGCAGGACTAGGCCCCCACTGCGGCCCCCCGTTCAGGCATTCCCGGCGGCGCGACCGTGGCCAGCCCGCAACAATGCGGCATGTCCAGCCAGCACCCCGAGCATCCGAACCTGGTGGTCTTTGAGCATCCGCTGATCCAGCACAAGCTGTCGTTTATTCGTGATGCCAAGACCGGCTACAGGCCGTTCCGCGCACTGCTGGCCCAGATCGCCGGGCTCATGGTCTTCGAGGTCACCCGCTCGTTTGCCACTGAGCCGCTGGATGTGCAGACGCCGATGGAGACGACCCGCTGCCGCCGAATTGCCGGGACGATCACGCTGGTGCCCATCCTGCGGTCCGGGCTGGGGATGACCGAGGGGATCCTGGACATCATGCCCGAGGCGCGAGTGGCCCACCTGGGCATGGCCCGCGACGAGCACACGCTGCAGCCGAAGGTGTACCTCCAGAAGTTCCCCAAGGACCTGGGTGCAGGCCCCGTCGTCGTCGTTGATCCCATGCTGGCCACCGGCGGATCGGCGGTGGAGGCGGTCAACATCCTCAAGCGCAGCGGCGTGGGCGACCTGCGGATGATCTGCCTTGTTGCCGCCCCGGAAGGCGTCTCGCACATGCGGGCCTGCCACCCCGATGTCCGGATCTACGCCGCGGCGTTGGATCGGCAGCTCAACGAGCATGGGTTCATCATGCCCGGCCTGGGCGATGCGGGCGACCGCATGTACGGGACGTAAGCGACGTTTCAAAGGCAACTTAGAGAAAAGTACCAACCGCGGCAGTTTTCCTGCGCCGACAGTGCGACAATAAGCATAAAACCTTATTTACTATCACCTAGAAGGATTCGCCTCCGGATTCCTTTTAAAAGCTCGCCTCTCTGATTGACGGCCGATGGACCATGCGACGCCGGGCGGCACGCGCGGACCAGTGACCGGGATCAGGTTCGGCGAAGGCAGATACAGACCGCCGTTTTTCCAGGGGGGACTTCGTGACAGCAGCAATGGCCGCAGCGATTCCGAAACTTGATACCGATGCCGTGTGGCAATGCCTCAGTGAGGATGCGCATGTGCCGCTCTGGCTGGTGGATCGGTCCGGTCGGATCGCGTTCGCCTCCAAACCGGCTGTCGAGTTCCTGGCACCTGGCCAGAACGTGGCAGGCCGATCGCTGGCGGACATCCTGCCGCAGGAGATGGCCGACGAGCGGCTGGAACTGGTAACCCGCGTTGCCGACTTCGGTGCGCCGGTGCTCATGTTCGAGATGATCCGCGGCCGCTGGTCGCGGACGGTGATGCGGCGCACCGGGGTGGGCCGCTCGCTCCGCGTGCTGATCATCAATCGCATCGGCTGGTCAGACCATCATCAGGTGCAGGCCGATGCGCACACGGGCTACGAGCTCGTTGAGCCCAAAGTACACGATGCCGGGCTGCTGGCGGCACTCTCGGAGCGGGAGATCGAGGTCCTTCGTCTGATCGGTGAGGGGCTGACCACCGCCGAGATCGGCGCTCGAATCCAGCGGACGAGCAAGACCGTCGAGTGGCACCGGTCAGCACTGGGCCGCAAGCTCAACGTCAGCTCCCGGATCGAGCTTGCCCGCGTCGCCCATGCCGCGGGGTTGCACGGCGGCCCGTCGGCGTTGAAGCCGGCTCTGCTGGCACGCGCATTTGCCCGCGTGCGGTCAGCAGCACAAACCGACCCGCCGGCCAGCAGGAAAGGTTCAGCCTCAGCGGAGGCGACGACCGATCCGACGGATCCGGCCCGGAACGAATAACCAGCTCTCTCCAAGCGGCCGGTGGTTGACGCACAACCCCGGCAGCCCACCCTTGGCGACAAGGCAAGGGAACAAGGGCGGTCCTGCAAGGGACCGCCCTTGTTATTGGCTCAGAAATGGGGCTGCTCAGCGTTGACCGCATGGCGGGCGGAACCCGCGGCGGCCGGGGCGGATCCTAATGTTGCCGATGCTTGAGAACGCCGGTCCGACGACCCCTGCCAACGAAGACCACGCCCTGTCCGCCCACCCATCCGTGGCCGCTCAGGCCGCAGTCGTCGCCGAGGGCATCCGCAAGACGCTGGCCCGGCACCCCCGTCCGCTCGGTGGCGACCCGCTGCGTACGGCCGAGGCGCCGGTGCTCTCGCTGTCGGGCATGATCCTCAACAACGCCGCGGGCAAGGACACGATGGCGCCGCGCAAGAAGCCGTCATGGCTCAAGGCCAAGGTACCCGGAGGCGAGGGGTACAACCGGCTCAAGGGCATCATGGATGAGCACAAGCTGCACACCGTGTGTCAGGAAGCCGGCTGCCCGAACATGGGCGAGTGCTGGGCCCGCGGCGTGGCGACGATCATGATCCTGGGTGACACGTGCACCCGCTCCTGCGGCTTCTGCAACGTCAAGACCGGCCGCCCGGCCACGCTGGACAAGGATGAGCCCCGGCGCGTGGCCGAGTCGCTGGCGCTGATGGGCCTGAAGCACGTTGTCATTACCTCGGTCAACCGCGACGAACTGGCCGACGGTGGCGCGGGGATCTGGGCCGAGACCATTGTGCGCACCCGCGCGGCCTGCCCGGAGATGTCAGTCGAGGTGCTGATCCCTGACTTTGAAGGCAACTGGCCCGCGCTGCAGATGGTCATCGATGCCCAGCCCCACATTATCAACCACAACCTGGAAACGGTGCAGCGGATGTACCCGGCCGTGCGACCGAGCGCCAAGTTCGAGCGTTCGCTGGAACTGCTCCGCCGCGTCAAGGAGCAGGGCGGCGTGGCCAAGACCGGCATCATGGTGGGCATCGGTGAGCGCGATGACGAAGTCGATGAGCTCATGAGCGAGTTGCTCGCGCTGACCGCCACGGCCAACGGCTCGTGCGACATCCTGACCATCGGCCAGTACCTGCAGCCGACGCGGAACCACCTGCCGATCCACCGCTTCGTGACACCGGAGACCTTCGATGCCTATCGCGTCGCGGGCCTGGCCAAGGGGCTGAAGGTTGTCGAGTCGGGCCCGATGGTCCGCTCCAGCTATCACGCTGATCATCAGGCGGACTCGCTGACGGATATCTTGAAGATGCGGAAGATGTGATCGACAAGCCGCCTGGCACCGGACAGACTGCTCGGTTAAGGAGACATCCCGGCCGGTGGCTGAGCTTGGGGCTCGTCGGATGGGCGAGCAGCCGGAGTTGCCGTCGCCGCCCCGCGTGCGATGCCGTCCGATGCAACCGCGGAGCGTTGCACAGTGTGCCGAGTGATGGCCGGAGTACCGAACCATCCTCCGGCATGGAGCGCACGGACGAGGCTCAGACGCTGCCGGAGCACAGGCTCCTGGGTCAGGCCGCCCAGCAGCCGATAGCTGGACATCTGCCAGCCATCACCGGACGACGAAAGCAGCGAATCGATGGCAGGCCGCAGCGATGCATCGCCCCGAAGCTCTGCCGCGAGCCGCTCGGGGAACGGCTTGGAATCGAGCACCCGCACGCCGCCGACGGTCACGATCGCCACGAATCGCTCGTCGGGCGAGGCGACGATCTGGGAGACCACCTCGTCGAGCCCGCCGATCAGACTGATCTGATCGCCCGTGACCGCATCCCAGATCCGGACGGTTGAATCGTTACCGCCGGAGAGAATGCGTCGGGACTTCGGCAGCCAAGCCAGAGCGCGGACGTTGTCGGTGTGCCCGCGGAGTTCAAGCAACTGCTTGCGCGTGGCCACATCGAACACCCGGATCGCGCCCGCCCGCTCACCGACAGCCAGTTGGCCGCCGTCTGGTGATGCGAGCATGGCAAGCACATCGGACTTGCCGGCGAGGATCCGATCAACGGGCTGGCCCGTCGTGGGATCCACGAGCCAGATCACGTGCTGTCGTACCTCCTGCGACGGCAGGTTCCCGCTCGGCCGCTCCTCTTGCTGGAGCGCGACCAGCGACTCACCAAGCACGAAGACCGGAGGTCCGCTGAGCGTGAAGGGGCTCTGGATCTCCACCACCGGCTCGGGCTCTATACGCTGTTCGGTGACATGAAACCGCACCACGCGGTTCCGAGCAGCGACACCCACGATCGTCGCGCCGGACGGACTCGGGGTCAGTCTGATCGAACCCGTCAAGGAGCCATCGTCCTGCTGATCGGGGTAGGAACTCAGTAAGGCATCGAGCCCCTTCCAAAGGTTGATGCGACCGCGGATGTCGATGGTAACGATGCGGTGATCCGGAGTCACAGCAACTGCACCAACCTCCGAACTGTGCACAGCATCGGCCGAGAGCCTTCGTTTCGATGGAGCATCCCATCGCTCGAGTTCACCGTTGCGGTACCCCACAAGCAGCGTGGTAGGGTCGACAAACCTGGCCATCGCAACCCGCCGGTCCTTGACCGATCGGATCAAGTCCACCGACACAGGGATCGTCCAGATCTTCAGCCTCCGGTCGGTACCGGCGGTGACGATCAGGGGCGTGCCGGGCACCACGGCCAGATGAGTCAGGCCGCCCGTGTGTCCGGCCAGCCACGCGACTGGCTGGAATGCCGGCGTCGCGAACACCCGAACCGCGCCCTCCCTGGTGGCAACCAGAAGGTACTTGCCGTCCGGAGTGAACTGCAGTCCAGCCGGAGAGCCGCCGAGCTCACAGTGGTGCATGAACAACTCGAAGCTCGACCGAGCCGCCGCCCCGCCAGCCTGCGCACCCCGCTGACGGATGATGTCATCAAACGAGGCGAAGCGGACGACGCGGTCCTGCCCTGCGGCGGCAAAGTAGCGTCCATCGGGCGACACGGCCAGATATGCGAACTGAACTCCCCTGAGCAGAGGGATGTTGCCGGATTGCGGATCCCAGATCCCCAGCTTATCAGTATCCCCACTGTACACGATTCTTCTGGTGGCGGGGTCCATGACCGCAGTACTCAGCCGACTGAACTGCAACTGCTCATCGCTTTCGATCGGCTCGAGCGTCGTCGCATCAAACGAGCCGACCTCGCCGGCGGCGTTCACCAGCACGAGCGAACGACCATGACCGGCGAGTTCGCAGAGGCGGACACTGGAACGTTTCGCGCTGACCTGCTTGATCACGTTGAGATCGGGAATACCAAATCTCACGAGCCGCCCATAGCTCGATACCGCCAGCAACTCCGCATCACCGGCGGTAAAGTACATATGGCGGAAGAAATCCTCCCCCGCCGCGGGAGCCTTGCTGACGCCGATTCGAACAGGAACACACCGGCCCTGATCATCGAGGACGCGGAAGAGGCTCACCTCGCCGAACTTGCCGCTGACCGCCAGCATCGTGCTGTCGCCGTTGAAGGCTGCTCGGGCAACCGGAGTCTCAAGCTCGGGCAGGACGGCCAGCATCGCCCCGCTGATCGGATCGATGAGATGCGCCTGCCCCTGCATCCCCGCCCGCAGCATGATCGCTCCGTTCGGGCTGCATTCAACGAGCGTCGTACTTTCTTCAAAGTCCCCGATCGTCGCGATGCTCGAATCAGCCTGGGTTCGCAGCATCTTCCATTCCCAGCTGTCACGCTCCCCGGGCTCGCAACGCTCCAGTCGCGAGATCGCTGAGATGGCACGGCCCGCCTCCAGGTCACTTGCCGACGCTGAGATGCGCGACGCATACACCGTCGCCTTGACGCGTTCCAGAGCTCCCTTGGTTGCCTCCCGGGCGCTCTCCGCATCCGCCTTGGCCTTGATTGCCACCTGCAGCGCTTCGGACGTCGCCTCCCGCGCCGTATCCGCTTCCGCCTTCGCCTTGATGGCCACCTGCAGCGCAACGGAGGTACCCACAAGCCCGCCGATCAGTGCCATCAGCAGTGCCGCGGCGGCACCGAAGGCCAGCCGGTTCCGCCGCACGAGCTTGCCAAGGCGGTAGATCGCAGAGTCCGGCGCGGCGATGAGCGCCTCGCCGGCAAGGTAACGCTCGATATCTTCCGCCAGGGCGAGCGCCGACTGGTACCGCCGGTCACGCTCCGGCCGCGTGGCCATGGCCACGATCAAGTCAAGCTCGCGACGCAGCCGGTCGCCCAGCTCGCGCACGCTTGTCACCCGGCGCTGCGCCACCCGTGCCGCACGCTCCGGCGTCATCGCCCGCAGCTTCTCACTGGGCCGGCGGGCCGTCGCGTTGCCCAGCATGCTCCGCGCCTGGTCCAGCGGCACGCTCCGCAGCATCGAGCTGGCCAGCGGCAGCTCGCCGATGAGCAGCTCGTGCAGGATCACGCCCAGGGCGTACACGTCGCTGCGCGTATCAATGCCCGTCTCCAGCTTGGCCTGCTCTGGAGACATGTACTCCAGCGTGCCGGCGAGCACCACCTGCTCGCTCTGGGCAAACAGCTCGCTCTGCTGGCTGACCACACGCGCCATACCAAAGTCGATGATCCGCGGCCGCGCACGGTCCGCATCGCCCTCGACGAGAATGTTCGCCGGCTTGAGGTCGCGGTGGATCACACCCTTGACGTGCGCCGCGTGCACCACGCGGCAGATCTGCGCAAACAGGCCAAGCCGCGACCGCAAGCCCAGACTGTGCTGGTCGCAGAACTCCGTGACCGAGGAGCCCGAGACGTACTCCATCACGAAGTACGGCCGCCCCTGCTGGGTCAGCCCGCCGTCGATCACCCGCGCGATACCCGGGTGCTCCAGGATCGCCAGCGTCTGACGCTCCCGCTCAAACCGGCTGAGCACCTGGCGCGAGTCCATGCCCGCCTTGACAATCTTGATCGCCACCCGCTGCTGATACGGCTGCAGCCGCTCGGCAAGCCAGACCACGCCGAACCCGCCCTCGGCGATGACGCTCAGCAGGGTGTACGGGCCGATCTGGTCGCCCGCGTGCTCGATGTTGATTGCCCCCGACCCGCCCAGCCCGTCGGGCCCCAGCGAATGGCCGCTACCTCGCGACGGCGTCGCACCTGATCCCGCACTTTCACGTTTGGCGGCAGGGCCACCCGGGGTCGCCTCACCGGCCACACTGTACAAATCTGACGGATTGCCGGACGGCTCGCTGCCCACTGGCGTAAGCATAACCACGCCCTGTACAATTTTCTAGGGTTTTCCCTTGCAGGTTCCGGCGGCGGTTACTTCTTGGGCCCGTCGCGCTTACCAGCATCCATCGTCTCGGAGACTCGGTCCTCAACAAACTTGTCCTTGTTGGCCCGGTTCCGCTCGATCTCCTCACGAAGCTTCTGGGCACGATGCGTCAGTTCCCCCAACTGCTCTTCCTGCATTCTCAGCCGGATGTCCACCTGCTTGCCGATGGCCGCCCGCAGTTGCCCGCGAAGCTGCTCGATGACCTCCGGCTTGTTCGCCCCGCTCCGCTCCTCGGCCAGCAGTCGCCCGGCCCGCATCGCTTCAACGAACGATTCCAGATCGGCCTTCTTGGACTCGTAATCCGAACCAGCCTTTTCCTTGTGCTCAACAACGAGCCGCAGCCGCGGACCGAGCCGTTCAAACATCCGCTCGGCCGCGTGGGGGTTCTTGGCCCGCACCGCCTCAAGTTCCGCGAAGGCTGTCGGTGCCTGCGTCTTCATCGCATTCTCGATGCGTGTCCGCTCCTCGGCGGTCAGCTTCTGCGGCGGTCCGCCCGCGCCACCCGGCCCACCCGCGCCGCGGCCGGCATTGCGACCGCCAAGCGGAGCCAGCGGCGGCCCACCCGCACCATCACCGCCACCAACGCCCGGGCCATCGGGCCGATCATCCGGGCCCTCGCCGCCACGCATGCCGCCGGGGCCGCCCATGCCACCACGCGGCCCAAGGCCCATCTGGTTCATTCCCTCGCCCAGCGAACGAATCGCCTGATCGAAGTCCTCGCGGATTTCCATCACCGGCACGCCCGAATCCAACTTCTTTTTGATGGCCTGCAGCCGCTCTGTAAACTGAATGGACCGCTCCAGCATGCGGTCGACCGCACCCTTGATCATCGCCGGATCCCTCCCCTCCCTCCCCGCCCTCCCCACCCGGCCCATCGGCCCCTGACCGCCACCGGGCCGATCTCCCTGCCGCTCTCCCTGCATCCCGCGCCGGCCCGGGCCGTTGCCCGGACCTTCACGCGGCTCAGCGTTGTCCGGCCCGCCCCGCGGCGGCGGCGGTGAGGCATCGCCTGGCTGCAAGGCCGAAGCCCAGGTGGCGATGCCCAGCGAACCGGCGAGCAGTGAGATGGTCAGAAGGTGGGTCTTCATGGGCATGGTCCCCAAACTCAAGGGGCGTTGATTCTTGCAGGCAGACACGGCACGGGCAGCAGTCGTCCGACGATCTGCGACGACGCGATCACATCGACTCAGGACTCGCTGCTCGGGTCGCTGCCGGTATCCGCCTTCAGCGAGTTCAGCGTTGTATCCATCGCCTTGGTGTCGGCAAGCAGTGAGTCAAAGGCATCGAGACTCAGCTTCTCATCGAGCTTCTCGGCCAGCGCCAGTGCGGCATCCGCCCCGCTGCTGGCCGCCACCGCCGTTGAGGACTGACCGGCCGGCCACAGCAGCATCGCCACCGTCACCATCGCCGCCACGCCCATCATTGAGCCGCCCAGCCGCAGGGCCGTGCGGAACCGCATCGGGCGGTGGGAAGCCGGCTGCCGCACCGTCGCGCCATCGGCCAGTTTCAGCGTGGCGGGGACTGGTGCCGTCGCGGCCGCGATCGCCACCAGGCGGCTGTCGCTGATGGCGGCCCGCTCGGCCCCGGCGAGCGCATCAAGCTCGGCGGCAATCCCGCGGACCTCATCGGCCAGCAGGACATCATCGGGCAGGTTGTTCAAGGAGTTGTTCTTCATCGGGAACCTCGTTTCATCGCATCGGGGCCTTCCCCGTCATCGTCGTATTCGCTGTCGTGCTCGTCCGGACTCAGTTCGTCAACCCCTTGTCCGGCAAGGATCGACTTGAGCTTCTTCAGTGCCCGGTGGTGGCGGGCCAGCAGCGTCCCCAGCGGCTCAGAGAGCATGTCGGCCATCTGGGCGAAGGTCAGCCCCGCGTGGTGCCGCAGTTCAACCACCTCGCGGTCAGCATCCGGCAGTCGGGCCATCGCAAGCCGGAGGGACTCAATCGCAGCACGGTTACCGGCAGCAGCTTCAGCAGGTCTCTGGGCCACGTCGCTGAGCATCTCGGAATCCACCGTCTCGGTCTGCCGCCGCTGCCGCCGGATCTCATCGCGAATGCGGTTGACGGCGATACGAAACAGCCAGGCCTCAAAGCGGCCCTGCTCGTCGTACTGGCCTGCCGTCAACTTGGACGCGATCGTGGCGAACACGGACTGGGTTATCTCCTCGGCCAGCTCGGGCCGACGCAGTCTTGACCGGACCAGGGCGTACACGCGACGCCCGTAGACACCAACCAGCTCGGCCCAGGCCCGCTGGTCGCCCGCCGCGGCGGCTTGAAGCACCGCCATCGGCAAGGCCTGGACTGACGGGACCGCTTCGGCACCGTCCGCGGCCCGCCCCGCCGCACCCGACGAGGGCGCAGCGGACGCCGCGGTCGCAAGACGCTCGGAAGATGGGCCAGCATCAGCCATCAAGCACAGGGTCCTTCAAAGCCGGGTCAGTCGGCGGATCAACTTCAGCGGTCGTACTTCACGATCGAAACGCCAAGGGTGCCGCCTGCGGCTTGCAATCCGCGGGTCTTGCTGACGTGTACAACGCACACCGGGCAAGCGTATTGCCAGAATCATCGGCATGACGTCCGAATAAAAACGGTGATCATTGCACGATTCTGCTCTTTTGAACCTGCAGCCGGACGGCTGGCATGAGCCCAAACCCCAGGAACGTCACCGCGGAGGCCAGCCCGGGCCCCTGAAGAAAGTGGCCCCAGTACTGCGCCACCGACTGCCCGCGCAGCGTGACGGCCAGCGTGCATTCCGCGGCAATGAGCATCACCAGCGCCAGCCCGCCGAGCACCAGGCCGTCGGCCACACTCAGGTTCCTGACGCCGCAGCACGAACGCGCCAGCCGCCGCAGCACCCAGCCAGCGATCAGGTAGCTCGCCAGCAGCATCAACGGGGCCTCACAGAGCACGGCCAAGGTCGGGCCCAGCCGCGGCTCAAGCACCATGACCCGAATCGGCCCGAGCAACGCTCCGCAGGCGAACGTGGCAACGAAATAGACTGCCGCGAAACCAACCAACCGCCCCCAACGCTGCACGCGCGGCCAGCGCCGGGTGGTTCCGGTTGGGCGCGGTGCTGCGGCGGATGTGAACGATGGGGTCACTGCAAGGAGTTTATGGCCGTCAACACTCGCACTGGAGCGGCAAGAGACCTCTAGGCACGGACTGCCGCGACGACATCGGCCACACGATCCTCAGGCTGCCCTGGTTGCCACAACACCACCGCAGTTGCGGCCTCCTGATGAGATGTCGGGCCTGAGCCGACCGGCGGCACGGGAAGCGAGACCTGTGCGGGGCGGCCCTGCAAGCGCCCGACCAAGGCGAGCAAAACAACGTGACGAACTTCCTGAGCCGAAGTACGCAACCGCGTACCGACCGGGAGTCCCACCTGCAGATTGCACGACCGGCCTCGGCGTTCGGGATACCGAACTCTCGCGGCAACTTCCATTCGTGCAACTTGTCCAACACAACTCGGTGGCAGTTCAAGCGACTGCCTCGCGATGCCAAAGCAACCGCCATCCACATCGAATCGGATTTCCAGCGGCTTTCCCCCGTCACGCTCCAGCAAAGAACCGGGAACGGGGGCAAGCCACACCGACACGGTACACCGATTCTGAAACCGATTCTGGTAGTAGACCACCAACTGAAAGCCCGCTCCGACCGACACGACCCTCGGAATGAACAACAGCCCATCACGTTCAAATGGCCGCCGCCCGGCGAGCTTGAAGAAGTCCGGCGCCGAGAACCGTCGAACCCAACCGACGATCAACACAACAAAGCATGCGGCGGCGATCATTCCTGCCACGAGTACCCAGGTCCACGGATCATTTCTGCTCCGGGAGTAAGCAAGCACGACCGCTACTGCTCCAGCGAGCGAACCGAAAACCGCAAGTAGAACTTGGACCGATTCTCCCATCGATGAATCATCCCGCAGATCAGAAGAGCCATTCATCTCGACACGCTCGCACACCGAGCGCACTGCCATTCGGCTTGCCGTCGCCGGCCGACGATGCGACAAACCGACAACTGAGCGTATACCGAAAGGCCGATCGACTGCGCCACATGCTCGCCAACACGCGTTGACCGGTGCATGTCCGAATCCGTCATCACCGCTCACTGGATCCAAGCTGGCAGCCGCTTCGCCCCACCCCCCCAACACCCCGGCGGCACATCCAGCGGCAGTTGCATGGCCACTTCAGTCCCCGCCTTCTTGGGCAGCATGAAGCTCATGGCCATCATCATGCCGTTGAGCATCCGGACACCGAGCGCGACCGAGTTGCTCTCAATCTGACGCTTGTAGATACCCAGGATCTTCGGCCAGCTGGTGCTGACGGACTTGTACGTCCGCGTCTCGCCGGCAAAGCGGGAGTGCGTCACGGTGACTCGTGTGCCCCCGCCGGACTCAGTAAGTTCCCACACCACCAGGGTCGGCTCATCGGCCTCCATCGAGAACCGGAACGTGTGCACCAGCCGCCGCGGCGGCTCAACTTCAAGGATCTTTCCCAGCACAAACGTGTGCTTCTCCGACTTGTCCCGGTAGCTCATGACCGAGCCTGGCTTCATCTCCGCATGCAGATATGTGCCGAACATCGCCGGATGGGCCACACCCCGCCGGGTGATCTCATCCCACACGCGCGACACCGGGGCGTTGATGTCGATCCGAAAGACACGCTCGAGCATGGGAAGACTCCAAATCGTGGACACGGGCTCAGAGAAACGAAGAACGCTCAACTCAAAACCACTCCGTCACTTCGGCACACGACGCTTGGGCCCACCCCGCGAACCAGTCACCGGCCGTGCGATCCCCGACGACTCGGGCTGAGTTGCCTCTGCCGGCACAACCGCCGCGCCGGGCCCGCCTTCAACCCGGCGCGCCAGGTCCGTCAGCGACCCGGCCCACAACCCCTCGTACCGGCTCACCCAGCGTTCATAGACCAACTGCAGGGGCACCGGGTTGAGATAGTTCTGCTTCGTGCGGCCTGACCGCTTGGCCACCACAAGCTGCGCCTTGATCAACACCCCGAGATGCTGCATGACCGCGAAGCGCGAGAGCTCCGGGAAGCGCAGGACAAGCTCGCCCGTGGCCTTCGGGCCAGTGCGAAGCTCATCGAGGATCTGCCTGCGGCACTCACTGGCCAGCGCTTTGAACACGCGATCCACCCGTTGCCGCTCGGCTCGCACCGTCGAGCGACCGGAGGCCTCTGCACCTGCTGCGCCCGGCCGGGCTAGCAGGAGACCTTCAAACGGGTTGATTGCCGGACCGTCCGGGAACATCATGTGATAAATATATCACATAATTTCGTCGCAACCAGCGAATTCCGCTCGGTTTCCTCCGCCTGCTCAGCAGGCCTCGCAACAGCAGATTCCGAGGCGGCAAACCACGGTAAAGCCAGCCGGCTCACGCCACCCCGGCCGCCCATGCCGGGCGATAACACCTGCCCCCGCCCTGCCGGCCAGTACGGCGGTTGCTCCGCCCTCACCTCTATCGCACAGTGTTCCTTGGCCACCCTGCCCCGGAGCACCGTGCCCGGGGACCTGGCACCGGTCCGACCAACGACCTCGCACCTCACCGCAGCACGCACCACACCATCAAGACGCCGGCCTCAGACAGGAATCTCATGCAGCACCGCTCATCCACCCCCTTGGCCTCCCCTGCCCGCATGCTCCTGACCATCGCGGGAGTCTCGGCACTTGCGGCCGCGGCACACGGGCAGGTCTTCAGCAACGGCAGCACCGGCCTTACCCCGGCGATCGTGACTGATCCCGGTATCGGTCCATTCGCCGGCAACAACGCCAGCCAGGCCACCGCCGCGGTCAACACCGCCGGCTCCACCGCGACGGGCAACTTCCGGCTCGCCGACGACTTCACGCTCACCGCCCCCACTTCCGTCACACACGTTGGCGTGTTCGCGTACATGACCGGCACGTACTCCGGCACGCCGACTTCGCCGTTCACCGGCGTCAATGTCCGCATCTGGAGCGGCATGCCCAATGCCCCCGGCTCGTCGATCATCGCCAGCAGCAGCACCATGTTCTCCACCTCGTGGACCGGCATCACCCGGCACTTTGACGGTGCGCTCACCACCGCCTCGCGACCGGTAATGGAGATCGTCGCCGACTTCGGCGGCCAGTCGCTGGATGCCGGAACCTACTGGCTCGACTACGCGGTCACGGGACAACTCGGCAGTTCAACGACGGCCTTCTCGCCCTTTGTCATGTCCGGCCAGGGGCTGGATCGCGCCACCATCAGCGGCAACGCGATGCAACTGAACGCCGGCCAGTGGCGTCCCATCGCCGCGGGCGATGTGCAGCAAGGTGTTGAGCTGCCGTTCTATGTGGTTCCGGCACCTGCCGCCGCAGTGGTCTTCGGCCTCGGCGGCCTGCTGATGACCCGACGCCGACGATGAACCCACGACCCCACGCAACCCCAGACCCCTCAGACGCAGCCGCCGCACTTGGACAGGCCGTGTGCCTCCACCTGCGGCGGCCTGCTTGTCCTGAACCGGGCCCGCGGCGACGCTGACGGCTCACCCCGGCCACATTCCCCAGGCCAGGAACGCCGCACCGACGACGCCTCCGGAGATCGAAAGGAACCAGAACCAGTTGCGCTGCATCAGCAGCGCAACGGCGGACAGCGCAATGGCCACCTGAAACGCCGTGATCGCTCGGCCGATGATCTTGTACCGGCGGCGATGATCCTCGCACGACTTCTCGTGGCCCTTGGCCACTGTCGAGATCTCCGCCTGCTCGCCCTTGTAGCGCTCGGCCCGGGCCGTGTCGGCCGCGATCACTTCCTTGCCCAGGGCGGGCAGCGTCTCCATCTTGCTTTCCAGGATCGCCAGCTTCACGCCCTTGGCCTGGTAGTACGCCCACTGGTCACTGGACCGCATCTGGTCGATCATCGACTCATTGAGGTGACTGGAGGCAAAGCTCGCCGCCATCGCCGCCAGGGTTGCCAGCACCGCCGTCGTCACCGCCACGCGCGACATCCACCGCTTCATCGCGTCATTGGCCGCCGATGCGGCGGTGACATCGGGAATGTCCGTCCCCATGATCTTGGTCTGGGTCACGGGCTTGGAAGCGGGAGCAGCGGTCGACGGTTGCGCATCAGATGCCATACGAGAAAGCCTAGCGCGGCACACCCGCACAATCGCCCCGGGAGCACTGCCGGTCCGGCTCCCCGCCGCTCGCACACCACCGTTGCCGCCATGCATCACACGCTGCTGCCGCTGCGCGGTCACCTTCATGCCCACTTCTCCTCCGCCGCCGCAGCGGTGCTGACGGTCGACTCCGGCGACACCGTGAGCTTCTCGGTTCCCGATGTCAACTGGGGCCTTGAGCCGCCCACGAGCACCACCGCCCCGCGACGCAAGGTCGAGCCGCGGGACCCGGCCCGCGACAACGGCCCGTGTCTGGCCGGCCCCGTGGCCGTCCGCGGTGCCGAACCCGGCGATGCGCTGGAGATCCGCATCGAGCACGTCCGTACCGCCCCATGGGGCTGGACCTACGCCGGTGCCGGCATGGCCAGCGCGGCGCACAATGCGGCGCTCGGAATCGGAGATGCACCCCTGACCTTGCTGCGATGGACCATCGACCAGGCCGCCGGCACCGCAACCAGCGACACCGGGCACCGCGTGCCACTGCGCCCGTTCCCAGGAACCATCGGCCTGTGCCCGAACGAACCCCACGCCAGCGGGTGGCTGGCCCGAAACTGCGGCGGCAACATGGACTGCCGCGAACTCACCGCCGGGTCAACCCTCTGGCTGCCGGTCAAAGTCCCCGGTGCCATGCTCTCCGCCGGTGACGGCCACGCCGCACAGGGCGATGGCGAACTCAGCGGCACCGCCATCGAGTGCCCGCTCGAGGAACTCCGACTTTGACTGATCCTCCACAAGCAAGCCGGGCTCACCTCACCGAGGGCTTGCACCAACGAGGGTTGGATAACTCTGGGGTTTGGCGACTCGCTCGATGCCGCCGCGAGCATGGCTTCTGCTGCCATGCTCAACGTGATGACCACCGAACTCTCGCTCACCCGCCCGCAGGCTCTGGCCCTGGCCAGTTCGTGCGTTGACCTCCGGATCACACAGATGGTCAACCCGGTCCGCGGCGTGCACGCCGTGCTCAAATCCTGGCCAACCAAACATTAACCTCACAAGCCGTCCCCAAAGGCGCTCGCCGGGCCATCTGTCTCGGTCACGCGCCGGAGACCGAGTTTCGATGGGGCGGCGTTCACCTGAAAATGGGAGACAACCGTCCTGACCTGCCTCGGTACTCCGCGACCAGGGTGGACGACGGTCGCCTGGCTACCGATACTCCCCACTGCCACTGGGTGTTGTTCGCCCGGCGTTGCCGGACGCGGTGGCGACTGAGCCGATGACGCGTGCCTCTCGTTTCCGTTTCCACCGATGCGTGCACCTCTCCACCCACAAGAAGCCGCCCGCGTGCAAGCTCTCCGGGAAACGGGGCTGCTCGACTCAGCAGCACAAGCGCTGCTCGATGCCGTCGTCAGACTTGCCGCCGATCTCTGCGGCACACCGATCGCCGCGATCAGTCTGGTTGACACCGAGCGGCAGTGGTTCCCGGCAGTCACGGGCCTGGACTGCAAGGAAACTCCTCGAGACGTGGCTTTTTGTGCCCACGCGATCCTGCAGGACGAGCCACTGGTCGTCCCCGATGCAACGGCAGACCCGCGGTTTGCCGAGAACGGACTCGTCACGGGAGGCCCGGGAATCCGGTTCTACGCCGGAGTTCCGCTCAAAACCCAGGACGACCTGCCGCTCGGCTCGCTGTGCGTGATCGATACCTCGCCACGAGAGATCACACCCCATCAGCTCGGCAACCTTCGCACGTTGGCTGGTCTCGTTGCCGCCCAGCTTGACCTGGCCCGTCGCTCCAACCAGCTCCACGCCGCAGAGGCATTCAAGCGGATGGTTGTGGATTACGCGACGGACTTCGCGATGATCACGCTCGATGCGCAGGGCGTCGTTACCTCGTGGAACGCCGGAGCCGAACGCCTCAAGGGCTTCACCGCCGCCGAGCGCATCGGCCTGCATTTCGGCGAGAACTTCGTGCCTGAGGAAAGAGCCGCCGGTGTGCCACAGCGTCTGCTGACTGAAGGCGCTGCCACGGGCCGAGCCACCGTGTGCTCCTGGCACCTCCGCAAGGACGGCTCGCGGTACCACGTCGCCGGCTCGATCACCGCCGTGTGCGATGCCGATAACCGGTGCACGGGCTTTATCAAGGTGACACGCGATGACACGGCCGCCTGGTTGACGGCCCGGCAACTGGAACACCGCACGACGGAGATCGCCGAGGCCAACCGTCGCCTGGCCGAGCAGGCCATCGTCCTCCAGGCCCGCACCGCGGAGCTTGAGGTTGCCAAAGCCAGCGCCGAGGATGCCAGCAGAAGCAAGAGCGAGTTCCTGGCCAACATGAGCCACGAGATCCGCACTCCCATGACTGCGATCCTGGGATTTGCCGACATGCTCGCCGTCGAGGCGGAAGGCAAATCGGCAACACACCTCGACTGGATCAGCACAATCCGCCGCAACGGCGAGCACCTGCTGACAATCATCAACGACATCCTCGACCTCTCGAAGATCGAAGCCGGTCGCATGACGGTGGAGAACGCCGAGTTCAGCCCGGGCTCTCTCATCGCCGATGCTCTCGAGCTCATGGATGTCAGTGCCCGCGCCAAGCACCTCCGGCTCACCGCCGAGTTCGACGGGCCGCTGCCTGCCCGCGTCAGCAGTGACCCGCTGCGGCTGCGCCAGATTCTGGTCAACCTCGTCGGCAACGCCATCAAGTTCACCGCGTCGGGGTCCGTCACGCTCCGTGCGGGCTATCACACCGAGACCTCTACGCTCCGGTTCAGCATCATCGATACCGGCATCGGCCTGACGAGCGAACAGCTCGGCCGCCTGTTCGGCGCCTTCGTCCAGGCCGATACCAGCACCACCCGGCGATTCGGCGGCACGGGGCTGGGTCTGCGCATCAGTAAGCGACTCGCCGAGATGCTTGGCGGCGACATCACGGTGGCAAGCACACCCGGCCAGGGCAGTACGTTCACGCTCACGGTCAGGGCAGCCGAGCTCGGCGGGCCGAAGCCGGCCGCTGCTGCCGACGCCCTGCCGCTCTCCGGTCACGCACCGGCGATGCAGCCCGCCCAACCATCGCTGCCGCTTTCCGGCGTCCGCGTGCTGCTGGCCGAGGACGGCGAGGACAACCGCCGGCTTATCAGTTTCCACCTCACCAAGGCCGGCGCAGCCGTCGCCACGGCGGCCAATGGCCGCCTGGCCATAGAAATGCTGACCGCCGACGGCACCGACACAGGGCCGCTGGCCAATTTCGTCCGCTTCGACATCCTGCTGACTGACATGCAGATGCCCAAGCTCGACGGCTACGAAACCGCCCGCCGCCTCCGTGCGATGGGCTGCACCATGCCGATCGTTGCACTGACCGCCTGCGCCATGAGCGGCGATGTCGAGCGGTGCCTCGCCGCCGGCTGCGATGCGTACGCATCAAAGCCCATCGACCGCGCCGCACTGATCAGCACCTGCCTCCGCGTCATCGCCGCCCGAGCCTCATCAGGCCGTTCTGCCTGAGCGATCACACCAGCACTCGGGCCACCGCCCAGCAGATGCCCGCCACGCCGATCGCCGCCGACAGCGGCAGTACCACGCGGTGTCGGCACAACGCTTTGTCGCGCATCGAGCCCGGCACCAGTGCCGCGGCGAGGACCACCGCCACCGGGGCTGCGACTCCAGATACCCCACCGGGGTATACTTCATCTATCAGTTCACGCTCCGTCCAACACCTCCTCGCTCATGCCCGACCAACCCAGCCACCACTCCCCCTCACGTTCTCGCTCCAAGAAGGCTCAGCCAGCTCAGGCCAGCCGCGGCGCGCCGCCGTGCTGCGACGGTGATGACGCGGCACCAGTTGCTGGTGCTGCTGGCAAAGCCGCCACCACCGATACCGCCCGGCTCGTCGGCCCCGGAGCTCACGCGGCCGGGGTCGATACGCAGATCAAGCAGGCCAACCTCAAGCACCTGCGCCGGATCGAGGGCCAGGTCCGCGGCATCGCGGCCATGATCGAGGATGACCGGTACTGCGCCGACATCATCACCCAGGTCGCCGCCGTCCGCGAGTCGCTTCACTCAGTGGCCCGCAACCTCATGGCCAACCACGTGCGCCACTGCGCCGCCCGGGCCATGGGTACTCAGGGCGACACCCGCGACGAGATGATCACCGAGCTGCTTGACTTGGTCAGCAAGCTCTCACGCTAACAGGCCTCGGAGTCACACTATGAACACCGAGACACATGAGCCGCCATTGGCCGCACCGCAAGCCCGCTGCGACCTGCCCATCGAAGGCATGTCCTGCGCAGCTTGTGCCGCCCGCATCGAGAAGCGCCTGGCCCGCGAGCCGGGAATCAGCGCGGCCAGCGTGAACTTCCCCATGCACACCGCAACGGTGCACTACGACCCCGCGGCGATCACCCCTGCCGCGGTTGCCGAGATCATTAGCGACATCGGCTTCTCGGCGACGGTCCCACCGGCACCAGCCGCAGCGGTGGCCGCGGCCCAGGCAGCGGTCACTCCTCAGGCGGCTCGGGCTGCTTCTGTGGATGCAGGCATCGGTGTCGCACAGCCACCGGAAGTGGACAGCAACCATCACGCGGCTGGCAAGCTCCTGCGGGCACGGCTGATCGTGGCCGCGGTGCTCACCGTGCCGCTCATGGTCATCGCCATGTCGCACGGGGCGATCGCGGCGTTCAACGTGCCGTGGATCAACTTCGTCCAGCTCGCGCTGGCCACGCCCGCGCTGCTGTGGTGCGGGTGGCCGTTCCTGCGGGCGGCGTTCATGGCCGGGCGGCACGGCTCGGCCACTATGGACACGCTTGTGGTGCTCGGGACGTGGGCGGCGTATTTGTTCTCGCTGGTGGCAACGGTGTGGCCGGGGGTTCTGCCGGCAGCGGCTGCCGCGGCGGGGCACAGTGGACATGGCGGGCATGGGGGTGCGGCTGCCCCTGTGTACTTCGAGGCGGCGGCCGGCATCATCACGCTCATCCTGCTTGGCCGCACGTTGGAAGCGAAGGCGACGGGGCGAACAACGGCGGCGATTGCGCGGCTGCTGAACCTCCAGCCGCAGACGGCGACGGTGGTGCGCGGCGGGCAGGAGGTGCAGGTGCCAGTGGCCCAGGTGATTGTCGGCGACACGTTCATCGTGCGACCGGGTGAGAAGGTGCCGGTCGACGGCGCGGTGGCCAGCGGCCAGTCCGCAGTAGATGAGTCCATGCTCACCGGCGAGAGTGTGCCGGTTGAGAAGGCGACCGGAGATCCCGTGTTTGCCGCGACGCTGAACACCACCGGCGTGCTGCGTTGCGCGGCTACGAAGGTGGGGCTGGATACCGCGCTGCAGCAGATCGTGCGGCAAGTCAAGGAAGCCCAGGGCGGCAAGGCACCCATCGCGCGGCTGGCCGACCGGATCAGCGGCGTGTTCGTGCCGGTGGTGCTCGGTCTTGCCGCGGTGACCTTTGGATTGTGGATGCTGCTCTGGACCGGCGAAGGTGCGCTGAGCATGGCGGTGCTGACCTCCGTCAGCGTGCTGATCATCGCGTGCCCGTGCGCGCTGGGGCTGGCCACACCAACTGCGATCATGGTCGGCACGGGGCTGGGAGCCGAGCATGGCATCCTGATCAAGGGCGGCGAAGCGCTGGAGGCGGCCCACGGACTGGACACCATAGTGCTGGACAAGACGGGCACGATCACCAAGGGTGCGCCCGAACTGACCGATGCGGTCGCGGTGCCGGCGTTTGCCGGCGGTGAGGGCGAGCTGCTGCGGCTGGCGGCATCGGCGGAAGCAGCCAGCGAGCATCCGCTTGCCGCGGCGGTGGTGCGGGCGGCACGGCATCGCGGGTTGAAGCCGTCGGAGCCGGCGGCGTTTGTGACGCTGGTGGGCAGCGGTGTCGAAGCGACGGTGGACGGGCGGCACGTGCTGATCGGCACGCCCGGGCTGCTCGCACTGCGAGGGATTTCCGGCGTGGGCGATGCCGAGCGATCGCGTGCCGCGGAACTGGCACGTGAGGGCAAGACGACAGTCATGGTCGCGGTTGATGGAACTCTGGCTGGTGTACTGGCCGTGGCCGACAGCATCCGGCCGGAAGCGGCTGCGGCGATCTCGCGGCTTCGGGCGATGGGTGTGGCCGTGCACATGCTCACGGGCGACCGCTGCGAGACTGCGCTGGCGGTTGCGGCGCAGGTCGGCATCGATCCTGACCATGTTCTGGCAGAGGTGCTGCCTTCGGCCAAAGCCGAGCAGGTGCGGCAACTGCAGCGTCAGAGGCGAAAGGTCGGCATGGTCGGCGACGGCATCAACGATGCGCCGGCGTTGGTTCAGGCCGATGTGGGTGTTGCGATGGGATCGGGCACCGATGTGGCCATCGAGTCGGCGGACATCACGCTGCTGCGAAGCGACCTGCGTGCCGTGCCCGAGGCGCTGACGCTGGCGCGGGCCACGATGCGGACGATCCGGCGGAATCTGTTCTGGGCGTTTGTGTACAACATCATCGGGATTCCGCTGGCGGCGGGCGCGCTCTATCCGGTCACGGGCTGGCTGCTCTCACCGGTGGTCGCCAGCGCGGCCATGGCGATGAGCAGTGTGTGCGTGGTGACCAGCAGCCTGCGGCTGCGCAAGGCCGTGATCAGTGTTTAGATGGCCGGGCGGGCAACCGTGGCCGGGTTTGCTCTGGCGCTGTTGCGAACAAGATACCCGCCGCGGGGCGTAGTGTGGGTCCCATGCCACACACCGTTGTCATCGCCATGAACGTCGTCGACACTGATCGCTACACCAAGTACCGGGCGGCGATGCTGCCGGTGCTGACCGGATACGGCGGGCACTTTGGGTATGACCTGGTTGTGGACTCGGTGCTCAAAGCACCAGCAACTCACCCGATCACCCGGTTATTCAGCATCGTGTTCCCCTCACGGGCCGTGCGTGAGGCGTTCTTTGCGGATCCGGCCTACATCGCGGCAAGGCGTGAACACTTTGAGATATCGGTCAGCGGATACTCCGTGGTGGCCGAGGATGACCGGCCGGCGTGAAGTTACTCGGACCATGATGACATCGTGGCCAAGTTCTGGCTGTTTCCATTGACAATCCCGGGTTTCCGAGTATGTTGCACCCAGCGAGGTAGTCGCGTCCTGGGGCGGGGGCTCATGCCGAGCGCTTTTACAGGAGAGATCCGATGTCCGCAACGAACTTTGTCCGTCTGGCCGCCGCGGTGGCTGTTATCGCTGGCAGCTGCGCGGCCGCTTCGGCCTCGATCACGATTCCGATGGTGGCGGTGGGCAACGCGGGCAACTTGCCTGAAACCACGATCAACGGGTCGTTCGGGGCGGTTGCGTACAACTACAACATCGGGGCCACGGAGGTCACCAACACGCAGTATGTCGCGTTCCTGAACTCGGTTGCGGCGACCGACACGTTTGCCCTGTACAACACGTCCATGGCGGGCTCGTTCGGCGGCATCACGCGGTCGGGTTCGTCTGGCTCGTACTCGTATGCGACGGTGAGCGGGCGTGAGAACAACCCGGTGAACTATGTGAGCTTCTGGGATGCCGCACGGTTTGCTAACTGGATGCAGAACGGCCAGCCGGCGGGCGGGCAGAACAACGGAACGACCGAGGATGGCGTGTACACGCTGACCTCCGGCGGCATCGCGGCCAACACGGTGACGCGGAACGCGGGGTGGCAGTGGGCGGTCAGCAACTCCAATGAGTGGTACAAGGCGGCGTACTACCAGCCTGCGGCACAGGGCGGCGATGGTGACAACTACTGGATGTACCCGACGAGCAGCAACACCGCCCCGACGGGCACGCAGGCCAACTACCTGCCCTCGGGCATCGGCAACACCACGGCCGTTGCTTCGTACGCGGCCAACTACTACGGGTGCTATGACATGGCGGGCAATGTGTATGAGCTCAGCGACACGATTCCCGCCGGGCCGTTCCGCGGACTGCTGTTCGGCGGCGCGTATGACAACATCGCGGGCTGGCTCACACCGGCCAACGCCATCCTCACCATCGCGTCGAGTGAGCGTGAGCAGATCGGCTTCCGAATGGTGTCGGTCCCCGGTCCGGGCTCGCTTGGCGTGCTGGTGCTGGGCGGGCTGATTGCGGGGCGGCGGCGGCGGTGAGTGGAGGGAGTCAGCAGGAAAGACGCGAAGGCCATCGCCCGGAAGGGCGATGCCACGGGGGGTGATGCCGCGGGGGTGCTTGCTTAGCGCGAGCGGGCGGCATCGAGGATCTCGGCGACGATGACGTTGTACTGCAGACTCGAGAGCAGGTCGACTTCGCACTGGCCGCGGATGACCAGGCGGAGGTAGGTCCATTCGTCCTTGAGCGAGTCGGGCTTGGCGGGCGGCTTGACGGATCGGGCGGGTTTGTTTTCTTCGCGAATGGACAGCTCGTCCCACTTGGCGGCGTGGATGGAGCCTCGCTCGGTGAAGAGGTCCATTTCCTTGTTGTCGTGCGTCCAAGCCCAGGATGCCTGGATGACGGCCGTGGCGCCGGGGTAGGTCAGGACGATGGTGGCATCATCATCAACGTGCGGGTAGACACTCGGCTTGAGCGAGGCGCGGCTGGCGACGATGCTCGTTGGGCGGCGGCCGTCCATGAGCCAGGTGGCGAGCACCGCGCCGTAGCAGCCGAAATCGACGACTGCGCCGCCGCCGTTGGCGACGGGGTCGGTGAGCCAGCTTACAAACTCAGGGGAGCAGCCGATTTCCTTGGGGCCTTTATGGCCGTGGCGGAAGACCATGTGGCGGATGGGGCTGCGCTCACCGGAGGCGACCAGACGCTGGGCCTCACGGACGGAGGCGTACCAGCTTGTTTCGAAGTTGGTGAGGACCAGCACGCGGTACTGATTGGCCAGTGCTTCCATGCGGGCGGCATCGGCGGCGGAGAAGGCGAGGGGCTTTTCGAGCAGCAGGTGGATGCCGCGGGGGGCACAGGCCTGAACTGCGGCGAGGTGGTCCTGGATGGAGCTCATCACGCTGACGGCCTCGGGCCGGGTGGCATCGAGCATGGCCGGGAGGGAGGCGTGGTAGAGGGAGGGATCGAGTTTGTACTTGGCGGCGAGGCGGTCAAAGACGGCACGGTCGGGCTCGTAGATGCCGACGAGCTGGAGGTCGGTGCGCTGGGAGGCCTGCCAGAGCAGGCCCTCGACATGGCCGTGGACCATGCCGATGATGGCGATGCGGAGGGGGCCGGTTTGCTTGGAGAACACGGGGGAGATGGACGCGGTGGGCTCGGCGGGCGGGCGGGGTGCGCAGGCGGCGAGGAAGATGCAGGTCAGGAGCATTGCCGCGGCGAGAGCGAGGTGCTTCATGGGTGACGGTACGGGGGGAGGAGGAGTCGCGAGACGCGAGGGGAAGGCAGGAAGGCGGGGTCACGCAGAGGACCAGAGCACCGGAGAAAGGCAGGAGGGGAGAAGTCGCGAGTCGCACGTGGTGAGTCGCGAGGCAAGGGCGGGAGAAGGGAACATGGATGGACAGGATGGGCAGGATGAAGGCGGGGAGTTGGGAGAGGTGAAAGAGAAAAGATCAAAGAAAAAAGGAAGAGGCGGAGGGGGAATTGATGGTGGGCACGAGAGATCGTTGTGCTTGGTGAGCACAAGGACCTTCGTGCGAGTGGGGAGTTGGGCAGGGGATTCAGAAGACGGGCTCACGCAGAGCACCAGAGGACCGGAGAAAGACAAGAGGCAGAAGAAGGGAACAGGGATGGACAGGATGAAGGCGGGGAGATGGGAGAGGTGAACGAGGCGAGACGAGAGAGACAAGGAAGAGGCGGAGGGGGAATTGATGGTGGGCACGGAGGGTGTTGTGCTCTGAGAGCACAAGTACCTTCGTGCGGGTGGGGAGTTTGGCAGGGGATTCAGAAGACGGGCTCACGCAGAGCACCAGAGGACCAGAGCAAGACAAGAGCCAGAAGAAGGGAACAGGGATGGACAGGATGGGCAGGATGAAGGCGGGATGTTGGAATGAGAGCCTGGTCTTGTCTTCATTCGAGTTTGTGGCCCAGTTGGGCGAGGCGCTGGCTGATTTTGTATTGGCGCATCACGGTGGGGTTGAGCCTTTCGCGAACGCAGCGGTCGAAGAGGTCCTGGGCCTGGGCGGCCCAAGCGGGGGTGTGGGACTCGTGACGCTTGCGGCGCTGCAGCGCGGCCAGTTCGTTGCCGATGCCGAAGCGGAGATCCTCGAG